>JABXIJ010000001.1 GCA_013373105.1 Flavobacteriaceae bacterium | reverse complement strand
GATAATGATGGAATTCCTGACTTATTTGAAAATGCAAATCAGACCATTACTTTATTAAATACAGATAATAATTTAGATGGTTTAGATGATGTTTTTGATTCTTTTACATTAAATATAGATACTGATAATGATGGTGTACCAAACTCTATAGATTTAGATTCAGATAATGATGGTATTTACGATTTAGTAGAATCTGGACTTACTGTAACAGATGCCAATAACGATGGTATAATTGACAATGCAACTGCAGCTAATGTAGGTACTAATGGACTTTTAGATGCTTTAGAAACTTCTCCTGACTCAGGTGTATTAGCTGTTGCTATAAGAAATTCTGATGCTGCTTCTGTAGTAGTTGCCAATCAAGATAACTTTTTCGATTTTGTAGATTTAGATGCAGATGGTGATGATTGTTTTGATGTAACTGAAGCTGGTTTTACAGGTAATGGTTTAGGAAGATTAGGACCTGATCCTCTTAATGTAGATGCAAATGGATTGGTTTTAAATTCAGATGGTTATACAACTCCAAATATTAATTTTTTAACAAGTGCACCAATAATTGTAAACAATTTTGTCGATGTTGCACTTTGTGAAGATAATATTGGAGTTATTATAATTGACACAAATGCAGATCTACTTCAGTGGCAACTGTCAACCAACAATGGCGCTAATTGGACAAACCTAACAAATGATGCAGTTTATAATGGAGTTGATACAAAAGATTTACAAATAACTGATGTTCCAATTAGTTTTAATAATAATCAATATAGAGTTTTGTTAACTAGAACAGGTAATTCTTGTACAGAAATACCTTCTAATGCAATTACTTTAACTGTAAATCCTTTACCAATTATTAAAAATAATCCTGTAGAATTAGATCAATGTATAGACATTGCAGATACTAATCCTACTGTAAATTTAACTACAGCTGAAAGTAATATTACAGACACAGCAGGCGCAACTTTTGAGTACTTTGAAGATATAAATGCAACTATTCAAATAACAAACCCTACCTCTTACCCAGTTCAAGTAAATACTATTAATACTGTGTATGTTAGAGTATTGTCTGATCAAAGTTGTTTTAAAGATATTGTTGAATTACGTGTAAATGTAGGACAAATAGCAAACAATCCTTACAATACAATTCAACCTCCAGTTTGTGATGATTTATTAGATGCAAATGGAAATGATACACCTGGAATGAATGATGACACAGATGGAATAACTAATTTCTCTCTTGATAAAACTACTATAGAAGCAGGAATTAATCCACCAGCAAATACGGAAGTTTTCTATTACGAAAGTACTTCAGACAGAAACAATTCTTTAAACGAAATTGATATTACAAATTATAGAAATGACATCAACAAAATAGATATTACAACTATTCCTGAAGGAATTCGATTTCCAATTTATTACAAGATTATAAGTACGGTTAATAATAATTGTCAAGGCTTAGGAGAATTCTATTTAGAAGTTCATAGTGTTCCAACTGCTAATGTTGTTTCTGATATTGAAGAGTGTGATGATGCTTTATCTGGTTCTACAACAGATGGTAGAAATTCTGGTATTAACTTAAGAGCTAAAGTTTCAGATATTTTAGGAAGTCAAAATCCTGCAATCTTTAATGTTAGTTTTCATACTTCACAAAATGGAGCAACTAACAATACAGATATCATAACAAACGATACTAATTATACTAATATAGCTCCTTCAGGCTTCACACCTGGTACTGTTAGCGAACAAACCATATATGTAAGAGTTTCGCAAGCTACTGGAACTGGTTGTTACAATGCAAATACATCATTTAAAATTATTATTCAACCAATACCAACTGTACCAAATACTGTTTCAGATTTATTGGTTTGTGATGTTGTTACACCATCAGATGCAGATCCTAGAAATAGAGTTGCTCAAAACATAGATTTAACAACAAAAAATACAGAAATATTAAATGGCAGAACTGGTTTAACTATAGAATATTATGTTACACAACAAGATGCAGAAAATAGAACAAATATAATTGCTAATCCAAGTAGTTTTCAGAATACAACAGCAGAAACTACTTTTCCAAGTGACTTTAACTCAGACAATCCAGGTTTACAAACTATCTTCTTTATTATTGTAGACAATAATGGTTTACAATGTCCATCTGTATTTTCTACTTTTCAAGTTTTAGTATATCCAGAACCATTTGTAAATCCTGTTACAGATTTAACAGAATGTGATAATGATAATGATGGAGATGATACAAATGGTATTATTCAAACAATTGATTTAAATGGAAAAATTCCAGAAATCTTAGGTATTAGAAATGCAAGTGATTATAATGTTAGCTTCTTTATAAGTCAAGCTAATGCTGATGCAAATACAAATACTCTAGCATCACCTTATACTAATTCAAATAGAACTGAAACTATCTATTTTAGAATTGAAAATAAAACAAGTTCATGTACAAACACTACTGGTTCATTTCAATTAATCATTAATTCTTTACCAGATTTTACTGTGACAACGCCTCAAATTTTATGTTTAAATAATATACCATTAAATGTTGCTGTTGAAAATCCTGGAGATATTTATACTTATGAATGGAAAGATGCAAATGGTACAGTTATAAGTAACTTAGACAATGCAAACATAACTAGTGGAGGAACTTATACAGTAACTGCAACCACAACTAATGGAACAAATTGTATTAGAATTGAAACTATTGTTATTAACGAATCTAACATAGCTACATTAGATAGAAGTTTTGTAACAATAGTAGATGAATCTAATAATTTAGGTAGTGAAAATAATATATCTATTTCAATTGATACCATTAGTAACAATTTAGGGCCTGGAGATTATCAATTTGCTTTACTGAACACAGACACCAACACAAGAATACCAATTGCAGGTTTTCAAGATGAACCTCTTTTTGAGAATTTAGAAGGTGGTATTTATCAAATTATTGTAAACGATAAAAATGGTTGTTCACCAGACAAAACATTAACTGTATCTGTTTTACAATTCCCAAAATTCTTTACACCAAATGGCGATAATGAAAATGATACTTGGGTTGTAAAAGGAGCTAACAGAACTTTCTACCCAAATAGTAGTATTAATATTTTTAATAGATATGGAAAACTTGTAGGTCAGATACAAGTTGATGGTTCTGGTTGGGATGGTACTTATGGAGGTACTAATTTACCTTCAGATGATTATTGGTACAGTGTAACCTTAGTTCCATCTGACCCAACTAAACCTACTATTAATAAGAGAGGTAATTTTAGTTTAATTAGAAATTGATTTTTCTTAAGACTATTAGTATTTTTACATCATGGATTTTAAACTGGTATCAGACTTCTCTCCTACTGGAGATCAACCTGAAGCTATCAAAGAGCTTTCAAGCGGAATTTTAAATGGAGATAAATACCAAACTTTATTAGGAGTAACTGGTTCTGGTAAGACATTTACTATAGCAAATGTTGTTAAAAATGTAAAAAGACCAACGTTGGTTTTAGCGCATAATAAAACATTGGCAGCTCAGTTGTATTCTGAGTTTAAACAATTCTTCCCCAACAATGCTGTAGAATATTTTGTATCCTATTATGATTATTATCAACCAGAAGCTTACATACCTGTTTCTGGAACTTACATAGAAAAAGATTTATCAATTAATGAGGATATTGAACGTTTACGATTAAGTACAACCTCTTCCCTGCTTTCAGGCAGAAGAGATATTTTGGTAGTAGCTTCAGTTTCTTGTTTATATGGTATTGGAAATCCAACAGAGTTTAAGAAAAATGTAATTCCAATACAAGTTGGCCAACAAATTTCTAGAACAACGTTTTTACATCAACTAGTTACAAGCTTATACTCTAGAACAGAAACCGAAATCAAAAGTGGGAAGTTTAAAGTAAAAGGTGATGTTGTAACCATTTATCCTTCTTATGGAGATCATGGCTATAGAGTTCATTTTTTTGGAGATGAAATTGAAGAAATTGAATCTTTTAATCTAGAAAACAATTCAATTTTAGAAAAGTTCGAATACTTAACAATTTATCCAGCAAATTTATTTGTTACATCACCAGATGTTCTACAAGATGCTATACATCAAATTCAAGAAGATTTAGTAAAACAAGTAGATTATTTCAAAGAAATTGGTAAACCTTTAGAAGCAAAACGATTGTTAGAACGAACTGAATTCGATTTAGAAATGATTCGTGAATTAGGCTATTGTTCTGGTATAGAAAACTATTCAAGATATTTAGATGGTAGAGCTCCAGGCACAAGACCATTTTGTTTATTAGACTATTTTCCAGATGATTATGTAATGGTCATCGATGAAAGCCATGTAACAGTTCCACAAACACATGCAATGTATGGTGGTGACAGAAGCAGAAAAGAGAATTTAGTGGAATATGGTTTTAGATTACCAGCAGCAATGGATAATAGACCTCTTAAATTCGAGGAATTAGAAGCCATACAAAATCAAGTAATATATGTTTCTGCTACACCTGCAGATTACGAATTACAAAAGTCTGAAGGTATTTTTGTTGAACAAATAATTAGACCAACAGGATTATTAGATCCACCAATAGATGTTAGACCAAGTCTAAATCAAATAGATGATTTAATTGAAGAAATTCAACAAAGAGTCGAAAAAGATGAACGAACTTTGGTAACTACACTTACCAAAAGAATGGCAGAAGAATTAACAAAATATCTTACAAGAGTAGATATTAGATGTAGATACATTCATTCTGATGTTGATACTTTAGAACGAGTTGAAATAATGCAAGATTTACGTAAAGGTTTGTTTGATGTTCTAATTGGTGTAAACTTACTAAGAGAGGGTTTAGATTTACCTGAAGTTTCGTTAGTAGCAATATTAGATGCAGATAAAGAAGG
>JABXIJ010000048.1 GCA_013373105.1 Flavobacteriaceae bacterium | reverse complement strand
TTTTTCTACAATTCTTTTATAAGTGTTAGAAAAATAACTATTACAAGATTTTGATATAGCTGTTTTTAATTTAATTGGAGTGCCATAAATATCACAATGACATTTCATGAATTCATTTGGTCTATTTCCATACCTAAAGCCACCATAACATGAAAATTTTGTGTTAGTACTTATAACACCTTCTTGTAAACCAATTAAAGCATTCATCATTTTAAAGGGTGATCCTGGAGGATAGGCAGCTAACAAACCTCTATCAAAAGTTGGTTTGTCTAAACTATCTAATTTAAAAAGTTTTACTGAATTTGGAGAACGTTTTCTACCAACAAGCATATTAGGGTCATAGGAAGGAGAAGTTACCAGTGCTAAAATCTCTCCTGATGAAGGTTCTATTGCAACAATTCCACCTCTTTTACCATTCATTAACTTTTGTGCATAAAGTTGCAAGTCAATATCTAAAGTTAAAGTTAAATCTTTACCATTAACAGGTAAAGTATCGTTCTCTCCATTTTTATATGAACCAGTTATTCTACTAAATCTATTTCTAAGTAAATAACGTTTACCTTTTTTACCTCTTAAAATACTTTCATATTGTCGCTCAACACCATCTTTACCTTCTAGTTCACCTTGCTGATAATAACTATTTTCTTTAGCTTTTTGTTCATTTACTTCACCAATATAACCTAATACATTTGCTGCTGCTTTTATCGGGTAATCTCTAATTATTCTCTTTTGAATGTAAAAACCTCTGTATTTATGGAGTTTTTCTTGAAGGTAAGCAAAGTCTTCTTTGGCTAATTGTTTTAAAAATACTGAAGGTAAATAAGAAGCATAATTTTCTGCCTTTTCGAATCTTTTTATAAAATCGTCTTTATCAATTTTTAAAAGTTTACAAAACTCTAACGTATCAAGTGGTTTAACTTGATTTGGCTGCACCATAACATCATATGAAAGTTGATTAGCAACTAATAGCTTTCCATTTCTATCATAAATATACCCACGTTCTGGATATACATATTCTGTTTTTACAGCTGCATTGTGTATTGGGTCAAATTCTTCACCTTGAATAACCTGTAATTGAAAGAGTCTGACTATGAAAATGAACCCTGTTAGAGTAATTAAAAAATAAAGAAAAAAACTTCTTTGCATTACTATTTATCTTTCATGAAAATATATGTACCAATAAAGTACAAAATTAAAGTAAATATACTTGAATACAATGTGTTTAAAAGTACGTTTCCGAAATTTTGAAGACTAAAATTAGCAAAAGAAAAAAAGATAAAATGATGAATTATTGTTAAAGTTACTACGAAGTTAAAAACTTTTCCAAAAGGTTCTGTTTTTAAGTTAAAAAAAGTAAAATCTGTTGGTGTTTTTTTAAAAAAAACACTCACAAAAAAAGAACGTAAATAAGCAATAAATACTATTGAATAAGCATGAATTCCTCCAGTATCTGAAAAAAAGTCAACACCTAAACCTAATAGAAAACAATAGAACAAAAAAGGTATTCTATTTTCTTTTAATGGGTATGAAAATACGAATGCTATGTATAAGTATGGATTTATATACCCTAAAAATAAAATATTATTTAACACAAAAACTTGTAAAAATAGCAATGCAAAAAAAAGACCAACTATGTTTAAGGGCTTATTCATTTTGCTCAAGTTTTTTTATTTCTGTTTTACTAAAATTCTTAACCACATATACATAACCAAGGTTGCTCATGTCATTAAAAAGCAGCACATCAATTTTATTGTCTGCGGTATTACCTTTATTAATTTTATTAATTTTACCAATTAAAATACCTTCTGGAAAAATAGCAGATTTACCATCTGTAACAATAGTGTCTCCAACTTTTAAAGGTGCTTGTCTAGGAATATCATATAATTGAACTGTTTTGTAATCTTTACCATCCCAGGTTAAAGTTCCAAAATAGTTGGTGTTTTTTAAACGAGCATTAATTCTGCTATCTCTATTTAAAACCGATTGAACTCTACTGTAATCATTAGAAGTATTTTCTAAAATGCCAACTATACCCTTACTGTTAAAAACAGCCATTTCTTTAGCTAAACCCTCTTTTTCTCCTTTATTTAGAGTTAAAAAGTTAAATTGATTTGTGTAATTATTATTAATAATTTTAGCTGAAGTGTATTTGTATTTTTGATTGAACTTTATAGTGTCTATAACAGTATGATCAATTTGGTTTAAAGAATCTAAAATTTTCTTTTGACTTAATAAGTTTCTTAACTTGGTATTCTCTTCTGCTAGTCTTTTATTTTCAGATTTTAAATTTAAATATTCAGAAATATTTGAAAACTGCGAATAAAAACCACCAGTTATGGTATTTGCAGAATTAACAAACTTACTTCTTTGGTAATTTAAATTATTAAAAATTAAGCTTAAGGCTACAAATTCTAACAATAAAAAAAACAAAAAGTATTTAAACTTCCGAAAAAAGTAAATGAGTTGTTGCATTGTTAGAACTTATATTCTAGCTCATTAATACATTCTTGTATTTATTTAATTCATTTAGTGCAATTCCAGTTCCACGAACTACAGCTCTTAATGGGTCTTCTGTAACATAAACTGGTAAATCAGTTTTTCTAGATAAACGCTTATCTAATCCTCTTAACATAGAGCCTCCTCCAGCAAGATAAATACCAGTATTGTAAATGTCTGCTGCTAGCTCTGGTGGAGTTTTAGATAAAGTTTCCATAACAGCATCTTCTATTCTTAAGATAGATTTATCTAAAGCTTTTGCTATTTCTCTATATGATACTTGAACTTGTTTTGGTTTACCGCTTAATAAATCTCTACCTTGTACTAACATTTCTTCTGGTGGAGTATCTAAATCTTCTGTTGCTGCTCCAATTTGAATTTTTACTTTTTCTGCAGTAGTTTCTCCAATGTATAAATTATGTTGTGTACGCATGTAATACATAATATCATTTGTAAATAAGTCACCAGCAACTTTAACAGACTGGTCACAAACAATACCTCCTAAAGCAATTACTGCAATTTCTGTTGTTCCACCACCTATGTCAATAATCATGTTTCCTTTAGGCTCCATAATATCTATACCAACACCAATTGCAGCAGCCATTGGTTCATAAATTAGATATATTTCTTTTGCATTCATGTGTTTTGCAGAATCACGAACAGCACGTTTTTCAACCTCTGTAATTCCAGATGGTATACAAATTATCATACGTAAAGCTGGTGGAAATAATTTCTTTTTAATTGATGGAATTTTCTTTACAAATTCCTTAATCATTTCCTCTGATGCTTGGAAATCTGCAATTACACCATCCTTTAAAGGACGAATAGTCTTAATATTTTCATGAGTTTTACCTTGCATTAAATTTGCTTCTTGACCGGTAGCAATTATTTTGCCAGAAACTCTATCTCTGGCAACTATAGAAGGACTGTCTATAACCACTTTACCTTCATGTATAATTAACGTGTTTGCAGTGCCAAGGTCAATCGCAATATCTTCCGTCATAAAATCGAAAAATCCCATAAATGTCTTCTTGTATTTGAATAATGTATCCTTACAAATCTAATAAATTAATTTTTGTAAATAGGTAACTATTTCTTAATGTTTAAAATGTCTTGTTCCTGTCATAACCATAGAAACATTATGGTCATTACAATAGTCTATAGTTAATTGATCTTTAATAGAGCCTCCAGGCTGTATAACACTAGTAATTCCTGCTTTATCTGCAATTTCTACACAGTCTGGAAATGGGAAAAATGCATCACTTGCCATAACAGCACCATTTAAATCAAAACCAAATTTCTTTGCTTTTTCTATAGCTTGGTTTAAAGCATCAACTCTACTAGTTTGTCCTGTACCACTTGCTAATAATTGCTTATCTTTTACTAATACAATTGTGTTAGATTTTGTGTTTTTACATACCTTAGAAGCAAATAACAAATCTTCTAACTCATTTTCTGTTGGTTTAGTATTTGTAGGGTAAACTAAATCTTCTAATGAATCTGTTATAAAGTCTTTGTCTTGCACTAACAATCCGTTTAAAGAAGTTCTTACCAATTGTTTTGGTAATTCAACTTCTTTTTGAATTAAAATAATTCTATTCTTTTTTCCTTTTAAAATTTCTATGGCTTCTTCTGAGTAACTAGTTGCAATTACAACTTCACAAAATAACTTATGGATTTCTAATGCAGTTTCAGCATCTATAGTTGTGTTGGTAATTAAAATTCCCCCAAAAGCAGACACAGGGTCTCCAGCTAAAGCATCTACATAAGCTTCTTTAACAGTTTTTCTTTGAGCAAAACCACAAGCATTATTGTGTTTTAAAATGGCAAATGTTGGTTGTTCTCCTTTAAACTCTTCAATTAAATTCACTGCAGCATCAACATCTAAAAGGTTGTTGTAACTTAATTCTTTACCATGTAATTTATCGAACATAGCATCTAAATCTCCAAAGAAATATCCTTTTTGATGAGGATTCTCCCCATATCTTAATACTTTAGAAGTTTGTTCAGAAGCTTTATAAACTACTTCCTCTTCATTAAAATAATTGAAAATAGCTGTATCGTAATGAGAAGAAATATTAAAAGATTTTGCGGCAAACTTTTTACGTTGCTCAATTGTTGTTTCTCCATTATTTTCAGAAATAATAGATAAAAACTCATCATATTGTTCCATAGATGAAACAATAAAAGTGTCTTTAAAATTCTTGGCAGCAGCTCTAATTAAAGAAATACCACCTATATCTATTTTCTCTACAATATCTTGCTCAGAAGCCCCAGAAGCTACTGTTTTTTCAAAAGGATATAAATCAACAATAACTAAATCTATTTGTGGTATGTTATATTCTTGCATTTCTGCTATATCACCATCATGATTTTGTCTGTTTAAAATACCGCCAAAAATTTTTGGATGTAAAGTTTTTACTCTACCACCTAATATAGATGGATAAGATGTTACATCTTCTACAGGAACTACATTTATACCTAGGTTTTTAATGAAGGTTTCTGTACCACCAGTTGAATAAATGGTTACTCCTAATTCATCTAATTTTTTTACAATTGGTGTTAAACCATCTTTGTGAAAAACAGAAATTAATGCTGATTTAATTGTTTTTGAAGCGCTCATTGTATGTTGAATATTTAAGCATACAAAACTACACAAAATAGTAGAATTTATAAGTAAAAGATACTCACAAAAAACCATAATAATTAACAATCGTACTTTTCAATTGAAAAGTACGATTGTTAATTAAATCAGTGTGTTAACACTAACTATCTTTCTTAAAAAAAATCTAAAGATTTAGAAAGATAAACCACAACATAAATTACTCTGCATTCTCAAGAAAGTATCGAATACTTGCTGTAATTTTTTCTAAAAGTGTTGGTGGTTTTTGTTCTTGATGAAGTTCCCATTCGTACAATGGAAACGAGTTTTCATTTTTGGTTTTCATTACATGGGGGGATTAATGATTAAACTAAATTTTGTTAAATCAAATATAAGAAAATTCATTTAACAAAACCAAATTCAAATACTTATAAAATTTCAGCTACTTTTTTACATACATATTCCAATAAAATTTCATCGTCTTTTGTAAACGGATTTGCTGTATGAGAATCAATATCTATTTGTCCAATATTTTCACCATTAACAAAAATTGGAATTACAATTTCAGACTTAACTTTCCATCCACAAGAAATGTAATTGTCTTGTTCAGATACGTCTTGTACAACAAAATTTTTATTGCTTACTGCTACCTGACCACAAATTCCTTTGCCAAATGGAATAATGGTGTGTTCTGTAGGTTCGCCAGTAAATTCAGCTAATTTTAGTTCTTCCTTATCACCATTTTTAAAATAAAACCCAACCCAATCATAATAAGAAATTTCAGCTTCTAAATAATCACAAATTGCTTGTAATTTTTCAGATCTTGTTGTATTGTTTGCTAATATATGATCGATTTCGCTTTGTAAATTAGTTACCATCATAAGTTTAAAAAATTGAACAACAAAAATACATCATTTCTATATTTTTAATTTAACTTTTACTTATGTTTTCCTTTTTGTAATTTTGTGGCTTAAAATGAATAAAGTTTTACAAAAAATAGTATCTGTTTCATTAGCATTTTTAGTGTTATTATCAACTTTTTCTTTTGCGGTTGATAAGCATTTTTGTGGTGATTTTTTAGTAGCAGTTTCTTTCTTAGGAGATGCTGATGGTTGTAGCATGGATATGGATGAAACAATTATACAAAAGAGTTGTTGTAAAGATGAAATGCAAGAAATTAAAGGTCAAGATAAGTTAAAACTTTCATCATTTGAAGAAGTAAAATTTGATCAAAAAGTATTTTTAGTTGCTTTTTTTGAAGCATTTATTTTAGATAAAACATCTAAAACTGAATCAAAAACTTACTACAAAGAGTTTCCCCCACCAGATATTGAAGTAGATATACAGGTACTTCACCAAACATTTTTAATCTGATTTTTTAAGATAACCTAGAAGATCCTCAGTAAATGAGGTAAAAATTATAGTGTTTAATTTTATTAAATCAATTAAAAATTGAAAAAAATTTTAATTATTATTTTATTAATTATTCCAAGTGTTTGTTTATCGCAAGATGAATTTAAAGGAATGATTATGGATAAAAATAATCCTAAAGATAATTTAGGATTAGAAGGAGTTAGTGTGTATTGGCTTAACACTAATGTTGGTACCACTACCAACCAAAAAGGATGGTTTACCCTACCTTATAAGCCAACTTATAAAAAAATAGTAATAAGTTATATAGGTTATAAAACAGATACCTTAACCATAACTAGTTTAGAACCTATTCATCATTTTTTAACTCAAGAGGGTGAATTACATGAAATAACCATAGAAAGCAAAAGAAAGGCAGTACAAAAGAATTCGTTAACTACCATGAATATGTTTACGGTTAATAGCGAGGAATTGCTAAAAGCAGCTTGTTGTAATTTGGCAGAGAGTTTTGAAACAAATCCATCTATAGATGTCAATTTTTCTGATGCGTTAACGGGCACAAGACAAATTCAAATGTTAGGTCTAAAGAGTCCTTATATATTAATTACTCAAGAAAACATACCTGTTATCGGAGGAGCAAGTCAAGTATTTGGTCTTACGTTCACACCTGGTACTTGGGTAAAAAGTATTCAAATTTCTAAAGGAGCAGGAACTGTGGTTAATGGTTTTGAAAGTATTTCTGGCCAAATAAATACAGAATTGGTTAAACCATTTAGCGATAATCCTGTTTTTGTAAATGCTTATGCAAATGCAAATGGTAGGCTTGAATTAAACACCCATTTTAATAAAAAACTCAATAACAAATGGTCTACAGGCTTATACTTACATGGCAATTATAGGGGGCAAAAGTTTGACAATAATGGAGATAATTTTTTAGACATGCCTTTAGCTCAGCAATTAAATGTTATGAATAGATGGCAATATGTAAATCAAGAAAAAGGTTGGGTAAGTTTTATAAATCTAAGGTATTTGGTTGATGAAAAACAAACTGGAGAAGTAAACTTTAATCCAACTTTAGATAAAGGTACAACCAACGCCTGGGGTAGTGAAATAGATACTAAAAGATTTGACATATCAACTAAAGTAGGTTATGTGTTTCCAGAATTGCCTTACCAAAGTTTTGGGTTTCAGTTTGCCTATAGTAACCATAAACAAACCTCTTATTTTGGATTAAGAAATTACAATATTACTCATGAAAGTATTTATAGTAATCTTTTGTTTAATTCGATAATAGGAGATACAAGGCATAAATTTAAAACTGGTATTAGCTTTATACACGATGGTTATAACGAATTGGTTAATACAACCAATTTTAATAGAGTAGAAAATTCTGTTGGCACCTTTTTTGAATATGCTTTTGATGATTTAGAAAACTTTAGCTATACAGCAGGTTTGCGAGTAGACCATAATAACTTAATTGGTACTTTTGTTACACCAAGATTACATTTTAGATATGTTCCTTGGGAGGATGCTACTCTTAGAGCTTCTGTTGGTAGAGGTATTAGAACTGCAAATATTTTTGCTGAAAATCAACAATTGTTTGCAAGTGCCAGACAAATAAATGTAGCTAATGTTAATGGGAATATTTATGGTTTAGACCCTGAAATTGCCTGGAATTATGGGTTTTCTTACTTACAAAAATTTAATCTATTTAGTAAAAAAGCAGACATTACCTTCGATTATTATGTAACAGATTTTAACAATCAAATTGTTGTAGATTGGGAGAATCCACAGCAAATTAGTTTTTATAATTTAGAAGGTAGAAGTGTAGCCAATAGTTTTCAAGTTGAAGTTAATATTAACCTAGCTAAAGGTTTAAATTTAAGAACTGCCTATAAATATTTTGATGTTGTTACCGATTATAAATCTGGTAGATTACAAAAACCTTTACAACCTAGAAATCGCTTTTTTGCAAATCTATCGTATGAAACAAATAGCGAAAATTTTAATCAATGGCGATTTGATTTAACCTTTAATGCAATTGGTTCTCAGCGTTTACCAAATACAAGTACTAATCCAGCTCAATATCAATTACCAGCTTTTGTAAATGGTTATCAATTGTTAAATTCACAAGTAACTAAAGTATTTTCTAAAAAGTTTGAAGTTTATATTGGCGGAGAAAATTTAACAAATAAAAGACAGTTGGATCCTGTGTTAGCAGCTAACGATCCTTTTGGAGCAAATTTTGATACCACAATAGTATATGAACCTATTTTTGGTACCATGTATTATGCAGGATTAAGATTTAGAATTGATTGATAAACACCAAAAATTAACAGACTAAAATTAATATAAAAATGAAAAAAATAATTCTATTAACTATTTTAAGTGTATTAACGTTGTCGTTAACAGCACAAGAAAAAAAGAAAGATAAAAATGCTAAAGTTACTTTTGAAGTAGATGGTATTTGTGGCATGTGTAAAAAACGAATTGAAACTGCAGCTTTAAAAACGAATGGAGTAAAGTTCGCTTTATGGAATGTTAAAACACATCAACTTAACTTAATTATGGATGAACGTAAAACAGATGTTTTAACGGTTCAAAAAAATATAAATAAGGTAGGCCATGATATTATTTTAGAACATGGAAAAAAAATGGAATCAACTTTAGACGCTTATAACTCTGTTCATCCTTGTTGTAAATATAGAGATGGAAAAATAATATTAAATCATGAAGGTGAGCTAAAAAAAGTTAAGAAGACTAAGAATTAACAAAATAAATCCGATTGAAATTTCAATCGGATTTTTTATTAATTTAATTTTCAGTGGTCTTAAGAGTCATTTCTTTGCTAACGATTTTGCCATCTTTAGTAATGCCCTCAAGAAATAATTTTATTTGTTTTTGAGAGTTTCTTGGAATATTAAATGAAGTATTTGAATTTTGATCTATAGTTATGTTAGGTTTCCAATAAACAGCACCAAAATCTTTATATGTTTTTTCTATATAACTAGGATATTGAGGTTGATAGTATTCTTTTTCTTTAGCAAAACCATGGGTAACATTAATTTTAGTTAACGGATTACCTTTTACATTTTTAACTAGTTCACTAGGAGGAAGTCTGTAAATGTGGATTTGTGAACCTCCTAAAAACCCTGATGGCACTTCAGTTAAAAAAACCTCACTTATTTCATCTAAAAACATAGTGTCTAAATCTTGATAAAAAGCTTGAGGTAAAATCATACCATCTAAAAAAACTTGTAAACCATAAGGAGCTAAACCATTTGTTGCTGCACCAGAGCCTGCACCAAATGCATTTTGGGTACCTGCTCTTCTTGGTGCAATACCTACAATTACACCATTTTCTCTAATAATATTGTATCTTTTTTCTTGTAAGAAATCAATAACTGTAAAACCAGCATCAAATACCATGTTTTTCATTTTAAAGCCAGTTCCCATGGTATTATATCCAAAAGGATTATTTTCAAAAACAGGTCTTTTTTCGAATACCATTTCAAATTCATCAAGCATTTCACCTTCTATTTTTAAATCATCGAAATTTGAAACCTCTAGTTCTTTGGTAACGTTAGTATTTTTAATAAATATTCTATCTAAAAATGTTAGTCTTTGATTTTTAATAAACCTCACAGAAGGTGTAATTTGTTTCGATTTATTTTCTAGTGCAATACCAAAATACAAGTCTGTGTCTTTTTCTAAGAATAAGTTTTTAAATTCGAAACTGTTGTCTTTTAAATCAATTACTTTCATAATATTGCTCTCGTAAGACAACATAAAAACATTACTTTTTCTAGGTGGATTATTAAATTTCCCTTCCAATTTAACTCCAATTTCAAATTCAAATTTAGGAGTAGTATTTTCATTAAAAATAGTATTCCATTGGTATTTACTCCATCCTTGGGTTAGTAAAAGAAGATCGAGATTATAGAGTTTTTTTCGGTTAATGTCTTTAAAGTAATAATCAGCATTTTGTACTTCACCTTTTATATAAGGCTTTAATAAAAAGGCAGTATAAATGTTATTGTCTGGTTTGTATGCTTTTGTCTGTTCTGGAAGAAAAGAAGAACTTAAATGAATCTTTGATTCAGAATTGTTTGTTAAACTAATATTTATAGAGTCTGTTTCTCTTATGCTAGAAGTAACTGAAACATCAGCAAATAAATTTTTATTATAGTTAAAAAAAACACGTTCTAAAACAGGGTTTTTATTATTGTCGAAAACTGTTACTATGTTTGTTCCGTAAGCAAAATTATCGTTTTTAATGAATAAAGAATATGAGTTAAATTCAGATTGAAATGTTATGTCTTTTTTAAAATAGGTGTTTGTATTATGAATAAATACACTATATGTTTTACCTATTAAATCTGGTAAAGTAGAAGAATTAGTACAAAGAATAAAACTAGTAATATTTGTGTTAGGGTTTATAACTTTAAGATTTACTCCGCTTTTTTTAGCTTCTGGTAAGTTTGTTGTAATAGTATCTCCATTACTTAGCTCAACTTCCATTGTGTAATAATTATCTTTTTCATAAGTAAACTCTACTTTGGCTAAGCCTAAAAAATTTGTTTCAAAAGTTTTAATTAAAGTTCCTTTTTTATCTTTTAGCTTAATATTTTTAAGAGCTATCCCTTTTCCATTTTGATCTTTTATGAGAACACCTACTGTATTTTCAATGTTTGAGAGCAAATGACCTCCTTCAGGAAAAACTTGAAAATCATAAGCATTAGCATTTGTGGTTTCAAATTGTTTTTTTGTGTTGCTAATTATTTTTATTTTCTGAACAAATGTATTTTCTTCTTTAAAATTTCGCATCCAATTTGTAGATGCTTTTATGTAATAAAATTCTTCAGTAAAAGTTGAATCAATTAATATATTTCCTTTTCCTAACCCATCTTTTATACGAACTAGACTTTCTTGTTTTAATCTACCATTAGCGTTAAAAACTTCTACATAAAGATTAGTTGTTGCTGGATGAGGTTTTTTAGAATTTTGCTCTAAAACATAAGCCTGAAACCAAATTTCTTCGCCTCTTAAAAAAGATGTTTTATTTAAATGTAAGAATGGTAATTCTCTTGTGTCTTTAAAATAATTTACAAATGCAGAATCTATAGATCGATTTTGAGATATAGAGAATTGAGAAACTAAAATAACTAAAATTAAGAGTAGTTTCAATATATGTTTTTTCATATTTTTTTATAGTTATAATTACTATGAAATATACAAAATGTGTTACTCACATTATGTTATAATTTATTTAAATATCAATTTTTATTCCAAATTTTTAATCATAAAAAAAGAGCTTCAAAACTGAAGCTCTTTTAAAGTTATTTATGTAATAGATTTACATCATTCCTGGCATTCCACCACCCATTGGAGGCATTCCACCAACAGCAGGAGCATCTTCTTTAATATCAACTAAAGCACATTCTGTAGTTAAAATCATACCAGCAACAGAAGCTGCATTTTCTAAAGCAACTCTAGTTACTTTCTTTGGATCTATAATACCAGCTTCTAGCATATCTACATAAGCATCTGCTTTTGCATCGTAACCAAAATCTTTTTTACCTTCTAAAACTTTGTTGATAACCACAGAACCTTCACCTCCAGCATTTTCTACAATAGTTCTTAATGGAGATTCAATTGCTTTGTTTACAATTTGTACACCAGTAGTTTCGTCTAAGTTTTCAGTTTCTAAAGATTCTAACACTTTTTTAGCTCTTACTAAAGCAACTCCACCACCAGCAACAATTCCTTCTTCAACAGCCGCTCTAGTTGCATGTAAAGCATCATCTACTCTATCTTTCTTTTCTTTCATTTCTACTTCAGATGCAGCACCTACATATAAAACTGCAACACCACCAGCTAATTTAGCTAAACGTTCTTGAAGTTTTTCTCTATCGTAATCAGAAGTGGTAGTTTCTATTTGAGCTTTAATTTGATTTACTCTTGCTTTAATAGCTTCTGCATCTCCATTACCATTAACAATTGTTGTGTTGTCTTTGTCAATTGTAACAGTTTCTGCAGTTCCTAACATCGATAAATCTGCATTTTCTAGAGAGAATCCTCTTTCTTCAGAAATTACAGTTCCACCTGTTAAGATTGCAATATCTTCTAACATTGCTTTTCTCCTATCTCCAAAACCAGGAGCTTTTACTGCTGCAATTTTTAAACCACCTCTTAATTTATTTACTACTAAAGTTGCTAATGCTTGTCCATCTACATCTTCTGCAATAATTAATAAAGGTTTGCCAGATTGTGCAACAGGTTCTAAAATTGGTAGAATTTCTTGTAAGTTAGAAATCTTTTTATCGAATAATAAAATATATGGGTTATCTAAATCTGCAATCATTTTATCTGCGTCAGTAACAAAATAAGGTGATAAATACCCTCTATCAAATTGCATACCTTCAACTACATCTACATAAGTATCTGTACCTTTCGCTTCTTCTACTGTAATTACACCTTCTTTACCAACTTTATCGAAAGCAGTTGCAATTAAATCGCCAATCACATCATCGTTATTTGCTGAGATAGATGCAACTTGTTTTATTTTTTCTGATGAATTACCAACTTCTTTAGTTTGTTTTTCTAAATCAGCTGTAATTGCAGCAACAGCTTTATCAATTCCTCTTTTTAAATCCATTGGATTTGCTCCAGCTGCTACATTTTTTAAGCCTTCTTTTACAATTGCTTGAGCTAAAACAGTAGCAGTAGTAGTACCATCACCAGCTAAATCGTTAGTTTTAGAAGCTACTTCTTTTACCATTTGTGCTCCCATATTTTCAAGCTCGTTTTCAAGCTCTACTTCCTTTGCTACAGAAACACCATCTTTAGTTACTGTTGGTGCACCAAATGATTTTGAAATAATAACGTTTCTTCCTTTAGGACCTAAGGTAACTTTTACAGCATTTGCTAATGCATCTACACCTCTTTTTAGTCCATCTCTTGCTTCTATATCGAATTTTATATCTTTTGCCATTTTCTATTAAATGTTTAATTGTTAAACTATGTGTTTGTTTTAATTATAACTGAATTTTGCTTATACAATAGCAAGTATATCAGATTCACGCATCATTAGGTAGTCTTTACCTTCAAGTTTTAATTCTGTACCACCATATTTACTATATAATACAGTATCGCCAACTTTTACAGTAAGTGGTTCGTCTTTTTTGCCATTCCCAACAGCGACTACAGTTCCTTTTTGAGGTTTTTCTTTTGCGGTATCTGGAATGATAATTCCTGATGCAGTCTTAGTTTCTGCAGGAGCAGGTTCTACTAGAACTCTATCTGCTAAAGGTTTAATGTTTAATCCCATAATGTATATAAGTTTAAGTTAATTAAAATTTATTTTCGGATTTTAAAATGACAGAAACTATGCCATTGCTATAAAACTGACAATTTTTCAATTTGAGATTTACTAGTTAACTAAAAGTCAAAAAAAAATGCCAACGTGTCATTTTCACATTGGCATTTTTTTTATGTTTTCCTTATCTACTTAACAGTGTCTTTAGTGTCTGGTAAAGTGTTTGGATTTGTTGTAGTAGTTTCAACACCATTTAAAGTGTTGTCTAATTGAACTTTATTAGCTCCTTCTCTTGGAATCGCAAAATTTGCTAATAGTATTAAAGCAAACATTGCAATTGCTAATGTCCAAGTTGTTCTGTCTAAAAAGTTATTGGTATTTTGAACACCACCTAAACTTTGTGCACCACCACCTCCAAAAGAAGAAGATAAACCTCCACCTTTAGGATTTTGTACCATAACAATTAAAATTAATGCAACTGCAATAATTAAAATTAAGAATAAAAATGCTGTATAACTCATTGTTTATGTTTTTGTAAAATTTCTACGCGCTTAATTTGGTCTGCAAAGAAACCACTTTTTTCTGGATATTTCAAACTTAAAATTTTAAAGGCTTGAATTGCATTTTCATACTTTTTTTGCTCTAAATAAACTCTTGCTAAAGTTTCTGTCATCAAAGATGAATCTTGTTTCAACTTGGGTATGTTTGTAGTAACAGTTTTGTCTTTAGGTATTGGTATTATTTTAGGACTATTTTGTATGAATTGTGTTATAATTTCTTCTTTTTTATTAATAGGTTTTTCTTCTCTAACTACAGGTTTTTTAACTGATAATTGTAACCATTGATTAAATGAATAATTTTCTGCAGCATTAAATGAAATTGGTTTACCAATTTCTAACTCCTTTTCTATTTTTTCAGTAACAATTTCATGGTTTGTAACTGTTTCTTTAATTTTTGTTTCACTTTCATTTTCTGTAGTTTGCTCAACTTGAAAAGTTACTAGTTTTAACTCTTTGAATTTTTTAGAAGTTATGTATTCAAATAAAATTGTTCTGTCTGAAGTATGAGCTGCAGTTACCTTTAGTTCTCTATTGTATTTAAAACTATCTTGATTTTTTAACCCTTTTAAATATAAAGCTCTAGCTGATTGAAAAAATGGGTATTTATCTATGATAGATTTTAAGGCTAACGTATGATTTTGGTTAACTTCTAGGTTATTTTTTAATATGTCTAAAAAAGTATTATTATCCAAAACTAATTACCAATTTGCTACAGAAGCGTTAAAAATATCTTGTGTAATTCTATTTATAATCTCATCAAGAGCATTTTCTAAAACACTACCTGTTAATTGTGCATTAGCATCGAAATCTGAGTAAAATGAAAAAGTATTTTCAAAATCGTCTTTTTCATTTAGTTTATTTACAAAACGAACATTTACAGTAACCGTTAATCTATTTTGTGCTGCTGTTTGATTTGATGTACCACTCATTGGTGTAACTCTATACCCAGTAATTTCACCACTAAAATATAAATCACCATTTTTGTTGGTAAGTGTTAGGTTTGTTTGTCTTGTAAATAAATCTTGCAAATCGTTTGTAAAACGCTGTGTTAATGCAGGTTCTACAAGAGGTGCGTTATTAGGGAAAAAATCAATTTGAATGGTTTTAGCATCACCAGTATTACCTCCTGTAAAAGAATATAATCCACAAGAAATTAAGGTGGTAATTGTTATAAATACCAAAAAATAAGAAACCAATTTTCTCATTAATTTAAATTGTATTGTTTAATTTTTCTGTATAGTGTTCTTTCAGAAATACCTAATTCTTTAGCAGCCAATTTACGTTTATTATTATTTCTTTCTAAAGATTTTTTAATCATTTCAATTTCTTTGTCTTGTAAAGATAAAGTTTCATCTTCTTCTATAGTTTCAATATATTCATATTCATCTTTTGTTGATGAGTTTTGTGGAATATTTAAAACTTCAATATCGTTTTCTTTTAAGTTTTTTGCACCGTAGATTTTTTCTAATAAATGATGGTTTTCTTGCTGCACCTCTTCTACAGTATCACCTTTCATTAAATCTAAGGTTAATTTTTTAAGATCGTTAATATCGTTTCGCATATCAAACAAAATCTTATACATTATATCTCTTTCTGTTGCAAAATCGTTTTCATGTTTTTTGCCAATTACAGCAGGTAAACTTCCAGAACTATCTGGTATATATTGTTTTAATTTTTCTGCAGAAACAGTTCTGTTTTCTTCAATTACAGATATCTGTTCAGCTAAATTTTTTAATTGTCTAATATTTCCTGGAAACCTGTAGTTTAATAATAAATTTACAGCACTATCATCTAAACGTACTGCTGGCATTCTGTATTTCTGAGCAAAATCTGCAGCAAATTTTCTAAACAATAAATGGATATCTTCTTTGCGCTCTCTTAGAGCAGGTAAGTGTATTTCTATAGTACTTAATCTGTAATATAAATCTTCTCTAAATTTATTTTTCTCAATAGCAACTTGCATATTTACATTGGTTGCAGCAACAATTCTAACATTTGTTTTTTGTACTTTACTAGAACCAACTTTTATAAACTCGCCATTTTCTAAAACACGTAAAAGGCGAACTTGAGTTGTTAAGGGTAGTTCACCAACTTCATCTAGAAAAATTGTACCACCATCTGCTACTTCAAAATAACCTTTTCTATCTTGAGTTGCTCCTGTAAATGCACCTTTTTCATGACCAAATAATTCACTATCTATTGTGCCTTCTGGAATTGCACCACAGTTAACAGCAATGTATTTTGCGTGTTTTCTATGAGATAATGAATGTACAATTCTTGGAATATTCTCTTTACCAACACCACTTTCACCTGTAACTAAAACAGAAATATCTGTAGGTGCAACTCTAGTTGCTTTTTCCAAAGCTCTATTGAGTTGAATATCGTTACCAATTATACCAAAACGTTGTTTTATGGCTTGAATACTTTCCATACTTAATTGTTGTCTGAATAACCAACTGCAACACCTTTTAAAGTTGTAGTTGTACAATCGTTAATTTTTACGTTCACAAATTCACCTAATTTGTAATGCTCTTTTGGAAAAACGACTACTGTATTTTGGGTATTTCTCCCTTTCCACTCATTATCATTTTTCTTAGATGTTCCTTCAATTAAAACTTCTTGAACCTGCCCAACATGCTGTTTAGCTCTATACAAACTATGTTTTTGTTGTAAAGCAATTATTTCTTTAAGTCTTCTTTTTTTCGTTGCCAAAGACACATCATCTTTCATTTTTTTAGCGGCTAAAGTTCCTGGCCTTTCAGAATAAGCAAACATAAAACCAAAACTATATTTTACTTTTTCCATTAAATCTAAGGTATCTTGATGATCTTTTTCAGTTTCTCCACAGAAACCAGCTATCATATCTTGACTTAAATTCATTTCTGGAATAATCTTGTAAATATTTTCTACTAAATCTAAATATTCTTCACGAGTATGTTGTCTATTCATAGCTTTTAATACACTATTACTTCCACTTTGAATTGGTAAGTGTATGTATTTGCAAATATTTTTATGTTTGGCCATGGTATGAATTACATCTAAACTCATGTCTTGAGGATTAGAAGTAGAAAAACGAAATCTTGTTTTTGGATATTTTGTTGCACACATATCTAATAGCTGAGCAAAATCTATTGCAGTTGCTTGAGCCATTTCAGATGCTTTTTTAAAATCTTTTTTTAAACCTCCACCAAACCATAAATAGCTATCAACGTTTTGACCTAAAAGTGTTATTTCTTTGTAATTTTTATCTACCATTTGTCCAATCTCTTCAAGAATACTCTTTGGGTCTCTACTGCGTTCTCTACCTCTAGTAAAGGGAACAACACAAAAAGTACACATGTTATCACACCCTCTTGTTATAGAAACAAATGCAGAAACTCCATTAGAGTTTAAACGAACTGGAGCTATATCTCCATAAGTTTCTTCTTTTGATAAAATTACGTTTACAGCATCTCTACCTTCGTTAACTTCCTCTAATAAATTAGGCAAATCTTTATAAGCATCTGGCCCTACAACTAAATCAACAATTTTTTCTTCTTCTAAAAACTTAGCTTTTAAACGCTCAGCCATACAACCTAAAACACCAACTTTCATGGTTTTATTAACCTTTTTTACAGCATTGTATTTTTTTAGGCGATTACGAACTGTAGTTTCTGCTTTTTCACGAATAGAACAAGTATTAACTAAAACTAAATCTGCTTCTTCAAGTATTTGTGTAGTGTTGTAACCTTCTTTATCTAAAATGGCAGCTACAATTTCACTATCATTCATATTCATTTGACAACCATAACTTTCGATAAACAGTTTTTTTGTGTTTTCTGCTTTGTTTTCTGTTACAAGTGCCTTTCCTTGAATTTTTTCGTCAATAACTTTTTCTACAGACTCCATGTGTAATTTTAATAAAATTGGATGTGCAAAGATACAACCAAAATTGAATTTATATGACAATTTGTCATAAAAATATATAATTATATTTCTGTTAAGAATTTACTTAAAAATCATCAAAAAATTTTTTTTAACAAAAATCTACCTACTTTTGCAAACTGAAAACAGCTGATTTTAAAGCGTTTTCTGAGAATAAAAATTATTAAATGGCGAAAAATTTAGTTATAGTAGAGTCACCTGCAAAAGCAAAAACTATCGAAAAATTCTTAGGTAAAGAATACCAAGTAGAGTCAAGTTATGGACACATAGCAGACTTACCTTCTAAAGAATTAGGAATAGATGTAGAGGGAGACTTTAAACCAAAATATATTGTTTCAAGCGATAAAAAACCTGTAGTAAAAAAGTTAAAAACTTTAGCAAATAAAGCTGAAATGGTTTGGTTAGCAAGTGATGAGGATAGAGAAGGAGAAGCAATTGCTTGGCATTTAAAAGAGCAGTTAGATTTACAAGATAATAAGACAAAACGTATTGTTTTTCATGAAATTACAAAAAAAGCCATTTTAAAAGCTGTTGAAAATCCTAGAGATATAGACTACAATATGGTGAATGCTCAACAAGCAAGAAGAGTCTTAGATAGACTTGTTGGTTATGAATTATCACCAGTATTATGGAGAAAAGTTAAAGGAGGTTTATCTGCAGGAAGAGTACAATCTGTTGCTGTACGTTTAATTGTAGAGCGTGAACGTGAAATTCAAAATTTTGAATCAGAATCATCTTTTAGAGTTGTAGCTGAATTTAAAACTAACGATAATCATTCATTTAAAGCAGCTATAGCAAAGAATTTTAGCTCTAAAAAAACTGCAGAAGGGTTTCTAGAAGATTGCTTAAATGCTGATTTTTCTATTGCTGATTTAACAAAAAAACCAGCAAAAAAATCACCAGCTGCACCTTTTACTACATCAACTTTACAACAAGAAGCAAGTAGAAAGTTAGGTTTTCCTGTTGGTAAGACCATGCAAGTTGCACAACGTTTATATGAAGAAGGTTTAATAACTTACATGAGAACAGATAGTGTTAATTTGTCTGTAGATGCAAGAAATGAAGCTCAAGAGCAGATTATAAAACTATATGGAGAACCTTTTAGTAAACCTAGAGTTTTTAAATCTAAAGCAAAAGGAGCTCAAGAAGCACATGAGGCTATTCGTCCTACAAATATGAAAATGCAATCTGTTGCTGCAGATTACGATCAGACAAGATTATACGATTTAATTTGGAAAAGAACCATAGCTTCTCAAATGAGCGATGCTCAATTAGAA
>JABXIJ010000040.1 GCA_013373105.1 Flavobacteriaceae bacterium | reverse complement strand
TAAAAGAATTGTAGAAAAAGATAATAATCCTTCTGAAGGTTTAGACAAATGGCACAAGCACATTAGTAGTTTTGGTTTAGGAGACTATTTAGGGTATGATTTACCTGCAGGTGCTCCTGGGTTAATTCCAAATGGAGAGTTTTACGACAAAAGATTAAAATATGCATGGAATGGTTCTTCAAATATTTCTAATGCAATTGGTCAAGGAGAAATTCTTACCACTCCTATTCAGCTTGCTAATTTTACTGCAGCTATAGCTAACAGAGGATATTTTTACACACCTCATATTGTTAAAGAAATAGACAATAAACCTATAGAAAACGCTAACTACACATCTGCAAAAAGAACTACAATTAATAGAGAGCATTTTGAACCAGTAATTGAAGCAATGCATGAGGTTTTTAAAACAGGTACAGGAAAATGGAGTCAAGTAAAAGGTATTCCAATTTGTGGTAAAACTGGTACAGCTGAAAACTTTGTTAGAGTTAATGGTAAAAAAATTCAATTAGAAGATCATTCAATTTTAGTAGCTTTTGCCCCTAAAGAAAATCCAAAAATAGCATTGGCTGTATTTGTAGAAAATGGCGGTTATGGTTCTACTATTGCTGCACCAATTACAAGCCTTTTAGTAGAAAAATACATTAATGGTAAAATATCTAAAGCCAACAAATTTAGAGAACGAAATATGTTGAATTTAAGTTTGCAGAATATTTATGATTTGCAAATAAATAATCCAGAAGAATTTGCGTCAAGAACAGAATAATATTTTTGCTGGAGTAGATTGGATTCTAATTATTTTATATATGGCTCTTGTAGGTTTTGGTTGGGTAAATATTTACGCAGCCTCTAAAGATGACAATCATTATGAGATTTTAGATTTTTCGAGCAAATATGGTAAGCAACTTATTTGGATTGTATTATGTATACCATTAATTATTGGTGTATTATTTTTTAATTCAAAATTTTATGAGAAGTATGCAAGCATACTTTATCTTGTTTCAATTATACTTTTAATTCTACTTTTCCCTTTTGGAAAAGAAATTAATGGGGCAAAGTCTTGGTTTAATTTTGGCTTCATGAGTTTACAACCATCAGAATTCGTTAAGGCTTGCACAGCTTTAGGGATTGCCAAATTAATGAGTGATAGACAATACAATTTAAATTTGGTGAAAAATCAGGTTAAAGCATTTATTATTGTTTTTTTACCAGCATTTTTAATTTTATTACAGCCAGATGCAGGTTCTGCCTTAATTTATCTATCGTTCTTTTTTGTTCTAAATAGAGAGGGCTTAACTCTTTACTATATTATAATTGGAGCAGCTTGTATAGCTTTATTTATTTTTACCATTCTCTTTGGTGTAAAGAATGTCTTATTATCATCAATACTTTTAATTACTTTAATTGTAGTCTATGCTATATATAAAGGTGGTAAACGATTTATACTTTTCAACTGGTATAAAATTCTATTGCTTTATATAGTAACTAGCTTATTTATCTTAGGAACAGATTATACTTATAATAATATTTTTAAACAACATCACAGAGATAGATTTGAAGTGTTATTAGGTTTAAAGGTCGATACAAAAAACATAGGATATAATTCATATCAGTCTAAGTTAACTATTAGTTCTGGGCGAGTTAGTGGTAAAGGATTTTTAAAAGGTAATTTAACTCAAGGCGATTTTGTACCAGAACAACACACAGATTATATTTTTAGTACAGTTGGCGAAGAATGGGGTTTTATTGGAAGCTCACTTGTAATTATTGTATTTATAACTATGCTAACTCGTATTATTTACTTGGCTGAAACCCATACCAATAAATTTGGTAGAATTTATGGCTATGGACTTGCTTCAATATTATTTATCCACTTAGCTGTTAATATAGGAATGGTTATTGGTCTTTTTCCAACAGTAGGAATTCCACTTCCATTTTTTAGTTATGGAGGTTCTTCTCTTTGGGGTTTTACAATTTTACTTTTTATTTTTATTAGATTAGATGCTCACAAAAATTACGACCTCTAAGTTTAGAGCAAAAAAAAACTCTAGAAATCTAGAGTTTTATAACACTTTTTAGTTACTAAATTATAACGCAGCAACGTGCTTTACTAATTTAGATTTTAAATTAGCTGCTTTGTTTTTATGAATAATATTATTCTTAGCTAATTTATCTAACATTGAAATTACAGAACTTAATTTAGATTCTGCTTCTTTCTTATCTTCTATAACACGTAAATCTCTAACAGCATTTCTTGTAGTTTTATGCTGATACTTGTTACGTAATCTTTTCGCTTCGTTACTTCTAATTCTTTTTAAAGCTGACTTATGATTTGCCATTCTTGTAAATATCTTTCTGTTAATATAACTTTGTAGTCCGTACGGGAATCGAACCCGTGTTACCAGGATGAAAACCTGGCGTCCTAACCCCTAGACGAACGGACCTTGACAATTAATTATCTCTCAATTGCGGATGCAAATATACAATGTTTTTAAAAACCTACAATTTTTTTTTAAAAAATTATTTTTTTAATATGCTTTAGCAAATATTACTCTTTTTGAAGAGGGTTTTCCTGTTAAAATACATTTCCCATTTTCTTGCTTTGCATTATTTGGTATACACCTAATAGTTGCTTTTGTCAGCTCTTTTATTTTATTTTCAGTTTCATCTGTACCATCCCAATGCGCTGAAACGAAACCACCATTAGTTTCAA
The DNA here is from genome assembly GCA_013373105.1 of Flavobacteriaceae bacterium. Taxonomy (GTDB): domain Bacteria; phylum Bacteroidota; class Bacteroidia; order Flavobacteriales; family Flavobacteriaceae; genus Polaribacter. The sequence goes on along the minus strand of JABXIJ010000040.1, from coordinate 12,882 downwards.
TAATTGTTTTAAAATCTTCAAATGAATCTACTTCTGTTGTGTTATTATCTCTAAACTGCTTGGCTTTCTCAAATAAATTAACCTGAATTTCTTCTAATAGCTCTTCAATAACACTAACAGCATCAGATTGATTTACAAGTTGTTTTTCAAAAGTATCTCTTCTAGCAATTTCTAAAGTACCATTTTCCAAATCTCTATTACCTAAAGCTACTCTAACTGGTACACCTTTTAATTCGTATTCAGCAAACTTAGCTCCAGGCCTTAATGTATCTCTATCATCAAATTTTACAGAAATACCTTTACTTTTTAATTCACTAGAAATTTCAGTAACTTTTTCTGTTATCTTTTGTAATTGTTCTTCACCTTTATATATAGGTACAATAACCACTTGAATTGGCGCTAATTTTGGAGGTAGCACTAAACCTTGATCATCTGAATGCGTCATAATTAACCCACCTATAAGGCGTGTAGAAACTCCCCAAGAAGTTGCCCAAACATATTCTTGTTTTCCTTCTTTAGATGTAAATTTAACATCAAAAGCATGTGCAAAGTTTTGACCCAAAAAATGACTAGTTCCAGCTTGTAATGCTTTACCATCTTGCATTAAAGCTTCAATTGTAAAAGTATCTTCTGCCCCAGCAAAACGCTCACTATCAGATTTTACACCTTTAATTACTGGCATAGCCATATAGTTTTCAGCAAAATCAGCATAAACCTTTTGCATTAATTTTGCTTCCTCTACAGCTTCATCTTTTGTAGCATGTGCAGTATGCCCCTCTTGCCATAAAAATTCTGCTGTTCTTAAAAATAATCTTGTTCGCATTTCCCAGCGAACTACATTTGCCCATTGATTTATTAGTAATGGTAAATCTCTATACGATTGAATCCAACCTTTATAAGTGTTCCAAATTATAGCTTCAGAAGTTGGTCTTACAACTAATTCTTCTTCTAATTTAGCTTCTGGATCTACTCTTAGTTTACCTTCATTATCAGGGTCGTTTTGTAATCGGTAATGTGTAACCACTGCACATTCTTTAGCAAAACCTTCTGCATTTTTTTCTTCTGCTTCAAATAAACTTTTGGGTACAAAAAGTGGAAAATATGCATTTTGATGCCCTGTTTCTTTAAACATCTTATCTATTTCAGCTTGCATTTTTTCCCATATAGCATAACCATAAGGTTTTATAACCATGCAACCTCTTACTGCGGAATTCTCTGCTAAATCAGCTTTTACTACTAATTCATTATACCATTTAGAATAGTCTTCTTCTCTTTTTGTTAACTTCTTACTCATAAATTTACATTTGGCACAAATGTTGTTATTTTAATAGTGAAATGTTTGTTAAAGTGTTTCACTATTTTTAAAAATCGATACAAAATTACTATATTTTAATGTCTTTAAGACAATTATATTGGTAATAAGTTTCAACTTAAACTACAGCGTTATGAAATTAAATCTTACATATTCTAAATATACTCAAATAGTATATTTATTCATTGCAAATCTTTTTCTTATTTCTTGTGGTTCGTATCAAAACACAATGAATAATGATGGAATTTATGATGATTATTCTTTTAATCGAGAGAAAAGAACTGTAGTAATAGTTGATAAAAAAGAGAAAGAAGAATATGAAGATAACTATTTCACAAAAGAGCTAGACAGATTAAATAGCATTGATGAAAATGAAATATTTCTTGATGTAGATTCTTACAATTCTGCCAATGAGGATGAGTTAAATGACGAAAATGGACCATGGGGTCAAAATGAAAATGATGTTATTGTTAATGTAAACCTAATGAACGATCCATTTTGGGGTGGTTTTAACAATTGGGGCTGGGGATGGAATAATCCTTGGGCTTTTAATAATATTGGCTTTTGGGATTGGAATTATCCTTTTTGGAATGGACCTTTTTGGGGAAATCGCTTCTGGGGAAACAGATTTTGGGGATTTAACAGATGGGGATGGAGAGGAAATTTCTGGGGTGTAAATCCTTATTGGAATAATTGGGGATGGAATAATAGATTTTACAGAAACCTTAGGTATGGTACAAGAGTTACTAATAATAGATTTGGTACAAGAAATAATAACTCAAGGTATAGTGTAACTAGTAGAAGAGATAACTTTTATAATAATTCAAGAATAAGAAGAAGTACAAATTCTACCTATTATAATAGCAGACGAAATTCATCTACAATTAGAAGAAATTCGAATTCAAATAGAAATGGATCTATATTTAGAAGAAGTAATAGTACTAATAGAAATAATGGAACTTATAATAGTTCTTCTAGAAGAAGATCTAGCACTGTAAATAGATCTGGTAATACTTCTAATAGATCCTCTAGAACATCGAGTAGAAGATCAAGTTCAAGAAGAGGTGGTAACTAATTTCAATCCGTTTTAAATTTTTTTAAATGAAAAAAATCATAACAATAGCGATAATGTTCGCAGCAAGTTCTGTATCTTTTAGTCAATCTTTAGGTTATGAAGATTTAGCTATTTTATTTTCTCAAAATGACAATAATGGTACAGCTAGATTTACATCAATGAGTGGAGCATTTGGAGCTTTAGGTGGAGATATTTCTTCCTTAAACATTAATCCTGCTGGTTTATCTGTTTTTAATACAAGTTTATTTGCTGGATCTTTTAACAGTAGAAATTCATCTATTGACGCTTCTTACTATGGACGATCAATCAATACACAAGATGAGTTTATGAATCTTTCTCAAGCAGGAGCTGTCTTAGTATTTGATAATATTTATTCTAAAGATTGGAGTAAATTTGCAATGGGATTTAATTATAGAATAACAAAAGATTTTAACGATAGTTTTGTTGCTCAAGGAAATAGCAGTGTTGCTACTTTTACCGAATTTCCACTAGATTTAAATAATCCTCCATTAAATTATAATATTGCAGATCAACAACGTTTTGTAAATACTTACAGAGGTGATTTGAGTGAAGTAAACCTAGGGTTTTCTGCTGTTCATCAAAATAGATTACATTTAGGAATAGCAATAAATTTTTACGATTTAAATTTTAGTCAGCAAGCAGATTTAACAGAATTTAATAGCGATGTTAATGGAAATGAGTTAGATGCATTTTTTTATCAAGAAAGCTTTGTATCTGGTACTGGTTTTTCAGCAAATCTAGGTTTTATCTACAAATTGCATCCAAACTTTAGATTTGGTTTATCATATCAAACACCAACATGGTATACAGAAGTTATAGATGAAAACAATATTTTAGATAACGATGGTTATGATGGTGATACAGAAATTACTGTAAGAGACACAAATAATAATGAAGAAGTTTACAGCAATACTTTTAATGGATTTCCTATTCAAATAGCAGATTTTAGGTTAAGAACACCTAGTACTTTAACAGCAAGTGCTGCAATTATAATTGGCAAATTTGGGTTAATAAGCATGGATTATTCTATGCGTAATTTTAGTAGAATTCGTTTTTCTAGAGGCAATTTTGTTCAAGAAAATCAAAATTTACAAGATAATTTCAGAAATACACATAACATAAACCTTGGAACAGAATTTAGGTTTAACAGATTTAGTTTAAGAGGTGGTTATACTTTTGAGCAAAATCCAGATAAACAAGCATTAGATTCAGATAATCTTACAGGTTATTCTCTAGGTGCAGGTTATAACTTTGGAAGTTTTAAATTAGATTTTGCTTTTAGCGATAGAAACAGATCTTCTGCTTACAACTTCTATTCTGGCTTTAATGTTAATGCAGCTGAATTAAACAATAACAATAGGTTTTTTACAGGTACTGTAACCATTAATTTATAAATTAACAACATATTATACTTAGACCTTGTATACCAAACATACAAGGTCTTTTTCTATTTACTTTTATTTTTTTACCTTAATTTTGCAACTTAGAAATTAGATTATGCAAGAGACACAAATAACAATTCAAGAGACTACAAATAATACCATATTAAAGTTCAATAGCAATACCATTTTAATAAATGGTGGTAGTTATGAATATGCAAATATAGATGAGGCAAAAAACTCACCTTTAGCTCAACAATTATTTTATTTACCATTTGTAAAAAAGGTATTTATTACTGCTAATTTTATAGCAGTTCAAAGATTTGATATTGTAGAGTGGGAAGATGTTCAAGAAGAAGTTAGAGAACAATTAGAAAACTATATTTCTAGTGGTGCTGTTATTGTTAATGAAGAATCTTCAACTACAAAAAAAGAAGCTGTAGAGGTTTATGCAGAAGTAACACCAAATCCTTCAGTAATGAAATTTGGCACGAATAAAAAATTAACTGAAGTTGATGTTGAGTATAAAAATATTGAAGAAGCAAGCAAATCATCTCCTTTAGCACAAGCAATATTTAACTTTCCTTTTGTAAAAGAAGTGTTTATTTCAGACAATTATATTTCTGTTTCAAAATTTGATATGATTGAATGGAATGAAGTTTTTGCTGAAGTTAGAACTTTTATACGTGAATATTTATTTGAAGGTAAAACCATTATTAAAGAATTACCAACAGCTAAAAAATTAGACACTAAAAGCACTGTAAAGCCAGAAGTTAATCTAGAAGGTATACCAGCTAAAATTTCAGATATTTTAGATGAATACATTAAACCAGCAGTTGCTGGTGATGGAGGAAATATTGCGTTTAATTCTTACGACGAACAAAACAAAGTAGTGAGTGTTATATTACAAGGTGCTTGTAGTGGATGCCCATCCTCTACTGCCACTTTAAAAAATGGTATAGAAACTCTATTAAAAGAAATGTTGCCAAATAAAATTAATGAAGTAGTAGCTCTAAACGGATAATTTTAATGGCAAAAACTGTAAAACCATACAAAGACTCTAAACTTGGTAAAAAAGAGCAAGTAACTCAAATGTTTGATAACATCTCTACTAATTACGATGGTTTAAACAGAGTAATTTCTTTAGGTATTGATGTAAAATGGCGTAAAAAAGTAGTTGCTATTGTTGGCAAAAATAATCCAAAACAAATTCTAGATATTGCAACTGGTACAGGAGATCTAGCAATTATGATGGCTCAAAATTTAAACCCAGATAAAGTAATTGGTTTAGATATATCACCAGGAATGTTAGAAGTGGGTAAACAAAAAATAAACAAAGAACGTTTATCAGATAAAATAGAAATGATGGTGGGCGATTCAGAAGACATGCCTTTTAAAGACAATACATTTGACGCAATTACTGTATCTTTTGGTGTTCGTAATTTTGCTAACCTAAACAAAGGGCTTCAAGAAATTGCAAGGGTATTAAAGCCATCAGGAGTTTTGGTGATTTTAGAAACCTCGAATCCAACTAAATTTCCTTTTAAACAAGGCTATAAAATTTATACCAACTTTATATTACCAACAATTGGTAAATTATTTTCTAAAGACAAGGTTGCATATACTTATTTATCTGAATCTGCAAATTCTTTCCCTTTTGGACCAGCTTTCAACAATATTTTACAAAAAAATGGGTTTACAAATACAGTACATGAGCCTGTAACGTTTGGTTCTGCAACTATTTATACAGCTAAAAAATAAATGAAAAAAAGGGGGATTTTTATTCTATTAGTATTAATTAGTTCTTTAACAATTGCACAAAGAGAACGTGTAGAAAATTTACCAACTTTCGATAAAAAGCAATTACATTATGGCTTTTATTTAGGTATGAATCAAAATGATTTTAAACTTAACCTAAGAAATAGTCCAATAGCTAATGCTAATATTACTGTTGAACCTTCTACAGGATTTAATGTGGGGTTAATTGCAGATTTACGTTTACATAAAAATATTAATCTACGTTTAGAGCCAGGTTTAGTAACCAATTCAAAAAATATTTATTTCAATCATTTAGCAACACAACAAGATAGTGTTAGAGAAATAAGTTCTACATTTTTACATGTTCCAGTGGTATTAAAATTTAGTACAGATAGGTATAAAAATATTCGCCCTTATTTATTGGCAGGAATTTCTTACGATTATAATTTTTCTAGTAATGAAGGTAATCAAGATGATAATTCTGCTGGTCAATTTAGAATGAAAACTCACAATTTTATGTACGAAGTAGGTGTTGGTATTGACATTTATTTATACTTCTTTAAATTCTCACCTTCAATTCGTGGAGTTTTTGCTATAAATAATGAAGTAAAATATGATGATGATCCAAACAGCCAATGGACAGCTCCTATAAATTTTATGGGTACTCGTGGAGTTTTCTTAAATTTTGCTTTTGAGTAATTAATTTTGTCTTTTAAATTCGCTCAATAAAATTGCAGTAGCTGTTGCAACATTTAAACTTTCTGTTGCTTGTAAAGTGCCAAATCTTGGAATTGCAATGGTATTAGATACTATGTTTTTTATTTCATCAGAAACACCATTAGCTTCATTTCCCATAACTAAAACTCCTGCTTTAGGTAATTTGGTTTTGTAAACATTTTCACCATGCATATCTGCCATAAATGTTGGTAATTTTGTTTGCAACAAAAAAGTTACCAAGTCTAAATAATGAATAGAAACTCTAGTTAAAGAGCCCATAGAAGCTTGAACAACTTTTGGGTTATAACAATCTACAGTATTATTTGAGCAAACCAAAGTTTTAATTCCAAACCAATCACAAAGTCTTATAATTGTACCTAAATTTCCAGGATCATTTATATCATCTAAAGCTAAAATTAAATCTTTTTCAACTAACTCTTTATCATCTGGAATTTCAAATAAGCCAACAACCTTATTTGGAGATTTTAGATTGCTAATTTTTTTTAAATTATTCTCAGAAATGGAAATAGAATTATTTAAATGATTATAAAATTCAAAATCTGTTGTAGTAAATAATTGATGAAGCTTAAAAGATGAATCTATAAATTCTTGTACTACTTTAATTCCTTCAGCTAAAAATAATTTATGCTTTTGTCTATACTTTTTTTGAGATAAACTTGTTATTAATTTTAGTTGATTTTTAGAGATGCTCATTAATTGATATCAAATTCAATTTTACCGTTGAAAAATACTATTTTTGAATTTCTTAGCTTTGCTAAAATAATGAAAAAACTTTCTTTATACTTCATTTTAATTGCTATTCTGGTTGCATGTAACTCTACAAAACATGTAAAAGAAGGTGAGTTTTTATTAAGAGATAACTTTTTTATTATAGATAGTGTAAAAACTAATGCATCAAACTTACAAAAATACGTTTTACAAAAACCAAACTCAAGATTTTTAGGTTTGCCTTTAGGTTTATACATTCATAATTTAGGAAACCCTGATAAACCAAAAACACCAACTGAATGGGCTGCAAGAAATCCTAAATCGTATAACTTTATAAAAAAGATTTTTTCTGAAAAACAAAGTATTGCCTATGCAAATTCGTTTATAAAACTAAATAATTGGTATTTGAGTTATCCTGAACCAGAAGTCTTAGATATCACAAAAGTTAATAGAACTGCCAATAATTTAAATGCTTATTTTAAAACTGAGGGTTTTTTTAAAGCTAATGTAAAACCAATTATAAAAAGAGATTCTGTTAATAAAAAAGCTAATGTTACTTACCAAATAGTTAAAGGCAAACCAACCATTTTAGACACTATAAACATCTATATAAATTCGCCTATTTTAGATTCAATTTATAAAGATTCTAATATAAAAAGTTTATTAGTTTCAGGAAATCAATATAAAGATGAAACATTTAGAAATGAAGCCAGTAAGGTTGTTAAGTTATTTAGAAACAATGGTATTTATTTTTTTTCAGAATCTGCATTAGGGTTTTATGTAGATGATGAAACCAGACCTTATAAAAGTAATGTTTACTTTATTATATCTGGAAATCGTTTAAAAGATGAAGATGGTAAATATGTAGAAAAACCCTACAGAGTTCATAGTATAAGAAATGTAAATATTTACACTGATTACTCTTATGAAAAAAGAGATGAACCACTTAAAGATACTATTTCTTACAATGGTATAAATTTCTTAGCACATGAAAGAGTTCGCTATAACCCAAAGTATTTAGGGCAATCTGTTTTTATGAAACCTGGTGGAATTTATAAAGACACTTTAATTAATTTAACAAGAAATCATTTAAAATCTCTAAAAAACTTTAAAACCACCAATATAAACTTCTCACAATATGGAAAATCTGAAGATGAACTAAATATGGATATTTTTCTATCTCCGTTAGAAAAATACACGATTGGTTTAGAAACAGAATTAACACATTCAAATATTAGAAATATTGGTGTTTCTGGTAAATTCTCATTAACAAATAGAAACACATTTAAAGGTGCAGAAATTTTTAAAATGTCTTTTTTAGGTACTTGGTTTAATTCAAATAATGGTCCTGGTTGGGAAATTGGTGCAGATGCATCTATTGAAATACCTAGGTTTTTAGCACCTTTTGGTTTAAATAAATTAGTCCCTCAAAGAATGTCTCCTAAAACATTAATTTCTTTAGGCACAAGTTTTCAAAAAAATATTGGTTTAGATAGGCAAACCTTTACTTTTTTAACAGATTTTAAGTGGCAATATGATGCTAAGAGAACAATAGAAGTAGAAGTTTTTAATACTCAATATATTAAAAATTTAAATGTAGATAGTTTCTTTAATATATATAACTCTGAATATCAAAGTTTAAATGATATTGCTCAAACTTATTATAACGATCCAAATAGAACATTAATACTTCCTGATGAAGCTGTTAGATTTATGAACACTGTATCAAACGATATTAATTTTCAAAATACAAACCCACTTCAATTTAACGAAAACCTAAATATTTTAAACAGGTATAAAATTATAACATCAGATTTTATTATACCTACAATTGCGTATTCGTTTACTTATAATAATCAGTTAGATTTTAAAGATAAAGACTTCTCATTTTTTAAATTTAGAATTGCAAACTCTGGAAATATTATTGGGTTGCTATCATCTACAAACAATAGTTTTGGTAAAAAAACATTTTTAGATATACCATTAGCCCAATATTTTAAAACAGATATAGAATACAAAAAATTCTGGGGATTTAATAATAATTCTGTTTTTGCAATTCGCACATTTTTAGGAGCCATAATTACTTACGACAATTCAGATATACCCTTTGTAAAAAGTTATTTTGCAGGTGGTTCTAATGATATTAGAGCTTGGCAAACTTATGAACTAGGTCCTGGTAGAAGTAATACAGGCCTAGAATTTAATGTTGGTAGTTTAAAATTTCTGACTAGTGCAGAATACAGGTTTGATATGTTTAGTAGACTTAAAGGAGCTATTTTTATAGATGCAGGTAATATTTGGGACATATCTGGTTCAGAATTTGTTGATGAGGGTTCACGTTTTAACGGTTTTAAATCTATACAAGATATTGCAATAGGATCTGGTTTTGGTGCAAGATTAGATTTTAGTTTTCTAATACTACGTTTTGATGTTGGATTCAAAACATACGAGCCTTATTTAAATGGCAATAAATGGTTTAGAAATTATAATTTTTCTAATGCAGTTTATAATATTGGTATTAACTATCCATTCTAAATCTGTAAGATATCGTTTTCGTTTTTTATACTTTTTAAAAATTATTAAATTACATATTTTCATTACTTTTGAATAATAATTTTCAATAAAACCAATACTATGGGTCATAATATTAAGCCTGGTGTAGCAACAGGAAAAGAAGTTCAAGAGATTTTTAATTTAGCAAAAGAAAAAGGTTTTGCATTACCAGCTGTAAATGTAGTTGGTTCTAATACAATTAATGGTGTTTTAGAAACTGCAAGAGATTTAAATTCACCTGTTATCATTCAGTTTTCAAATGGTGGCGCTCAATTTAATGCGGGTAAAGGATTATCTAACGAAAATGAAAAAGCAGCAATTGCAGGAGCAATTGCAGGAGCTAAACATATTCATGAATTATCTGTTGCTTATGGTGTACCAGTTATTTTACATACAGACCACTGTGCAAAAAAATTATTACCATGGATTGATGGTTTATTAGATGCATCAGAAAAACACTTTGCAGAAACTGGTAAACCTTTGTACAGTTCTCATATGATTGATTTATCTGAAGAACCTATTGAAGAAAACATTGAAATTTGTAAAAAATACCTAGCAAGAATGAGTAAGATGGGTATGACTTTAGAAATTGAATTAGGTATTACAGGTGGTGAAGAAGATGGTGTAGACAACTCAGATGTAGATGCATCAAAATTATACACACAACCAGAAGAAGTAGCATACGCTTATGAAGAGTTAATGAAAGTTTCACCACAATTTACTATAGCTGCAGCATTTGGTAATGTACATGGAGTATACAAACCTGGTAATGTTAAGTTAACTCCAAAAATTTTAAAGAATTCTCAAGATTACATTTCAAAGAAATACAATGTGCCTCACAATACAATTGATTTTGTTTTTCATGGAGGTTCAGGTTCTACTCTAGAAGAAATTAGAGAAGCTATTGGTTATGGAGTTATAAAAATGAATATTGATACAGATTTACAATTTGCTTTTACAGAAGGAATTAGAGATTACATGCAAGGTAAAGCTGATTATTTAGCTACTCAAATTGGTAACCCAGAAGGTAGTGACCAACCTAACAAAAAATATTACGATCCTAGAAAATGGTTACGCTTAGGAGAAGAAACATTTAAAACAAGACTAAAACAAGCCTTTACAGATTTAAATAATGTAAATACTTTATGAGGTTTTAACACAAATTATAAAAAGCACTTTTTTAAAGTGCTTTTTTTTGTACAATCATTTTTTGATAATTGCTTAGAATTAGCATTCATAGTTTTTAAAATCCATTATATTTGTAAACTATTTGCAAGTACAAAAAATTATTAAGAATTTAAAGTATGGCTTGGTTTAAAAGAACAGACAAAGGAATTCAAACTCCAACAGAACAAAAAAAAGATACTCCAAAAGGATTGTGGTATAAAACACCTAGTGGAAAAATTATAGATACAGATGAGCTGAAAAAAAACTTATATGTAAGTCCAGAAGATGGTTACCATGTAAGAATTGGAAGTAAAGAATATTTTGAAATGTTCTTTGACGATAATAAATTCACTGAGTTAGATAAAAACATGACCTCAAAAGATCCTTTAAAATTTGAGGATACTAAAAAATACACAGACCGTGTAAAAGATGCGCAAGCCAAAACAAAATTAAAAGACGCTGTTAGAACAGCAGTAGGTAAGTCTTTAGGAAAAGATTTAGTAATTGCTTGTATGGATTTTAAATTTATTGGTGGTTCTATGGGTTCTGTTGTTGGTGAAAAAATTGCTAGAGCAATAGATTATTCAATAAAGAATAAAATCCCTTTTTTAATGATATCTAAATCTGGTGGTGCAAGAATGATGGAGGCATCACTTTCTTTAATGCAGCTTGTAAAAACTTCAGCAAAATTGGCTCAATTAGCAGAAGTAAAAATTCCTTACATTTCTTTATGTACAGATCCAACAACTGGTGGTACAACAGCTTCTTATGCAATGTTAGGAGATATTAATATTGCAGAACCAAATGCTTTAATTGGTTTTGCAGGACCAAGAGTAGTAAAAGACACTACAGGAAAAGATTTACCAGAAGGTTTTCAAAGATCAGAATTTGTATTAGAACATGGATTTTTAGATGCTATCTTTGAGCGTAAAGAGTTAAAAAATAAGGTAAACTTATACATAGACTTAATTCAAAATCTACCTGTTAGAGCATAAGTTAAAAACTCTAAAAAACAATTAGTTATTTAAAATAATTGACCTATATTTGCACCTTCAATTGAAAACCAATTGAGTTACATAAAAATCATTTAAATAATATTGGCATGTACTTAACAAAAGAAGTTAAAGAAAACATCTTCGAAAAATTCGGTAACGGAAAAAATGATACTGGATCTACAGAAGGACAAATTGCATTATTCACGCACAGAATTAATCATTTAACTGGGCACTTAAAAAACAATCGTAAAGATTTTAATACAGAGCGTTCTTTAGTAAGATTAGTAGGTAAACGTAGAAGCTTACTAGATTACTTAAAAAATAAAGATATTCAGAAATATCGTGAATTAATTAAAGAATTAGGAATTAGAAAATAATTTCAACCAAAAAAGGCACTTTAAAGTGCCTTTTTTATTTTCTTTTTTAAAAAGAAAACTTACATTTGATTGATTATCAAATAAAAAAATCAAAAGAACTAACAATCCTTTTGAATTTCCATTGGAAAACACACAACAACTACAACACAACAACAAACAAAGTAACATTTAGAATTAAAAATTTATGATTCCAAAAACATTTAAAGAGGTCATAGACCTTGGAGATGGAAGAACCATCTCATTAGAAACAGGTAAGCTTGCAAAACAAGCTCATGGTTCTGTTGTTGTACAATCTGGCAACTGTATGCTTTTATGTACAGTAGTATCAAACTATAATCAATCAGATGTTGATTTTTTACCATTAACTGTAGATTATCGTGAAAAATTTGCTGCTGCAGGACGTTATCCTGGAGGATTCTTTAAAAGAGAAGCAAGACCAAGTGATGGTGAAGTTTTAACCATGCGTTTAGTAGATAGAGTTTTACGCCCATTATTCCCAAAAGATTATCATGCAGAAACTCAGGTTATGATTCAAATGATGTCTCATGACGAAAACGTTATGCCAGATGCAATGGCTGGTTTAGCAGCTTCAGCAGCTATACAATTATCAGACATTCCTTTTGAAACTCCAATATCTGAAGTTAGAGTTGGTAGAATTAATGGTGAGTTTATCATTAACCCATCTTTTAAGCAATTAGAAGAATCTGATATAGATATGGTAATTGGTGCCAGTGCAGATTCAGTTATGATGGTTGAAGGTGAAATGAAAGAAATTTCTGAAGAAGAAATGGCAGAAGGG
>JABXIJ010000014.1 GCA_013373105.1 Flavobacteriaceae bacterium | reverse complement strand
TATTTTATGGAAATGAATACTCGTATTCAGGTAGAACACCCAATTACAGAAGAAGTGGTAAACTACGATTTAATTCGTGAGCAAATTCTTGTAGCAGCTGGCGTGCCAATTTCTGGGAAAAATTACTACCCACAATTACACTCTATAGAATGTAGAATTAATGCAGAAGATCCTTATAATGGATTTAGACCTGCTCCTGGTAAAGTAACTTCTTTTCATGCACCTGGAGGTCATGGTGTAAGAATGGATACTCATGTTTACGCAGGTTATATGATTCCGCCAAATTACGATTCAATGATTGCAAAATTAATTGTAACTGCTCAAACTAGAGAAGAAGCTATTAATAAAATGAAACGCGCTTTAGACGAGTTTGTAATTGAAGGAATTAAAACTACAATACCTTTCCATAGACAATTAATGGATCATCCAGATTATGTAGCTGGTAATTACACCACGAAGTTTATGGAAGATTTTAAAATGGAATCATAAGTACATATTGTAATAACTTTTTAATATAAAAATGGAGAATTAGTTAATAATTCTCCATTTTTTTTATTTTTATAGTTAAACTTTGTTATCATGAAAATAGATGGAATTGATAAAATAATCATTAGAAGGTTATTAAAAGATGCTAGAACTCCTGTATTAAGTATAGCAAGAGAAGTTGGTATTTCTGGAGCTGCAATTCATCAAAGGTTAAGAAAATTAGAAAAATCTAAACTCATAGATGGTTATAAAATGGTTATAAACCCTAAAGTATTAGGCTACACAACAACTGCATTTATAGGTATCTTTTTAGAAACAGCTAGTTTATATTCAACTGCCATAAAAAGATTAAAAGACATTCCTGAAGTAGTAGAAAGTTATTACACTACTGGTAATTATGCTATTTTTATTAAAATATTGTGTAAGAATAACGAAGATTTAATGCACTTATTAAATAAAGATATTCAGAATATTAAAGGGGTTTCTAGAACAGAAACCTTTATTTCTCTAGATCAACAAATAGATAGGCAAATAAGTTTATAAAGTTTATCTGTAAAAATTTACCATTTAAAGAACATTTAATACCATTCGTCGAAACAAAATTGTTTTTTATCAAAACTATCCTTTTATATTACAGAAACTATTGTTACTTTGGTAAACAATAATAAGTTGGGGGATTTATTAATTGTAACTAAAGAGTGAGGTTTTACACCTTACTCTTTTTAGTTTTGCCATATAAATAAGCTTGTTACATAACTTTTTTCAAAAACCTTACTCTTTAAATAATTGAAATTTACTAGATACATTTAGTAGTAAAAAAAAACACAAACTTAGTTTGTGTTTTTAAAATGTTATTTGATGTTTCTTTATTCAGAAGGCATAATATGCTTGAATAAATCTACGGTTTCATTAAAATCTTTTTGTAAGGCTTTAACGTAATCTTGATCTTTATCGAACTTTTCTACTTGGTCTATTACGCCTCTGTATAAATATCTAAATGTAAGGTCGAATTCTTCAAAAACTAAATCGAAACTTTTGGTATCAAAAGTGCTAAACCATATCAATTTATCTTTAAAAAGCTTAATTAAGGTTTTAGCAGCTTTTCTAGCTTTTTCTTGCTCACCTAACTTGTAATAGAACTCAGGATATTCTAACGATAAACTGTAATGATCAAAATCTTTTATTGGTAATTTTTCTAATGATAAATCTAATACCTCAACAGCTTTTAAAGTATCACCTTCTCTAGCAAATGCTGTAGATAAACGCATTAAACTATTTCTAATACTAATTGCATTTCTTTTGGTTTGCTCATCTAAGTAAATCTTACCATTATTTATGTTTCGCCATTCCCATTTTTTAATGTTTTCATACATTTTTTCTGGGTCTATTCTACCAATGTCAAATAAACTAATTTCTCGTATTAACTTACCATTTTCATCATATATTTTAGAAGGAGTTTTTATGGGTACAAACTTAAAAGCTACACCATCTAATTGTAAATAATCTTTTAACCAAATGTATTCGTTATCAGCATTAGAACCTCCAGTGAAATAAATAGGTCTTTTCCAATTGAAATTGTTTAAAATATCTAGCATTAAAATAGTATTTTTCCCAATTGCTCTATCTATTGTAATATCTACATAAGGTAAAATTTTATCTGCATCTTTTTGAGCTACTATTCCATATTTTAAAGCATTTTCTTTGTTAACAGGAATTCTAATTTTATTAGTTGGTAATATTTTTTCAGGATTTCCATCTTCATCTAAATCGTAAAAAGTACGTTTATTATCACTTCTTATCCATTTCATAAAAGTACTTAAATCTAGTACAGAATCTTTTGGAATTGCAGCAAGCTCATCAAAATAATAAGCAACATCTAAGGTGCCATATTTGTACTCATCATGGGTTAATTCAGATGGAATAGGAGCAGCTTTGTAGCTTGCTCTTTTCATTTGATCTATGTACCAAGCTGTTTGAAATAGACTTGTGTTTACCAATTTAATATCGGTTCTAATACCTTCAACTTCTTGCATATACCATAGTGGAAAGGTGTCATTATCGCCAATCGTAAACATTATAGCATTGGGGTCGCAACTTTCTAAATAGGCTTGCGCATTTAAACGAGTTGTGTATCTGTTAGACCTGTCGTGATCATCCCAGTTTTCTGAAGCCATTAAGGTTGGAACTGCTAATAAAGAAACTACAGAAACTGCAATTGCAACTGTTTTTTTATTTATAAAACTCTTTAGGTATTCGTAAAGTGCTAGAACTCCAAAGCCAATCCAAATGGCAAAAATGTAAAAACTACCAACAACAGCATAATCGCGTTCTCTAGGTTCAAATGGTTTTGGATTTGTATAAAAAATAATGGCAAAACCAGTAAAAACAAAGAATAGGAATAAGGTATAGAAATTTTCTTTATCCCATTTTATCTGAAATAGTAAGCCAATAATTCCTAAAATCAAGGGCAAAAAGTAGTAGGTATTTCTACCTTTATTTTCTTTAATGTAATCAGGTAATTTTTGTTGAGAACCTAGTCTAGCTTCATCTATAAAGTTTATTCCACTTAACCAATTACCGTTAAAAATATCAAGTTGGCCTTGAATATCGTTTTGGCGACCAACAAAGTTCCACATAAAGTAACGACCATACATATAACCAAATTGATAGCTAACCATAAACTTTATGTTTTCTGCAAAAGTTGGTCTACGTTTGCTATTTTCTGGTATACCTGCAATACGTTTGTACATTTTTTCTTTTGATGGATCTACCATTCTTGGAATAAATCCTTTGTGTTTACTCGACCAATTTGGCAATACATCTTTGTAGTTATTTACAATTACATATTTGCCATCTTTTTTCTCGTATTTAGGTTTGTCGTCTCTTGTAGGATTTTTTGGATCTTGTTCTCTGCTATACGTATTAGAGTAATAAGTGTCGTAAAAAACATTAGCATCTCCATATTGTTCACGTTCATAATACGCCAACAATTCACGTGCACTAGAAGGATTGTTTTCGTTAATGGTTGTATTTGCATTTGCTCTTATTGGCAACATCATCCAAGTAGAAAAACCAATCATCATAAACAGTAATGATAGGATTAAATTATTGGCACCAACTTTATTTTTTTGTCTCGTGTATTTTAATCCAAAATAGAAAAGTGCAATTAGAATTATACCAGCAATAATACTTCCTGAATTATAAGGTAAACCAATAGAGTTAATAAAAAATAACTCAGCTACACTAAAAAATTCTAAGGTAAAAGGGAAGATAAATTTAAAGACTAAAACTAAAATTAGTACTGATATAACAGATGCAATAACTGTAGTTTTTAAATTAATGTTTTCATAGGTTTTAAAGAAATACAGCATTACTATAGCTGGTATTACTAGAAGTGATAAAATGTGTACACCAAAAGATAAACCTACTACAAAACTGATTAATATTAACCATTTATTTCCTCTAGGTAAATGAATTTTGCTTTCCCATTTTAGACCTAGCCAAAATAAAATAGCCATTAAAAAAGAAGACATTGCATATACCTCTCCTTCAACTGCACTGAACCAAAAACTATCAGAAAATGTATAAGCCAAAGCACCCACAACACTGCTTCCTAAAATTGCTATGTACGATCCTTCAGTGATTTCACCAACTTTTAATGCTAACTTTTTTCCTAAATTACTTATCGTCCAAAACATAAATAAAATGGTAAATGCACTAGCTAATGCAGACATAAAGTTTACCATTTTTGCAATTTCTGCAACATCGGTTGTAAACATAGCAAAAAATGCCCCTAACATTTGAAAAAGTGGTGCTCCTGGAGGATGACCAACTTCTAATTTAACTGCTGTAGAAATATATTCACCAACATCCCAAGCACTTACTGTAGGTTCTATTGTTAAAGAATAAGTTATTAAAGCAATTACAAACGTTACCCATCCTAAGATGATATCCCATTTTTTAAAATTTTCTGATGTCATGAATTCTCAATAATATATGGGCGAATTTACTAATAAATATGAATAAAACTAACCTACACAATCTTTTCTAATTGTGCTATTATTCATAAATCTTTGTTAAACCTAAAAATTGTACAAATTTGTTTGAAAAATAAAAAGATTACCTTAAATTTGCATCCGCATTTAAGCATTGGCCTATGGTGTAATGGTAACACACCGGTTTTTGGTACCGATATTCAAGGTTCGAGTCCTTGTAGGCCAACAAAACTCTCATAAAATTATGAGAGTTTTTTTATTTCTAAAAGATTTGTTAATCTCATAATCTTAAGAAATCATTTCTTCTAAAAAGCTTATTTTTATAGTAAAATAGTCTTTATTGAAACTTTTAAAATTCACAAAAAAAGGTATTTATTGCATTCCAGGGAAATTTTATCTAGACCCATGGTATCCTGTAGATTACGCTATAATTTCACATGGGCATGCAGATCATGCACGATGGGGGAACAAACACTATTTGTGTCATAACGATTCTAAAGCCATTTTACAACACAGAATTGGTGTTGGTATTTCTATTGAAAGTTTAGCATACAATCAAACAAAGATGATTAATGGTGTAAAAGTTAGTTTTCATCCAGCAGGACATATTATTGGCTCAGCTCAAATACGATTGGAATACAAAGGTTATGTTGTTGTTTTTTCGGGCGATTATAAAATACAACCAGATGGAGTTTCCACTTCTTTTGAACCCATAAAATGCCATGAATTCATAACCGAAAGCACTTTTGGTTTGCCCATTTATAAATGGAAAACAGAACAAGAATTACAGAATGAATTGCAAGATTGGATTTATCAAAACCAACAAAATAATAGAACTAGTGTATTCTTTGGTTATAGTTTGGGTAAAGCTCAACGAATTTTAAAACTGGTTGAAAATGTAGATGCTATTTATGTGCACGCTGCAATTCATAATCTAAATAATGCCATTTCTAATTCAGGAATAACATTGCCAAAATCACAATTACTAACTTCAGATTTTAAGAAATCAGCTATTCAAAATAAAATTATAATTCTGCCTCCTGCATTGTTAGGCTCTAGATTACTAAAAAGAATTCCAAATGCTGCAACTGCTATCTGTTCTGGTTGGATGCAAATAAGAGGTAATAGAAGATGGAAAGGTGTTGATGCTGGATTTGTAGTAAGCGATCATGCAGATTGGGATGGTTTACTTACTGCTGTTAAAGCTACTGAGGCTGAAAAAGTATATGTAACACATGGTTCACAAGCTGTATTTTCAAAATATTTAAATGATATTGGTATTAAAGCTCATGAATTAAAAACAGAATTTGGAGAGGATACTTTAGAAGCAGTTGAACAAGAAAAAATAGAAAAAGCCTAATATGAAAGATTTTTCTAATTTGATTAACGCTATTGAAATCACTAATAAAACAACTGCTAAAATTGATGCTATAATTCACTATTTTAAAGTAGCAGCAGATAAAGATAAGTTGTGGTTAATTGCTTTGTTTACAGGTAAAAGACCTTCTAGACCTGTAAAATCTAGTTTAATGAAAACATGGTGTATTGAGCTTGCACAAATACCTGAATGGCTTTTCTTAGAAAGCTATAGTACAGTTGGTGATTTAGGTGAAACTTTAGCTTTATTACTGCCAAACCCTACAAAATCCATTGAAAAACCATTACATGTTTGGATGCAAGAACTCATTGCAGTAAAGCAAAAATCGGATACTGAAAAAAAAGACTATGTTTTAGCTTCTTGGAATAGTTTAGACACACAACAAAGATTAATTTTTAATAAATTAATAGGAGGTAGTTTTAGAATTGGAGTGTCTAAAAAAACTTTGGTAAATGCATTGGCTAAATTATCTGGAATAGAGGCTAACCAATTAATGCACAGTATTATGGGAAACTGGTCTGTAGACTCTATTTCTTTTAACGATTTACTTGAAGGAAAGCATATAAATTATGATAAATCTAAACCATATCCTTTTTGTTTAGCTTATGCTTTAGAAAAAGAATTAGTTGACTTAGGTAATCCAAAAGATTGGCAAATAGAGTATAAATGGGATGGAATTCGAGGCCAAATTATTAAAAGAAAAAATGAAGTTTTTATTTGGTCTAGAGGAGAAGAATTGGTTACTAGTCAGTTTCCTGAACTAGTTGAAGCAGTATCAAAATTTAAAGATGATTTTGTAATTGATGGCGAAATATTAGCCATTAAAGATAGTGCAGTTTTATTATTCAACGATTTGCAAAAACGTTTAAATAGAAAAAATGTCACAAAAAAATTATTAGAAGATATTCCTGTTGGACTTTATGTTTATGACTTACTAGAAATCAATACCATAGATGTTAGAAATAAAAGCATGTCTTATAGAAGAACCCAACTAGAGAAAGTGTTTCAAAGAAATACAAGTGAAGTTTTTGCACTGTCTCAAATTATAAATTTTAAAGAATGGGAAGAACTACATAACATTAGAGATAATACAAGAAATGTTAACGCAGAGGGTTTAATGTTAAAGAAAAAAAATGCTATTTATCACGTGGGTAGAAAAAAAGGAGATTGGTGGAAATGGAAAGTTGAGCCTTTAACTATTGATGTTGTTATGATTTATGCTCAAAAAGGAAGTGGTAGACGTAGTTCTAAGTATACAGATTATACTTTTGCAGTAAAAAATGATGATAAATTGGTTACTGTAGCTAAAGCCTATTCAGGTTTAACAGATAAAGAAATCACAGAAATTTCTAGATGGGTTAACCAAAATGCAATCGAAAAATTTGGACCTGTTAGAACTGTAAAACCTGAACTAGTATTTGAAATTGCTTTTGAAGGCATTGCATTAAGTAGGCGTCATAAAAGTGGTGTAGCTTTACGTTTTCCTAGAATTAAGCGTTGGCGAAAAGACAAAACAGTTAACGATATTGACACAATAGATAGTGTAAAAGCTTTAATAACTAATCTTTAATGAGGAATTTTAAACAATCTCAAGGCTATACAATTATTCAAAATTGGATGGAATCTAAAGGGCAAAAACCTTTTACTTTTCAATCTAAAACTTGGGAACGTTATCATAATAATTATAGTGGAGTTGTAGTTGCACCAACTGGTTTTGGTAAAACATTTTCTGTTTTTTTAGCAGTTGTTATCGATTATTTAAATCATCCAAATAAATACAAAAAGGGTTTAAAATTAATTTGGGTAAGTCCTTTACGTTCTTTAGCTAAAGACTTAGCAAAAGCCATGAAAACTGCTTTAGATGAAATTGGTTTAGATTGGGAAATCGCTGTAAGAAATGGAGATACACCTACCAATATTCGTAGGCAGCAAGAACGATTAATGCCAGATGTTTTATTAACAACTCCAGAAACATTACACTTACTTTTTTCTCAAAAGAAAAATTCAAAATGGTTCAAAGAAGTACATTGTATTGCTGTTGATGAATGGCATGAGTTATTAGGTTCTAAACGTGGAGTATTAGTAGAATTAGCCATTGCTAGAATTAAAAGTTTAACATCTAATTTAAGAATTTGGGGAATTACAGCAACCATAGGAAATCTAGAAGAAGCTAAAGAGGTTTTAATACCTTACAAAGGTCTTAAAACAACCATGATTAAGGCTAAAGAGAAAAAGAAAATAGACATTGTTTCTGTATTGCCAGATGAAGTAGAAGAATTGTCTTGGGCTGGTCATTTAGGAAAAAAAATGAGCCATAAAATCATACCCATTATTTATGAAAATAACACAACACTTATTTTTACCAATACTAGAAATCAGAGTGAATTATGGTATCAAATTTTAATTGAAGAAGCACCAGATTTAATTGGTCAAATTGCCATTCACCATGGTTCTATTGATAAAAAGCAACGAAATTTTATAGAAGATGCCATTGCAGATGGATTGCTAAAAGCTGTTGTTTGTACATCGTCTTTAGATTTAGGCGTAGATTTTAAGCCTGTAGATTGTGTTATACAAATTGGTTCAGCTAAAGGAATTGCACGCTTTTTACAACGTGCAGGAAGAAGTGGTCATTCACCTTTTGAGACTTCAAAAATGTACGCTGTTCCTACACATTCTTTACAGTTAATAGAAGTTGCTGCTGTAAAAGAAGCTATAAAACAAAATGAAATTGAGGCACGAATTCCTTATGTTTTATCTTTTGATGTATTAGTGCAATTTTTAGTAACACTTGCAGTTGGCGAAGGTTTTAAACCCAAAGAAACCTATGAATTGGTTAGAGAAATTCATGCTTATCATTATTTAACACAAGAAGAATATAATTGGTGTTTGCATTTTATAACACAAGGAGGAAATACTTTAAAAGGATACGAAGAATTTCATAAAGTAGTTTTAGATGAAGATGGGTTTTATCGAGTAAAAAGTAGAAGAATTGCCATGTTACACAGAATGAATATTGGTGTAATTGTAGGTGAAGTAATGCTTTTTGTAAAGTATTTTTCTGGAGGTTATATTGGTATGGTTGAAGAGTTTTTTATTTCGAAACTTAAAAAAGGAGAAGCATTTGTGATTGGTGGTAAAGTTGTTGAAATGTATCAGATAAAAGACATGACTGTTTTAGTTAAAAGAAGTAAATCTAAAAAAGCAATCACGCCAAGTTGGTTGGGAGGCAGGTTACCCTTAACATCTTATTTAACCCATTTTTTAAGACTTAAATTAAGTGACGCAATAACAGCTAATTTTAGAGAAAAAGAATTACAATTTTTGCATCCATTATTAAAAAGCCAAGAAGAGAAATCACATATTCCTAGACATGATGAGTTTTTAACAGAATTAATTCAAACTAAAGATGGTTATCATTTATTTATGTATCCTTTTGAGGGGCGTTTGGTGCATGAAATTATGGCTTCATTAATTGCCTATAGAATTAGTAAAATAAAGCCATTAACTTTTACAATTGCACAAAACGATTATGGTTTTGAATTGCTTTCTGATCAAGAAATTCCCATAAATGAGGAGAATATTCATCAAATATTATCAAAAGAAAACTTGATGAGCGATATTACAGCTAGTATTAATGCAAGTGAAATGGCATCAAGAAAATTTAGAGATATTGCTGTTGTAGCTGGTTTAGTAGTGCAATCGCAACCTGGAAATCGAAAAAATAATAAGAGTTTACAGTCTTCTTCTGGACTCATTTTTAGAGTTTTAAATGAGCATGAACCAGATAATTTATTATTAAAACAAGCTTATAATGAAGTGTTTGATTACGAGTTAGAAAGTGCACGATTACAAACTGCTTTTCAACGAATTTCTGAAAGTAAAATAATTTTAAAAAACGCTTCAAATTTTACACCTTTGAGTTTTCCTTTAAAAGTTGATAGTTTACGAGGAACTATGAGTAATGAAGAATTGAGTAAACGAATTGAACGTATACAAAAACGAGCTTTAACCTCACAATATTTATGATTATAACCAAAGAAATTAACTGTTTTAATAATGAATTAGTACTAACAAACCAAAGAGCGTTATTTTGGAAAGCAGAAAACAGTTTAATTTTAAGTGATTTGCATATTGGTAAATCTGCACATTTTCAAAAAAGTGGTATTGCTATTCCATCTTCTATTTTAAATAAAGATTTACAAAGGTTAGCAGATTTAATTTTTCATTTTAAAGCAAATAAACTCATTATTGTTGGCGACTTATTTCATGCAGATTACAATAAAGATTTAGATGAATTTAAGCAATGGTTAACAGCGTTTAAAGACCTAAAAATTATATTGGTTAAAGGAAATCATGATCGATTATTAAATTCAATCTACGAAGATTTTAATATAGAAGTACATAAAACCGACCTAAAAATAGGGACTATAAAATTTGTGCATGACAATGTTGCCTTAGAAGAAAACTACTTTAGTATTTCTGGACATATACATCCTGGTGTAGCAATTAAAACCAAAGGCAAACAACGCATTAAACTACCTTGTTATCAAGTAACTAAGCAACAATTAATATTACCAGCTTTTAGTTTATTTACAGGGTTAAACACTAGAGACTTTCCTGAAAAATGTACCAATTACGCATTTACAAATGATGCTTTTTTTGAACTTTAATTTTGTATTAAAAACTCTTTTAAATCTTGATAGGTTGTAATTTTAGTAGCTACTTTTTCTTTATTTATTACTTTTTTAATTTGTGTAGGAATCTCCACTTTAACATTTAAAGTTTTTTCAACAACATCTTTAAATTTTACAGGATGTGCAGTTTCTAAAAACACACCATATTCATTATCCTTTAATTTATATTTCATTAAACCTGCAAAACCTATAGCTCCATGAGGTTCAGCTATATAATCGAAGTTAACATTAATTTTTTTCATTTGGATTTTAGTTACATCATCTGTAAAACTAAATGAAGAAAATATATTTTTTAGGGCATCAAAATTATTATTAAACAATTCTAAAATTCTAATAAAGTTACTTGGATTTCCTACATCCATTGCATTAGAAATAGTTGCTATACTTTGTTTAGGAGTGTAAATGCCATTTAACATAAAGTTAGGAATTGTATCATTTACATTTGTTGCAGCAATAAAATGTTTGATAGGTAAACCTAATTTTTGCGCTAACATACCTGCACAAATATTACCAAAATTTCCACTTGGCACAGAAAAAATTAATTCTTTTTGCTTTTTGTGTAACTGTTTATAGGCAAAGAAAAAATAGAACATTTGTGGTAACCAACGTGCCACATTTATAGAGTTTGCAGAGGTTAATTTTTTAGGAATAGTAGTATCTAAAAAAGCAGTTTTTACCATTTCTTGACAATCATCAAAAGTACCATTAACCTCAAATGCAGTGATATTTTGTCCTAACGTTGTGAGTTGTTTTTCTTGAATATCACTTACTTTTCCTGAAGGATAAAGAATTACAACATTAACGCCTTTTGCACCTAAAAAACCATTAGCAACAGCGCCACCAGTATCGCCAGAAGTTGCCACTAAAACAGTTATTTCTTCCTCATTATTTTCATTAAAATAGGCTAAACAATTTGCCATAAATTTAGCACCAACATCTTTAAAAGCCATTGTTGGCCCATGAAATAGTTCTAAGACTCCAATATTATTTGTTATGGGAACCACAGGAAAATCAAAAGAAATAGTTTCTGTAATTATTTCTTTTAGTTTTTTTTCAGGAATTTCATTTCCCACAAATTGTTTAATGACTTCAAAAGCAATTTCTTTATTAGAAAAGGTATCTATATTTTCTATAAAATCTTTAGAAAGTGGAGTTATAGTTTCTGGGAAATACAAGCCTTTATCTGGAGCAATTCCGTTTACAACTGCATTTTTAAAAGATGTTTTGGGTGATTTATGATGTAAGCTAAAGTAGTTCATTTATAATTTAGGTTTTGTTTATAAACCAATGGCTACTAATAACTATGCAATATTTTAATTCCTTTTCTATTGATTTTTGAACTGTAAATTTCAAAATCCATACCAACATTTCTATAGCTTTTTTCAATGGCAACACTCACATTTTCTGCTATTTCATCACTTTCACATAAAGCAAAAATAGTGGGACCAGAACCACTAATTCCTGCACCTAAAGCACCAGCATTTAAAGCGGCATTTTTAACTTTATTAAAATGAGGAATTAACTTTTTTCTGTGAGGTTCAACAATAATATCCTCTAAAGAATTTCCTATTAATTTGTAATCTTTGGTATATAAGCCAGCGATTAAACCACCAACATTTGCCCATTGAGTAATGGCATCTTTTAAATTAATTTGATCAGGTAAAACCTTTCTAGCATCTTCAGTTCTAATTTGTATTTGAGGATGAATAGCTACTAATCTTAATTTTTTTGGAGTTGGTAGTTTTACAATATCTAAAGGGTTATAACTTCTAACCAAAACAAAACCACCATAAATGGCAGCAGCTACATTATCTGCAACTTTAGAATTACAAGCAACTTCTTCACCTAACATTGCATATTTTACCAATTCTAAATCGCTAAACTTATTTCCTAATAATTTATTGACTCCAAAAGCTGCTCCTGCAGAACTTGCAGCAGAACTTCCTAGCCCACTTCCTGGGAAAAAGCCTTTATGCATTGTAATTTGAATACCAAAATCTGCTTTAGCATCTTTTAGCATTTTCTGTACTACAACCCCAGCAGCATTTGAATTAATATCATATGGTAGTTCTGCGCCTGTAATTTCTGTAATATCAACTCTTTTAGTTGGTGTTTTTACAAAAGTCATTTCATCTCCAAGGTTTGCAATAGCAAAACCAAGTGTGTCAAAACCACATGAAACATTGGCAACAGTAGCTGGTGAAAATATTTTTATATAATCCATACTTAATTTTAAATAACCATTGCTTTTTCTTTAATAATAGTAGCAATAGGTTTGTTTTCTATTTTACTTTCTAGCCAAGAAAGAATATCTAAATATAAAAAAGCTCTTTTTTCATAAGGATGATCTTCGTACTTTTTTAACTTATCGTATATTTTTTTGAATTCTTTTTTAATGTCTTGAGGAAATACATCGCTTAAATCTCTTATAGATTCTAAAAAGACTTTTTGTACTTTTTGTAAGTTTTCCATTTTTAATAAAAACTTATAGGTCTGCAAAAATTGCCTTTCTAAATTTACATCTAATCCACATTCATAATGAGCAATTAAGTTTAAAACTCTAGCAAAACATTGTAAATCTTCTGCTACTTTAAGCTTTTTTTCTTTTATTATTTTTTGCAAATAATAAATACATGTTTTGTTTTTACCCATACCAAAATACAAACAAGCTATTTTGTAATATAACATTACAATGTAATGACTGTCTAATCTGTTTTTATAGGTCTCAATTTTTTTATTGATGATTTCAACCAAATATTCACCTTCAGAAAATGTGCCTTCTAAGAAATGCAAATGAAGTTTATTTGCATATAAATATTGAAAAATTAAGATATCTGTATTTGTGTTAGCTGGAATAACTTTTTGTGCTATTTCATTTTCAAAATCACTCAATTCTTTTTTGAAGTTGCTAGTTTTTTTTACAAAAAAACAAGCTTCTAATAAATAATTTATACCTTTTAAATAAAATACTGGGTGCAAGCTTATCAGCTTTTTATTTTCTTTAAAAAGAGCTACCCATTGATTTGCGTATTTGTAACTGTGTAAGAAATCTTGTGTTAATAAACTAAACCATAAATGTGATTTGTATAACCATAATTTTTCTCGAAAACCTAATTTCTCGAAATTGTATTTTGGTAGTTTACTATAAAAATATTTGTTGATTTTTTCTAACTCTTCGTTATTTTTTACATAACCATTTTGCAATAAATAACTATATAATTGAAGTGATAAGTTAGATAATTTACTAGCAATAACATTTTGTTGACTTAAGTTTTTTGCTTGTATAGAAAGCTCATCTGCTCTAGTACTTAAGCTTCTTGTAATATATTGTGTTTCAATTACTTTTTCGAGTTCAACAATTTCATAAGCAATATTTTTTTCTTCATTTTCTAAAGCAATGCTCTTAGCTTTTTCTAAAAGTTTTAAACTTTGTTTGTACAAACCTTTTTGATACAAAACAGTTGCAAAATCTAACTGTTCTCTAATTTGAATACGTGTGTTTTTATGAGCAGGATTTAAACGTAAACTAATTAAAATTTGACCATATAAGTGAGCTTTTAAATTCGATAGCTGTTGTTTAGTAACAATGCCATTTTTTATTATTTCTACTTCATTATATACCTTTTGTTTTTCTAAAAACTTAAATAGCGAATAAAACTTCGCATCAACATTACCATCTAATCTACCAACATATAAATTAAACTGCCTTTTTTCTGATTTGGTTAACGATTTAATCAAATCAAAAAGTGGATCGTTTTGAGAGTTTGTTGATGTGTTTAGTTTACTCATATAAAATTAATAATCAGCTCTTTTAATAATTTAAAAATTGTAAATAATTCTATTTACTAGTAAAAATAAGCTTTTAATTTGCCTACTTAAAATTATATAGTTTAGAAAATATATTATTTTTTAATTCCTTACCATAAAGTTTACACGTTTTATAAAGTTAAGTCCTTTTAATTTTAGTTAATTTTATGTCTGTAAAATATACTAAATATGGATACAACATTTAGAGAAATTCCCAATGAATTTAGCATAAAAGAATTAAAACATCAAAAAGAATACTTAATTGGTGGTTCCTTAATTAATTGGGAAGGAGAAACAACAAATGTATACTCAACTATATCATCTACAGCAACATACGAACCTACATTATTAGGCTCTATTCCCAATTTAGGAGAAAAAGAAGCACAAAACGCCTTGAATGCAGCATTAAGAGCTTACGATAGAGGTCAAGGCTTATGGCCAACAATGAAGGTTGAACAACGAATAAATTGTATGGAAAAGTTTGTAAAACAAATGATTACCAAACGTGATGAGATTGTAAAATTGTTAATGTGGGAAATAGGAAAAACCTTACCAGATTCAGAGAAAGAGTTTGATAGAACACTAGATTACATTTACGATACTATAGAAGAGTATAAACAAATGGATAGAGACTCTGCTAAATTCGAAAAGAATAGCGGTGTTTATGCACATATTAGGCGTGGACCTTTGGGTGTTGTTTTATGTTTAGGACCTTATAATTATCCGTTAAATGAAACTTTTGCATTACTAATTCCTGCAATTATAATGGGAAATACCACCATTTTTAAACCAGCAAAACATGGTGTTTTATTATTGTCTCCTTTATTAGAAGCTTTTCAGAATTCATTTCCTGCTGGTGTTGTAAATATAATTTATGGTAGAGGAAGAGTACTGGCAACACCTATCATGAAAACAGGTAAAGTAGATGTCTTAGCTTTAATTGGAAACAGTAAGTCTGCTAATGCTATACAAGCTAATCATCCTTTTAAAAACAGACTACGTTTAGTATTAGGTTTAGAAGCTAAAAATCCTGCAATAGTTTTGCCAGATGCAGATTTAGACTTAGCCATTAGCGAATGCATAACTGGTGCAACTTCTTTTAACGGACAACGTTGTACAGCATTAAAAATTCTTTATGTTCATGAACATATTTTAGATAAGTTTATGAAAAGATTTACTGAAAAAGTAGATGCGCTAAAATTTGGAAATCCTTGGGAAAAGGATGTAAAATTAACTCCATTACCTGAGCCAGAAAAACCTGCTTATATTCAAGAATTAATAGATGATGCTTTAGCTAAAGGAGCAGAAATTAAAAATGAAAATGGAGGAAAGACTACCCAAAATTATATTTTTCCAGCAGTACTTTATCCTGTAACTAAAGATATGAGAGTTTATGAAGAAGAACAATTTGGTCCAGTAATTCCAGTAATATCTTTTAAAAATATTCAAGAACCTCTAGATGACATGGCTGCATCAAATTATGGTCAGCAAGTAAGTGTTTTTGGAAGCGATGTTAAAACTTTAGCACCTTTAATTGATACTTTAGTGAATTTGGTTTGTAGAGTTAATTTAAATAGTGCAGCTCAAAGAGGGCCAGATGTATATCCTTTTACAGGAAGAAAAGATTCTGCTGTAGCCACATTAAGTGTACACGATGCTTTGCGTTCTTTTTCTATTAGAACTTTTGTTGCATCTAAAGATACAGAATACAATAAGGCAATCTTAAATGAATTATTAGCTAAAAAATCATCGAATTTTATAAGTACAGATTATATATTGTAAATAATTTTTGTTGGAATGATTTTTGGTACACAATTTTAAAATCAACCAAAATATGATGCGACATCTTACGCTAGTGCTACTGCTTCTTTCATTAAGCGTACTTCAATCTCAAGAAAAGAAAGGTAGAACTTTTTTTACAGGTAATGTAAATTTTGTATTAGGTCTTAATGAAAATTATGTGTTGTTTCAACCAGATGATGGAGAGTCTTTAATCAATCCAACAGGTGTTTTTGTTAGGTTTGGATTTGGTTATGAGTTTAAAAGACGCTTAGCAATAAGTTTTAACTCAGGTTTCGATTATCATTGGAATTATGCTATAAGTGCGATTCCTTTATTTGGAAGTATAAAATATAACATTTGGGAGCTGGCAGACGATGCTTTTTTTGTTGATTTAAGTTATGGAAAAATGTCTAGAGCTTCTAAAAATTATGCAGATGGCAATTATTATGGTTTAGGTGTTGGTTATCAAATAGCAGGGGAAAATCGTTGGAATACTGTTTTTAGGTTAGATTTTCATAGAAAAGCGATATTTGGTTTTGAAAATAATAGAATAGACAACATTTCTTTAGGTATTGGTTTTTCGTTCTTTTAAAACATAAAAAAGCCTCGAAAATTACGAGGCTTTTTATTTATATGTTTTGGATTAATTATCCTAAAGTAACTCTTTTAAAAGAAGTTACTTCAACATCTCCATAAGTTTTAACATATTCTGCAACGCTTTTCTTTTCATCCTTAATAAAAGTCTGATCTAATAAACATTGTTCTTTGTCTAATGTAGTGTTGTCAGATAGGAATCTATCCAATTTACCTGGTAAAATTCTATCCCAAATTTTTTCTGGTTTACCTTCTGCAGCTAACTCAGCTTTTGCATCAGCTTCTGCTTGTGCTAAAACTTCATCAGTAATTTGAGACATAGAAATATACTGAGGTACATTCTTTAATGTTTTACCTAATCTTGCTAATTCTTCGTTATCTTTTTCAATCGCAGCAATTCTTGCTTCAGTTTCTGATGCTACATAAGCAGGATCAAAATCTTTGTAAGATAAAGTTGTAGCTCCCATAGAAGCAACTTGCATAGCTAAATCTTTTGCTAACTCTTCTACATTTTCTACTGCAGCAGATAAACCTACTAAAGCAGCAATTTTACCGATGTGAGTATAAGCACCTACATAAGCAGCTTCAATTCTTTCGAAAGAAGTAATGTCTAACTTTTCACCAATAACACCAGTTTGTTCAACTAATTTATCAGCAACAGTCATACCACCAAAATCTGCAGCTAAAAACTCTTCTTTTGTGTTGTAGTTTAAAGCGATATCTGCAAACTCACCAGCTAATGCAACAAACTTTTCGTTTTTACCAACAAAGTCAGTTTCACAAGCTAATACTATAGCAACACCTTCAGTTTTAGCGTCGTTAAGTTTAGTAACTGCAACACCTTCTGTAGATTCTCTATCAGCTCTTTTAGCAGCAATTTTTTGACCTTTTTTACGTAAGATATCAATTGCTTGATCAAAATCACCACCAGCTTCAACTAAGGCTTTTTTACAGTCCATCATACCAGCACCAGTAGCTTCTCTTAATTTTTTAACATCAGCAGCACTAATTTTTACTGTTTCCATGTTATTATGTATGTTTTAAAGATTAATTATTTTGTTTCTTCTGCTGCAACTTCTTCTTTAGCTTCATTTTTAGCAGTTGCTTTTTCTTCTTTAGCTTCTTTAGATTTCTCTTTGTCAGCTTTTCTTTCTGCTAAACCTTCTGCAATTGCATCAGTTACATATGATAAAACTTTATCTATAGATTTAGAAGCGTCATCGTTTGCTGGAATTACAAAATCTACCTGTCTTGGATCTGAGTTTGTATCTACCATTGCAAAAATTGGAATATTTAATTTTTGAGCTTCTGCTACAGCAATGTGTTCTTTTTTGATATCAATTACAAATAATGCACCTGGTAAACGAGTCATATCTGCAATAGAACCTAAGTTCTTTTCTAATTTTTCTCTTTGACGGTTAATTTGTAATTTTTCTCTTTTAGATAAAGCATCAAAAGATCCATCAGTCTTCATTCTATCGATAGAAGCCATTTTTTTTACGGCTTTTCTAATAGTAACAAAGTTTGTTAACATACCACCTGGCCATCTTTCAGTAATGTAAGGCATGTTTACAGCTTTTGATTTTTCTGCAACTATATCTTTAGCTTGCTTTTTAGTAGCTACAAATAAAATTTTACGACCAGAGTTCGTAATTTTTCTTAATGCTTCTGAAGTCTCTTCAATTTTAGCTGCAGTTTTATACAAGTCGATGATGTGTACACCATTTCTTTCTGTATAAATGTATGGAGCCATGTTAGGATCCCACTTTCTAGTTAAGTGTCCAAAATGAACACCACTATCTAATAATTCTTTAATGTTTACGTTTGCCATTTTTAAAATGTGTTTACTTTCTGTTTTTAATCAATAGTTAAGTAGTCTTTTGTTTGTTTGAGTCTTAACTATTTAGATACTAAACTGTTATTAATAAATAATTTATGATAACAGTCTCAAAACGAATATTAACGTTTAGAGAACTGGAATTTCTTACGAGCTTTCTTCTGACCGAATTTCTTACGTTCTACCATTCTTGGATCACGTGTTAATAATCCTTCTGGTTTAAGAACAGCTTTATTTTCTTCGTTAATAGCTACTAAAGCTCTAGTAATTGCTAAACGGATAGCTTCAGCTTGCCCTGTTACTCCACCACCATAAACATTAACTTTAATATCGTAAGACGTTAAGTTTTCTGTTAACATTAATGGTTGTTGTACTTTATATTGTAAGGTACCTGTAGTAAAGTAACTCTTAAAATCTTTTTTATTAACGGTAATATTACCTTTTCCTTCTGATAAGTAGATACGAGCAACAGCTGTTTTTCTTCTACCAATTTTATGAACTGTTTCCATTATTTGTAATCGTTAAGGTTAATAGCTTTAGGTTCTTGACCTCCTTGTTTGTGCTCAGCACCTGAATATACATATAGGTTTCTAAATAAAGCACTACCTAATTTATTTTTAGGTAACATTCCTTTTACTGCTTTCTCTACTAATCTAGTAGGATCTTTTTCAAACATTTCTGTTGCAGTTAACGATCTTTGTCCTCCTGGGTAACCTGTGTGTCTGATATAAGATTTATCAGTCCATTTTTTACCTGTAAGGTTAATTTTTTCTGCGTTGATTACAACCACGTTGTCTCCACAATCTACATGAGGAGTATAATTTGGCTTGTATTTACCTCTAATTAGCTTTGCTACTTTAGAAGCTAGACGACCCAACGTTTGCCCGTCCGCATCAACTAAAACCCACTCCTTGTTAACGGTAGCGCTGTTTGCTGATACTGTTTTGTAACTTAATGTGTCCATTACACTTAGTTTTTGTTCAATGTTATACTTAAATATTTTCCTTAAAAAAGGAGTGCAAATGTACGTCTTTTTATTTGATTGGCAAACAAGGTTTTATAAATTTTATCTTTAATAAAAAACCTAAAAAAATACATATCTATAATTAACATATCATTAAGAAGAAAGAATCTTACTTTTGCACGTGATTTTAAAACAGAAATTAAGCCTTTAATGAAGTTTTTAAGGGGATTATTCATACTATTAATAACACTTCCAGCGCAAATTAATGCGCAAGAATCAGCAAACAATTCATTACCAAAAAGAATTTACACTACTAAAAGGCTTGTTAAAAAACCTGTAATAGATGGTTATATAAACGAAGAAGCTTGGAATGTGGTAGAATGGTCTTCAGACTTTACTCAAAAAGATCCAGATGAAGGTAAACTACCAACTTACCAAACCATGTTTAAGGTTATGTACGATGCAAAATATTTATACATAGCATTACGAGCTTTTGATGACGAACCTGATAAAATTGAAAATAGATTAAGTAGAAGAGATGGTTTTGCAGGAGATAGAATTAATGTAATTATAGATAGTTACCACGATAAGAGAACCGCTTTTGTTTTTACAACTACAGCTGCTGGAGTTAAAGGAGAGGAGTTTGCTTCACAAAATGGTGGTAATTGGGATGACAGTTGGAATCCTATTTGGTATACAGATGCAAAAATAGATGATAAAGGTTGGACAGCAGAAATGAAAATTCCTTTAACACAATTACGATTTGGAAAAGACAAAGAGCAAATTTGGGGCTTTAATGTAAATAGAACTATTTTTAGATTACAAGAGCGTTCTCTTTGGCAAAGAATACCAAATGACCAAGCAGGTTTTATTAGTGAAGCAGGAGAATTACATGGTTTAAAGGATTTAAAATCGCAACGCCAACTAGAAATACAACCCTTTACTGTTTTACAATACGATAAATACCCTCCAGAGGTTGGCAATCCTTACAGAACAGGGAAAGACTTTAAAGTAAATGCAGGTTTAGATGCTAAAATTGGAATTACTAACGACTTAACATTAGACTTAACCGTAAATCCAGATTTTGGTCAAGTAGAAGCAGATCCTGGAGCTATAGCACTTGATGGGTTTCAAATATTTTTTAGAGAACAACGACCTTTTTTTGTAGAAAATAGTAATATTTTCGATTATCAATTTGCCAACGGAAGTGATAATATTTTTTATAGTAGAAGAATTGGTAGAAATCCGCATAGAAGTGCAACTCTTGCCAATGGTGAGTTTGCAGATGAACCACAAAATTCAAGAATTTTGGGAGCTGCAAAGTTTTCTGGTAAAACTAGAGATGGCTGGTCTATTGGTATTTTAGAGAGTGTTACAGGAAATGAATATGCAGAAATTAAACAAACCAATGGAAAAAAAAGAGAAGAAATTGTTGAGCCGTTAACCAGTTACTTTGTTACTAGAGTTCAAAAAGATTTTAATGAGAGAAATTCTTTTATTGGAGGTATTTTTACAGCTACCAACAGAAATTTAAACGGTAACTTTAATGAACTTCACAAAGCTGCCTACACTGGTGGAATTGATTTTCAGCATAATTGGAAAAATAGAGAATACTACATAGATGGTAATGTAATTTTTAGTCATGTTTTAGGAAGTAAAGAAGCAATTGAGCAAACACAACTTTCTATAACTAGATTGTTTCAAAGACCAGATGCAAACCATGTAACGGTAGATCCAAATAGAACTTCGTTAACAGGTACTGGAGGTAGAATAGAGATGGGTAAAAATGGTGGTGATAAATGGCGATATAACACAGGATTAATTTGGCGATCTCCAGAATTAGAATTAAATGATGTGGGTTTCTTAAGAAGTACAGATCAAGTTTTACAATTTTTAAATGTAGATTACTTATGGTTAGTGCCAACAGAAACCTACAGAAACATGTCTATTAATGCAGAGCAACTAACTGAATATGACTTTCAAGGGAATTTAAATAGAATTCGTTTTGAATTGGCAGGTAATATCAACTGGATTAAAAACGAAAGAACTAGAATTGGAATAGGAGCAAATTTTTCTAGATTTAACAACTTCTTTTTAAGAGGTGGGCCAAGATGGCGATCTGCAAATTCAAGATATGTATTTACCTCATTTAATTCAGATAATGGTAAAAAATTTGCTTTTAGTTTCGATTATACAAATGTACATTCAGATGAAGATGTATTTAGTAGAAATAGATTTGCGATAGGCTTTAGTTATCAGCCATTTGATTCTTTCAATATTTCATTACGAAACCAGTTAGAACTTACCAAAGACAGATCGCAATATGTTGCTACAACTGCTAATGGAGCAAATGCTAGATATATTTTAGGAACTATGAAAAACGATGAGTTAACAACAACATTACGTTTTACTTATAGTATTAATCCTAATGTGTCAATTCAATTTTATGGACAACCATTTATTTCTAGAGGACGATTTTCTGATTTTAAATACGTGAATATATCAACAGCAAAACGCTTTACAGATCGTGTAAATATTTATGCTCAGAATCAAATTACCAATCAGAATGATGTTTTTGTAGTTGATGAAAATGTTGATGGAACTGCAGATTACAGTTTTTCAAATCCAGATTTTTCATTTGTTCAGCTGCAAACTAACTTAGTTGCTAGGTGGGAATACATTCCAGGCTCAGAACTATTTCTAGTTTGGGCAAGAGGCTCTGTTGGGAGTGCAGATGTTGATAATGATTTAATAGATAGTGTGTCTAATCAGGTATTTAATGGCCCTGCAAACGATACTTTTCTAATTAAATTAACCTACAGATTTAGAAGGTAATTAAGCCTTAAAAACAATTCATTAGTTCTTTCCACCACCCCAAGAATCACGTAAACCAACTGTTTTGTTGAAAACTAAATTATCTGGAGTTGAATCGTCATCTACATTAAAATATCCTAAACGTTGAAACTGAAAACGATCGCCAATATTTGAAGTTTGTAAACTTGGCTCAACAAAAGCATTAATAACCTCTAAAGAATTAGGGTTTAGAAACTCCATAAAATCTTTGTCTTTATGTGCATCTGGTGCTTCATCTAAAAACAAACGATCATAAGCTCTAACTTCTGCTTTAACTGCGTGTTTAATAGATACCCAATGTAAAGTTCCTTTAACTTTTCTTGTGCTTTCAGGTGTTCCACTACCAGATCTACTTAGTTCATCATAAGTACATTGTATTTCTGTAATGTTGCCATTTTCATCTTTAGTACAGCTTTCGGCTTTTATAATATAAGCGTTCTTTAAGCGAACTTCTTTGCCTAATTTTAATCTAAAAAACTTCTTGTTAGCTTCTTCTTTAAAGTCTTCTCTTTCAATATAAATTTCTCTAGAAAATGGTACTTCTCTAAAACCAGCACTTTCATCTTCTTGATTATTCTCAGCTTTTAGTATCTCTTCTTTTCCTTCAGGGTAATTTGTAATTACCACTTTTACAGGATCTAATACTGCCATAACTCTGTTGGCAGTTTTGTTTAAATCTTCACGAATTTTAAATTCTAAAAGGGCAACATCAATAATATTTTCACGCTTAGAGACTCCTACAGTTTCAATAAAACTTCTAATAGATTCTGGTGTATAGCCACGTCTTCTTAAACCAGAAATAGTTGGCATTCTAGGGTCATCCCAACCAGAAACAATTCCTTTTTCTACCAAGGTTAACAACTTACGCTTACTCATTATAGTATAGCTTAAGTTTAGTCTAGAAAACTCTCGTTGTTTTGGAGCTAAAGGTAAATCTGATGAACTATAATTATATACATTATCTCTAAACCAATTGTATAGCTCTCTGTGTGGTTTAAATTCTAAAGAACATAATGAGTGTGATATTTGTTCAATATAATCACTTTCACCATGCGTCCAATCGTACATAGGATAAATACACCAATCATTACCAGTTCTATGATGACTTTTGTACATAATTCTATACATAAGTGGATCACGCATTAGCATGTTTGGAGAACTCATGTCTATTTTTGCACGAAGTGTATGTTCACCTTCTTTAAACTTACCATCAGCCATTCCTTGAAATAATTCCAAATTCTCTTCAACACTTCTATTTCTATATGGACTATTAGTACCAGGTTCTGTTGGAGTACCTTTCTGAATTCGCATTTCTTCTGAAGTTTGGCTATCTACATAAGCTTTTCCATCTTTAATTAATTGAATAGCCCAATCAAATAACTGCTGAAAATAATCTGAAGAATAACATTCACTGGCCCAAGAATAACCAAGCCAAGAAATATCGCGTTTAATAGCATCTACATATTCTTGTTCTTCCTTAGCAGGATTTGTATCGTCGAAACGTAAGTTTACAGGAGCGTTGTATTTTTCTCCTAATCCAAAACTTATTCCAATGGCTTTGGTATGTCCAATATGTAAATATCCATTTGGCTCAGGTGGAAAGCGAAAACGTAAGTTTTCTTTTGGCATTCCATCAGCTAAATCCTCTTCAATAATTTGCTCAATAAAGTTGAGCGATTTTTTATCTTCAGACATAAAATTTTGTATAGAAAAATTCGACTGCAAAATTAAGTAAAATACTTTACTCTATTAGAAAATGTAACAAATTTGTAAATTCATCTTCTAATAATTAAATAATAAATCTTATGAGCAACAAAATTTCAAATTATTCTTGTCCAAAATGTAACCATAAAACCTATAAATTAGGTCAAATGAGAGCAACAGGAGGTACTCTATCAAAAATATTTGATATTCAAAATCAGAAGTTTACGAGTGTTACCTGTGAACGTTGTACCTATACAGAGTTTTACAAAACCAAAACTAGTGCTATTAGTAATGTTTTTGATTTTTTTACCAATTAATTAAGAATACAAACAAACTCAACTTCTCTTTTTGTCGTATTTTTGCGTTGTGAAGAAAGAAAAGAAAAAACCAGACTTGGTTGTTTTTAATGATGAAACGCAACAATTTGATGCTGCACTAAAACCTTATGGTACTTCTGCAAGTTCGCCTGTTATAAAACCATTAAATACAGCAAGTTGGAAAAACGATGGTATTCAGCGCGTAAATAAACAATTAAAATCTGAATTTGAGGAGGTAAAA
Source organism: Flavobacteriaceae bacterium (assembly GCA_013373105.1). Lineage (GTDB taxonomy): Bacteria > Bacteroidota > Bacteroidia > Flavobacteriales > Flavobacteriaceae > Polaribacter. Next base: position 44,162 of record JABXIJ010000014.1, on the reverse strand, counting down.
AAACAATACGAAAACTTACTGCAAAAGTTTCAATATAATGATTTAGTATACAATGCAAAGTTTAGTTTTGAACCCAATGTTGGTGAAGTTTATCATTTATATTATAATAAAAAAGAAGAAACATTTTTATCTATTATTTCACCAGAACAATGCAACTTTAAACACCTTGGTTCTTTTCGATTGAATTCAGATAAAATGTGGGAAAAAGTAGAAGCTTAAACTTCATAGACTATGCAAGGAAAAATTTATGTAAATACTATAAAACTTTATGCAAATCATGGTTGTTTAGATGAAGAAGCAAAAATTGGTTCTTGGTATAATGTTAATGTAGAAGTTGTTGCAGAACTAAGCAAATCTGCAACATCCGATAATTTAGTAGATACTGTAGATTATGTTCATCTAAATACAATTGTAAAAGAAGAAATGGCTATTCGTTCTAAATTACTTGAACATGTGGCAAAACGAATTTTAAATCGTTTTTTTGCTGAGATTAAAATGATACAAGAAGCTAGAGTTTCTGTTGCAAAATTAAATCCACCTATTGGAGGAAATGTAGCAGAGGTAGTTATTGAGCTATTTGATAGACGATAATTTCAAAAAAACTTGTAGTAAATATAAAAAACCTTAAATTTGCAAACCAATTCACAGGGTGCCGTGGCCGAGTGGCTAGGCAGTGGTCTGCAACACCATCTACAGCGGTTCGAATCCGCTCGGCACCTCATTAACAAAGCACTTACAGTTGTAAGTGCTTTGTTATTTATGTCTAGTATTTTTTTATATTATAGTATAAAATTTATTTTATTTAATATTGAATAAAACATTATAAAATAAATTTTTATTAATTTGATAGTTTTAAGGCTGTATAATAGTGTAAACTCATAACCTTTAGAGATTTCTTAACTAAAATCTCCCTTTTTTTTAACATCTTTGCTATCTATGAAAATTTATCCAATAGAAACTGGTAATTTTAAGTTAGATGGTGGAGCAATGTTTGGTGTTGTCCCAAAATCTATTTGGCAAAGAACAAACCCTGCAGATGCCAATAATATGATAGAAATGAGCATGCGTTGTATGCTAATTGAAAATGGTAATCGTTTAATATTAATAGATACAGGGTTAGGAAATAAACAATCAGAAAATTTTTTTAGTTACTATTATTTGTTTGGTGATTTTTCTTTGGATAAATCACTAAAAAAATTAGGCTTTCATAGAGACGATATTACTGATGTATTTTTAACTCATTTACATTTCGATCATTGTGGAGGCGTAATAGAAAGAAATGAAAACGGACTCTTAGTGCCAGCTTTTAAAAATGCAAAAGTTTGGTCTAATAACAAACACTGGAAATGGGCTACAGAACCTAATGCTAGAGAAAGAGCTTCATTTTTAACAGAAAATATAATTCCCATAAAAGAAAGTGGGCAATTAGAATTCATCCATAGAAACTATAACGATCAAATAGGATTCGATGTAATTTTTGTCGATGGTCATACAGAAAAACAAATGTTACCAAAAATTACTTACCAAGGTAAAACAGTTGTTTTTATGGCAGATTTATTACCAACAGTTGGTCATATTCCATTACCTTATGTTATGGGTTACGATACTAGACCTTTGTTAACTATAAAAGAAAAAGCTGCATTCTTAAAACAAGCAGCAGATAAAGAGTTTTATCTTTTTTTAGAACATGATGCCTACAATGAATTATGCACAGTTAAACACACAGAAAAAGGAGTAAGACTCAACAATACCTATAAATTTAAAGATATATTTAATTAATTAGAATCATGAGAATTTTAAAACCAATTTTAGTTACAGCTGTAGCTGGACTTTTAATTACAGGGTGTAAATCAATTGCAAATATTCCTGTACCTCCTGCATTAGATAATGCAGTTAATACTGTTGCAAAAAAGGCTTCATTAACTGAAGATGAAAAAAATAATTGGCAACACTTAGACTTAGAAAAAGATACTATTCCTGGAATGAGTGTTAACAAAGCATATGAGTTTTTAAAAGGTAAAAAAGGAAAAGTTGTAATTGTTGGAGTTATTGATAGTGGAACAGATTTAGCGCATGAAGATTTAAAAGATGTTGCATGGGTAAATGAAGATGAAATACCAAACAATAAAATAGATGATGATAAAAACGGTTTTGTAGATGATATTTATGGATGGAATTTCTTAGGAGATATCTATAAAGAAAACTATGAGTCTGCTAGAATTTTAGCAAACCCTTCTATAGCATCAGAAGAAGATTATAAAAAAGCGAAAGAAGAACAAGAACAAAAAATAAAAACAGCTAAAACTAATAAAGGAAGATACGAACAAATTTTAGCAGCTGTTAATTTTGCAAACGATAATATTTCTAAGCATTTTGGAGATAAGAAATATACAAAAGAAGATGTTTTAGCAATTAAATCTGAAGATCAAAATCTTACTAGAAGCGTTCAAATTGCACAACAAATGTATGGTTTTGGTTTACCATCTTTAGCAGATGCTAAAAAAGAATTAACAACTTTAATTGAAGACGCTAATACGTTAATCGAAAACAAACCAATAACAGATTACAGAAAAGTTCTTAATAATGATGCTAACACCATGGAAGTTACCATTTATGGTAATAACAAAACAGGTCATTCTGTAAAAGATGAAGCACATGGATCACACGTTTCTGGTATTATAGCAGCAACTAGAAACAACAACAAAGGAATGAATGGTGTTGCAGATAATGTGAGATTAATGGCAGTTAGAGCAGTACCAGATGGAGATGAATACGATAAAGATGTGGCTTTAGCAATTCGTTATGCAGTAGATAATGGTGCAAAAGTAATTAACACAAGTTTCGGTAAAGCGTATTCACCAAAAAAACAATGGGTTTACGATGCTATTAAATACGCAGCTTCTAAAGATGTATTAATTGTAAATGCTGCTGGAAACGATGGTAAGAATATCGATATAGAAAAAACTTTCCCAAATGATTCTCAAGACTTAGTGAACGAAATTGCAGATAACGTTTTAACTATTGGCGCTATGAGTGCAAATTATTCAGAAACTTTACCAGCTAGTTTTTCTAATTATGGTAAAAAGAATGTAGATATTTTTGCGCCTGGAGTACAAGTATATTCAACAACTCCAGAAAACGAATACAAAAAGTTTAATGGAACTTCTATGGCTGCACCTGCAACTGCTGGTGTTGCAGCGTTAATACGTTCTTATTATCCGAAATTAACTGCAAGTCAAGTTAAACATATCATTATGAATTCTGGTACTAAAATTAACTTAGAGGTTATAAAGCCAGGTACAAAAGACGAAAAAGTAAAATTCGAAGAATTATCTGTTTCTGGAAGAGTTGTAAATGCTTACAATGCTTTAAAGATGGCAGATAATATGATTAATAGATAATTAATAACTACAACAAAATATGAGAAAATTAGTTCTACTAGTCTTATCAATTGCGGTGCTTACATCATGTGCACAAACTAAAGAAGTGTATAAAAAATTTATCGTTAAAAAGAGCTCTAATAATGGCTATTGGCAACAACAGGTAAATTATACTATGGATATTGATGTAGATGTAAACAAATACCAATATAAAGGTAAGCAAGAGTTAGTTTATACCAATAACTCTCCTGATGATTTAGATAAGGTTTTTTATCACTTATATTTTAATGCTTTTCAACCTGGTTCTCAAATGGATGTTCGTTCGTTAAACATTAAAGATCCAGACAGAAGAGTAAGAGATAGAATAAGCAAGCTAAAACCAGATGAAATTGGGTATATAAAAGTAAAATCTTTAACTCAAAATGGTGAAGCAGTTAACTTTGAAACTGTAGGTACAATTTTAGAAGTAACTTTAAATAAACCAATTAAAGCTGGTGAAAGTGTAACTTTTTCTATGAATTTTGATGCTCAAGTGCCTGTTCAAATCCGTAGATCAGGAAGAAATAATGCAGAAGGAGTAGCATTATCTATGGCACAGTGGTATCCTAAAATGGCAGAATACGATTTTGAAGGATGGCACACACCACCATATATAGCTAGAGAATTTCATGGAGTTTGGGGAGATTTTGATGTTACTATTCATATCGATAAAAACTATGTTGTTGGTGGTACAGGATATGTGCAAAATCCACAAGAAGTAGGTCATGGATATGAAGACAAATCTAAAGAACTTACCTTACCAGAAGGCGATAAATTAACATGGCATTTTAAAGCGCCAAATGTTCATGATTTTATGTGGGCTGCAGATCCAGAATATAATCACGATAAAATAACAACTAAAGACAACATTGATTTACACTTCTTTTACAAGAAAACAATGGAAGATAAGTATCTAAAAAACTGGAAAAATTTACAGCCAAAAACAGCTGAATTAATCGAGTATTTTAGTGAAAATGTTGGTCAATATCCATATAAACAATATTCTGTAATTCAAGGTGGAGATGGAGGTATGGAATATGCAATGTCAACTTTAATAACAGGGCAAAGATCATTTGGAAGTCTTTTTGGTGTAACTGCACATGAAATGGCACATACTTGGTTCCAGTTCTTATTAGCAACAAACGAAAGTTTACACCCTTGGATGGATGAAGGTTTTACAACTTATATTTCTAACAAAGCAGAAAATAAAATCTTAGAAGAAGGGAGAGAGAACCCTCATTCTGGATCTTATAGAGGATACTATTCAATAGTATCAAGAGGTTATGAAGAAACCTTAAGCACACATTCAGACAGGTACAATACTAACTGGGCTTATGGTACAGCTAGCTACTCAAAAGGTGCTATATTTTTAAGTCAGTTAGAATATGTAATTGGTAAAGAAAATGTAGCAAAAGGATTAAAAAAATACTTTAATGATTTTTCTTTTAAACATCCAACACCAAATGATATTAAAAGAACTATGGAAAAAATTTCTGGTATTCATTTAGATTGGTATTTAAATGAATGGACACAAACTACACATACTATAGATTATGGTGTAAAATCTATTGATGGAAAATCTATAACATTAGAAAGAATTGGTCAGATGCCAATGCCAATAGATGTTGATGTAGAATATACAGATGGTACAAAAGAGAGTTTTAATATTGCTTTAGAGATGATGAGAGGTAACAAGCCTACAACAGCTACTATCTTAAAAGATTGGGGTTGGGCTTATCCAACGTATACTTTTACAACACCTAAAGAAGTAAAATCTGTACAATTAAACACAAGTGGTTTAATGGCAGATGTTAAGCCAGATAATAATAAGTTATCTAAATAAAAAAGAATTCAATTTTAAATAAAAAACCTTAGCATTTGCTAAGGTTTTTTATTTAAAAAATTATTGATTTCTTCATTAGGTATAAATCCTTTTAACATGAGTAGTACACCGCAAACAATTAGTATAATTCCCATAACTCTTTTTACTCTATAAATAACTAAAGGTGTAAGTTTGTCTCTTAATTGTTTTGCTAAAAAAATCTTTCCTAAATCTGTTATAAAATAGCCAATTATTATAATTGTAAAATAACTAAAAATTGCATTCTGGTCCATTTTTAACGAAGGACCAATTACTAAGATAGTTCCTAACCAAAATGCTAAAACACCAACATTAATAAAGTTTAAAAAGTATCCTTTTAAAAATAATTTCAAATAATTATTTTTTACTATGGGTACTTCTATTTCATCATCATTTTCAATAGACTCTTTTTTGTTTTCTTTATCAAAATAGGTAATTAACCCATAAATAATTAGTACTAAACCACCAATAAAAAACAATCTTGGGTCATCTTTAATTTTTTCTAATAAAGATCTACTACCATAATAGGCAATTAATATAAAAGTAATATCAGCAAGTACAACACCTACATCAAAAACTATAGCAGCTCTTGCTCCTTTTAAAATACTGGTTTGAATTAGCATAAAAAAAACAGGCCCAATCATGAAAGCCATGAAAAAACCTATTAATAATGCACTTTTTATATCATAAAAATCCATACTTAACAAAAATATGAATTTTTACACATCATCAAAATCTATTGCAATTTTTGTTGTTGTTGGATGTGCCTGACAAGTTAGAACAAAACCTTCTTCAATTTCACTATCTGTAAGAATAGTGTTTTTAGTCATAACTGCTTTACCATTTGTAACTTTGGCTAAACAAGAACTACAAACTCCTCCTTGGCAAGAGTAGGGTGGGTCTAAATCGTTACGTAATGCTGCAGCTAAAATATTATCTGATTGCTGCATGCTAAAGGTTGTTTCTTCGTCGTCTAATAATACAGTAACTTCTGTTGTGCCATCAGAAATTTCTTTAGTAGCCTCTTCATCTATAGAAGCTGTAAATAATTCAAAATGAATATTGTTGTCAGAAAAACCAGCAGCTTTTAAGGTACTAGAAACAGTGTTAATCATTTCTTCTGGGCCACATAAAAATGCAGCGTCAAAGGAAATATCTTTATATTTATTTTTGATGAATAAATTAGTTAAGCCAGTATCAATTCTACCATATTTAGTATCATCATTACGTTCTCTACTAAATACAAAGTCTAAATTATAATTATTGTATTTAGCTTTTAATTCTAATAATTCTTCATAAAAAATAGTATCAGCTATAGATTTATTTCCATAAATTAAGGTAAAGGTTGAACTTGGTTCATTTTGCAAAACTGATTTAACCATTGAAAGAATTGGTGTAATTCCAGAACCTGCTGCAAAAGCAAGGTAATTTTTATTTGCCTCTGGATTCAATAAAAATCTTCCTTCTGGTGTAGAAATTTCTATGGTATCACCTTCTTTTAATTCAGAAGTTGCATAAACAGAAAATGTACCTTTTTCTACTTTTTTAATTGCCACTCTAACTTCACCACTTTTTGGAGTAGAGCAAATTGAATAGGCTCTTCTTACATTTTTTCCATTAATATTATGCTGTAAAGTAATGTATTGACCAGCTGTAAATGAAAACTCATCTTTTAGGTTTTCAGGAATATCAAAAACAACAGAAACCGCATTTGCGGTTTCTTGTTTTATTTCTTTTATGTTTACTTTATTAAATGTTGCCATAAATAAATTTAAACTAGTTTATTATCTATTAAATACTCTGCTATTTGAATTGTATTTGTTGCAGCACCTTTTCTAAGGTTATCTGCAACTATCCACAAATTTAAGGTATTTTCTTGAGATTCATCGCGTCTAATTCTACCAACAAATACTTCATCTTTATCATTTGCATTAATTGGCATTGGATATACGTTATTAGAAATATCATCTTCTACAACAACTCCTGGTGTAGCCGTTAAAATATTTCGTACTTCTTCTAATTCAAAATTATTTTCAAACTGTACATTAACAGCTTCTGAATGTCCTCCTGCAGTTGGTATTCTAACAGCAGTTGCTGTTACCGAAAAAGACTCATCGTTTAATATTTTCTTAGGTTCTTTAACCAGTTTCATTTCTTCTTTTGTGTATCCATTTTCTAAAAAAATGTCACAATGAGGTAAGGCATTTCTACCAATTTTATGAGGATAAGCCATTTCACCCTCTATACCTGCTTCTTCATTGTCTAATTGTTGTACAGCTTTAACACCTGTACCAGATACAGATTGATATGTTGAAACTACAACACGTTTCATTTTGTATTTTTTGTGTAAAGGAGCTAACACCATTACTAATTGAATTGTAGAACAATTAGGATTAGCAATAATTTTATCTTCTGCAGTTAATACATTACCATTTATTTCAGGAACCACTAATTTTTTATCTGGTTCCATTCGCCAAGCAGAAGAATTATCTATAACTGTGGTGCCAACATTTGCAAATTTAGGAGCCCATTCTAAAGAAGTATCTCCACCTGCAGAAAATAATGCGATATCTGGCCTTGCAGCTACAGCATCTTCTAAGGTTACAATTGTGTACGCTTTATTTTTATACATTAATTGCTTTCCTGCTGACTTTTCTGAAGCTACAGGAATTAATTCTGTTATTGGTAAATTTCTTTCTTCCAAAACTTTTAACATTACTGTGCCTACCATACCTGTTGCACCAACAACTGCTATTTTCATAAGAATTATACTATTAAATTTTAATACTGCAAAGATGCTAACAATTTCAATGATGACTGTTATTTTAAGAATTTTTTACTAAATGTTTCGTATTGTTTAATTTTTAACTCATTGTTTAAATTTTTTAAAAAAGTAATTGTAATGCTTATAACTATGTAGAAATCAGAAAAACAATTACTTTTGCAAAAATTTTAGTAACAATCCTGAATTTATTTCAGCTTAAAAAATTAGTATAGCATGCAACTGTACAATACGTTAAGCGCGAAAGAACGTGCTGCATTAATAGATGAAGCAGGTAAAGACAGAATAACCATTTCTTTTTACCAATATCATCACATTAAAAATCCTCAAATTTTAAGAGACAAATTATTTCTAGAATGGAATGCTTTAGAAGTATTAGGTAGAATTTATGTGTCTTACGAAGGTATAAATGCTCAACTTTCTGTACCTGCAGAAAACTTTAATGCTTTAAAAAAGCAATTAGATAATATTGCTTTTTTAAAAGATATACGCTTAAATGTTGCAATTGAGCACGACAACAAATCTTTTTTAAAACTTAAAGTTAAGGTTAGAAACAAAATTGTTGCAGATGGTTTAAATGACCAAAGTTTTGATGTAACCAATAAAGGTGTTCATGTAAATGCCAAAAAGTTTAATGAACTTTTATCAGATCCAAACACAATATGTATTGATATGCGTAATCATTATGAAAGTGAAATTGGTCATTTTGATGGTGCTATTACACCAGATGTTGATACGTTTAGAGATTCTTTAGATATTATAGAAGAAGATTTAAAAGAACACAAAGAAGATAAGAATTTGTTGATGTATTGTACAGGTGGTATTCGTTGTGAAAAAGCTTCTGCATACTATAAACATAAAGGTTTTAAAAATGTGTTTCAGTTAGAAGGTGGTATTATAGAATACACTCGTCAAGTAAAATCTGAAGGAATAGAAAACAAGTTTATTGGTAAGAATTTTGTTTTCGATCATAGACGTTCTGAGCGAATTTCTGAAGATGTTATTGCAAAATGTCATCAATGTGGTAAACCTTGTGATACTCACACAAACTGTGCAAATGAAGCTTGTCATCTATTATTTATTCAATGTGATGAATGTGCAGAAAAAATGGAAAACACATGTTCTACAGATTGTCAAGAAATTATTCATTTACCTTTCGAAGAACAAAAGAAATTACGCAAAGGCAAACATTCTAGTAATAAAATTTTTAAAAAAGGACGTTCAGAAAAATTGAAATTCAAAAATTAAAACAAAGCCCTAATTCAGAGCTTTTCTTTTTTATTTTCTAAATAATAAAATCTATAAATTCTTACTATAAGTATACTTTTTACTTCTCAAATCAATTTATTATATTTACTGATTAAGCAATTTATTTAATTGCTTTTTTAATGAATTGATAATCAGATTAAAGTAAAACTTTGGTCAAACGCTTTAGAATACTTTTAAAGTAACTAAAGGCAATAAGCTAAAGACTTAGATATATGGCATGTGGAAGTTGTGGTACAACAGAAAATGGGGTACCAAGAGGATGTAATAGTAATGGTAACTGTGGTACAGGAACCTGTGGTAGTGGTAGTGAAAAACTTGCTGTTTTTGATTGGCTATCGAATATGACCTTACCTAGTGGTCAAGAACGATTTAATATTTATGAAGTTCGTTTTAAAAACGGAAGAAAACATTTTTATAAAAATGTAGACAATTTATCCATTTCTATGGGAGATGTTGTTGCTGTAGAAGGTAATCCAGGACATGATATAGGAACTGTTTCACTAGCAGGTGAACTTGTAAAAGTTCAAATGAAGAAAAGAAAAATTGGTTTCGATAGTGAAGAAGTTAAAAAAATCTACAGAAAAGCTACTCAAAAAGATATAGATGTTTGGCAACAAGCCAGAGCTAGAGAAGAAGAAACACAAAGAAGAGGTAGAGAAATTTTAGGGCGTTTAGGGCTGCAAATGAAATTATCTGATGTAGAATTTCAAGGTGATGGTAACAAAGCAACCTTTTATTACACAGCAGATTCAAGAGTAGATTTTAGACAACTAATTAGAGACTTAGCTAGTGCATTTTCTATTAGAGTAGAAATGCGTCAAGTAGGGGCAAGGCAAGAAGCTGCTCGTTTAGGAGGTGTTGGTTCTTGTGGTAGAGAGTTGTGTTGTTCAACTTGGTTAACAGATTTTAGAAAAGTTACTACAGCTGCAGCTCGTTATCAACAATTGTCTTTAAACCCTTTAAAGTTAGCAGGGCAATGTGGAAAGTTAAAGTGTTGTTTAAACTTTGAGTTAGACGTTTATTTAGATGCCTTAAAACCATTTCCAAAACAAGATGTTGTTTTAAAAACTGAAAAAGGAGATGCAGTTTTTGTAAAGATGGATATCTTTAAAAAACATCTTTGGTATACTTATAAAGATGAATCATTTAAATGGTATAAATTAACTTTAGATCAAGTTTTAGAAATTATTGCCTTAAATAAAAAAGGAAATTCTTCAGTTGCTTTAGAAGAATATGAATCTGAAATTGAAGTAGATGTTAAGGTAAACTTTGAAGATGCTGTTGGTCAAGATAGTTTAACACGTTTTGATACGCCAAAAAGAAAAAAACGTAGACGAAATAATAATAAAAATAAAAAAGCGGTTGTTTCTGTAGAGACTCAAACAGCGAAACAAACAAAGAGCAAACAAAAGAATAAATCAAAAAATCAACCGAAATCTAAAGAACAACAATCTAAAAGAAAAAGAAGGAACTTTAGAGGTAATAAAAACAAATCATCTAGAAATGAAAACGGTTCACAAAAAGACTAACATTTTTACTTTTCTGTTATTTGTTTTTATGGTTTTTTCTTGTTCAGATGCAATAGAATTTACTGAATATAAAAGTTTAGCAAATTCTGAATGGGACTCTGGAGAAGTATTAACATTTAGTTTTGAAATAACAGATACTATATCACCAAAAAACTTGTTTATCAATATTAGGAATAATCAAGAATATAACTTTAGTAATTTGTTTGTAATTACAAGCCTTAATTTTCCAAATGGAACGAAAATTGTAGACACATTACAATACGAAATGGCTAATGAAAAAGGTGAATATTTAGGTACTGGATTATCGAATATAAAAGAAAGTAAATTATTTTATAAAGAGTCTAAAGTCTTTCCTTCAAAAGGAAAATACGAGTTTACAATTAATCAAGCAATGAGAAAACAAGGAGAAGTACAACCCTTACAAACTTTAAAAGGAATTCAAGATGTTGGCTTTTCTATAGAAAAAATAGTGAATTAGAATGACAACAAAAAAAGAGAATAGCTTTAAAAAATATATAATTTGGTTTTGGTCTATTGTTTTAGGCGGATTTTTACTTGTTGTATTATTGTTTTTTACAGCCTCTATTGGTGGTTTTGGTGCTTTACCAACTTTTGAAGAATTAGAAAACCCTCAAACAAATTTAGCGACTGAGGTTATTTCATCAGATGGTGTTACTATTGGTAAATATGCCGTTGAAAATAGAACACCTATTAAATTTAAAGAATTACCAGATAATTTAGTTAATGCATTAATTGCTACTGAAGATGAACGTTATTATGATCATTCTGGAATCGATTTTAGAGGTACAGCTAGAGCTGTAATAAAAATGGGTAGCGATGGTGGAGCAAGTACCATTACTCAACAGTTAGCGAAAAACTTATTTACAAAAAGAGCATCAAGAAATATTTTTAAAAGAATTGCCCAAAAAATGAAAGAATGGGTGGTTGCAGTAAAACTAGAAAGGCAGTATACAAAGCAAGAAATCATTGCAATGTATTTTAACACCCAAGATTTTATTTTTAATGCTGTAGGTATTCGATCAGCTGCTCGAATTTATTTTGGTAAAGAAGCAAAAGAATTAGATGTACAAGAAGCAGCAATTTTAGTAGCTATGTTAAAAAACCCTGTTTTGTACAATCCTAATATAGAAAAATTTAAAAAGAATTCCTTAAGTAGACGAAATGTTGTTTTTTCACAAATGACAAAAAACGGATACCTATCTAAAAGAGAAAAAGATTCGTTGCAATTGCTGCCTTTAAAAATAAATTATACTCCAGAAAGCCATAGTGATGGTTATGCAACTTATTTTAGAACACACTTGCAAAAATTAATGCGAGATTGGGTTAAAAATAACCCAAAACCAAATGGTGAAGAATACGATATTTTTAGAGAAGGTTTAAAAATTTATGTAACCATAGATTCTAGAATGCAGCAATATGCAGAAGAAGCTGTTAAAGAACATATGGCTAATTTACAATCGTATTTCTTTAGAGAACAAAAACGAAATAGAACAGCGCCTTTTTACGATTTAGAAAAAGATCAAATTAGAGAAAGTTATGAAAGAGCTAAAAAGAATTCAGAAAGGTATAAAAGGTTAAAAGCAGTAGGAAAATCTACCAAAGAAATTAACGAAATCTTTAATACAAAAACAGAAATGAAAGTCTTTTCTTGGAAAGGTTTAAGAGATACTGTAATGACGCCAATGGATTCTATAAAGTATTACAAACATTTTTTAAGATCTGGTTTAGTTTCTATTGAACCTAAAACAGGACATATAAAAGCTTGGGTTGGTGGTATAGATAATAAGCACTTTAAATACGATGCAGTAGCTCAACAAAAAAGACAAGTTGGTTCTACATTTAAACCATTTGTTTATGCAACAGCTATAGACCAATTACGCAAATCACCATGTGATAAGTTACCAAATACGCCTTACACCATTCCAAAAGGTAAATATGGAATTCCAGAAGAATGGACACCTAGAAACTCTCAAGAAAAGTATGGTGGAATGATGACTCTAAAAGATGCATTAGCAACTTCAACAAACGTAGTAACTGCTAATTTAATAGATCAAGTTGCGCCAGAAAATGTTGTACGTTTAGCTAAAGCAGCAGGTATAGAAACAGAAATACAAGCTAACCCATCAATTGCACTAGGTGCTGTAGACTTATCTTTATTAGAAATGACTAGTGCTTACAGCACTTTTGCTAATAAAGGGTTACGTGTAAATCCAATGATTATTACAAGAATTGAAGATAAAAATGGAACAATTTTAAAGAACTTTGTACCACAAACTCAAGAGGTTCTTAGTGAAGAATCAGCTTATGTAATCCTAAAATTACTAGAAGGTGTTACAGAATCTGGCTCAGGAATTCGATTACGCTCTGAATACACATCTGCAGGCAAAGCAGCAACAGGCTTTCCTTATAAATTCACAAATCCAATTGGAGGTAAAACAGGTACAACTCAAAATCAATCTGATGGATGGTTTATGGGCATTGTTCCAAATTTAGTGACTGGTGTTTGGACTGGTGGAGAAGATAGAGCAACACACTTTGCTGGAATTACTTATGGGCAAGGAGCAACAATGTCTTTACCAACTTGGGCGCTATACATGAAAAAATGTTATGCAGACAAGAATTTAAAAATAAGTAAAAAAGAGTTTGAAAAGCCAGAAAACGTAACAATTACTGTAGATTGTAATGAAAAGGTAGATGAAGACAAAACAATAATAAAAAAGTCAGATACAGATTTTTAAGATATGATTAATAAGAAAGTTAATAATGTAACAGAGGCATTAAAAGGAGTAAAAAGTAATATGACTTTTATGCTTGGTGGCTTTGGATTAAGTGGTATTCCAGAAAATGCTATTGCAGAATTGGTAAAATTAAACGTTAGAAATGTTACTTGTATTTCTAATAATGCAGGAGTAGATGATTTTGGACTAGGATTACTTCTACAAAATAAGCAAATTAAAAAAATGATTTCGTCTTACGTAGGTGAAAATGATGAATTTGAGCGTCAAATGCTTTCAGGAGAATTAGAAGTTGAGTTAACCCCACAAGGAACTTTAGCTGAAAAATGTAGAGCTGCTCAAGCAGGTTTTCCTGCATTTTATACACCAGCTGGTTTTGGAACAGAAGTAGCAGAAGGTAAAGAAACAAGAGAATTTGATGGAAAAATGTATGTATTAGAACCAGCTTTTAAAGCAGATTTTGCTTTTGTTAAAGCTTGGAAAGGAGATGAAGCAGGAAATTTAATTTTTAAAGGAACAGCTAGAAACTTCAATGCAAATATGTGTGGTGCTGCAAAAATTACTGTAGCAGAGGTAGAAGAATTAGTACCTGCAGGTGAGTTAGATCCAAATCAAATTCATATTCCTGGAATATTCATACAACGTATCTTCCAAGGAAATAACTACGAAAAAAGAATTGAACAAAGAACTGTTAGACAAAGAAACTAATTATGTTAGATAAAAACGGAATTGCAAAACGCATTGCTAAAGAAGTAAAAGATGGGTATTATGTTAACCTAGGTATAGGAATTCCAACTTTAGTAGCAAACTTTGTACGCGATGATATAGAAGTTGAGTTTCAATCTGAAAATGGAGTTTTAGGAATGGGACCTTTTCCTTTTGAAGGAGAAGAAGATGCTGATGTTATTAATGCTGGTAAACAAACCATAACAACTTTACCTGGGGCTAGTTTTTTTGATTCAGCAACCAGCTTTGCTATGATTCGTGGGAAACACGTACACCTTACAATTCTTGGCGCAATGGAAGTTGCACAAAATGGTGATATAGCTAACTGGAAAATTCCAGGAAAAATGGTAAAAGGTATGGGAGGTGCAATGGATTTAGTTGCTTCTGCAGATAATATAATAGTTGCAATGATGCATACTAACAAAAAAGGAGAATCAAAACTTTTAAAAGAATGCTCTTTACCTTTAACAGGTGTTGGTTGTGTAACTAAGATTGTAACAAATTTAGCAGTATTAGAAATTAAAGACAATGCTTTTCATTTAATAGAAAGAGCTCCAGGAGTAACTGTAGAAGAAATTAAAAATGCTACAGAAGGAGAACTAATAGTAAATGGTGATATTCCAGAAATGATATTGTAATGATTAAAATTGCCAAATATCCAAGAATTGTGTTTCTGGCATTATTTCTAATTATTTATTTTGCTACTTACTTCTGTGGATTAGAAAATGCCGTTATTAGAGCAGCTTCTTCAGCAACACTTGCATTTATTTTAGCTTCTAAAAGAAAAGAATTTAAAACTCAAACAGGAACTAAGACTCAAGTAACTTGGTTTTTGTTAAAAGAACCTATTATTTTAGAATAAATGAAAATAGTATCCTATAATGTAAATGGAATTAGAGCTGCTTTAAAAAAAGGCTTTTTAGAATGGTTGCAAGCAGCAAATCCAGATGTAATTTGTATACAAGAAACAAAAGCACATAAAGATCAACTAAAAGTTGCTGAATTTGAAAAAGCAGGTTATCCATATCACTATTGGTTTTCTGCAGAAAAAAAAGGCTATTCATCTGTAGCTATTTTTTGTAAAGAAAAACCTAATAATGTTGCTTATGGTACAGGAATAGAATCTATGGATTTAGAAGGTAGAAATCTTCGAGTCGATTTTGATGACGTTTCTATAATGAGTATGTATTTACCTTCTGGAACCAATGATGCTCGTTTAGATTTTAAATTCACTTATATGGATGAAATACTTGAGTATTTAACAATTTTACGTAAAAAGTTACCAAATCTTGTAGTTTGTGGAGATTACAACATATGTCATGAACCTATTGATATTCACAATCCAAAAATGAAAGGAGTTTCTGGGTTTTTACCAGAAGAACGAGAATGGATGAGTAAATTTATTAATTCAGGATTTATAGATAGTTATCGTTTTTTACATCCAGACAAACAAGAGTTTTCATGGTGGAGCTATAGAGCTAATGCAAGAGCTAACAATAAAGGATGGCGATTAGATTATGCAATGGTAACAAAGCCATTAAAAGAAAAAATTACAAGAGCCTATATATTAACAGAAGCCAAACATTCAGACCATTGCCCAATAGCACTAGAACTAGAATTTTAATAATGAAGCAATTTTATCTATTTTTTATCCTATCACTCACTGTGTTTTCACAAGAAAAAAAAGATACCATAATATCACCTAAAATAGATAGTTTAACTATTGCTAAAGACTCAATAAAAATACCTGACCTAAAAGAATTATTTACAGATAAAGATCTTAAATTTATTGATAGTCTTTTAGTTGATGATAAATTTAACTCTCCGTTAATAGATACTCTAGAATATGTACTAGATGATAAAGACATTATTGGTAATACAAACCTAGTATTAACAACAGATTTATTAAAGCAGCGTTTAGAAAAGTTAAATCAAAATACACCATTTAACCTAGCATTTAATCCAGCTTTAGAAAAAGTAATCAATAGCTATTTAAAATATAGAAAAAAGTATTACCCAGCTTTAATGGCTAAAGCAAAATATTACTTTCCAATTTTTGAGCAGTATTTAGATATGTACGATATTCCATTAGAGATGAAGTATTTAGCTATTGTAGAATCTGCTTTAAAACCAAGAGCTCGCTCAAGAGTTGGTGCTTCAGGAATTTGGCAATTTATGTATGGTACTGGAAAACAATTTGATTTAAAAGTTAGTTCTTATGTAGATGAAAGATATGACCCAGTAAAATCTACTATAGCAGCTTGTAAATATTTAAGTCAGTTATATAAAATTTTTGGTGATTGGGATTTAGCTTTAGCTGCTTATAATTCTGGTCCAGGTAATGTAACAAAAGCTATAAAGCGTTCTGGAGGTTATAAGAATTATTGGAATATTAGACCTTTCTTACCTAGAGAAACAGCAGGGTATGTTCCAGCATTTTATGCGACCATGTATATTTTTGAATATGCAGATGAGCATAAAATTTATTCAGATTTACCTAAGTTTTTCGATTTTGAAACAGACACAATTCAAGTAAAAAGAACTATTTCTTTCGATCAAATAACAGAAACTATTAATGTAGATGAAGAAGTATTAACCTTTTTAAACCCATCTTATAAGCTCGATATTATACCTTATTTAAAAGATAGAAGGTATAGTTTACGTTTACCATCAGAGAAAATTATAGAATTTTTAGATAAAGAAAAAGACTTGTATGCCTTAGCTGACGCAGATGATGCAAAGAGGGAAAAACCTTTACCAAGGTATTTTGAAATGGATAAACGTATTAGATATCGAGTACGAAATGGCGATTATTTGGGTAAAATTGCAAATAAATTTGGAGTTAGAGTAAGTCAGATAAAAAGTTGGAATCGTTTAAAAAGTAGTCGATTAAGAATTGGCCAACGTTTGTATATTTATCCAAAGAGAATTCCTAAAGATCAATTAGTTACAAAGCCAAAAAAAACAGTTCAAAAATATAATTCTACCCAAAAATCTGCTAAGTTTGATATTTACATAGTTAAACAAGGTGATTCACTTTGGACTATCGCAAAAAAATTTAATGGAGTTTCTGTAGATGACATTAAAAAATGGAACAATATTTGGAGTGCTAAAAGTCTTAAACCAGGAACTAAACTCAAAATTTATAAAAGTTAATCTTATGAAGAAAATTATTCTAGCATCCTTAACAGTTTCTCTTTTAATTTCATGTGTTGGAAATGATAAAATGATTTTAAGAGAATCTATTGGTAAAATCAATAAAGTAATGGTTGTTGCCAAAATAAGTGATTGGACAGGAGATGTAGGGAAAGAAATAAGAAATGCTTTTGGTCAATTACAAGTTGGTTTGCCACAGCCAGAACCAATTTTATCAGTATCACAAGTGGCGCCAGGTGGTTTTAGCTCTATGATGAAAGCTAGTAGAAATATTTTAATGATAGTTGAAGGCGAAGAAGAAGGAATAACTGTACAGAAAAATGTTTTTGCTCAACCTCAAACAGTAGTCTATTTACAAGCAAAGAATGATGAGAATTTAATTTCACTATTCAATAAAAACAAAGAAAAAATTAAAAGAACCTTTTTAGATTCTGATATAGAATTCACACAAAATTTATTTGTAAAAGAAAGATTAGATGATTCCAAATTTAAAACATTACAAAACCTTGGGATGTCTTTAATTATTCCCAAAAAATTTAGAACAGTAGAAGATACTGGTGATTTTTTGTGGCTTAGAAACCATCTAACCAGTGGAATAGCTAAATCTGGAAGCAATAATATTTTAGTTTATTCTTTGCCAATGGCAGAAGAAAATCAAGTTTTAGATAGTATTGTTGCCAATAGAAATAAAATTGGAAAAAAATACATACCAGGTTATAAAGAAGGTATGTACATGATTACCGAAAAAGCTTACACACCCTTTACTTTTGACGCAGTAGTAGATGGTAAAAAAGCCTATGAAACTCGTGGTAAATGGGAAGTTAAAGGCGATTTTATGGCTGGACCATTTTTAAACTATACTGTTTTTGATAAAAATAATAATAGACTAATTGTAGTTGAAGGTTTTACCTATGCTCCATCAGTTAATAAAAGAGCATTCTTGTTTGAGTTAGAAGCAATAGCCAAATCGTTAAAAATTAAATAAGAAGAATTCAAAATATTTAAAAAGCCAAAACTTATGTTTTGGCTTTTTTACTTTTAAAAAAGCAATAGATAATTTTCATATATTTGATTATCAACCTTTAAACTTTCTTGTTATGGAAATGAATTATTACATTTTTCTAATTGCTGCTTTAGCACCTATGGTTATGGGTTCTATTTGGTATGGACCCCTTTTTGGTAAAGCTTGGATGAATATTATGGGCTTTACAGAAGGAATCTTTAAAAGATGCCAACATGTTAAAAATATTTGGTTTAAGTTATCTTATGAGTGTTGTAGTTGCTTTTGCAATTATGCCTTCAGTAATACACCAATTAGGAATGTATCAAGTTTTATCTGGTGAAATAGGTTTTGCTGAGCAAACAGGAGAAGCCTACAAACTTTATAACGATTTTATGACTAGTTATGGACACTTGCACAGAACATTTAAACATGGTGCATTACATGGTGGTCTATTTGGATTATTAACCATAACACCTATTCTAACTATTATTGCACTTTTTGAAAGAAAAAGCTTTAAATATGTAGCTATTAATGCAGGTTATTGGATTGTAACATTAGCTTTAATGGGAGGTATAGTATGTAATTGGGCAATGTAAAATATTTAAAAAACTTGATAAAAAAAGATGCTTAACAAAGCATCTTTTTGTTTTTAATATCCTACTTTTTCACGAACTCTTTGTAGAACTTCATTGGCAATTTGTGTAGCTTTTTTAGCTCCAACATTTAAAGCTTCATCAATTTCATGTTTGTTGTTCATGTAGTGATGGTACCTTTCTCTAACTCCAGAAAACTTTTCTAAAATTAATTCATAGAGTGCTTGTTTTGCATGCCCATAACCATAGTTACCTCCTAAGTAATTAGATCTCATTTCTTCAATTTGTGCATCATTTGCCATTAATTTATAAAGAGCAAAAACATTATCAGTATCAGGATTTTTTGGTTCTTCTAAAGGAGTACTATCAGTTTTAATACCCATAATTTGTTTGCGCAACTTTTTATCAGGTAAGAATATATTAATAATATTCTCTCTTGATTTACTCATTTTCTCACCATCAGTACCAGGAACAAGCTTGGTTTGTTCTTGAATTTTAGCCTGTGGTGGTACTAAAGTTTCACCAACAATATTATTTAATCTGTTGGCTACATCACGAGTCATTTCAAGATGTTGTAACTGATCTTTTCCAACAGGAACAATCTCTGCATCATATAATAAAATATCTGCAGCCATTAACATTGGGTAAGTAAATAAACCAGAATTTACATCTGATAATCTATCAGATTTATCTTTAAAACTATGTGCTAATGTTAAACGTTGGTATGGAAAAAAACAACTTAAATACCATGCTAACTCTGTAACCTGAGGTATTGCACTTTGTTTATAAAACACAGTTTTATTAATGTCTAAACCACAAGCAAGCCATGTTGCAGCTGTACTATAGGTGTTTTCTCTAAGTATATTTCCGTCTTTAATTTGTGTTAATGAATGCATGTCTGCAATAAACAAAAAAGACTCATTTTTTGGGTCATTAGCCATTTCAATTGCTGGTAAAATAGCCCCCAGTAAATTACCTAAATGGGGTGTTCCTGTACTTTGTACACCTGTTAAAATTCTCGACATTAACGTTCTCTTTTAAGATTTTTTTCTGCAAGCACAAAAGTAAGGTTTTGATTACTAAAAATAAACCAAACAAAAGAATATTACTATTTTTGAATTTTATGAAATTACTTAAAATTCCATTTCTTTTAGTTTGGCGACTTTGGTTTTACATTTTAATGTTTGCAACCATTATTATTATGGTGCCTTTTTTAATTGTGTTAACTGCAAAGGTTGAATATTATCCAACATTTTGGAAAATGATTCGTTTATGGGCTAAAATTCTAGTTTATGGTATGGGCTTTAGTATTCGATTAGAAGCAGATGAGGTGTTAGAAAAAAACAAAAGTTATATGTTTTGTCCAAACCATGCCTCCTTAATGGATCCATTTATATTGATAGTACTTAGTAAAAACCCTATTGTTTTTGTTGGTAAACAAGAGCTGGTTAAAATTCCAATTTTTGGTTTTTTCTATAAAAGAGTGGTAATTATGGTCGATAGAAATAATCCAAAAAGTAGAAAAAGAGTTTATGAAATGGCTAAAAAACGTTTTAAGAATGGAGTAAGTATGGGGATTTTTCCAGAAGGTTTAGTCCCTACTGAAAATATAGTTTTAGCTCCATTTAAAAATGGAGCATTTTCTTTGGCTATAGAATTTGAAATTCCAATTGTACCACAAGTATATTATGATGCAAAACGCTTATTTTCATGGAATTTTTTTAAAGGAGGTCCAGGAGTGTTAAGAGTGCATCAGCATAAATTTATTCCTACCAAAAATTTAAATATTTCAGATAAAAATTCTTTGAGACAACAAACTTTTGATATCATTTACAATGATTTGTTAAATGATAAAAAATATATGAAAGACACAAACAGACCAAATAATGAAAGAGAATTTAAATCACCTTTATCCTAAAAAAGAAGAACAATTAAATATTCTTTCACATGGTTTGGGTTTAGTGTTAAGTGTTATTGCATTACCTTTTTTAATTTTAAAAGGTGTTGAATTCTCTAACCTTTTAAAAGCATCTAGCTTCATAATTTATGGGCTAAGTATGGTGCTTTTATATGCAGCATCAACCTTTTATCATGCCACTAAAAATCCAAAGAAAAGAAGACAAATGAATATTTTCGATCATGCAGCCATTTATGTATTGATTGCTGGAAGTTATTCGCCTTTTTGTTTAGTAGCTCTTGACTCTGATTTAGGATGGTATATGTTTGTTTTTGTTTGGATATTTGCTTTAACAGGTATTATTTTAAAGTTATTTTTTACTGGAAAGTTTGATAAGCTATCAACAGCAATTTATCTAATTATGGGATGGCAAGTTTTGATTTTTATTAAACCTTTATTAAAATCTTTAACAGAAGATGGTATTCAGTATTTATTTGCAGGTGGTGTTTTTTATACCATTGGTGCAATTTTATATTCTATTAAAAAACTACCTTATAATCATGCAATTTTTCATGTTTTTGTTCTGTTAGGTAGCTTAAGTCACTTTTTGGCTATTTATAAAATATAAACTTACCATTTACTATATGGAGTTTTTGAAATAAATGCATTGTAATAGTTTTCAATTCCTGTAACTTCTTTACCTAGCCAATTAGGTTTTGAAAAAAAATCATTTTCATTTGTTAATTCAACTTCAGCAATTGTTAAGCCTTTATTATCGCCAAAAAATTCGTCAACTTCAAAAATAAACCCTTGGTGTTTAATGTAATGTCTTGTTTTTTCAATAACAGATTTTTCACACAATAACAAAAGTTGTTCAGCTTCTTTTACACTAATTTCTTTTTCCCATTCTAAGCGAGTTGTGCCAGATGAATTAGATTTTCCTTTAATTGTTAAAAAACCTTTTTTATCTGAAATTCTTATTCTAACTGTTCTGTTTTTATTAGAATTTAAATACCCTTGTTTTATAAGTTCAGATTTATAGCTATCAACTTTATAATCTTGGTTTTTTACTAGAAATTTTCTTTCTATTTCTTGTTTCATTTAATTATTATTTTTGATAAATACCAAATACAAAATCTGATGAGTTATGTTTGAAAAGAAAAAACGATTTCCTCCTTGAATAACTTATAAAATCATCTAAAGTTATTAATGGCATTAAATTTATTTTAAATAACAGTTAATTACAGGTGCACTAAGATACGTTATTAGCCGTTTTATTATAAATAAATAATATATTTGATGTATATAAATTAACATGAAAAAAATATTTTTTCTATTCTTTTTTTTTAATTTAATTCACCTTTATTCTCAAGTAGATTATAGTAATTCTTGGGAAGATTTTTTTTCATACAACAATGTAAAAGATTTTATAAAAGTTGATAATACTATATATGCACTAGTTGATAATGCAGTTTTTACGTACAATGAATCAACTAATGAGCTTACTAAATTTTCGTCTATTAAAGGATTATCAGGTGAAAGTACATCAGCAATTTATTACAGTAAAACGTTTAAAAGACTAGTTATAGGTTATGAAAATGGTTTAGTTGAAGTAATTGATGATGATGAAGTAATTACACGTTCATCAGACATTTTAAATTTTAATCAATCTGGATCTAAAAGAATAAATCATATTTCAGAATTTGGAAATAAGCTTTACCTATCTACTCCTTTTGCAATAGTAGAGTATAATATCGACAATCTAGAGTTTGGAGATACGTTTTTTATAGGAAATAATTCTACTTCTTTGGCTATAAACGAAATTCTTGTTAATAATAGTACCATTTACGCAGCTACTGAAAATGGGATATTTTCTGCCAATGTTAATAATACATTATTAATTGATTTTAATAATTGGACACAAGAATTTTCAGGGCGTAATTTTAGTCATATTGAAATATTTAACAATGCAGTTTTTGTAACTGAAAACACCAATTTATTTCAGATTAATAATGGACAACTAAACTTGACAAGAAATTTTTTTGAAGAAGTTAAAAACATAAATGCCACCACTAATAATTTTACCATAACACTAAATAAAAGCGCTATTGTTTTAAATTCTAATTTATTACAAACAAACGATTTTACTGTAACTAATAATTTTGATTTCACTTTATCTAATGCTCTTTTAGATGATAGTAATACATTGTATTTAGGAACTCAAGAATTTGGAATATTAAAAAGTTCAACTACAACTAACGGCACTTATGAAGAAATTCATCCAGAAGGTCCACTTTTCAATGAAACTTTTGATATTGCAGTTAAAGAAAATAATTTATGGGTAGTTTATGGGGGGTATGATTTGGTATACGCACCAAGAGATATTAGAAAGGGATTTAGTCATTTTAATGGTCAAAACTGGATTAATACTAAATATGATCCAGCTGTGCCTTATAGAGATTTAGTGAGCATAACAATAGATCCTAATGCAGAAAATAGAGTTTTTATTAGTTCTTTTGGTAGCACTGCAAATTCAAATAGTACAGAAACAGGTGGTTTATTGGAAGTTGAAAATGATGTAATAACAAATTTTTATAATCAGAACAATAGTCCTTTACAAAGTATTGAAACAAACAGCACAACTATAACCATAAGAATTGGAGGAACTGCATTTGACAATGAAGGGAATTTATGGGTAACTAATGTTGGTGTACCTAATGAATTAAAAAAACTAAGTGTTTCAGGACAATGGACTAGTTACGATGTTTCTTCTGCTAAAACTAGACCAGATTTTGGTTTAAGTCAATTGGTATTAGATAGATCTAATAATGTTTGGTTTGGAACCAGAGGTAATGGAGTAATTGCTTTTAACGAGAGTTCAAATACTGCAAAATCATTAATTACTACTCCAAATCTTGGGTCTTTACCAGATGCTAATGTTAATACTGTTGCTGTAGATAGAAGTAATAGAATTTGGTTAGGAACAAGAAGTGGAATGGTTGTGTTTAGAGGTGCAAATAGTATTTTTTCTTCTAATGTTGTAAATGCACAACCAGTAATAATAGAAGAAAATGGTATTGGAGAGCGCTTGTTAGGAGATCAATTTGTAAATACTATTGCAATAGATGGAGCTGATAATAAATGGTTTGGAACAGATAAAGGAGGTGTTGTTTATACAAATCCATCAGGTTTAAGAACTATTGCAAATTTTAGTATAGAAAATTCGCCACTACCTTCTAATAGAATATTAAAGATAGCTGTAGATAATAATAATGGTAAAGTGTATTTTGCTACAGATAAGGGTATTGTTGCTTACGATAGTAAAGTATCTCCTTTTGCTGATACTTTAGGAGAGGTATATGCTTATCCAAATCCTTCTTTAAAAAACCATAATACAGTTACTATAGATGTTAGAAATGGTACAAGTTTACCTAAAGGTACCAATGTAAAAATTTTAGATGTTGCAGGTAATTTAGTTTATGAAACCAATGTAATTGAAGGGCAGCAATTACAAGGAGGTAAAGTAGTTTGGGATAAAACTAATTTGTCTGGTAAAAAAGTAGCATCTGGTATTTATATTGTTTTACTTTCTACAGATGATGGTACAGAAAGTACATCAACTAAAATTGCAATTGTAAATTAATGACGCTTGTTAGCACAAAAGCAATTGTATTAAGTTCACTAAAATATAGTGACACTAGTCTTATTGTTAAATGTTTTACAGAACAAGAAGGCTTAAAATCTTATCTAATTAGAGGTGTTTTAAAACCTAAAAAAAAAGGAATTAAGTCAGCTTATTTTCAACAGTTAAATCAATTACAAATTGTTGCTAATCATAGTATAAAAAGTAGTTTACATACTATTAAAGAAGTACATGTAATTAATCCTTATAAAACAATTTATCTAGATATTGTTAAACAATCTGTTGTCTTTTTTTTAGCAGAAACATTATCTAATGCAATACAAGAAGAGGAACAAAATTCAGCCTTATTTAGTTACTTAGAAAATGCTTTAAACTGGTTAGATTTACATGATAAAGTTGCTAATTTTCATCTGTTGTTTCTTTTAAATTTGACCAACTTTCTTGGCTTTTATCCAGATGTTTCAAAAAAGGAGAATTCAGCTTTCGATTTACTAGAAGGAGAATTAACTTATTCTAATACCAATAAAAATGTAATTTCTGGTAATGAATTTTATCAATTTAAAAAGCTGTTAGGCATAAATTTTGATAGAGTAGAAAGCGTGTCTTTCAGTAAATCTGAGAGACAATTAGTTTTAAAAATTTTGATCAAATATTATAAATTACATTTGCACAATTTTAGAGAACCAAAATCTTTACAAGTTTTAGAATCTATTTTTAGTTAATAATGAGAAATCCTTTTTTTCTATTATTCTTTTTCATTAGTTGTTTTATTTATTCTCAAGAAGTAATTATAATTGATAAAGAGAATGGTAAACGTGTTAAAGACGTAAGTGTTTTTAATCAAAGTAATACTGTTTCTTTAACTTCTAATGATAATGGTGTTGTAGATGTTTATTTAATAGAGGAGAATGAAATAATTATTTTTTCACATTTATCTTATGCTATATTTAGCATAAAAAAAGCCTTATTAAAGAAACAGAATTATATTGTTTATTTAACAAAACAATCAGAACAATTAGATGAAATTGTAATTTCTTCGTTTAAAAAAGAAGAAAAGTTCAAACGTATTGCAGAGCAAATTGCAGTAGTTTCTAAAAAAGATATTGTAAAGGTTTCACCGCAAACATCTGCTGATTTATTAGCAACAATTCCAGGAATTAAAGTACAAAAATCTCAATTTGGGGGAGGTAGTCCTGTAATTCGTGGAATGGAATCTAATAGAGTTTTGCTAGTGGTAGATGGAGTAAGGATGAATAATGCAATATATAGAAAAGGGCATTTACAAAATTCAATTACTTTAGCACCTAACTTGCTCGATAAAACTGAGGTAATTTTTGGTCCTTCTTCAGTAATTTATGGTTCAGATGCCTTAGGAGGTGTAATTCATTATTATACAAAAACACCAAAATTATCTGAAAATAATGAAGTAAAAACTCAGTTTTTCTCAAGATATTCTACAGTTAATAACGAAATTACAACCAATGTTTCTGCAGAGTTGAGTTTTAAAAAATGGACTTCATTTACAAGTATTTCTTATTCAGATTTTGGCGATTTAAGAGCTGGAAATAATAGAAGACATGGTTTTTCTGATTGGGGAAAAGTATTTTATTATTCCGAAAATTTAAATTGTAATTATAATCCAAATCCAACACAAAATTCAGATCCTAATCTATTAAGAAATACAGGTTTTAGACAAACTGATGTGTTGCAAAAACTCTTTGTACCACTATCTAAAAATACCGATTTAAAAATAAATTTACAATACTCAACATCATCAGATATTCCAAGATTTGATAGATTAACAGAACTTAAAGATTTAAACGATCCTTCATCATTAAAGTTTGCAGAATGGTATTATGGTCCTCAAAAAAGATTATTGGTCTCATCTCAACTTTTGCTTAATCCAAATAAAACTTGGTTAGAAAGTGGTGCTATAACTGCTGCATATCAGAATTTAGAAGAAAGTAGAATACAAAGAAAATTTGGTAGTTTAGATCGTTCTTATAGGGTTGAAAATGTAGATGTTTTTAGTGTTAATGGAGATTTTTCTGTACCAATTTCATCAGGAAAAACAAAAGTATTAACATATGGTTTTGAAGTTGCTTATAATGAAATTGCTTCTAACTCTATTGGAAGAACATTAAATATTTCTAATGGAGAAATTGATGGTTTTTCTAATGAATTTACTGTTCAATCACGTTATCCAGATGATGGAAGCGATTTTCTTTCTTCTGCTGTCTATGTTGGATTTAGACAAGAATTAAGTAAAAAATCTAATTTTAATGCAGGAATTAGATTTACAAATATTACCAAAAATGCAACTTGGATAGATGAAACGTTTCTGACTTTTCAAGACAAAACTTTACACAGAAGTAACTCAGCAATTACTGCAAATATTGGCTATGTTTATAAACCAAACTCAAATTGGCAAATAAATAGTGTAATTTCATCTGGTTTTAGATCACCAAATATAGACGATGTTGGTAGAGTTCGTGAAAAAGCAGGAAATGTTACCATTCCAAATATAAATGTGAGTCCAGAATATGCATACAATGGAGAAATTAGTATATTAAAATATTTAAACAATAGAAGGTTTAGAATTGGTGCCAATGTTTACTATACTTTATTAGATAAGTATATTCAACGTGATTTTGTATATAATCAAAATGGAACAATACAGCAAGTAGAGTTCGATGGTCAGTTTGGAAACGCAGTACAAATGGTAAATAAGGGTACAGCATATATTTTTGGCTATACTTTTAATTATTTAGGTAAAATTTCTAATACAATTAATACTTCTGGCTTTATTACCTATACAAAAGGTAGAACTAATGATACAGACGAACCTTTATCTAGTATTCCACCATTATTTGGCCAGTTTGAAATTAATTATAAAAAAAATAACATCGAAATTGGTTCTGTATTTAGATTTAATGCTAAAAAAGATATTAATGATTTTAATATAACAGAAGGAATTGATAATCATGAATTAACCCCAGTTGTTAATCCAAATGCAACTAATGAAACAGATATTTACTACGGTTCACCAAGTTGGATGACACTTGGAGTTAATGGCCGTTATTTGATAAACGAAAACTTCTCTGTTCAGGCCAGATTAGATAATATTTTTGATGAACATTTTATTGAGTTTGCATCAGGAGTTGCATCACCAGGTAGAAATTTATCGGTTTCTGTAATGGCTAACTTTTAAGATTTTTTTCTTTTTCCTTCTTCAGTAAAATTATCAGATATTGCACGTTCTGTTTTTATTATTGAAACTAAAATAGACAAAGCCACTAATACCATTGGTTGCCAAGTTAATTCGTTTTTGGCAAAATTTGCCAACAATAATGCAGCTATAAAAGAAAAAGCACTGTAACTAATAAAAGCTTTATTAAATGTACTGTTTGCAAAATCCCAAATTTGTTGATTCAACATACTTTTATGAGTTCTGTAGCCATAAATATTGTTGATTTTTTTTGGTGGAAATTTCCAAAAAATAATACTAATTAAAAATAACACACCATTAGTGGTTAACACATATAAAAACGGATTCATAACTATTTAGTTTTAGGTCTCATTAAACCTTCTTGTGCAAAAGATGCTACCAATTTACCTTCTCTTGTAAAAATATTTCCTTTAACTAAACCTCTAGCTCCAAAAGTGTTGGGAGATTCAGATGAGAAAAGCATCCAATCATTAAAATCAAATTCTCTAAAAAACCACATAGAATGATCTAAACTGGCTGTCATTGTGTTTGCAAAATTATAGTTTTTTGCATTAGGGTTAAAGGCAGCATTTAATACATTATAATCTGAAATATAGGTTAAAATTTGATGTTTTAAACGAATATCCATTTCAGGAATAGTACCTTTTAATTTAAACCAAACCTGCTCAAAAGGCTCTTTGTTTTCAGGTTTTTGTGGATTTGAAACTTCTACAGGTTTAAAATCTATAGGCCTTTGAATACTTAAAAACGATTTTAAAGTGTTAGGCATAATTGCACCAAATTTAGTAACCATATCTTCCCAACTTAAAAGTTCTTCTGGTTGTTTTATAGTAGAATTCATTTGAGCTTGATGTTCAAAACCATCCTCTTTTTTGTGATAAGAAGCTGCCAAAATAAAAATTGTTTTACCTTCTTGAGAAGCTGTAACTCTTCTAGTAGAAAAGCTACCACCATTTCTCATTTCTGCAACATGATATTTAATGGGTAAATTTAAATCTCCAGCTTCTAAAAAGTACGAATGTAAAGAGTGTAAAAACCTATTTTCTGGAATAGTTCTGTAAGCTGCATTTACAGCTTGTGCTAAAACTTGCCCACCAAAAACAATTGCACTACCAATAGTTACACTATCACCTAAATACGTATGATTATCTATTTTATCTAAATGTAATAAGTTAATTAATTCTTTTGTAGTCTTCATTATTTTTCTACGATTTTAAATGGAAAATTTTGATGAAATGGTGTTGGTTGAACTCTCTGTAAAAATAGCTTTAAAATTTTATTTGTTAGCCCTCTTTTATGTCTTAAATACATGGTTAAATCAACTGGTTTTGCACCAACAGAACTTTTAATTTCGCTTGCAGTTCTTCCAAAATTTAAGGTTTCTAAGTTATTTTCAATTGCAATTTGAATATAGTCGTACAGCATTCTTTGATATATGCCAAAGGTTTTGTTAAGTTGATAATCTATACCAACAAAATGAGCATCTAAATTTTTATTATGAATTAACCCTGATAGAAAACCTACAACTTTACCTTGTAAAGTGTACACTTTTAAAATATATAGTTCACCGAACTTTAATTTTAAATCCTTATAAGTAGCTAAGTTAAAATCACTCAAATTAAAAGTTGCTTTAGAAATTACTTTCTTATACAACATATTCATTTTTGGTAAGTAATCATCAATATTATTTGATGTTATATTTATAATTGTTAATTCTTTACTTAGAGAAAATGCTTTTTTTGCTTTAACTCTAAACTTAGTTTTAAGTACATGTAAATAATCATCAAAAGAACGCCATGTTTTCTCTATATGTAAAACCATAATTGGCTCAACTGAAAAAGGATGATAATTAAAATCTTTAAGTTCATCTGTTATCGTTAACGATTCATTTAAAAAGTCTTTTAAAAGAAAAGCATCAATTTTTAAATTAAAATCTTTTTCTAAAACTAGTGTAGCTTTTGCTATGGTTTTAATTATCTCCTTTTTATTTTCATTTGTTTTAATAAAAATGCCATGTTCACCACTAACAAAAATGTTTCCAGTGATTAATAGTTTTAAAGGTTTTTTGTAAGGTAAAATATCTATTTTTCTTAGTACTAGCTTTAATTTGTTTAAAAAATTTTCGAAATAAGAAGTAATATTATCTAAATGAAAATCAATAATTTTTATGTTGGCTAATGCAACAACTTTATTTTCTTTATTCTTTAAAATCATATAGTAAAATTTAATTTCCTGATGATTTTTCTCTAAAGATTCTAAAAATTCTGGCTTTAAATAAGGTTGGCTTACAAGTTGTAATTCTTCCCAAATTTGTTTTGGAATAGCATCAATAGACCTGTAAAAAATAGTAGAATAAGACTGTAAAGATGATGTCAAAAGTTCGTTTTAGAAATTAAATTCTTCAACAACAAAATTACATAATTCAAAAATAGAGCTAACAAAACCATCAATTATAACGTTTCTTTAACAAAGTAGTTTTTTGATTAAACAAGAGTTGTTAATGTTAAAATTATCTTTGCAATGAATAAATCTTTTTAATAAAGAATATAGAACCAACCAAGTATGAGAAAAATTATTTTAGGTATAATAGGACTTTTATTTATTGTAGGAGCCATAACTTTAGGTAAATTTTTTGTTGACAAAAATCAAAAACCAAGACCAACTTTTAAGAAAACTATAAAAACAGTATTTGTTGATATTGTAAAAAATAAAGAAATTCCAATTGTTTTAATCGCAAATGGAAACTTAGTTGCTAAAAACAAAATTGATATTTTCTCAGAAGTACAAGGTGTTTTAAATACTTCTAACAAAGCATTTAAACCTGGCACTACATATTCAAAAGGAGAAACATTATTGAGTGTGAATAGTGATGAATTTAATGCTAGTTTAAATTCACAAAAAAGTAATCTATTCAATTTAATTACTTCTATTTTACCAGATATCAGGTTAGACTATCCATCAGAATTTAAAAAATGGGAAGACTATTTAAAAAACTTTGATATTACTAAACCAGTACCAGAATTACCAAAATTTTCATCAGATAAAGAAAAGTATTTTATAAGTGGTAGAGGTATTTTAACTGCTTATTTTAACGTAAAAAACTTAGAAGTAAGATTAACAAAACATGATATAACTGCCCCTTTTACAGGTATTTTAACAGAAACTTTAGTTACTCCAGGAACTCTTGTTAGAGTTGGCCAAAGATTAGGAGAATTTATTGATACTAGTGTTTATGAATTAGAAGTGTCTGTTAATGCTGAATTTGCAGAGCTGTTAAAAATTGGCAATACAGTAGAATTAAAAAGCTTAAATAGCTCTAAAACATATAATGGTACAGTAGCAAGGATTAATGGTAAAATAGATCAAGTTTCTCAAACTATTACAGCATACATAGAAGTAAGAGATAAAGACCTTAAAGAAGGTATGTTTTTAGAGGCTAATTTAATTGCTAAATCAGAATCTGATGCTATTGAAGTTTCTAGAAAACTATTGGTAAATAATAGTGCAATTTATACAGTTAAAAACGATTCAATTTTAACATTACAAAGAATTAATCCAGTGTATTTTGGATCTGAATCTGTAGTGTTAAAAGGATTAGAAAATGGTACTAAAATACTTTCACAGCCTTTGCCAGGAGCATTTGATGGAATGGTAGTTAAAATTGGCCAAAAGTAATTTATTATGAGAAAAATTATTAGTTATTTTATAAAATACCCAGTTGCAGTAAATGTGGTTATTATCGCATTTTTTGTATTTGGTATTCTTGGTGCTTTTAGCATGAAATCTTCTTTCTTTCCTTTAGTAGATTCGCAATTAATAAATATTACCCTAGCTTATCCTGGAGCTTCACCAGTAGAAATGGAAGAAGGTGTAGTACTAAAAATAGAAGATAATTTAAAAGGAATTGTTGGTGTAGAACGAGTTACTTCTGTATCTAGAGAAAACTCTGCAGTAGTAAATGTTGAGGTTGAAAAAGGCAAAAATATAGATGTTGTTTTATCTGATGTAAAAAACGCAGTAGACAGAGTTCCATCATTTCCAACAGGAATGGAACCTCCAGTAATTGCCAAAGTAGAAAGCATTAGGCCTACCATAAGTTTTTCTGTTAGTGGAGAAAATGTATCGCTTAAAGCTCTAAAACAATATGCTAGAAATATAGAAAATGATATTCGAGGAATAGATGGAATTTCGCAAGTAAGTATTTCTGGTTTTCCTGAAGAAGAAATCGAAATTGCTGTTCGTGAAAACGATTTACGAGCGTTTAATTTATCGTTTACAGACGTTGCTAATGCTGTAAGAAATGCCAATATATTAGTTACAGGTGGTAATATTAAAACTAATCAAGAAGATTATTTAATTCGAGCTCGAAATAAATCGTATTATGGTATAGAATTACAAAACTTAATAGTTAGAACTCAGCCAAATGGTACCATAATTCGTTTAAAAGATATTGCTGATGTTAAAGATACATGGTCAGAAAATCCAGATAGGTTATTTTATAATGGCAACTTAGCTATAGATGTTACAGTTAGTAATACAAATAGTGAAGATTTAATTTCATCAGCAGACAAAATAAAAGAATACATATACGAATACAACCAAAAACAGCAAAACATTCAATTAAATGTATCTAGTGACTCTTCTACAACACTTAAAGGTAGAACAAAGTTACTTGTCGAAAATGGTGCTGTTGGTATATTATTAGTACTATTCTTTTTAGCTTTATTTTTAAATCTAAGGTTAGCAATTTGGGTAGCATTTGGATTGCCAGTAGCATTTTTAGGAATGTTCGTTTTTGCTTCTCAATTCGACGTAACTATAAACGTTTTATCTCTATTTGGGATGATAATAGTTATAGGTATTTTGGTTGATGATGGAATTGTAATTGGTGAAAATATATATCATCATTATTACGATTTAGGAAAATCGAAAATAAAAGCAGCCATAGATGGAACAATGGAAGTAATACCACCAATTATATCAGCAATTTTAACTACAATAATTGCTTTTTCAACATTTTTCTTTTTAGATGGTAGAATAGGTAGTTTTTTTGGTGAAGTTTCAACAATAGTGCTATTAACACTTAGTGTATCATTAATTGAAGCCTTAATTATTTTACCCGCACATATTGCGCATTCTAAAGCACTAGACAGAAAAAGATTAGAAAATGGTGAAGTAAAAAAGAGTAACCCAATTGACCGTTTTTTTAAAAAAATAAACAAAACTGCAGATGAAGGTTTATCTAAGTTTAGAGATAAATATTATGTACCTCTGTTAAAGTTTATTTTAAATCATAGGTTTTTTAGTTTTACCATTCCTGTTGCTATTTTAATTTTCAGTTTTATGGCAATTGGAGGAGGTATTGTTAGAACATCATTCTTCCCAAGAATTGCTAGTGATAGAGTTCAGATTACGCTAAAAATGCCACAAGGTACAAACGAAAAAATTACAGATTCAATTATATCTTCTATAGAAGAAAAAGTTTGGCAAGTAAATGATGAATATTCTGCTAAGCAAACAGGTAATTTACAAGTAGTTGAAAATGTAATTCGTAGAGTTGGTTCTGGTAGTGCAAATGGTTCTTTAACTGTAAATTTATTGCCAGGAGAAGCACGAGATTTTTCATCACCAGAAATAACAAATTCTATAAGCGAAAAGGTTGGTAAGGTATATGGTGTAGAAAGTTTGGTTTTTGGATCTGGTGGAAATTTTGGAGGAAGTCCTGTTGCAATTTCACTTTTAGGTAATAATATAGAGGAACTAAAAGCCGTTAAAAATGAACTTAAAACTGTTCTAGAAAACAATCCTTTATTAAAAGATGTTACAGATAACGACCCTGCTGGTATTAAAGAAATTCAAATAAAACTAAAAGATAATGCCTACTTACTTGGGTTAAATTTACAATCTGTAATGCAACAAGTTCGTTATGGATTTTTTGGATTTCAAGCACAACGTTTTCAACGAGGACAAGATGAAATTAAGATTTGGGTTCGCTATAGTAAAAATGATAGATCTTCTATTAAAGATTTAGACGATATGCGCATTATTGCGCCAAATGGTTCTCGAATTCCATTTTCGGAAATTGCAGATTATACTATTCAAAGAGGAGATATTGCTATAAATCATTTAGAAGGAAAACGAGAAATTCAAGTTACAGCAGACTTAAAAGAATTAAAAGGAAGTGCAACAGAAATCTTGCAAGACATTAGAGAAAATGTAATGCCAGAAATTTTATCTAAATATACCTCTGTAACTCCAATTTATGAGGGACAAAATAGAGAACGTAAAAAAACAACAGACTCTGCTTCTGGAGTTTCAGTAATTATTTTAGGATTAATTTACATAGTTATTGCTTTTACATTCAGATCATATTCTCAACCTTTATTACTCATATTATTAATACCATTTAGTATGATTGGTGTTGTTTGGGGGCACTTTATTCACGATTTTGCCATAGGTATTCTTTCTTTCTTAGGAATTATTGCGCTGATTGGTATTATGGTAAATGATGGACTAGTTCTTATTGGTAAGTTTAATAATTACCTTAAACAAGGAATGAAATATGATGAAGCCTTAGTTGCAGCTGGTAGATCACGTTTTAGAGCAATATTTTTAACCTCATTAACTACTATTGCTGGTTTAGCACCGTTAATTTTTGAAAAAAGTAGACAAGCACAATTTTTAATTCCTATGGCTATTTCAATTGCATATGGTATTGCTATAGCTACAATTTTAACATTACTTGTTTTACCATTATTACTATCTGCTTCTAATTATTACAAAGTTAAATACAAGTGGTTAAAAACTGGAGATGATATCACTAAAGAAGAAGTTGAAAGAGCAGTAATAGATTCTAAATACGATGAAAATGAAATATAACAAAGTTACTTTTCTACTAGCTTTTTTAAGCTGTATTTCTTTATTCTCACAAGAAATTCTAACCAAAAGAGAAGCTTTAGAAATAACATTAAAAAATAATTTTGGAATTAAAATTGCTAATAACAATACAGAAATAGCAAAAAATAATTCTAGTATTTTAAATACGGGTTTTTTGCCATCTGCAACTATAAATTCTGGAGCAGATTACAGAAGAAACAATCAGACTATTGTATTTACTGACCCACAAACTGGTAACGATGCAGAAAGAACAGGTAATGGTGTAGTTACTAAAAACTATAATGCTACTATTGGTTTAAATTATACCATTTTTGATGGTTTAGGTAGAAAATACAACTATAAACAGCTTAAAGAAAACTATAATCTAACTGAGCTTCAAGCTAGAGAAACCATAGAGAATACATATGTGCAATTGTTTACAGTTTATTTTCAAATAGCAAGATTATCAGAAAACTTAAATAACTTAAAAGAAGCTTTAGATATATCTAAAAGAAGACTACAACGTGCCAAATATCAATTTGATTATGGGCAATCTAATAAGCTTGAATATTTAAATGCTAAGGTAGATGTTAATAACGATAGTATTTCTTACATAGCAGCTAAACAGCAAGTTAATAATGCGAAAAGAGGGTTAAATATTATTTTGGGCTTAGATAAAGAAACCAATTATGTTGTAGAAACCGAAGTTACTTATAACTCTTTACTAAATCTTAAAGAATTAGAAGAAAAAACCCTATTAAAAAACGCTACTTTAAAGCAAAACGAAAGTAACATTGCAATAAGTGAGTTTAATATTAAAGTAAGTCAAGCTAACTATTTTCCAACATTAAACTTTAATGCTTCTTACGCTTTTAATAGAACTGAGAACGAAAACTTGGTAAACCCTTTTGGTGCACGATTAATTACTTCAGATGGTTTAAATACTGGATTAAATTTAACTTGGAATATTTTTGATGGTGGTACTAGAAGAACTAGAGTTGCAAATGCTAAAATTGCTTTAGACAATCAAAAAATAGCTCTCGAACAACAAAAAGCTACCATTAAGAATACACTTAAAAATACTTGGGAAAATTATAAAAACCAGTTATTTATTTTACAAGCTCAAGAACAAAATGTTTTAACTGCAGAAAACAATTTTATTAGATCTCAAGAGCGTTTTAAATTAGGTCAAATTACTTCAGTAGAATTTAGACAAGCTCAAATTAACTTAATAAATAATAAAACAGCATTGAATAATGCTAAGTTCGATGCCAAGCTTATTGAGTTACAACTGTTACAATTAAGTGGAGATATTTTAAATGTAAAATTTTAATATCCTGATATATATCATAAAATCTAAATTTTTTAAATAGTAGTTTTATTTAAAATTTAGAAATTATGTATTTAATTAATTTACATCTTGTTTCTTCGGCTAATAATATTCTTTTAATAGGTGTAGCTTTAGTAGTTTTTATAGTTTTTTTATTAACTGTAAGTGTTTTACTAAATTCATTTAAAAAAGTTTAGACATTATACATTGATTATAAAATCAAATGATATAGTTAAAATGCACTTTAACAATTCGTATTATAACTGATTTTTATCATAAATAAATCAACTTTCAAATGCTACTTTAGCTAAAATTTAATGTTATGAGTCTATTTAATTTACCTCTTGTTTCATGGGAAAATGGAACAGTTATGATTGGGTTTTTTGTTCTGGTTGTAATTATTTTAATTGCTGTAATTTTTAACCTAATAAATAGCGATAAAAAGCCAAAAAGTTAATATTTAATAGTATTGCTTTACATAAAATAGAGTGTTAATACTCTATTTTTAATCGTAACTTTTGTTACAAATTCTTCAAAAACAAAGAACGAGATTTGTAATATATTTCTAGTTATTATGAGAATACTACTTTTATTTATTATGTCTGTTCTTTTTTTCTCATGTAATAAAACATCAGAAAAGGAGGCTTATTTGGCAAGTGAAGAATACAGTAAAGCCAAAAAATTAATAGCATCTAAATGCTACACTTGTCATAATCCTTTACCTGCTAATGGTAATAGGATTGCACCTCCCATGTTTGCAATAAAACAACATTATTTAAATGAACAAACAACAAAAGAAGACTTTATTAATGGAGTAAAGTTTTGGATAGAAAACCCAAAAGAAGAAAATATTAGAATGCCAGGTGCAGTTAAAAAATTTGGTATTATGCCTAAAGTATTTTACGCTGAGAATGAAATTGAATTAATTGCAGAATATATTTTTTATAATGACTTTAAAAGACCAAGAGAACATAAAAAAAGAAGTAGTAAAAAAACAGAAAAAAAGCCATTAAATGAAACAACTAAAATTGAAAAGGTAAAATCATATATTTCAGAAACACAAAGTCTTTTAGCACAAAATTTGATTGGTAAAATAAATAAAGAAGGTACTATTAATGCAATAGAGTTTTGTAATTTAAAAGCTTTAAAATTAACAGATAGTATCGCTAAAAATCATAATGTAACAATAAATAGAATATCTGATAAATATAGAAATAGCTTCAATAAGGCATCAAAAGAAGAAGAAGGTTATATTAAAATATTTAAAGAGGCAATAAAAAATAAAAAAGAGTCTAAGCCAATAATTGTAAATAACATAAATGGAGAAAATATATATTTTCCAATAAAAACAAATGGTTTATGTCTTCAGTGCCATGGTAAAGTTGGAGGTGAGTTAAAAGAAGATACCTATAAAAAAATTAAAGAGTTATATCCAAAAGACATGGCAATTGACTACGATATTAATCAAATTCGAGGAGCTTGGAAAGTAACTATTAAATAATGAATGATGAGTAAATTTTCTGAAATAATAAATGATAAAAAACCAGTATTGGTAGATTTTTTTGCTACTTGGTGTGGACCTTGCCAAACCATGTCACCCATTTTAAAACAAGTAAAAGACGAATTAGCTGATGAGGTAAAAATCATTAAAATTGATGTTGATAAGAATCAAGCTATAGCTCAAAAATTTCAGGTAAGAGGTGTGCCAACATTTATACTTTTTAAAGACGGAAAACAAGTTTGGAGACAATCTGGTATGTTGTCTAAAACAGATTTAAAACATAAAATTTTAAATGTCTAATTTAGATTTATCTGCAAAAGCTTGGGATTCTAGATACCAAAATAACGATATTGGTTGGGATTTAGGAGAAGTTTCTACACCTTTAAAACAGTATTTTGATCAACTAGAAAATAAAGATTTAAAAATTTTAATTCCAGGAGGAGGTAATTCTTATGAAGCTGAATACTTATTTAATGCTGGTTTTAAGAATGTTTTTGTGGTAGATTTATCGAGCACAGCTTTACAAAACATAAAAATTAGAGTACCAAATTTTCCTTCAAACCAATTAATTAAGGCTAATTTTTTCGATATAACTTTACAATTTGATTTAATAATAGAACAAACATTCTTTTGTGCTATTCATCCTAAATTAAGGCAAAAATATGCAGAACAAGCACATGAACTATTAAGAGAAAATGGCAAATTAGTAGGTGTGCTTTTTAACGCACCTTTATTCAATAATAGGCCACCTTTTGGAGGCTCGAAAAAAGAATATAGTATTTATTTTAAAGATTTATTTGAGTTTTTAGTTTTTGAAAAATGCTACAATTCTATAAAAAGTAGAGAAGGTAGAGAGTTGTTTATTAATTTCTTGAGAAAATAAAATATTATTTTTATTTATTCTAAATAAAAAAATTATCTTTGCAGTGCAATGATTATTTTTTATCAAAATACAACTAAGGTTAAGTCATTACCAACATCAAATAACTGCGATATTTCTTGTGCAGTGAATTGTTTGAAACCTAAAAGTAAGTGCTGCAATAAGTATAAAAAGAAAGGCATCAATTGTAAAAGATGCCCAAATATTTTATTGAATAAAGCTTCTTAAATTATTTAAAAGCATTTAACCCTGTTACATCTAAACCAGTTATTAATAAATGAATGTCGTGAGTACCTTCATAAGTAATTACACTTTCTAAATTCATCATATGACGCATTATAGAATATTCACCTGTAATACCCATACCTCCTAACATTTGCCTAGCTTCTCTAGCAATTTTAATTGCCATTTCTACATTATTTCTTTTAGCCATAGATATTTGTGCAGAACTAGCTCTGTCTTCATTTTTTAAAGTTCCCAATCTCCAAGCTAATAATTGCGCTTTAGTAATTTCTGTTATCATTTCAGCTAACTTCTTTTGTTGTAATTGAAATTGACCAATTGGCTTTCCAAATTGTTCGCGTTCTTTTACATAGCGTAAGGCAGTATCATAACAATCCATAGCAGCACCAATTGCACCCCAAGAAATACCATAACGTGCAGAATCTAAACAACCTAAAGGAGCTCCTAAACCAGATTTATTAGGCAATAAGTTTTCTTTTGGCACTTTTACATTATCAAAAATTAATTCTCCTGTGGCTGATGCACGTAAAGACCATTTATTATGTGTTTCTGGTGTAGAAAATCCTTCCATACCACGTTCTACAATTAAACCATGAATTCTTCCAGATTCGTCTTTTGCCCATACAACTGCAACTTGTGCAAAGGGTGCATTAGAAATCCACATTTTAGCTCCATTTAAAAGATAGTGGTCTCCTTTATCTTTAAAATTTGTTTCCATACCACCAGGATTAGAGCCATGGTTTGGTTCTGTTAACCCAAAACAACCCATCCATTCTCCAGAAGCTAGTTTTGGTAAATATTTTTTACGTTGCTGTTCTGTACCATATTTATAAATAGGATACATTACTAATGAAGATTGTACAGAGGCAGTAGAACGAACTCCAGAATCACCACGTTCTATTTCTTGCATAATTAAGCCATATGAAATTTGATCTAGGCCTGCACCACCATATTCTTCTGGAATATAAGGTCCAAATGCACCAATTTCAGATAACCCTTTTATAATTTGAGTTGGGAATTCTGCTTTCTGTGCATACTCTTCTATAATTGGAGAAACATCTCTTTTAACCCAATCACGTGCAGAAGATCTAACTAATTTGTGCTCTTCAGTTAATAAATCATCTAAATTATAATAATCTGGCGCTTGAAATAAATCTGGTTTCATTAAAAATTTTAGGTTTAAAATTCTTGTTAAAAATAAGGTTTTTTTAAAGTTCAAGATGTTAATACTTTAAAAAGTTATTGTTTTCAGTTATGTTTGTTATATGAAGTTTAGTTTAGGTAAACAAGAGAAACTTAAAAGCAAAAAGTTAATTCAAGAACTTTATAAAAAAGGAGATTCTGTAAAGGATTTTCCTTTACGAATGATTTTTTTACAAACTCAACATAATTCGAGTTTTCCATGTCAAGTTGGTTTTTCTGTTTCCAAACGTAACTTCAAATTAGCAGTTCGTAGAAATCGAATTAAAAGGGTTTTGCGAGAAACGTATCGTTTACAAAAAGATATTGTGTATAATAACCTTAGTGAACCTTATGTTTTTATGATTTCGTATATTGGTAAGGAGGAAATTCCTTATGAAGATTTGTATCATAAAATGCAAAACCTACTTCAATTATTTATTGAAAAATCAAATAAAAACTCAAATGATGAAGCTAAATAAATCGAAAAAATTAGGCGTTGTAGCATTAGTTGCGACTATTTTTTTATTCTATTCTTTTAAGTCAAACTTCTTTGAAGTTGCAAAACAAATAGAAATTTATAATTCTTTATTTAAAGAGTTAAACATGTATTATGTAGATGAGATAAATCCTGCTGATTTAACAGATAAGGTAATTAAAAACACCTTGAAAGATTTAGATCCCTATACCAATTTTTATAACGAACAAGATGTAGAAGATGCTAGAATAAGAAGAGAAGGAGAGTATGGTGGTATAGGGGTAGCTGTTTATTATACAGAAAATGGTATTCAACTTAGAGAAATATATGAAGGCTATGCTGCTGACAAAGCCGATTTAAAAGCTGGAGATGTAATTGTTTCTATAGAGGGGCAATCTCTTAAAAATATGGAAAGAGATCAACTATCTATGTATTTAAAAGGAACACCAAATAGTAAATTTAATGTAGAGATAGAAAGACAAGGAAAAATCTTAAAAAAAGAAATTACAAGAGAAAAGATAGAA
Organism: Flavobacteriaceae bacterium; assembly: GCA_013373105.1. Classification (GTDB taxonomy): domain Bacteria; phylum Bacteroidota; class Bacteroidia; order Flavobacteriales; family Flavobacteriaceae; genus Polaribacter. The sequence continues at coordinate 3,288 of JABXIJ010000014.1, read as the reverse complement.
GTAAACCCTGTGCCATATTCAGAAATGATAACAGAAGATACAGGTTACATTATTTTAACAAGATTTAATGAAAAAGCATCATCTGAGGTCAAAAAAGTGTTTAATAAACTTAAAGAGAAAGGCATGCAAAAGTTGATTTTTGATTTAAGAGCGAATCCTGGAGGTTCTTTATTAGAAGCTATTAATATTTCAAACTTTTTTATACCTAAAGGCAAAACTATTGTAACAACAAAAGCTAAAATTAAAAAATGGAGTAATACATACAAAGGAACAAATAATCCTTTAGATCTAGAAATACCAATTGTAGTTTTAATTAATGGAAGATCTGCTTCTGCTTCTGAAATAGTATCTGGGTCCTTACAAGACTATGATAGAGCTGTTATAATGGGTGAACGTTCTTTTGGAAAAGGATTAGTTCAGCGCCAAAAAGAACTTACTTATGGTACTCAATTAAAATTAACAATTTCTAAATATTATACACCTAGTGGTAGATGTATACAAGAGCTAGATTACACTAATAGAGATGATAAAACAGGAGAAGTTCCAAAATTTTCAGATAGTGGAATTAATGAATTTAGCACTAAAAATGGAAGAAAAGTTTATGATGGTGGAGGCATAAAACCCGACATTGAAATTTTTGAAACTAAAAAAACGCAATACACAGAAAAGTTATTAGATTCTAAAGCCTTATTTAATTTTGCTGTTCAATATTATTATGATAATCAAAATGTTAGCGATATAGAATATTTTAAATTAGCTAATAATACTTTTAATGATTTTAAAAATTTCTTAAAGTCAGATACATCATTTATAACAGAACAAGAACAACTTTTTAACCAAGCTTTTAAAGCAATTGATAAGAACAACCTTTCAAAAGAACAAAAGAAAATAGAAGAAGTTTTATTTGAGAAAAAGATTGATGAAATTTCAGAAAATGAGGAAATCATCACTAAAGAAATTGAGAATGAAATTCTTCTAAAATATTTCTATAAGAGAGGTGTGTATAGTTATAACTTAAAATATGATAATACCATTTTAAAAGCAGTTGACTTATTAAATAATAAAGACCAATACAATAAAATTTTATCAGGTAAATAGTTTTATATTTGTCTATCAACCTTAATCATGAGCCAAACAAGTACAGATAGAACTAGAGCCCAAGAGTCTACAAATGCAATTGAAAAATTATACATTTCAATGCGACATTTGTTCAGTAGAGGTTTTTACAAACCTATGGGAATTTCTGGTGAAACTTTGCGAAAGTCTTTACTACTATTAAGACCAGAAATTTATGGATCTATTGCAGAAAGTAAAGTAGAACTTAATGGTTTGGTATATGTAATTGAACGATTACCAGAAGGTATTGAAGAATGTAAGTATATAAACTTAACTGCAGATGAAGGGTATAAAAACTCTCATTTTAAACCAATAATTCCATTAAAAAGAAGAAGAAATTGCTATAGAATAGATAAAGATCAAATGAATATAGAGATAACCAGAGGAAGATCTGAAATCTATGATATTCTTACACATCTTACTTTTTTATTCATAGAATCTCATAAAATACAAGATAGAGTTACTTTAAATGATGGTGCAAAATTTACAAGAGAATGGCTTCATTTAGAAGATATTGTTTTGCATAATAAACAGATAAACGATAAGGATAAAGAGGTAGTTATAGTTCATTTAGGTAATATTTTAGGAAGAACTTTTGACGATGTTTTAGCTACCTATAAAGCATTATCAACCGAAGAAAATCCACATAAATTTTTTAATCTTATTTATTGGCTAGGTAATTTAGCAATACAAGAAGTAGTAAAAGGAAGAAAAAGAACAATTACCTTTAGTTCTGTTTTGGTAGAACAAATTGGGCATCATATTTATGGAGAAATTTGGGCAAATGATATAAAAAATGTCTTAGAACAAAATAAATTATTACATAGACCCATTCATATTATTAGTGCAAATATGCACAGTGTAATGAATTCTATTTATGCTAAAAAAGCATTGCCAAAAGAATCTTCGTCAAGAAAAGAGTTTGAATTGTTTCAACTTTTAAGTAATGCAAATAGTAAACCACTACAAAATCAGGTAAAAGATTTTGCTCAAAAAAATGGTTTAATTTATTTAAAAGATAAGTCAGGAACTAATATAGACGTTCAAATAATTGACACTAGCAAAATAAATTTTGATAATTTTTCGTTGAAAGATAAGTTAGCAAATGACAAATTGCCAATTATTTTGGTAATGGATTATGCATTTGGTGAGCAAGCTTACGAAACTATGGATGAATTGCTAAAACCATATAAAAGTAAAAATGGAAAGAGTCATTTTGATGTACAGTCAATTTCAATTATGGGAAAAGCTGGAATTCTAGAAGGAGGTAAAGGTGATATTATGATACCAAGTGCTCATATTTTTGAAGGTACAGCAGATAACTATCCGTTTGAAAATGAATTAACTAAACAAGATTTAGAAGGTTTTGGAGTACAAGTTTTTGATGGTTCAATGATTTCAGTTTTAGGAACCTCATTACAGAACAAAGATTTATTAAAGTTTTTTCATAAATCCACCTGGAATGTAATTGGTTTAGAAATGGAAGGTGCACATTATCAAAAAGCAATACAATCTGCATCAAAAATAAGAGGTAATATTTCTAAAGATGTAAAAGTAAGGTATGCTTATTATGCGTCAGATAATCCTTTAGAAACTGGAGCAACTTTAGCTTCTGGTGGTTTAGGAATGACAGGAGTTACTCCTACATATGCCATTACCAAAAGAATATTAGAACAGATTTTTTCAAATTAACAGAAAAAAAACTAACTACATAATGTCTACAAATAAAACTAACCAAGAAGAAGAAATAGATTTAGGATCTTTATTTAAAATTATAGGTAAAGGGTTTTCTAATCTTTTCAATTTTATTGCAAATATTTTTAAAGGGATTTTTCATTTTATCATCACCTTTTTAATTTTTATAAAACAGAATATTATTAAAATTAGTGTTGCTACCATTTTAGGAGCTGCTATAGGTGCATATTTACAATTTAATACACCAACTCAATATGCTTCAGATTTATTAGTAGAGCCAAACTTTAAAAGCGTTATGCAGTTGTATACTAACGTGCAATTCTATAATGATTTAGTTAAGCAAAAAGATACTTTAGGCTTACAAAAAACATTTAATTTAACTAAAGAAGAAGCAGCGTCATTAAAGAAATTTTCTGTTGAGCCTGTTATTAACGAAAATGATATTATAGCTGCCTATAATGAATTTGTAACTCAGGT
>JABXIJ010000025.1 GCA_013373105.1 Flavobacteriaceae bacterium | reverse complement strand
TTTGATTTTTTTAAGAAAGGTTCTTCCGAGGCAGCCCAAGCAAATGCAACAGAAGGAAAAAAACTAGCTTTATTGCCATTTGCTAATTTTGATGAACCATCTACTCTTGCATTCACATCTAAATAATATCTTCTTTTGTAATTGTAGGCAACCCTTACGATTCCTGATGCTAATCTAAAATTTGTAAAGTTAGATACAGGAGGTAAAATATCTGTTGCTGCCCCCAAATTATAAAATTGTAATACATCACTTCCAAAACCGAAAGCTCTATTAAACATCGTTCTTATGTGAACATCTTCTACTGTTCCTACAGCAGTAGCATCTATTCGATGTTTTCCAAAACGATTTCTATATCTCAAATTAAATTCTCCATATAATTTTCTATACTGTCTAGTAGCTTGAGAGGCTTCTCCATTATTTCTTCTACCTCTAGTAGTGTTGGTAGGATAATAGATATCTCTATTACTTCTTTGAAGATTAAAAGCACCCCTAAGAATAGCTGTTAATTTTGGCGTTATTTTATTGGTTACACTTAAATTTTGAATAAGGTTATAATTCTCTTTTAAATCAATTACATCATTTGCTAATGTGTATGGGTTAGAAATTATGTTTCCTTCATTAAGTCCTGCATAAACATCATCATCTTGACCAGGTTCTAACAAGCCAAAAATAGGTTGAAATTGTAGGGTTTGTGAGGTAACACTTCTGTTTAACAATAAATCTCCATTTCCTATTGATGCTGCATTTCCTTTATTGTAAGCTACATTTGTTTTTGAGAAAATATCAATTTTATTATTAAACGCTTTTCTACGTCCATTAACATTTAATGTTATTCTTCTATTGTTTGTATTTATGATTGCACCTTCTGTATCAAATAAGCCTAAACTTATTAATAAATTACCTTGGTCGTTACCTCCTCTATAGGAAACGTTATACGATTTAGATATAGCTTGACGAAATACCTCATCTTGCCAATCTGTATTTATACCAGTACTGGTTAAGTAAGGAACTGTAAAGGTTCCTAGCTCTGGATAATTTGCTATGGTTAATGCTTGGGTTCCATCAAACGGTCCTCCTGGACCATTGTTATAGTTTGGGTTAGATATTGTTAAGTAAAGCTGGTTAATAGCTCTTCTATTCATGTAATCCTCAAAAGTAGCACCATCCATAACATCTATTTTATTGGTTACATTAGTAATAAAAGTATCTACTGTTGCACTAATGTTATCTTTACCATTTTCTTTACCTCCAGATTTGGTTGTAATGAGTACCACACCATTAGCCCCTCTAGCTCCATAAACGGCAGTTGCTGCTGCATCTTTAAGAATTTCTACCTTTTCTATATCATTAGGATTTAAAAAACTCAACGAATTTTGAGCATTTCCAGAACCTCCATTACCTTGAGCATCTTCTACGGGGTCTACAGGCAAACCATCTACAATATACAAAGGTTGTGTACCACCTAAAAAAGAATTTGTACCCCTTATAGAAATGGCAACTCCACCTCCAGGTTCTCCATTTTCAGTAACCACAACACCCGCTACTTGACCTTGTATTAACTGTTCTACTGTTTGTGTTCTTTGCTTTTCTAGTGTTTCTGCTTTTACTTGTGCAATAGAACCAGACAAGTCTTTTTTATTAACATCAAAATACCCAACACTAACAACCACTTCGTCTAATTGATTTGTGTCATCTTCTAGATATACTGTCATTGGTTTTTCTGAAACCAACAATTCAAGCGTTTTTTTGCCAATAAAAGAAAAGATAAGAGTTTGTCCTTTTTTTGCCTTTAATTCAAAATTCCCATCCATATCAGAATAAGTACCTTGTTTGGCGTTTTTTATAGAGACTGCGACTCCAGGTAAAGTCTCTTTGGTTTCTTTTTCGTAAACTTTACCTTTTACAGTAATCTCTTGAGCTACTAAATGTAAAGGTATCATTAAAAAGATTAGAATTAATTTTTTCATTATGTTCTAGTTTAGAATTAATTTTTTGGTGATGATTTTATGTTCTTTTGATGCAATTTTTAAAAAGTAAATTCCTTTACTTAAGTGATTTAGTTGAATTTTTTGGTTTTCATTTGTTTTTATTTGTTGTTGTAATCTTCCGTTTGTATCGTATAACAATAGCAATGAATTTTGATCAATTCCGTTGATAAAAATGTTTCCATTAGAAGGATTTGGATACACTGTTATTGTATTTTCTGGGGCAAGAAAATTGTTCGTTGCTAAAGAATTTTGCCATTGTTCCATTAAAAATTTAGCTGCAAAACCCCAAGAACCATCTGGTTCTATAAGCCATTTTCCATCCATCCATTGGTATAAAAAACTTGATTCATACTGCGTGTCTTTCTCCCAAGAAAAACCATTGGGAGCTCCTTGTTCTCCTGAACAAAATAAATTCCATAAATAAAAGTTGGGTATGTCTAAGTCTAGAGCAACACCAATATATCTCCCATATTTAAATCGAATTGAAGCTTCTGAGACAGATGGGTTATAAGGCGGGTTTTCGTTGATGGCAAACTCTCCAATTTGAACTGGAGTGGTAGCATTTACTGTACCAGTTTCATTCATAAAATAATGCGCTATAGACAAGCCTTTCCACAGAGCATGACCTTCTGCATTATCTCCATTAGTCCATCTACCATCATACGCAGACCAAGAGACCATATCTGTTCTTGTAGAAGGAATTACGTTTCCTAAAACGCTAGGTGTGTTGTTTTGCATCATGGTAATTCGATTGCCATTTTTTAGCATCCAAAGTTTATTAAACTCGATGGCGTAATATACTTTTGCTTTAGAGGTAGCATACTCATTTCTAGCTCTTTCTGTACCTCTTTGTCTTGCTCTAAACAAACGTGCCATTCCTTCTAAAGTCCAATCTATAGTATCAGGAATTAAAGAAGGGTTATTTTCCCAGCTTACCCCTTGTCCTCTTAACATCCAGTCTCCTTCCCAATTTTGAAACACAAACTTTTTATCTAAAGCACCATATGTTTCTAATAAATGTTTGGTTAAATCATAAAACTGTTGTTCTTCGTCTAAATAAGTATCGTGTTTAAAATCTGGTCCTTGTTTGTAATCGCTTTGCTTTTTGGTTACTGTCCAAAAAGTATGTGTTTTAATATGAGTTCTTTTAAATAAAGAATCTAAATATTTATTTTGCGCAACTTCTTTTAAGTTTGCAAAATTTGGCCAATTATGATTAAAGTGATAGGCGTTAAACATTCTTCCATTTTGTGCAGATAATGTGGTTTTTACAGAAGTTGCACCAAATTCTTTGTACTTGTCTAAGCCTTCTAAAAGATAAGGTCTAACTGTAAAATTATACCATCCAGCAATGTGGCTAGAACCAAAAACATCTTTAATTTGAGAGGCGTCAAAACCCTTATTTGGGTCAAACTGATCTATCTTATTGGTAATTGTAGCTTTATTTGGAAAGTTTTCTAAGTAATGGGTTTTTATTTTACCGTTATTCTGAACTACAAAATTTGGATTGTTGTTTTGCAATGCATTAAAATCTGCATTTTCTCCTAATTTAAATACACCCCCAGCATTAATTGTAAAGTTGAATCCTGCACTTTCTGATGCTATGGTTTGGTTATTATTTATAAGTTGAGAGTACAAACTACCTCCAGCATCAATAGTTAAATTTGTTGTCTCACCAGAAGTTGTGTTTTTGGTAAACAAACTAACATCATTGGCAACTACAATACCTTTAATAGTTAAACTTGCTTTTCCTGTTGGTAAACTGTATTGAAAAGTACTACCTGTTAATCCCAATACTTTTCTAATTTTTATATAGGCATATTTTTCAATAGTTGCAGTTACCCTATTTGATGATTTGATAGCAAAATTATCATCAATAACCATATTGTATAGGTCTATAACAAGATTCTTTTCTTCAGATTCACTTGCAATACTCAGTGCTTTTGGATGAAAATATCCAGAGCCAGAAACGTACGTTGTTTCATCAATAAGATTTAAATAAATTCTACTATTATAAGTATATATAGCTCCATCTCCAGAACCACTAGGTTGATTTCTTCCTGAAGAAAAAGTACCATTACACAAAATACTACCATTTATTCTTAAATCTTTTGCAAAATTTGGTGTGTTGTGACCCATCTGTAAAACCCCATATTGTTCTATTTTTAAGTTTTTGCACAAATCAACAATTTGATTTGAACTGGCACCTTGTTTATTAATATAAACAGTATGTCCAGCATCTATAATAACATCAGTAATTGCAGTCGGAACTTGGTTATTACTCCAAGTTGAAGCATCTAACCAATTACCACTTTGTATGCTTTTTACAGCCGTAGAAAAATCTAATTGATGTTGGCTAACTACATCTAATTGGGCATTTGTTTGGATAACCCCAAAAAGCACAATTAATAAAAAGTACATTTGTTTTTTTATGTAAGTTATTCTGCTCATAATACATTGATGTTTTGCAAAATATTCAACGCCTTTTTGTTAAATTCTTCATTACTAGGATAGGTTTTATGTTGCTTTTTATATGCCTCTAAATAAATGTTTACCTTTTGGTAATACTGCTGATGTAAATAATATAATTTTGTTTTTTTACCAGCTTCATTTATCAAAGACATTTCCTTAGAGCGACCAGTTTTTTTATCGTATTCATTATTGTACATTTGCCAATGCAATGCAAAAGGGATGTTAAGCTCTAAAGAAATTTCCATAATTTCTTTAGAAAGTTTGTATTGTTTTACAAAGCTTTCAGGTTTATTTTTATTGGCGTGATACCCGTATTCACCTATAAAAATACGTCTGTGAAAAGGCAAATTATCTTTCGGTTTTAAGCGCTTTTCTACAAAAGTAAAAACACTTTTTAACGTAGTTTTCATTTCTTCTCTAGAACGGTTTTTAATGGCTTCATAACTAGAGTAAGACACAAAATCTACGTTGGTATTTGGCAATACATCTTTTACAATACTAACTCCTCCATTCATTCCTTTTAAGACTAGGTTTAACTCTATATAATGATATAGAGAAACATTGGTGTGTTGTACTTGTTTTTTGGCATCATCAATGGCTTTTTGTCTTATGTTAAACCATTTTACCATATTCTCTACATGCTCTTTTTTGGGAGTTAATTTTCTATTAAAACCTCCATGAAGCAACCAATCTCCTTCCCAATTGCCTATCATAAATGTTTTGCCAGAGTTACTGTAGGTTTTTAACAAATAAGCAGCAAAATTGTACATTTCTTCATACAAAATTTTCTCCTCTTTTTTATTGATTCTTTGTCTCCATTTTACATCTGTAAGTGTATGTACCCATGCAAAAATGTATTTAAAATCCATGTCAAAAACCTTTTTAAAATCAGGAACTGATGTAAAAAGTTCTAACGTAGTTGTTGCACTTTTGTATTGTAAACCATAAGATTGTGGAGCGTTTTTCCCTAAAGAAATTTTAAGGATATTAGACCCCATTCCTCTAATATGTTTAGATTGTTCTACAAGTTTAGATTCCTCTGAAAATTTATACTTACCACCAATTCCATTGGTACCTAAAACAAAGTTGTAATTTGCTAAAGGTTTTATGCTATCATAAGTTGGTTTTTGACCAAAAACCATTACTGATATTGCTAAAAAAACCAAGGAAAGTGTTTTTTTCATTGTCTTAAGGATTTAAACTTTTAAACTGTAATGCTTCCTTTCTAAACTCATTAAAATTTGGTTCTCTATTGTTTTTTTCTATAAAATTGCGAACAAATTCTTTTCCTTCTTTATAAAAATTATGATGGGTATGCCATATTTTTTGTTTTTTGCCAGCATCATCAATTAACCAATACCCAACTTGTTCACCTGTTTCTGTTTTAATTTCATTATTGTACATTTCCCAATATAAAATATAAGGCGTTCCCCATTCTAATGCCGCTTTAATTGTCCAAATAGATCTTTGGTTTTGCATCTCTTCTGAATGATGAATACTTGGATTTCCATATTCACCTATCCAAACTCTTTTGCCTTTGGGCAAGCCTTTTTTAGGAGATAATTTAGATTCTATATAATTTAAAGATTCTTTTAACTTTTTAGAAAGTTTCTTTTCTGTTTTGTTAGGATTAGTAGCATCGTAAGAAGAATACGACACATAATCTGGATTGACTTTACTTAAAATACTATTGGTAACCGTTTTAGATTCTTGTTCTTGAATTGATTTTTTTACCAAGTTTACTTCTATATAATGATATACTGCTACATTATTATGAGGAATACTTTTTTTAGCATCATCTATAGCTTTTTGTCTAATTTTTGCCCACTTAATCATTCCTTCTAAGGTTTTAAGATTTGCTGGTTTGGTTCTATCATAATCAGATCGTAAGTGCCAATCTCCCTCCCAGTTACCTAGATGAAAAACTTTTCCAGAATTGTTAAATGTCTTTAATAAATGAGTTGTAAACTCATAAAGTTCTTTGTACAAAGCTTTTTCATACGCTTCAGGATAGCCATTAATAAATTTAATTTGTGCTGTATCATCTTTTTTACCCACAGGCTCTGGAGTGTATTGAGAAAACCCATACACCCAAATATGATAATACTTAAAATCCATATTCAGCACTTTTTTTACAGATGGTTCTAAAGTTGCTAGCTTGGTTAAAGAAGTAATGTTATCGTTTTCAGGAAGTCCATAATTTTCTGAACAATACCTTGGGTGCATAGAAAACTTTAACAGGTTAGAGCCCATATTTTTAATTTCTTGAGCTGTTTCTACAAGCATACTTTCATCTGTAAACTTATACTTAGAGCCTACTGTCTGAGTTCCTATTACGTAGTTGAATTCTTGGATAGATTCTTCTAATCCTCTAGAATTTTTTCCTTTAAATGCACTTGTAGCAGTAAATATTATTACACCAATTGAAAAAACAATTGCTGTGATAACCATGGTGCTTCTACTTTTCATAATAAACCTAATTAATTGCTTATGCAATTTGAAAATTAATTCTATAAATTGGGTTTATTATCCATTCAACTTGGTTTAAAAAGCAGTCAAATCACGATTTTAGAAGACTAAAGTTGATGTCAAAGTGATTTAGTACCCTTCTTCTGCAAATTCTTTGGGCGTTTTGCCATAATACTTTTTAAAGATGGTGCTAAAGTATTTAGGATCTTGAAAACCAGATTCGTAAGCAATGTCAGAAATCCTTTGATTTTTTTTGTTTTTTAACAACTCTTCTGATTTGTTAAGTTTTATTTTTATGATTAAATCTGAAGGAGACATTTGAATTAGGCCTTTTAATTTTCTAAATAAATTAGATCTACTTAAACCCATTTTTTCACATAAAGTATCAATTGAAAAACTGCCTTCAGTAAGGTTTTCTTTAATCAACTCAATAACATCAGACAAAAACCTTTCATCTGGAGTAAGTTCTTGTTTTACCTCTTTTTTATCGAGTATATTTTTTATATTTTCTCTAGATTTAATAAGATTATTTATCGTAGCTTTTAAAACATTAATATTAAATGGTTTTTCTACATAGGCATCTGCTCCTGTTTCTAATCCTTTTATTTTATCATCTATATCAGCCAAAGCTGTTAACATAATTACAGGAATATGGCTAGTTTTAAAATTGGTTTTTAATAAATGACAAAGCTCTTTACCATCCATAATAGGCATCATTATATCTGTTATAATGATATCTGGATTTTTAGATAATGCCGTTAGTAAACCTTCCTTCCCATTTTTGGCTTCAACAAGACTAAATTCTGTTGCCAATTCTTGTTTAATTAGACTTCGTAACTCATCATTATCTTCTACTAATAATATAAGTTTTTCTTTGCCAATTAATGTATTTAGTTTTTTATCAGAATTTTCTGTTTCTGGTTCTTCTTGTATAATGTCTGTGCTATTGTAGTGCTCAGTACCTGCAGGAAGCATTACTGTAAATGTTGACCCAATATTTTCTTTACTTTCTAATATAATTTTACCTCCATGAAGTTCAACAATTTTTTTTGATAACATTAAGCCAATTCCTGTACCTGGAATTCCTTTGTTAGACACATTGGTTCCTCTTGTAAACCTATTAAAAATTTCTTCTTGTTGTTTTTCTGGTATGCCAATACCTTGATCTTTAAACGTTATTTTTAAAAAAGCATCATTTAAAAAAGCACTGATAAAAATTTCAGAACCATCGTTACTATATTTTATGGCATTCGAAATTAAATTGTAAAAAATACGGTTCATTTTTACCTTATCAAACCAAACAGGAATATGCTTTACATTTAAATTGATGTCTATTGATCTTTCTTCTAAAATTGGGGTAAAATCATTGATAATTGCTATGAAACAATCTTTCAAATCAACTTTTGAAATAGACAACCTCAACTGATTGTTGTCTATTTTCTGAAAATCTAACAATTGGGTTACATATTCATTTAAGTTTGTAGTATTTCTTCTGATTAATTCGATAGTTTTATTCAGTTTTTTTTGATCAGATAGCTGATTTACAAGCAATTGAATTAAAGAAACTGGCGTTCTAATATCGTGAGCAACTTCTACAAAAAACTTAATTTTACCTTCGTTTAATTTCTTCTGAATATTAGACTTTGTAATTCTGTATAGCAAATAACTGATAAAGAAAAACAACAAAATGTATGCAGAAAAAGCCCACCAAGTTTTCCAGAAAGGTTTTGCAATAGATAATTGAAGTGAATAATTGTTTTTACCTTCTACACCATCTGCATTAAAGGCTTTTGCAATTAAATTATAGTCTCCTGGTTTTAAATTGGCATATTCTATTTTTGAGCTTCCGTACATACTATGCCATTCTTTATCAAAACCTTCTAATTTCCATTGAAATAAATTTCTTTTTGAGCCATGAAATTTTACGGTTTCGAAATTAAAAGAAAGTGAATTTTGATCGAAATTTAAGCTTAGGCTTTTTGTGTAGTTGATGTTTTTACGAAGCAATACACTATCTGGTTTTTTACCATTCACTAAGAAATTTGATAGAAAAATATCGCCAATAGCTTCGTCTTTATCTAAAGAAATTGGGTTAAAAATTACGGCACCTTTTGGACCACCAAAAGCGATACTTCCATCTTTTAGTTTTGCAGAAGCTCCAAAGCCAAATTCATTAATTAACAGCCCATCTTCTTCTCCATACTTTCTAAATATTTTTTTTCTGATATCATATTTCCATAAACCACTTATTGCAGCTAAATAAAGGTTTTGGGTATTATCTTTTTTTACAGAAAAAACTGTACCTATTTCTAACTTTAATTGTTTTGTGATATTTTCTAATTTTTCATCACTTAAATTATACTTGTATAAGCCATTTTTACAAGCAATCCAAATACAACTGTTTAGTTTATCGAAGTTTAAAGAAAAAACTTCGTTATTGATATTAAATATTTCTGGATTTATTTTTCTAAAACTCGAATTTCTTTTATTAATTTCATAAAAACCAGAGTCTGAACCTACATAAACAATTTGGTCGTAACCTTCTACAACTGTTCTTTCTAAACCTAAAGGGAATTTTTGTACCTCTTTATTATCTTTTACAAAAAATAAAGGACCATCACTTCCTCCTATCCATAGTTCATCACTAAATGAACTGATATGAAAAATGAATTTCAGATCTATTTCTTTGGCAATTGCAGTTTTAGAAACTTGGTTTTTATCTGTATCAAAATTTAGCAAGCCCTCACCATATGTTCCTAACAATAAATTGTTATCTAAAGAACTTATGCTTAATACTGCTGTATTGTATAATTTTGGAGAGGAGTTAAAGTTTATCCAACTATGGTTTGAGAGTTTGCTTAATCCATTTTCGGTTCCAAACCAAAGCTCATTATTTTTACTTTCGTAAATGGCTCTTATAGAATTATTGCTAATACTATTACTGTTATTTTTTATATGAAAAATATTGTTAAAATGATTGTTATTTTCATACACAATATTTACTCCGCCTTCACTAATTCCTAACCAATATGCATTGTGTTCATCCACAAAAATTTCGTAAATACTATTTTGACTGATGGAATTATCATCATCTACTTTATGACTGTAAGCATCAATAATTTCTAAATTATCATCTAATACAAACAACCCCAATCTATCTACTGCTACAAGTGCTTTTCCTTTTTTATCAAACTGAATTTTACGAATAGCGTAGGTTTTATCTTTTATTAGAGAGAGTTGTTTTCTTATAATTTTAGTTTCATCTACAACAAAAAGTCCATTTATTTCAGTGCCAACCCAAAGTCTATTTGCACTATCTATAGAAAAATCGATGATATCTGCCTCTTCTAAAACTTGGGTTTTCAGGTTTAGTTTATCCGTTTTTTCATTATAATTAAAAATGTAAAGTCCTTTAGAGGTACCAGAATAAATGGTATTGTTCACATATTTTACAACTCTATTTAGGTGTATATTTTCATGCTGAATAGCTGCACTTGTTTTGCTTGCAGTATCATAAATTAACAAACCAGATGAAAGACCAATTAGTAGCTTGTAATTTCCTATGTTTGTAACCGATAAAAACTGTTTGTTTTTTACAGAAAATATTTTTGTAAACTTATCATATACATAGGAATATTGAAATAATGAACCGTTAGAAGTAATTAGGTATAATTCTCCTTTTAGATTTATAATATCTACAACACCTTTTCCTTCAAAATCACTATTATCTTGTAAACTATATTTTTTAAATTCTACTCCAGAATATCTACTTAATCCTTGTTGGGTTCCTATCCAAATGTATCCTAAACTATCTTTTTCAAAAGCATTGACTGTTCCGTTTACGATAGCATTGTTTGTCTTTACCCTTTTGATTTGCTGTGAAGAAGAAGGGATTGATTTTAAAAAAATAATAAGTAGTAAGTAAAATCTAATTTGATGATTCATAGTTTTAAAAATAGCATTAAATTTTGATTTTAAAAAAAAACGTCTAAATAAATTAGACGTTTTGGTTGTTATCTTTTTTTAGGAATTTGTGTCCTTAACCACCAATCTCTATCTGAATTGTATTGATACTTTTCTTTTAAATTGTTTAACTCTGTACGTAATTTTTTTTCTACATCATCATACGTAGGATTGTTGATTAAATTATGCATCTCTCCTGGATCATTTTTTAAATCGTACAACTCATCAATATCGTCTTCAAGAAAAGCATCTATAAGTTTGTATTCTTCTGTTCTAACAGCTAGCATATTAGGACCTGCATAAGGGTAGGCATCATCTACATAATATTCAAACATAAAAGCATCTCTCCAAGGAGTGTTGTTTTTTGTGCTGTCTAATAGATTTACCATAGACTCTCCTTGCATGTAATTTGGTTTTTGTATCCCTGAGAGTTCTAAAATTGTAGGAGCCAAATCTATATTTAACGCATTTTTATTGATAACAGTTCCTGGTTTAATCAATTTTGGATAACGAATTAACATAGGAATTCTCATAGAATTTTCGTAAGCTATTCTTTTATCCCAATAACCATGTTCGCCCATAAAATAGCCATTGTCGCTACTGTAAATGATTACGGTATTGTCAAGTTCTCCTAAGTATTCTAAGGTTTTTAGAACTTTACCTAAAGATTCGTCTACTGCTCCTAAGCACTCTAACAACTTTTTAAACTTATCACCTTTAATAGGCCAAGGTTTAGGTGCAATAGTATCTGATGGTATATATTCTTTCCATTTACTATCCCAAGATTTAATTTTTTGCCATTCAGGTTTTCCTTTAAAATTTTCTAAATGCGTGTCATAAGGTGGAGTTGGTAGTGGGTCTTTTGCATACATTCCCTTATGTCTTGGAGCAGGAGAATGATCCTCGTGAACAGCTTTATGCCATAAGTTTAAACTGAAAGGTTTGTTTGGGTCTCTTTTTGTTGTGAGCCAGTTTATAGCCTTATCAGTTAATATATCTGTCATATATCCTTTTTCTTGATATTCTTTGCCATTATCATTAACCATGGGATTAAAGTATTCTCCTTGTCCTATAAAACTGTACCAATAATCAAAACCAGGCCTAATATGGTCTTCTCCCTTAAAATGTGCCATGTGTATCTTACCAATATGTGCAGTTTGATAACCTTTTTTCTGTAGATGTTGATTGTAAGGTTGATATTTATCCCAATTAGGATCTACATATCTGTTGTTTTGATTAACCCCGTGAATATGAGGGTAAGTACCTGTTAGAAAACTTGCTCTTGATGGTGAGCAAATAGATTGTGTAACAAAATAGTTTTTAAAGTTTGCTCCTTCATCAATTAATCGCTGCATGTTTGGTGTTTTCAAAAAAGGATAACGTTCACTTGATTGCAGTGCATCAAAAGGTTGATCGTCAACCAGGACAAACAAAAAGTTTGGGGACATTTTTTGAGAATTTTTTTCTTTTTTGCATGATAAAATCATAACTAAAAAAGTAACTGCGAGTATTAATTTATATATTTTCATAAGATTATTTTACCAGAAAACTACTAATATGACGAAACAAAATGCGATTAATAAATAAGATAAA
This sequence comes from Flavobacteriaceae bacterium, assembly GCA_013373105.1. Taxonomy (GTDB): domain Bacteria; phylum Bacteroidota; class Bacteroidia; order Flavobacteriales; family Flavobacteriaceae; genus Polaribacter. The sequence goes on along the minus strand of JABXIJ010000025.1, from coordinate 38,311 downwards.
AATCGATAACTATAATAAAATGGTTTTTCTTTTAATCTTTCTGTTTCTTCGTTAAATTCTTTCATGGTAAATGTAAGTCCTTTCGTTTTTTCCAATGGTGGTTTTTTGGTAAGTAAACTAACAATTATCATCACAAACATACTCCACATGAAATAGAACGGAACAGTAAGTAAAAAGTGGATTTCTCCAAAAATAGAATGTCCGTTATTTACAGTAAACACTATGTTTCCAATACCCAATAAAATGCCAGCAATTAACCCAGAAAAGGCGCCAACAGCATTGGTTCTTTTCCAAAAAATCCCTAGAATGAAGGCAGCAACAATTGGTGGAGCCATTATGGACAACATTTCCTGATAATATTTTAATAAGGTTCCAAATTGTTTACCTATTTTGGGCGCCCAAAAAACAGCAATTATCAACACCGTAATCGATGCTATTTTACCCACTCTTACTTTTTTCTTTGAAGAACTATCAGGATTTATTTTGCTGTAAAAATCCATCGTAAACAAGGTTGCAACCGAATTTAACAGTCCACTTAATGATGAGGTTAGGGCAGCAACCATGGCAGCCATCATAAACCCAATTAAAACGTTTGGCAGTAAATTCATGATTAAGTTTGGATATACCATATCTGGTTTTGGTAAGCCTGGGAATAATTCAATTGACATTACTCCGGGAATAATGATTAAAAACAAGGTAAGCATTGTTAAAAAACCAACCAATAAAACCCCTTTTCTTCCTTCATCTATAGATTTTGCAGTTAATACCCTTTGTACTAGTTGTTGATTATTTCCCCAAAAGAATAATCCTAAAATTGGAATACCTAATACCATACCTAACCATGGTACAGAGCTATCATCATTAGGTCTTACTAATTTCATCAACATATCACCATCAGCTAATAATTCTCTTACATAATCTGCACCTCCATTATAAGCTGCATAAAAGGTTAACAAAATAGAACCAACCAACAAGAAAATTCCTTGCATTAAATCAACTCGAATAGCAGCAGAAAGTCCACCAGGGATAGTATATACAGCAACGATAATCGCAAATACTACTGATAAACTAAAAATTGAGGCTTCTGGAAATACAATCTTCATCACCATAGCTGCTGCATATAGAGAACCAGCAGCATCTAAAAAGATGTTTACTATAATGGTAATTGCTGAAAAGTAATATCTTGAAGCCGCATTAAATCTCTTTTCTAGAAACTCTGGAATGGTAAATATTTTCGATTTGATGTAAAACGGCAGAATAAACCATGCAAAGAAAATCATTACTAAAACAGAGACTAGGTTGTAGTTAAATACTGCAATACCAGTACTATAGGCATCACCTGCTTGTCCAATTAAAGTAGAGCTAGAAATACTCGCGGCAAATAATGAGAATCCAATTACCGACCATCCAATACCTCTACCTGCTAAAAAGTAAGATTTTTCATCTTTACTTTTACTGTATTTAATTCCTAAATACACAATAAAAACAAAGTAGAAGAAGATAATAATAATGTCTGCCCAAGAAAGTCCATTTACCCAACTTGGTCCGTCTGTAAGAAAGTTAGTTGATTGCATTGGTTTTAGTTTTTATTTAAATAGAATTTTGCTCTTTGCTTAATGTAAAATCGATAAGTTCATTTACGTTACAAGTAGCTACACCAATGTATTTGTCTGCCCCACCATAATACACGTATAATGTATCGTCTATAATCATGTTTCCTGTTGGAAAAACACAACCTTTATAGTATCCCTCAATTTCATAATCGAATTCTGGTTCCATAATGTAATCTTTGGTTCTACCAATTACTTTTGTTGGGTCTTCTAAATCTAACATTACGCAACCAACTCTATAATATCCTAAACCCCCATTTTCAACACCATGATATAAAACTAACCAACCTCTATCTGTGCGTAAAGGAGGTGTACTACCACCCACTTTTTCTTCCCAACCACCTTTTATACCACCAATAATCATGGTGCTTGGTTCATTCCAAACCAACATATCATCAGAAAAGCGAATCCAAACAGCAGGCTTTTCTACACCATATTTTTCACCAATCCATTCTTTTGGCCTATGTAACATAGCATATTTACCATTGATTTTTTCTGGAAATAAAATCACATCTCTGTCATCTAAATTAGAGTCTGTAATTCGCCCTAACTTTATCCAATTTTTAAAATCTTTAGTAATGGCTAAGGCAGAGTTTGCCATGTTTTTTTTTATAAAATGAGGTGCATGCGAACCATGATCTTCTGTCAAAACTTCATCATGGGCAAATTTCCAATACTGCCCGGGTGGAAAAGGTCGAAAAGCATAGGTCACATAAAAGTAATCATCAAACTTTACAATTCGAGCATCCTCGATACAGCCCATGTCTGGACCTTCTTCACTTGGCCCCAGAACAGGTTTGTGGTAAGTTCTTTCAAAATGAAGCCCATCTATACTTGTTGCCAAACCAAAGCGAATAATGTGCTCTTCATCATCTCCTGCAGCTCTGTATAGCATATAGAATTTACCACTATCATAATAAACGCCTGGATTACAAACTACTAAATTTTCCCAATCATTATCTTCTTTTGGGCTTAAAATTGGATTGCCTTCAAATTTCTTTAATTTCATCGTTAAAATTTTAATTCAGTTGATGTTTCAATATTACTTGTAAGCATAGAATTTTGGGTTTTTATTTCGGTCAAAATATTTAAATAAATGGTCAAGATTCATATTTAAAAGCATACACAGTATTTTTTTTTAGTTTATACCAGTTGGTCAAAAATTGGAGAAATATGCTCTATTAATAAACCTAAAAAAATAGGTTATATCGCTATTTTTGTTATTGACACAAATTATTCAACCATGTATAAATTAACTTGTATCCTTCTTTTTTTTACTTTTTTAAGTTGTAACTCATCAAAAGAAATTGAAAAGAAAAAAACAAAACCCAATATTATTTTTATTCTTTCTGATGATCATGCTACACAAGCCATTACTGCGTATAATAATCGATTTAAAGGATTTGCAGACACACCAAATATTGATAAAATAGCAAAAGAAGGCGCTTTGCTTACCAATGCATTTAGTACGAATGCCATCTGCGGACCGAGTAGAGCATCGATCATTACTGGCAAATACAGTCATATTAATGGATATTATAAAAATTATAGAGGAGGTTTATTTAATGCAAATCAATGGACGTATCCAAAAGCGCTACAAAATGCAGGTTATGAAACCGCTTTGGTTGGTAAGTGGCATTTAGCTTCAGAACCACAGGGCTTTGACTATTATAAATACCACATAGAACATGGAGAACAAGGCGTATATTGGAACCCTACCTATAGTGAAAATGGAAAAGAAATAAAAGAAGAAGGGTATGCAACCAAATTAACTACAGATGCAGCTTTATCTTGGTTAAACCAACGAAATACTGACAAGCCTTTTACTATATTATTACAATACAAAGCACCCCATAGAGAATGGTCTCCAGATACGAAATATGTTAATTCTTGGAGTGATGTTGACGTTCCACTTCCCGACAATTTTTATGATGATTATAAAGGAAGAAAAAGAACAGCAGGTGAAACACATATGACAATGGATTTTTTAAATCGAAGAGATTTAAAATTACCTGTGCCTGATAATTTGGAAGGTAAAAAATTACGAAAATGGTTGGATTATGGCAACAAACCCAACCAAATTGTAAAACCAGATAATGGTCTTGAGGGAAATGCTCTAAAAGAGTGGAAATTTCAACGTTATATAAAAGACTATTTAGCAACCATTAAATCTGTAGATGATAATATTGGACGAGTATTAGAATACCTCAAAAAAAATAATTTAGAAGAAAATACCATTATTATATATGCGTCAGACCAAGGGTTTTATTTAGGCGAACATGGTTGGTTCGATAAGCGTTTTATGTATGAAGAATCTTTACGCATGCCATTTGTAGTTCGTTATCCAGAAAAAATAAAACCTAATACTGTTGTTAAAGATATTATATCAAATATTGATATCGCTCCAACTGTTTTAGAAATGGCTGGTGTAGAAATACCAAAAGAAGTTCAGGGAAATAGTTTTTACAAGCAATTGCAAGGTAAAGAGAATAAAGACTGGAGACAATCTATGTATTACCACTATTACGAGTATCCATTTTGGCATCATGTGCAACCACATTATGGTATTCGAACAGAAAGATATAAGTTGATTCATTTTTACTATGATGTAGATCTTTGGGAGTTTTATGATTTAGAAAAAGACCCATCTGAAATGAATAATTTAATCAATTCTAAAGAACATGAAGCCTTAATTGCAAAACTAAAAAAAGATTTAAATCAATTAAGAAAGGAGTATAAAAACAATATGAGTTTAGAAGAATTAAGAGCGATCTCTGATAAAAACTTTGGTGGTTTAGAATCTGGTAAAGAATAAAAACAATGAAAAATTACATTTTACTTATTGCGTATTTGATGATATCACTAGGAAATTCCTTACAATCCCAAAATGATAAACCAAACATTTTACTCATCACTTTAGATGATATGAACTGGGATTCCCCAGCTTCATTTGGGGGTGTTATTCCTGATTTAACACCTAACATAGATGCAATAGCTAAAGATGGTGTGTTATTTAAAAATGCGTATGTTCAAGCTCCAAACTGTTCACCATCAAGAGTGGTAATTCAGACCGGTTTGTATCCACATCAATCAGGAATGAGAGGATTTTATTACGTAAAAGACAACATCAACACATTACCAGAGATTTTAAAAGACAACGGATATTTTACGGGAGTTATCAATAAAGCTGCAGACACCAATTTAGGTCCAAACGCTTCTGAATATTGGAATTATAATAAAAGTCCAAAAAGTAAAGACAAACGCAATGCAAAAATGTACGCTAGTTTGTTGTCAGATTTTTTAAAGAAAAAAGACACGAAAAAAAAACCTTTTTATTGTGTGGTCAATATTGCAGATCCACACAAACCTTTTTTTAACGACAAACAATCTCAGAAAAATGGATTTGATGAATTTGCACCCTCAAAAATATATACTTTAAATGATGTAAAAATTCCTGAATTTTTACCAAAAAGTAAAAAAATTAAGCAAGAGATTCTTAACTATTACAACTCTGTAAAAAGAGGTGATGACTGTGTTGGTGAAATAATGCATGTGCTGAAAGAGACAAATGAATTAGAAAATACAGTTGTTATTTTATTATCAGATCATGGAATGCCATTGCCATTTGCAAAATCTACAGTATATCAAAATGGAATTAAAACGCCGCTTGTTATATCCTACAAGAAAAAATTCACTCCAAGGACAGATGATAATTCTCTGGTTTCAGCAATAGATCTAGCTCCTACAATTTTGGATATCACAGATTTGAATATTCCCAAAAAAATGCAAGGACAATCTTTTTTACAAGTATTAACTGATGCGAATAAACAACAAGGTGAGTTTGTTTTTGCACAATTTGATGAAAATGCCGGTGGAGTTCCAAGACCATCTAGAGCCGTAATCAACAAAAAATATGGATATGTCTTTAATCCTTGGGCAACAGGAATGTTTAAATTTCAGTCGGCATCAAGTTGGCATACATCCTATAAAGAAATGCAAAAATTAGCAAAAATAGACACTAAAATAAAAGATCGTTTCGAGTTTTGGAAATATAGAAGTATTGAGGAATTGTACGATTACGAAAACGATCCAAATGCTTTGAATAATTTAATAAATGACCCAAATTATAAGGATGTAGTTGATAAGCTTCGAAATCAGTTAAATTCTCAAATGATGGCAACTAAAGATTATGTTCTAAACGCTTTTGAAAATAAAAATGATAAACGGTTCTTAAATAATTGGATGCAACAACAAGAAAAAGAGGCAGAAAACAGAAGAAAAACTATAAAATGGAAACGAGAAAAAAACACTAGTGGATCTGCAAAAAACAACACTGAATTATTTCAATAGTAAGAATAAAAAATGGAAAGAAACTACAGTCTCTATCCTCTAAAATTTCAGCCGATTTACAAATATCGAATCTGGGGAGGAGAAAAATTAAAAACGCAACTAAATAAAAAATATGATGCACAAAATATTGGTGAATCATGGGAAATTTCTGATGTTAAAAATGATGAAACTAAAGTTATTAATGGTACATTAAGAGGATACACCTTAATTGAGTTAATAGAAAAATTTAAAGTTAATTTTTTAGGCAAAACTGTTTACAAAAAATTTGGTAACCAATTTCCACTTTTAATTAAGTTTATTGATGCTAAGACACCACTTTCAATTCAAGTCCATCCAAGTGATAAAATTGCTAAAGAGCGCCATAATTCATTTGGTAAAAACGAAATGTGGTATGTGATGCAGGCTGATGAAAATGCTGAACTTATAGTAGGTTTTGATAAAAAAATTCCTACTGAAGATTATAATAACCATTTGGCAAATAATACAATTTTAGAGATAATGCATCACGAAAAAGTTAGCGAAGGAGATACCTTTTACATTCCAACTGGTAGAGTTCACGCTATTGGAGCAGGTGTTTTATTAGCTGAAATTCAACAGACTTCTAATATAACCTATCGTATTTATGATTATGATAGAGTAGATGTTAAAACAGGTGAAAAGAGAGAATTGCATAACGATTTAGCTATTGATGTTATAGACTTTCAAATTAAAGATTCTTATAAAACAAAATATACCAAAGAATGTGAGAGAAGAGAAGAACAAAATAGAACCAAAAGGTCTAAAGATGAATATTGGGATAATTTTGATTTAGAAGCATTTATTTACGATGAAGAAGGGTTACAGCCAAAAAATTATGATTCTTTCATACAAATTCTGAGAGGAGATTTTTTACAAGAGCAGCAAGAAGAAAATAGTGGTGATTTTCATGAGCAATATAGATTCCAAGAATACAAATGCTTTTCCAAGAATAAATCTTACGAAGACACAGAAGAAAACTCTCTATACCAATTATAAGACCCTTAAAAGAGTTAATAGAAGAGATAGGAAACAAAGAGAGTGAATATATTTTTGGTGGATTTAGAACCCCTCCAAAGAAAACTATAGTTCATAATAAGGTATCTAAAATGTGTAAAGGGTATAACAAACACTTAAAAGTAATTGGAGAGAAATTAGGATTACCATTTTCACCTATTATATCCACCTCAAGACATAGTTACGGAAATTACCTTGCCAAACACGGAGTTCCATTAGAGAGGATTGCAGAGATGATGGGACATAAAGACAAACTAAGATTTACAACATATCATTACATCGATAGTTTGGATAAGAGGATTTTATTTGAAACGAATGCCTGTTTAGAAGAATTTTAACCCTGAAATGTTTGCAAGAATGTTTGCAAGAAATAATTTCAACAAGTGTTTTGTGTTCGAAAACGTAGTGTTTATATGGGTTACAGAAGATATCTAAAAAACATCTTTTAATACTCATAATCAGGGGGTCCCTGGTTCGAGCCCAGGTGGGACCACATTATTATTTAAGAGGGTTACAAACAATTTTAAGTTTGTAGCCCTTTTTTTATTCTGCAAGGTTTTTGCAAGATTTTAACTAAAGATAATCTTTTTATTCTATTTTTTTTATAATTTAGGATATTATTGAGTTACTTTAAATCATACAGGAAATACTAATGGAAGAATATCTGCTAACCGAAAATCTAATAGAAGCGATTAGAATTGCTCAGGCTTTAGCCAAAGAGCATTCACATCCTAAATATTCTGCAGCGCATTTGCTCAAAGCCTTAATGCATAAAAACATAGGCCTGATCAAATTTTTGGAACAAATTGGACAAGACCCTTATTACATTGAGGAGTGGGCAGAAGTTCGCTTGGAAGCCTATCCCAAAACATCCCGGCCGCCAGAATCTCCCGCGGCTGACGAGACCATAGAAGCGACCTTGTATGAGGCGGACAAAATAAAGCTCAAACTCGGGCTTCAATCGGTTTCAGAACATTGTACCTTAATCGCTCTTTGTACTCCTGGCGTTGGATTTAGCTATGAGCAATTAAAATCATTCTCGGTAAGTCCCAAAGAAATTATCGATGGAATTTCAACAGGAGACAATACCGCAAATAGTTTAGGTCATTCAATTGAAAATAACACAACTGGCTCACTGTCGGGTTTATCTCCACTAATCAATCAATACTGTTTTGACAAGGCTAAAGCCGCTGCTAACAATGAATTGGATCAAATTTCTGGCCGAGATGCCGAGATCAAAATGATGATCGAAATATTAGGGAGACGTTCAAAACCAAATGTGCTCATTACAGGAGACCCAGGTGTGGGTAAAACGGCTCTGTTTAATGGTTTGGCTTACACTTCTTTGAAAAACCATGTTCCTGAACACTTAAAGCTTGCAAAAATTGTAGAACTCGACGTCATTAGTTTGTTCTCAGGGGCTTCCTATAAAGGAGAGGTCGAGGACCGATTGAAAAAAATAATTGAGGAGATAAAACAATTTCCAAAGTCCATTTTGCTCATCGATGAGTTCAATAATTTGACAGATAAAAATTCTGGGAATCAGGGCTTGGTCAATTTGCTCAAATCTGTTTTAGCCAAGGGTGAGGTGACCATTATTGCTACGGCTACTAACGATGCTTATAGAAAACACATTGAGCCAGAGACTGGATTAGCGCGACAGTTTGAAGTCTTAAGGCTTAACGAGCCTAATGAAGAAGAGGCTTTTAATATGATTAAAGACACCATTGATGTCTATGTGGACCATCATGAGTTAGCGGTTGATCCAGAGACCATAAAGGAATCTATCAGACTCGCCAAACGCTACAATAAAGAGAGAAGTTTACCAGACTCTGCTCTTGATTTGATCGATAGAACTATGTCGGCGGCCAAATACATGATTGAAACGTCTTTGATAGAGCTTGATAACTTAAATTCACAGCTCAATGAGATTAAGTCAATGGACGACAAGGAATTGCAGCAAAAGGAATATTTATGGTTTTATGCATCCATGAAAAACAAGCTTAGTTATTTGCTGTTTAACGATGTAGATGAGGATAATCAAATAGATTTCACCTCAGATTCTCAGAAAGTCTTCGAGGCTTTGGAAGCTACATTGGCGCATTTAAAAGAGGTCGCTTCGCAAGAAAAAAATGAAATTTCAAAAACAGATATAGCCACGACTATTGCCAATAAAACTGGAATTCCAACAGGTAAATTACAATCTAACGAAAAGGAACGATTGTTAAATATGGAGGAGCACTTACAGAAACGGGTTATTGGACAAAATCATGCCGTAAGTGTTATCACCGCTGCCGTTTTGGAGTCAAGATCTGGCCTCAGTAAACCTGGATTACCGATAGGATCCTTTTTCTTTTCCGGTCCCACAGGAACGGGTAAAACGGAGCTCGCCAAGTCCCTTGCAGAATTTTTATTTCAAGACGAAAACTCTATTCTGAGATTTGACATGTCCGAGTTTAAAGAGGAGCACTCTGCAGCGCTGCTTTATGGGGCACCTCCGGGCTATGTAGGCTACGAAGAAGGCGGTTTACTAGTCAATAAAATTCGACAAAAACCTTATTCCATTGTTTTGTTTGATGAAATTGAAAAGGCACACCCATCTGTTTTTGATATTTTCCTGCAAATATTGGACGAAGGAAAATTGCATGATCGACTCGGGAAGGAGGGAGATTTTTCCAATGCGGTGATTTTATTCACCTCAAATATTGGAAGCGATCATATTGTTAAATCGTTCAATGAGGGAATCATTCCTAAATCGTCTGATTTATTAGAAATCATGGGGCAATATTTTAGACCAGAATTTTTAGGGCGTCTTACAGAAATCATTCCTTTTTCGCCTATTATGGAGGAAAATATCGCGAAGATTTTAAGAATTCAGTTGAAAAGTCTCTACGATGCTTTGGAAAAACAAGAGATTTCGTTAACAATTTCTGATGCTGCGATAAACTATTTAGCCAAAAAAGGATATGCCCCGAAGTATGGCGCAAGGCCCTTGCGCGGGGTAATCAGAAATGACTTGAGATCACCCTTATCCAAAAAAATAATTTCGGGTTCTATCACAAAAGGAGCTAATGTAAATTTACTTTTAGACCAGGAAAATAACCTAATTTGGCAACATTGATATTTTTTTTTTTGTAAAAAAAATTATATATTTATAATCTTAATGATTAATCAATTAAATTGTAAAAATGGATACTTACGGACTAGGTGGTACAGAAGTTAATTCAGATGCTAATGAGGCCATTCAGGAAATCCCTCAAAACAGAACCTTATTAGTCGAGAAATTGACCCAGGATCAACCCATAAAACCTGAGGTTGTTACAGGACTCAAAACAATAGAGGAGGTTTTTGATCATTACAACCCTTCTCTCGAGGTGGAGTTTGAGGATTCTGAGGGTGTGTCAAAAAAAGAAAATCTAGATTTTAATAATCTAGGAGACTTTGGTGCTAAAGGAATTACCAAGCAGAGTAGCTTTTTGAGAGACTTAAGCACAGATAAAGACCAATATATAAAAGTGGTCAAACAACTGAAATCCAATAAAATTTTGAAGTCAGCATTAGAGAATTCAGAGGCAAAACAAGCACTTTTGGAATCTATTCGTGCATTACTTACTGAAATTGAAGAAAACAAATAATTATGGCTGCATCTCAACAACAATTTTCCCCGGTTGAAAATCCTGCTCAATATCTGAAAGAGAATAATGATAAACTGGCCAAATATGGTGGTTTTGACTTGTTAGAAGCCTGTATTGAAGGAGTTCAAAACATGAATCCCGACCGAAAGGCTCGGAAAAACATCTTTTTGACCGAGAATTCAAAAAAGAACGAGCGTGAGACGCTAAAAAAAGTATTGGAAATTTGGTCCAATGTTCTATCTAGCTCAGATAGCATTTCTGATATGGTTGAAGGATGTGAAAAGAAATCTGAAGCTGCGGCCGACTCTTTGAATAAAAACCTTTACAAAGCTCTTGAAGCTTCTAAGGATCTAGAAAGATCCTATCGTTCTATGGCACTGTTCTTTAAGAATACAGAGTCCGATAAACTGAAAAATATTTCTATTGTCAATGCAGAATTAGATCAGCTCAAAGATTTGGACAATACGCGTTTTATCGATGCGATTTCTGAGGAGTTAAAATCTGCCTATGACCGATTAGACCTAAGAGATAATTATGGGCTATTGGTTATCCCTGGATATTTGGGATCCAACAAGGTTGTTGAAAAGTGGGCCAAAATAGCGCATGAAAACAAAGTAATGTTGGTAACTGATTTTGAGCATTTAGATGAGCCGGATGACGTGATGGAAATGTTCGAAGCAGCTAATTTAACCAGTGGCGATAAGTACAAGTCCAATGTCATCATGGGATGTAACTGGCTTGTGGGCCGTGGTAAGGTGGATGAAGTAGGTGAGGATGAAGATCTGTTTGTGCCACCAGCAGGGGCGCTAGCCGGTAAAATTTATCAAACCTTAATGTCTCAAGTTACTGCAGGTAAGAAGTTTGGAGGGATTAATGAGATCGATGGCGTACGTTTTGACTTGAAGAAAAGTGAAATTGCCCAGCTCGAAAAAATGGGATTGGTTCCTATGGTCAACGAGTATGGTAAAGTAATGGCGTTTTCTGCCAAGACTCTTTTTAACGGAGACAATTTAGGACTTCAGACTTATTCGGTTGTTCGTGTTTTTGATTATGTGACTAAAGTACTGATGGATTTCTTAAATCGTCGTGCTTTTGAAAACTTCAACGCTAAAACCAGAAAGGAATTGATGAGTCAAATCGTGAAATTCTTAGACAATATCACTGGTCCAGATAAATTGATTGAAGATTTTTCTATCCGTCGTTTTGAGCAAGACCCAAATCAAAAGGATCGCGTGTTTCTTGATATTCACATGAAGCCTTATTTCCCAGCCAAGAACTTTATGATCAAAATGGATGGTCAAAAAGGTGATGATGGGACCGAGTGGGATGCTGATTACGAACAGCAATAAATCAATTCATATTAGAGAACAAAAAAAGAGGGCCGGAGGCCCTCTTTTTTGTTTAGATCAATGTTTTGCAATTTACTTTTGATAATTTTTAGTCCACGGAGTGATTTTCCTTAAATCCCCCCAATCTATCAAATGCTCTCACTCAAATCCCATAACTAAGACTTGCGCTGAGCTAAGCCGAATTGCCAAATAAACAATTATCCTTTGCAAACGAAAGCTTTGATATTGTAGATTTCGTTTTAAAGTTTAGTTAAATAAACTAATCCACAAATATTCTTCATAGCAGAATCTTTATTCTTTCTTATCCTCACTACTATTGGATGCAGCCACTCTGTCGTTATAATTCAATGAGTATAAAATATCTTTTTTTAGTTCAAAATTAATATTAGAAATTTTTATTTGTTCTTTTTTAATTTCATCATTAATAATTATTCTATCAAAATATTTTTCATTGTGTAGTTTCAATAAAAAATTTGGTATAATTGATTCTATTGAAGAACTAGCCTCAAGAAATGTGTTCAAAATTTCTAATTGTGTACTATTCTTAGACGAAAAAATTTTATCAGAGGATATTCCATCATGTATGATAAATCCTTTATATATTTTTGATTGATAATCAATACTACATTCACTTAAACTTAATCTCTCTGTAAATCTTGAATTTATATCATTAAACCTTTCTAAAGTCGAAGATATCTTTCTATTAAATGAATCCCAAGATGCATTTGGATTATTTGTTTCAAAATAAAATAGAAAACAACTCATAATAATTAGGTTTCTTATTTATAAAAAATGTGAGAACTATTAATATGTTGTTTAGGATGGACATGTGGTAACCCTTTTCCTCCTCCAGATAAATTATGTCCTAGATGTTTCATAGGTGTTCCTTTAAAAGCATCTTTAGCTAATTTTATTGCTTCTTTTCTTGACGAAACAATAATATCCCCTCCTTTTCTTACAATCTCGAGAGCTTTTTTATACGAAACTATCTTTCCAGTTTCTATACCATTATCAACTCTTTTAGCAATTCTACATTCAAGCCCAAAAACGTCAATTTCCCAATTACTATTTTTTGCATATAAATAGAAATTTAGTTCATCAGATAATAACCCTATCGGATCCTGACTGATATACGTTCCTGTATCAGGTGAGTAATATCTAAAACGGTTGTATGCTAGCTCGGTTTCCTGGTCATAATATTGCCCTTGATAGAGGAATGGTATAAAACCACTATCGCCCTTACGCGCCTTACCGTAAATATCAAGCTCTCGCTCCCATACTTTTTCGCCCTTGGAATCATAAGCCTCCACAGGTGTTCCAAGGTAATCTGTGATGATGCTGTAGGTTCCGTCCTTGGTGATCTTAGCACTTGGTATAAATGTGCCCTCATCAAACACCCAAGTTATAAGGTTCTCAGTATTTTCTGGTTTTTCTGGGGCGAGCCCCCCTGAATCAGCTACAACCCATTTAGGCCGCTCAGATAGCGGATAACTAAATTCATGCAATAGAATGTTGCTGTCGTAAATGTAGCGCTGTATGGTGTCGTCGGCTGCGTTTATTTTGGCCGTACGCCTACCAAGGGCATCGTACTGAAATTCAATTTTTTTGTTGTTGGGTTTTATGACGCTTTTTAGCATGCCATTGCCAAACCAGGCGTATTCCCAGTTGCCTTTGGGCGTGGTTTTTAAGATCAAGTTGCCTTCGTCGTCGTACTTATAGTTGTCTTTGCCCGATTTTAATAGTTGTCCGCCGCTTCCGTATTGCCGATCATTTTTTTCTTTGGTTCTGTAGAGATTACCGACTTCATCGGGAAGTTTGTAATCAAACTGCTTGTCTTCGTACTGAGCAGAGGCAAGTGAGCCAAAGTCGTCATAGCGATAATTAACCACTCCAGAAGTCAGGAGATTGACCATTTTTTGAAGTTGATCATTGGCGTTCCAGGTGTAGCTGCGATGTCTTATTTCTTTTTTGGCTTGTGAGACTTTATGGGACACCGGTCGTCCTGCAAAATCATATTCCATGGTGTTGGTGAGACCGCCAGGCAAAATCCGTTCAATTTCTTGTCCTAAACTGTTATAACTTAGTTTAGCTTCCCAATTCGTGAGGGTTTGTTGTCCATGATCTACCGCAGCTTTTACGTGGTTTAATTGGCCTAGGTTGTTATAACTCAATTCAATACCTGCGCCCAGACTACTGGAGAGTTTTGTTCTTAAACTCGAATTATTATAAACACTAGCGACTTCATGCCCGTCTTGAATCTCTTTGATAACGCGGCCCGCAGCATCTCTTATGAGTTTTACATGGGTCTGTTGATTGGCACATTCGACTAAATTGCCATTTCTGTCATAGTTATAGGTTTCCCATGAACCGTCATGATATTCCGCCCGAGTTAAATTTCCATTGACGTCGTACTCATACTCGGTAAATCGGTCGTCGGGACGAGTTGTTTTGATGATTTTACCGACACGGTCCCTATTATAATCTTTTCTCAGGCCATCAAATCCCGTTTCATTGATGATATCACCCTTCGCATTTCTTCCAAAACGATAGAATTCATTGTGCTCATTCGTAATGGCTAAGAGCTGTTCTTCGGTATTGTATTTAAAATGGACCTTACGACCATTTTCTTCGCGCATTTTTAGATTTCCCAGTGGGGTGTAGTCGAAATTAATTTTTCGATTCTGTGCGTCCAATGACTCAATTACCTCATCATAGGCATTATAACGAAGTTTAATAGTGTTTTTATCGGCTAATTGGACTTTTTCGACACGATCTAAGGCATCATAAAAATAATGCTGTCTTTGCTGTTCTGAATTAGTCGTTCTGATGCAACGTCCCCATTCATCATAGTCCCAAATCGTCTCAGTATGATCCGACGAGACCATTTTATGAAGGTTGTGATCCTCATCGTAAACTATTGCTGTATCATGTCCTAAATCATTGGCTATTGAGTCAATTAATCCAAAACTATTATAAGTGAATGAAGTGACGGCGCCACCCGCATCGATAATGGCATCGAGTTGATCATTTTTATAGATTCTGGTTACCGCATCTCCCTCAGGATTCTTAGTTAAAATCAATCGATCTTGCTCATCGTAAACCTTGGTGATTACACTACCGTCCTTATTGTGAATTTTGGTTAGGTTGCCTCTTTGGTCATAACTATATCCGACGATATCCCCCTCTTCATCGATATCTCTGTAGGGTTCCATAAACTCGGTATATTCATGAAAAATACTATCGCCCAGAGGGTTTTTGACTTGAGTACATAAATTATCCGAATTGAAATAATAAATAGTATCCTCCCCGAGGGAATTGGTGACGATATTATGGTTTTCACCGTACTGTATATGTCCTGATAAAATACCCCCATCTCCCCAGGTTTTGATGCATTTAGCCCCTGTCGATTTACCGTCATATTCCCAATAAAAGGATTGACCATTTCTATCGGTCTTTTTGACCATTAAATGATTTTCATAAACCATTTGAGTCGATTGACCTAGCGCATCAGTTATGGCGATTAGGTCCCCTTGCTTATTGTACTGGTAAGTTGCAAGAGTTCTCAGCTGTTCTCTGTGTGTGGCGCTAATTTTGATAACTCTGCCAGAATTATCCAAGTCCAGATCAATGACTCGTCCCACAGAATCAATGATTTGATTCAATCGATTGGAGGGATCATAATTAAAGCTAATGGTAGCGTGTTTATTACCGAAATTAAAAGGTTTGTAAAGATTGTCAGAGACCTTTTTAAAGGTGTAGGTTAACTCCGAGGAATGGTCTAAAACAGCGTAGGTGTTTTTGTCAACAAACGAAAGCGTTAATTTTTCTTGACGGTTATAGTATTGTTCCCCCTCGTTGACCAGCCATGGAAAAAGCGTGACTCTACCATCGGGAAGGATCATCGCTACAACATCATCTTGTGTTTCAACGTGAAGCGAGAGATCATAATTATTATGGACGCCATAGCCCAGTAATCCTTCATAGCCAGAGTCGGAGTACCAGCTTCTTTTCCAAGTTATAGGGATGATTCCCGGAAGCGTAAAATCCTCTCCTTCATAAACCATGCGCCCCGTGATCAAATCGACGGGTTCAAAACCCATTTTACACAATTTGCTGCTTAGTCCTTGTGTGCATTCGAATTTTTTGAGCACTTTGTGGTTAAGGGCTTTCAAAGCTTTATCCGTAACTTTACTTGACACGGCACTTGCTCCTTTCTTTAAGGCGCCCATGCCGTATGACATCACCAGTCCCATAAACATAGCCATTAAGTCTGGAGCATAGGGGCCTCCCACAATAACCGGTTGTCCTCCCGGGATGGATATGGTATTTGAGGTGGGTAGATATAGGCTGGGGATGGGTTTCATTTTTTTTCCGGGCGTCAAAGACAAAGGGACCCCGACGTCACTACAGGTCATGAGCATGTATCCGGCTGGAGATAAAAACGAACCTTCTGCTTTAACTCTGATACTCCCGAAGAAATTCACCGCATCATGACCAATCATTGGCGCCAACAGAAAGGGGCCACCCATTGGAATATGAGCCATGGTACCAATGATACCCGCACTTTCGCTATTTCCACGAGGTACTTTATTGATATAGACGCTTGCCCCTATAAAGGGAATATAATCGGCAGGGTCCATAATCATTCCAATAAAAGGATGGGGGATTGGTGTGGGAATTCCCGGAGGAATGACAACAATATGGATATCAATGCCAATAATCGGAGTAAAATGTTTGTTCGCTAGCAACATAATTACATCCAATTAAAAAGTGAAAGGCGCTTCTTTTCCAGAGTTTTGCGCTGTTCTTTAATGCTGCTTCTCCAATGTTCCCCCTCTATAGAAATCATGAAACGATCAACCTCTTCGCATTGTTCAAGTTGTCTATTGTCATATAAAACTTTGTAATAATCATCTGCGATAAACCCTATGGTCGTTAATTTTAACGTCTCTTTATCGTGTTTTTTGGCCTCTGTAAAGGCCATAGTGACAATGGTCTTGAACCGTTCTGAATCTCTTTTTTTAATTGTATTGCCGGCCATCCACCAGGCTGTTATCGCTTGTTGCGGGAGTGCTATTTCTAAGTAACCCTCGGCTTGCTTACAAAATAGATCGCAGGCCAAATCATATTTTTTTTGAAATTGATTTGAACTTGCTTGATATCCGTAGTGTTGGATTACTAGGTTTTGACAGGTCTCATCTCCAGCCGCTAAACCTTTTTTAGCTAGGGACAATCCCTGAGCCAATAATTCGTCAACCTTTTCGAATGCCTTAAAACTAAATAACATTGAAGCAAAGACTAGATGTGCCGTGGACAACATGTTTTTTAAACCAGTTTTTTGTGCCACTTCTATACCGCGTTGTCCCCATTTTTCGACTTCACTCAGGTTTTTGTTTTGAGTCGCTTTGGACATGTTTAAGATGCACTGTCTGAATTGAAACTCGGGATCGTTTGGGTTTCCTGTTGCGGCTAATTTCTGCATCGCCCCCTCTACGTCTAGAGGGATGGACAATGACTTCGAAATAGAAGAGTTTTGCTTCAATAACTTATCAAAATAGCGATCTTGAACATGATCAAAAACCATAATTCGGCAGAGCCTGTCTATCTTTTGATTTAAGATTTGTTGAAGCCACTGTGCATATTCCTTTACATCTTCAATGGTGTAGGGAAGAAAAGCAATAGTGAATGGCGTCTTCTCGGGAAGTTGATTTTTAAACGAGGAAATCATCTCGACCAATAATTGATCTTGATTTATTTCTTCTGAAGAACTTTGTGTCTTAAATGATGCTGAGTCCCAATTAAAGTTAGGGTTGTTTTTTTTGTAGTCGTCAATAATGTTCTGATCCTCTTGAAACACGTTGAGCCATTGCTCGATTATGGCATGACTAAAACTATTGATGTCTTTAAAAGGCGTTAGAAAAACAAGAAGTACATCAGGTATTTTGCCATGTTCGCTAGATTCAAGCTTTAAAAACCCTTCAAATAATTTAGCTTGCTCTGGTTTGATGAGCCATCGTACCAGCTGTATGTTTTCTGAAAGACCTATTTCATCAATCCATTTAGATTGAATTTGAGAAATTAAAAGCGCAATAGGATTGTGTTCGTTGCTCATTAGTTAAGGTTTATCATTCCTCCCTTAACATTTGTGATGGCTTTACCATCAATATCAACAGTGGCTCCTTCTAATTTTAATCCGGCATCTCCTTTGACACCAACACTTGGAGCAGTAATTTCAATTTTAACACCGTCATTAATCTGTGTATTGCGCCCGGATGACACGTTTAATTTTGAACTCGTTGTTATTGTAGTATTGT
Source organism: Flavobacteriaceae bacterium (assembly GCA_013373105.1). Lineage (GTDB taxonomy): Bacteria > Bacteroidota > Bacteroidia > Flavobacteriales > Flavobacteriaceae > Polaribacter. The sequence continues at coordinate 20,021 of JABXIJ010000025.1, read as the reverse complement.
TGTCGACATTGACCGTAAAATTTTGACCAGTACTCAATGTGGTATGTTGACCAGAGCTGGCATTAATGTCTTCTCCAGCAGTTAAGTTTATAGATTTAGCGGCTTGGATATTGATATTACCAGATCCATCCAACACAATAGAGCTACCAGATTTGTCCTGAATGGTAATACTTCCGTCTTGATCATTTATTTTAAAAATTCCTCCATTTCTACTTTGAATCATTTTTATGTGATTACTAGAGTTAGAACTGGCAGAAGGCGGTTTCGAATCAGAATTATAAACACTACCCACCACAAATGGGCACTCTGCATTCCCTCCTTCAAAATCGACTAATACTTCATCGTCTATTTCTGGGATAAAATAAAATCCTTGCCCTTGAGAGGCGCTTACCGATAAATTCCTGATCCAAGGTGTGGATAAGCCATTTTTATATTGCCAACGCATTTGAACTTTTACGCGCCCTAAACCTTGTGGATCGTGATTATCTATCACTTTGGCGGTTTGAAGTTGTGCTACTGGAAAGCAATCGATATTGGTATTTGGGTAAATGTTAAGATCATTAGAAACTCCTTCAAATGAGTTTTCGTAGCGATCGCCGTTATTTGAAAAAGAGTGAGTGACTTTTACTACTCTATAGGACTTGTCATTAATGACAACAACAGAGCTAAGAGCAACTCCGGGATTATCACAAATACCAGAAACTTTATATTGTTGTAGCTGAAGTGCAGATTGTTGGTTTTTTACACTTTCATCTAATCTGTTTTTGGCATTGTCGTCATCAGGGAGGTTGGCCCATACTTTGCTTTGGTTTGTGTAAAGATCTTTCGAACTTTTATTGAGTATCCCTAAATTACCTTGCTGAGCCCCATCAGATGATGTCGTTAATTGTTCATGAACATTATTGGTAAGGTAATCATTAGTGAAATATTCAAAATGCTGTGGGGTGGGGGATAATGAGATATTTAGGTCTTGCAAATCGCGCCCTAATTTTAGCTCGATTTCATCTGTTTTGTCGCCTAAACCAAAAACAAGTTGTTCTCCGTCGTAGTACATCCATTCACCATATCGGGCCGCCAAACGTTTTGCAAATTGAAAAGTACTTTCATTGTATTGAACCGTATAAATAAGGGGTGATTTTTGTTTTGAGTGCTTTGTGTTAAGTGACAATTTAGAAGAATCATAGTCTCTGAAGCTTTGTTTGATGATATCTTGAAAACTCATGTCAGAAAACGAAGAGTAATCTGGACCATCATCGGCAATTATTGTTGGGCTTTTAGCCTCGATTATCACAAAATCTCCCTCACCGGAGTAAAGGCCTTCTCTAAATTTTAGTCCAGTAATGACTCCCTTAAATTTTAGAGTCCCATAATAATCCACTGAAGCAAAGGACTTTGTCTCTAGTGTAATGACTGACCCTATTAGGTCTTCAATTTCATTGCCATTATTTTCACAAAATGATAGGACGACGTTTTTCAGACATTTGATGGTCAATAAGTGATGATCACCAAGAGCCTGTTTAAGACTACAGCTGTTATAGAAAGGCAATTTATGCCCATTAATACTAATATATGTGGATGATAGTATTGCGATGGCTCAGATTTTTTGATTACCAAATTCACTTCTGCAAGTGCAATATATTTAGCTACGTCTTTCGTTAAATCAAAAACGATTTATTTCGTATCGTAACGCCGGATTTTCATAAATTCCGTCTTCAAAAACAATTTCCTCTACAATCATTTTTAGACTAGTGATCATAGCGTTCGAGTCTACTGAATTGAAACGCTCATTATAGCCCACCAAAAGAGCTTGTTTGAACTCAAGAGTTCTTGACCCTGCCATGGCGTCACGTTTGAAAAAAACAATTTTACCGTCTTTTTTATCCTTTATATCCAAACTCCATTTAAAAAAACCTCCACTTGAAGTTGATTCAACTTCTATATCAATTGTTGATACCTGTGGTGCCCCTGAGATCATAAGACTCCTGGGGTCATAGTTTGAGTTAACCCCAAAGGAAATCGATAATAAATTGAATTCTTTATCGTCAATACTTAACTTGGCTAAAAAAGACATATTGTAGAATGTAAATTTTACTTAAACAAGGTGTTTTTTTAGTTAATTTACAAAGCCCATTCATTTATGTGCTCACCATTTCCAATACTAATGGTTCTTGCAGAAATAATGATAGATTCAGTCATGGGATTTTTTCCCGAAGAATCAAAGTTTTCAAGATAATTAACTAAATAACCTTCTTTGAATTTCAGTTCTTTAGCTTTAGAATCGGTATCTCTTTTAAGGAATTGTATTGAACCATCTTTACGTTCAAAATTATTAAACATCCAATCTGATAGAGTGGTGTCTGCAGTTGATTCTACGGTGATTTTGATTTTACCTCCTCTTGTTACGGAAGATGGTCGCCCAGTATCATCGGTTTCTTGGAATAAGTCATATTGACAATTTAATACGTTATACTCCTGTCCCGAGACAAGAAATTTAGCTTTAAATGACATAATCTTGCTATAGTTTATATGGTTAAAATTTTATTAAAGATAATTGAAAAAAAAATAATATCCAATTTTTATACTCTTAAAATTGTTTTTAAAATTAATTTTCAAACTCTTTGACATACAATTATATCATTTTCTTTGATACTGTTTTGTGATACTGTTTTGGAAAAATCCAAATGCTTTGAAACCCCCAGCCAATTTGGTTTGAAAAAAAAATTCCATGAGTAAGGTTCTTGGGAATTCGGATTTAAAAATGAAATCGGACTTTGTGGATGACGTTCATTGTAATCATTTATAAAAAAGTAAAAAAGTTTCCCAAATTCCATATGCATAGGGGCTTTTACCCTGAAATTAGTAACTTCAATATCGTCAATTGTTTTCTGAAATTCAAAACTAATAACTTCAGGATCAGTAAGTTCATGACTTAGCGGGTCTTTAATCTTACTGTTTAAAGGGTATTCCCATTTTTTAAAATAGGGCACGGGTATGCTAAATGCTGATTTGACTAATTCTTTTAGCATTAGAGGTATGAGAAAAACTATACCAGCTCCAAGAAACATATGGCTAAGTAAAGGACGAAAATTATTAACAATATTTACGTAAGCTATTAAACCCACGAATAATATTACGATGGAAAAGAGAATTTCATTAAAAAAATTTGATTTCTCAAACGAAAATTCTGAAAAATATTTTTTAATAATGTATAAATGAAGTAGTCCTAGAATAAATAAAATAATTTGAATTCCAATAAAACTACTAAGTGGAGTATCATTAAGAACTTCAGGGGCACTTATTAGTCCTGCTAAGGCAAAAGTTAATAAGGAACATAAAACGTAGTATATGAATTTCTTTTTGTTTCTGGTAATTAGTTTTCTGAGGTTTTTTGCTATTCCCAAAATGAAGACACTTATGAAAAAAAATAAAATACTTGTTTTAATTACTGATAGACTCATTTTTTTTAATTTAAATTTGTGTAGTTAATCCAACAATAGGTTTTTTGGTTTTATCTAAAATAAATGGAGTGTTTTTTGAATCTTTAAATTTAGTTTTAATTTCGTATTCTACAGGAAAAAAATATTCATAAAAAATATTGATCGCATTTAAGAATGGACTGTCTTTTAATATTTGATTAAAAGTATCATAATCATCTAGAGAAATTTCAACCTCTAATATTGGAAATGAGCTATGATAAGTTTCGGCACCTAATGTTAAATCCCTTCCTAAATGTTGGCCTTGAAAAGAAATATTTTGATTATTTGATTTTGGATGTTGTTGTTTTCTAATAACAACTTTTTTTTCAATTAATTTTTCTAAACAAATTCTTGCTAATTCAATATCTCCATGTATTTTAGAACTATGAGGTAATAATTTGACTAACTTAATAAAATACTTATTTGGTATATTTTTATCTATTTTCCAGAAATCCTTTAAAAAGCTATTTCTGAAGGTGAAAATATCTTGAATTAAGTTTTGTTCGTTTTTTTCTATATTAATTTGTTGGCGAAAAAATTCGTTTTCAAACGGCAAGAAAAAATAGCGAGCCTCTTTTTCCTCTTCTTTGAATGTTTTTCGAATTTTAGAGAATGAAGACTCTGAGTTATTTCTTCCAATTTTATGAAAAACCCCTTCAGGTAATTGGTCATACAATCCATTTCTAGATAGGTGAATAGGAATTATATCATTTTCAATAGGACCAACATCAATGATATCCCTTCGGAATGATCTCTTAAAAGTACTTTGATTTTTAACAACAATATCCTCGAGAGTTATAGAGGTCTTTTTAAAAATTTCAGACATTATAACTTCGGCATTTATATCAAAATAAAATGATTTTAATTCCTCTAGAACATCCTCTAAGTCTTCAAATTTCATTATAGTATCTAGCTAATTTTGAATCCTTCTTCCAGCTGCTAAAAATCTTTTTTTCCAAAATGGATGATTTAAATCACTGATTTTCACACCATTGGTGCCTGTATCTCTCTTAAAAGAAGTGGAGTGTACGAATTTTCCATTTTGCAGATAAATCCCTACATGATTAACTATATTTTTTTTGTTGTTAACCCTAGTAAAAAAAATTAAGTCGCCTTCATGCAGAAACTCTCTACCTTGAAATTTATCTGTTAATTTTGAGTTAAATTGTTTTTGTGCCGTGCGTTCTATATAAAGATCATAAACAGAAGTGTAGAGTCTCTGCGTAAAAGAAGAGCAATCAATACCTTCAGTTGTTTCTCCCCCTAAAAGATATGGAATTCCCTCCCACTTAGCAATAAATTCATACAATTTGAAGTTCGTTATCTTATCACTAGTAACTCCTAATAATTCAGAATATTTTATTAACAAATTCGAATTTAATTCTGGGCTTATGAAGGTATCCTCAAAATTGACTTTCTTTTCTTTCTTCGATCGAGTTTTGTGTAAACTTTTTTTAAGGCGTTCTAATTCTTTATTTCTTTTTTCTTTTTCTTTTCTAGCTAAAAGCAAAGTTCTTTTTATTAATCGATTTTTTTTCTTTTTTTCTTTTCTTAATTTTCTCGCAATTTTTTTTCTACGTTTTTTTTCGGCCGAATTTAAACTTAGCTTAATATCATCTAAAAATATATCCTTTGATTCTAAAATTTCGATAAGTACAAATTTCATATCATATCCTTCTTTCTCGATAGTTACGATATATTCTTTTGATGGTAGTTTATGATTAATTGAAAACTTTCCATCTTTATCAGTATTTTTAGAAATGGATGTTCCTTCAATAGATACTATTGCACCAGCAATTTTTAGAGATGAACCTTCTTCAGAAATAATACCATGAAAAAGGTTTTGAGAAATACAATGAAATGATATCAAAAATAAAAAAAGAGTAGACAACCTTTTATGTTTGTAAATTTGAAGTATTTCGGTCATGTAATAGCGTATTATATTATCTAACTAACATAGATAATTAGTTTAAAAAGTCTAATATAAAAAAAAAAAGTATATTTTGAGTGATTGAAAAGAGATAGGATAAAAATTTTTATATTTGACTGTATTAATATATTTATTATGGCGAATGATTACTATGAATTACCGCTTAAACCATTGAAGCTTTTTAATAAACATCAGATTAAATATTGTGATTTGAAAGAGTCAATAGCTCATTTTATCCACTTAATTAATACAACCCATTTTGGAGAATGCAGATTCGATTATTCTTTTGGCTGTGCTATATGGGATGTTGACTTTGATAATTTGAGAACATCTAATAGTTTAAAAAGTAAAATTGTTAAATCTTTAAATGATTCTATAAATAAACATGAAACCAGGTTGGATAATATCAATGTTACTGTAAGTATAAAGCAAGAGGAAAGCAACGATGATATTAATACAAATTGCATTAAAAAAAGAGTAGATATCTCAGTTAAAGGTATGGTTAAGAAAACCAACGAGCCTTTTTCTTATGTGGAATACTTTTATATTGGACCATTGTCTTATTAAAAAATGGAATGAAAGCAAAACTAAACGAGTCTGTAAAAAATAGAATGTTAAAAACAGCAGCTAAAATCTGGGGTGTTTCAATCAATGAAATTGAAACATCTTTTGATCCAGTTGTTAGTTTGTTGATTTCCTCCTGTGCTTCAGAAATTTCTAAAATTCATAGTAGACTTAACGAATCTCACTATACAATTACAGAGAAATTAATAGAATTAATGACTCCAGAGACTACTGGCGATTCGAAACCTGCTCATGCCATTTTATATGTTAATCCGCAAGATTCTTATGTAAATTTAAACTCCGAAAACTTATTCTACTACAAAAAGAAAGATAAAAATAGTGTTAACTCACAAAATATATTTTTTTCACCAGTACAAGATTTTAAGCTAGTTCGAGCGGATGTAAAATATTTGGTCTGTCGTGATTTGTTCAAAACATATAATCAATCCGATGGTCAAACTCGTAAGAGTATAAATATCAATGACGCAAATTTGTCAAATTCTACAATTTTGTTAGGCATTGAGTCTGATTTAAAATTTTTAGAATTAAATAATGTTTCCTTTTATTTTCATTGTGATGATATTGAACATAATACCTCCTTTTATAATTATTTAAAGCACTCAAAATGGTCTATTAATAACCATGATTTGGAGATTACATCAGGGTTTTACAATAGTGACTGTGTGGTCAAAGAAGAAATTAGTTCAATTTTTGACAACTTTTCAGATAAGTCAAAAAATATCGATAAACAAACATTAAATTTTTACCAAAAATTCTACATTACCATAAAAGATAAGAGGGTTTTTAAAAAGTCCAAGAAATACAATGAGGTTGAAGAAATATTAAATTCTATTGATCTTAAAATGGATTCAAATATTACTTGGATTAAAATCGTTTTTCCTGAAGATATCAATAATAAAACTTTACAGTCAATATTCGCTTCACTTAATGCTACACCCGTTTTAAATAAAGAGTTAAAGAGTTTTTCATATCAATTAAGAAATATCCTAAATATTATTCCTGTTAACTCTGATGGCTATTTTTTTGATATCAAGTCGATTACTAATACGAATGGAATGGCATATCAGCTTAAAAATAAAAACGTCAATAACGATGCAAAAGGAACATATTATGTTAGACGTCGAAATATAGGTAAACTAGATTACAGAAATGCAAAGGATTATTTAATTTATATGATAGAACTTCTTAAAGAGGAAAGCGCATCATTTTCATTTATGAATCATGACTTTCTTCATGCTAATTTAAATAGTTTAAATCAGCAAATTTCACTTATTGAAGATAAATTATCGAATAGCAATGCAAATTTTTCAGATACTAATTATATTTTTTTAGAACCCCATGAAAATAAAGAGGTTTTACTAATTGAGTATTGGTCTACAAATGGCGAGGATGCTAACGAAATAAAACCAGGAAGTGATTTAGAAGTTTACAAAGCAATAGGTGTGAAGCAAAAAGGAAACTATCTTTTAACGTCAAGTTTTGAAGGAAAAAGTAGTGTTTCGTTAGAAGAGCGATTAAATGCACATAGAAGCTCTTTGTTATCAAGAGATAGGATTGTTACGGTAAAGGACATTGAAGCATTATGCTTTGAGCTTTATAATGATAAAATTACGAATGTTAAAATTCGTAAAACATATCAAAATAATATCGAATTAAAAAAAGGTATTACGAATTGTATTAGTATACAGCTCACAGCCAATAAAAATAAAAAGATTAGTGCAACAGAATGGGATTTATTAAACACTCATTTGCAACTAAATTTAAAGAATAAATCAATGAATGTTTTTCCTTACATTATTGAAATAGTTTAACTAATTAATAGTTCTGAAAAAAAATAGAAAAATATGATTAACAAGAATCAAAACATTCAGCATTTAGATAGATCAATAATACTATTGTTGATAGTCTTTTTTTTTGTATTTGGATTTGTTTTTTTTATAAAAGTTATTAAAAATTCAAATTGTGATGAAATCAGCTTTGAAATAAAAGCCCAAAGATTTGTTGTTGGTGAATTGATTCAATTTCATGATAAAACTAATGCCGCTGAGACTTGGTATTGGGAATTTGGAGATAAAACTTCAGCTTCTTCGAAAGAAGCATTACATATTTATAAAAAACCCGGAGAATATACTATTAATCTTAAAGTAAATAATAATTGTGAAACATCAAAAACAATTTTCGTTGAGGAGAAATCAATTATTATTGATTCTACTAAATTCCCAGTGTTTAAACTGCCATTAAAAATTCGTTTGGGCCGAACTCTCTATGTTGAAGATCAAACCAAAAATGCGACCTCTTGGGAATGGAGATTCGGAGAAACTTCAAGTGCTAATGCTACGACTAAAAAAGCTAAATATAATTTTAAATCCCCTGGACTAAAAACAGTTTCATTAATTGTAAATGGAAATTTAGATTACATAACTAAGAAAAGGATTGAAGTGCTTCCTGAACTCGACGAAAATACTTCTAAAGTAGAGTTTAATCGGGTAGACTTGGATAAGGGTTTGAAAAAATCTCCAACAATTGTTCCTTTTATTGATGATGTAGAATTTGCAAATAAATTGTTGTTAGTTTCCCAAGGCAAAATGAGTCCTAAACAATTTACAAAGTACTTTTGCGGTGAGTTAAACAAATCCATTATAGTTAATAAAAAAAGTACAAAATTTTTACTATTTTGCGAGAAGATTTTTGATAAAAAAATTAAAATCAAAAAAATTGAACTTTTTAGAGACGATGGATCAAATTGTATAAATACATTTACCATTGATTATAAAAAGGGTTGGTTTTAAATTTATATTACTATGGAAGAAGGTTATAAATATCGTGTTAATTGGATAGATGGAATGAAAATCAATAAAAGCCATTTTATTGATTTTGAGCATTCCTTTCTTTATGCCTTAAAAAAAATAGAGGAGGGGAATCTTACTCCTACAAATTACGGATTACTTCCTGATTTTTCAGAAAGAGGAAGTTCAATTGAGATTTCAATCTCGATTGATGGACAAAATTTTGTAGAAGTTGACCTTACTTATTGTAAAGCAATTACATTGGGTGGTTATCAAATTGATATTTCAAAATTCACTCGTCCTCTTTTAGAACAAGCTGATTGTGAATTGAAGAAAAAAATTCAAATTCCTGGTAATGCTGATCAATATTCAATAGTACTAATAATTAATCCATATCGTCGTCTTACTGCAGGAGCAGCGGACCCCGAGGAAGAACCACCAAGGCGTCCCTATGTCCTTCCAGAATATAAAATTGATATTTTGGAGTCTTCTCAGATGAATAATATGGAATTAGGACTTCACCATTTAACCATTGGTAAAATATACCATCAGCAAGGGAAGCCGACAGTCGTAAGTGGCTACATCCCACCCTCAAAATCCATACAGAGCCATACAGACCTGAAACAAGCCTGCATTGGTTTAAGTACTTTTTTAAGTAACTTAGAGTCTTATATAATTCAAATTATTCAAAAGATTCATCAGAAAAAACAAAATAATGATTTGGCTAAAATTGTCTTACAGATGTCCCAAAATATCTTATGTTATTTGAATTTTAGTATAACCGATTTCAAAATCCAATTACAATTTTCTTCTCCAATTGTTTTAGTTGTAAGGATATCTACTTTAGCAAGAACTATTAAAAATAGTTTAGATATCTATACTGGAGCTGGTAAAGAGGAATTTTTAAATTACATATCTGATTGGGGAGATCTAAATCAAGGTGGTTTTGAATCGATTATTAGTAAAACAATAAATTATAAATATAAACATACAGATATCAATGCGTCACTAGATCAAATTTCAATATTTACTAAGATAATTTTAACCACATTCAAAAAATTAAATGAGTTGGATTATATTGGAAAGAAATCAGATTCTAGTATTTTTGTCAAAGAAAATGTAGTAGATCCAGTTAATGAAAATAGCCGAAGAAGCTTTCTCTTGGATTAATTTCATTCAATAAAACTTTACAATGAAAGTTATAAACAATTAACAATGAAAGCGATAAACAATAAAGAAAGACAAAAAGCATACTTCAAATTTCTATTTCTTTTTTTAGCCACAAATATTATTATAGTTTGCGCTATATACTATGATTTTAAAATTCCTAAGAAGGAAAATGAACTATTCAAATCTAAAATTGAGTTATCGAAATTTGAAACTGACTTTCAAAGACGATTTTTTAACAACATGAAGTCAATTAATGTAATGTTAGACTCTCTTGATATTCCTGGTCAAAATCTATCCTATCAAAACTCTCTTATTAGTGCAAAATTAGTTGAACTAAAAAAATCAATTCCTACCAAAGATTCTACGTTTAAATATGATATGTACTCAAATATCATTAATTTATTTGTAGAACTCCAAACTTTAAAAAGTGAGGTAGTAGCTATGAGTGATTCTAAGCGGGCTATAGAGGAGTATAAGGCAGCTTTAGATAGATGTCGAACTGATTTGAAACAAACAGAGAGAGATCTATACATAGCAAGGGGAGCGAATTGATTTCTCTTGGATTATAAGCTTTTCTTATTTTTCGGAATATTGAAATTCTATTTTCTTAAATAAAAAAACTATATTTACTTAAAACTTTTAAAAAATGAAAAAATTTTATTTATTCTTAGTACCCTTTCTTTTTGTAGTTACTCTTACCAACGCACAGCAAGTTAATTTAGGTTTAAATGCTGGTTTAGTTACTGGTGATTTCAAAGGCGCTACTGATTATAGTTTAACACTAGAAGCTAGTTATCTGTATGAAATCTCCGATAAGTTTCATCTAGGTGCAATAGCAGGTATTTCTAATTATTTTACGGCTATTGATGGTGGTAGCGACGAACAGTATGTTCCACTAGCACTAGCGCTAAGAGTCCCAATTGCAGAGAGATTTTCACTCGGATTAGACTTAGGTTATGCCTTTACACTAGATGATGCAGGAGAAGATGGCTTTTATTACTCACCTAGATTGAGCTTAAAACTAAACAAAGCCCTAGCTTTAACTGCAGCATATAAAGTTATCCAAATTAATGTTCAACCTTTGGATATTGATTTCGAGTTGAATTCATTTAATGTTGGTTTAGAGTTTAAACTGTAGCAAATCTTTCTAACTTTTCTTTGAAAGTGAATTTTAAGCGATAGTTTTATCTTATACTTATTATTTTTTTAAGAGGTAATGATCAATTTACAAGTTTAGAGATTTCCGCAAGGTTTTCCGCAAGGTATAGTAGAAATTTTAGGAAAATACGGACTAAACTGAGAGGTGTACCTCTTTCAGACCCCCGTAAAATGGGGTTATTTAGGGTTTATAGTAGACTCATAATCAGGGGGTCCCTGGTTCGAGCCCAGGTGGGACCACAACATCAAAGACTTTAGCAATCGCTAAGGTCTTTTTTTTATAACTTTAGTGAAAAGTTGAAATATATGAAATTTAAGACACTATTTGTAACACATTTTTTAATTAAGAAGCCCTTTTATGTGTTAAAGTCAGTTTTTTTTCATAACCCCGAATTTATATTTCATGGCTTCTTTTTACATTTTAGAAGCTCTAAATGAGCGTTCTTTTTCACAGCAATTTACAACCCGTCTTTTTCAGCCGGGTTTTTTTATAAAGTCGAAGTTTAAAGCGTAATATACATTACTATAAGTTCAGCAGTTATAAATGGGTAAATCATCAGAGAAATTATTCCAAGTAAGTGTAATATGCTAACAATGAATTCACTTAATTTTTAATTTCCAATCACGTAAGGATTTACAATAACAAATTCTGTTCTTCTATTTTTTAGGTGCTCTTTTTCTGTGCACTTTACACCATTTTTACAGTCGTTAAGTAATTGTTCCTCTCCAAAACCAATGGCCAATATTCTTTGCCTGTTAATTCCCTTTTTTAAGAGCCAAACCAAAACAGCGTTGGCCCTTTTGTCCGATAAAATATAGTTAAAATCATCTCTTCCTCTGCTATCTGTATGTGCTTTGATTTGGATGATTAATTGCGGATACTTTTTCATGATATCTGCAACTTTTTGTAATTCTTTCTCCGATTCTGGCTTTATGGTTGCTTTGGCTAAATCAAAATATATTGGCTCAATATTCAACATTAATTGGTTTCTGACATTTATAAAATGGTCATTTTCTTCTGGTGTCAAAACCATATTTACCTTTAAATTACCAGTGCTATCTAAGTATTTTATACTTTCTTTAAAATGCTGCTTAGCAGCAACAATTTTATACTTCTTCTTGCAATCAACCTTAAAGGAATAAACCCCTGAATTATTGGTCAAAACTGTTTCTAATTCTGTGTTGTTGTAATAGATTGTAACTGAAGTATTTGACAAGGGTTTCTTATTCTTTGCGTTTGTAACAACTCCTTCTATGGTCTCGATACAAGAAAATTTAGGAGATTGCAATTCGGTTAAGGCATAAATATCATCATCGCCTTTTCCTCCTTTTCTGTTTGAAGAGAAGTAGCCAGTATTCTTACCCTTTTGTTTTACAAAGGCAAAATCATCTTTATTGCTGTTTATTGGAAACTCTAAATTTATGGGTTTCAAATAATTTCCTTGGTTGTTTGCTTTGGTTGCATAAATATCTAGCTCTCCTCGAGAGTCCATAAATCCATTTGAAGAATAATATAGAACATTGTTTTCGTCAATAAAGGGAAACATTTCTTTTTTAGAAGTGTTTACCATTGGACCTAAATTTTTGGGTTCACCATAAGTACCATCACTATTGAGATCTACAACATAGATGTCGGTTTCTCCATAAGTGTCTAAACGATCCGAAATAAAATAAAGACTGGAAATTTGAAGGTGACAAGCCAGCTATAATCGATTTTTATGCAGATTGGTGTGGCCCATGTAAAATGATAGCGCCAATTTTAGAGCAATTATCTGAAGAATATAAAGGTAAAGTAGATATTTATAAAATAGATACTGAAGTTGAGCAAGAATTAGCAGCTGCATTTGCTATAAGAAGTATTCCTTCTATGTTGTTTATTCCTATTGGAGACCAACCACAAATGGCAAATGGAGCCTTACCAAAAACAGAATTAGAACGTATTATATCAGAAGTTTTACAAGTCGAAAAATAGACGATAATTTTCTAAATATTACCCGATAATAATTTATCGGGTTTTTTTATGCCTAATACTTAAATGCATTACTTTTTTATGCATAAGAAAATTATGTATATTTGTAATAGAATTGTATTCCAGATAAAATATGGGAAATCAAAAATTATTTAAAGGCTCTTTACAGACTATTATTCTTAAATTATTAAATGAGAATGATAAGATGTATGGCTATGAAATAACGCAAAAGGTAAAAGAACTTACCAAAGGTGAACTTAAAATAACAGAAGGTGCATTATATCCTGCTTTACACAAGTTAGAAGCAGATGGTTTGCTATATGTAGAGGTTGCTAAAGTTGGTAATCGTTTGCGTAAATACTACAAATTAACAGAAAACGGAACCAAAGAAACTGTAAATAAATTGGCAGAAATGCAAGAGTTTTTAAAAACTATGCAGCATTTGGTTAATCCTAAATTTAGTTTAGAGTAAATGATTAAAGCTATGCAAATAACAGATAATCATATACAGCAACTTTACAAATTTACAAGTCAGCATTATGTAGAACATTATGATGTACAGACAGAATTAGTAGATCATTTGGCTAATGATATAGAAGAAATTTGGAAAGAAAATCCAAAATTAACTTTTGAACAAGCAAGAAATAAATCTTTTAAAAAGTTTGGCATTTTTGGTTTTATGGATGTTGTAGAAGCCAAACAAAAACAAATGAATAAACGTTACAGAAATATAATTTGGCGTTTTATGAAAGAATGGTTTTCTATACCAAAAATAATATTAACGATATTCTGTTTTTATTTCTTTTATCTGTTAATGACATTGAATATTGATAGTACTTTTTTATCAATTTTTATGCTATGTTTAGCAGTTTTAGATGTATACTATTCAATAAAACTTAACCAAAAGGCAAAAAAGAAATTTAAGTCAAAGGATAAAAAATATCTATTAGAAGATATAATTTTTAGAGCTGGAGCTTTTAGTAGTTTTATCATCTTTTCTAATCTTTTTCAATTATCTACTTTTTTAGAAAATACTACTTCAATTATAGGGAAGAGTTTTGTGGCAACTTTAATTACAATTGCGATTATTTATTCATATATCACTTTAATAGTTCTCCCCAAAAAAGCAGACGAGTTATTGCAAGAAGCTTATCCAGAATATAAATTGGTAAAAAATTTGTAACAAACACTCATCTTTAGCTACAAATAATTAAACTAAACTGCTAACCATATATGACTTCTCATTTTTTAAACCTAGAATGGAAACAATACTTTAGGTCTGCAAACTGGCAAAAAAGTATTTTTATAAACATTCTTTTAGTTCTTTTTGCACTCTATTTTATAGTATGTTTCTTATTAATTGGAATTGGAGCTTACTTTATTCTTAAAGAACAGTTTCCAGATCAAGACCCTTTAGTTTTAGTAAATTCATTCTTGTTGTATGCCATTACAGCAGATTTAATATTTAGGTATATGATGCAAAAACTACCTGTAATGAATATTAAATCTTTGCTACTTATACCTATTAAAAAAAACAAGATTGTACATTATATTTTATTAAAATCGTCTTTCTCGTTTTTTAATTTTATAGGGCTTTTTTTTTACATTCCTTTTGCCATAGTTTTAATAACTAAAGATTATAACGTTGCTGGAGTTTTAGGTTGGTTAGCTACCATGATTTTGCTAACTCAATCATCAAACTTTTTAAATTTTTTAGTCAATAAAAATAATAAGGTATTTGCTGTATTACTAACAATTTTAATAGGAGGTTATTTAGTACAACATTATAATATTTTTAACTTGCCTGCTTTTGTAGGTACTGGGTTTGATGTTATTTATCAAAATCCAATTTTAGCATTAGTATTTGTTGCTCTATTGATGGTTTTATACAACATTAATTACAGGCAACTAAGAAATGAAGTGTATTTAGATGCAATTATATCAGAAAAAACAAAAGAAGCTAATACTTCTGAATTAGCATTTGCAGACAGGTTAGGTGATGTTGCTCCTTTTATAAAAAACGATTTGCGCTTAATGTGGCGTAATAAAAGAACTAAATCTGGAATTTGGATGCTTGCTGTAGGTTTATTGTATGGTTTATTCTTTTATCCTCAGCCAGTATATAGAGACATGGAAGTAATTTTTGTGTTGGTTGGAATTTTTTCAACAGGTACTTTTTTAATGAATTTCGGACAATTTATTCCAGCTTGGGATAGTACTTATTATAAAATGCTAATGAGTCAGAATTTTAAATATGAACGTTATTTAAAATCAAAATTTGTTATCATGTCAATTAGTATCGTTGCACTTTTTGTTTTGGGTATTCCTTATGTGTATTTTGGCTGGAAAGTGTTGCTAGTTCATTTTGCAGCAATGATTTATAATATTGGTGTAAATACCCATGTAATTTTATTTGGAGGAACTTTTAACCGAAAGAAAATTAATCTCGATGAAAAAGCTGCTTTTAACTTTCAAGGAACAGGAGCTGTACAATGGATAATTGGTATTCCATTAATGATTTTACCAATGGTGCTTTTTGGATTAATTTCTTGGCTAGTAAGTTTTGAAATTGCAGTAACTGTTTTAGCTAGTTTAGGTTTTATAGGAATAGCATTACACAAAAAATTAATGACATTTATTACAAACAGATATATTACAAACAAGTATGTAATGATACATGCTTTTAATCAAGAAAGTTAACATGATAAAGGCTACAGATTTAACAAAAAAATACGGTAAAGCAGAGGTTTTAAACATAGAATCTCTAGAAATACCAACAGGTCAAAGTTTTGGTTTAGTAGGAAACAATGGTGCAGGAAAAACCACTTTTTTTAATATTCTATTAGACTTAATTAGACCAACAACAGGTTTTATTTCTAGTAACGAAATACAAGTAAATACCAGTGAAGAATGGAAAAACTTTACTGGGTCTTTTATAGATGAATCGTTTTTAATTGGCTACTTAACACCAGAAGAATATTTCGATTTTATTGGTGATTTAAGAGGCATGAATAAAGCAGATATTCAAAACTTTTTAGCACAATTTGATGAATTTTTTAATGAGGAAATTCTTGGAAAGAAAAAGTATTTACGTGATTTAAGTAAAGGAAATCAGAAAAAAGCAGGTATTGTAGCTGCTATGATGGGTAATTCACAAGTAGTAATTTTAGATGAACCTTTTGCCAACTTAGATCCAACTACCCAAATTCGATTAAAAAAACTTATAAAAGTCTTAACTGAAAACAGAGAAGTTACTGTTTTAATTTCTAGTCACGATTTAACTCATGTAACAGAAGTGTGTGAGAGAATTGTTGTGTTAGATAAAGGAAATGTTGTTAAAGATATAGAAACATCAGAAGCAACTTTAAAAGAATTAGAAAGTTATTTTTCGGTGTAAAGAAGCAGTTTTTATTTAATTACTATTTTTACCAACTCTTATTATACTAAAATCAATAGATTTCAGTTGTTAATAAGAGTTTTTCTTTTGTAAAATCAAATTTTAAATTAGCTTTATACGTGTGAAAAACACTTTAAAAATATTTTCTATAATTCTTTTGCTTTTATTGGTCGATTCTTGTGGACCAAAAAAGGATACTATTCTACGCAGAAACTTTCAAACATTAGTTACCAAATACAATGTAATATTTAATGGTAAAGAAGCATTAGAACAAGGTGTTGAAGAGCTTAATAATAAATATGTAGACGACTGGTTTGAGGTTTTACCCATAGAACCCATAGACTTTGATGAAGATAAAATAGTAGCACCAGTAATTAGAAATACAGGACTTGGTTCTGGGTTTGATAACAAAAGTAATCAAACAAAAAAAGCAAATACACCTTTCGAAAAAGCAGAAGAAAAAGCTGTTAAAGCCATACAGAAACATGGCATGAACATAAATGGTTTAGAACGTAATCGTCAAATAGATGATGCTTATTTATTATTAGGTAAAGCTAGGTATTATCAACAACGTTTTATTCCTGCTATTGAAGCTTTTAATTATGTAATTGCTAGTTATCCTGATGCAAATCTAATTGCAGATACAAAGATTTGGAGAGCTAAAGCAAATATTAGAAACGATTTCGAAGATACAGCTATTGAAAGCATGAAACTATTGCTCGAAATTAGAGATACTTTAGAAGCAGATTTACCAAATATTGTTAAAGAAAAAGCGTATACAGCTTTAGCTATGGCTTATGTAAAAAGCGATAGTTTACAAAAAGCAAAACACAGCTTACAAATGGCAACTAGAACCTTAGAAAATAGCACTCAAGCAGCAAGAAATTTGTTCATTTTAGGGCAAATGTTTGCAAGAGAAAATAAAAAAGATTCTGCGAGTTCAGTTTTTAATAGGCTTATTAACTTTAAAAAAGCACCATATAAATATAGAATACATGCTAATATAGAATTAGCAAGAAATGTAGAAAGCGATTCATCTTCTGCTTTAGTATTAAAAACACTAAATAAACTGATTAAGAACAGAGATAATAGACCTTATTTAGATGAGCTATATTTTCAAAAAGGAGTTTTACACGAAAAGAACGATAGTATAAAATTAGCAATCAGTAGTTATGAAAATTCTTTAAGAGCTAAGAATGCAGGGAATAAACAAAAAACCTTTACACACGAAAGATTAGGTAATTTGTATTTTAAAGATGCAAAATATCAATTAGCTAGCAGTTATTACGATAGTGTTTTACAAATATCTAAAGACAGTTTGGACTTAAGAATTAGAAGAATAAGAAGAAAACACAAAGGTTTAGCTTCTTTAATAAACTTTGAAAATACACTAACTACAAACGATAGTATTTTAAGAATAGCAAGTCTTTCTAAAGAAGATCAAAAACAATTTTTTGAAGACTATGTAGCAAAAATTAAAAAAGCAGATGAAGATGCAGCACAACTTCGTTTAAATCAATTAGCATTTGGTAATTCAGGTGCTATTTTAGGAACATCAAAAAAAGGAAGTTGGTATTTTTACAACACGCAATCTTTAAACTTTGGTAAAACTGAGTTTCAAAAAGTTTGGGGAAACAGAAAATTGGAAGACAATTGGCGATGGTCAGAAAAATCAACTGGCGATAACATTACAAAACAAAATCAAAAAAATACAGTTGCTAACAACAGGTATGATGTAGAAACTTACCTAAACTCAATTCCAAATGACCCAAAGATTCTCGATAGTTTAACCACATCAAGAAATGTAGCTTTATACGAACTTGGACTAATATATAAAGAACAGTTTAGCAATAACGATCTTGCAATTCAAAGATTTGAAAGCGCATCAATATTAAATAAAGACGAAAAATTAATACTTCCAATTAATTGGCATTTGTATCAAATATATAAGTCAGAGGGAAATGAGGCAAAAGCTAATATTCATAAAAATGTAATATTGTCTCAATATCCTAACACTAAATTTGCTCAAATTATTCAAAATCCAGAGGCTAACTTAAAAGAAGAAATTGAAGTAAGTGAAGTTGAAAAAAACTACAAAGAATTGTACTATATGTATAAAGATGAGAAGTATAAAGAAACAGTAGCTAAAATAGATTTGCTAATTCCATCAATTTCTCAATCTGAATTATTACCAAAATTTGAATTGTTGAAAGCTTTAGCTATTGGTAAATACCAAGATGAAACAGTCTATAAAAAATCTTTAGAATTTGTATCTGTAAGCTATGCCAATACAGAAGAGGGTAAAAGAGCAAAGACTATTCTAGATAAACTATCCAAAACGAATTAAATTTGCGAAATGGAGAGAAATGTAATTGGTAAAAAAACAACCATAATTGGTGATATTATTTCAGAAGGAGATTTTAGAGTAGATGGTAGTTTAGAAGGTAACTTAAAAACCAAAGGAAGAGTAATTATTGGTGCAGAAGGCTTAATTAAAGGTAATGTAGAAGCCTTAAATGCCGATATTGAAGGAAAAATATCTGGCAAATTAGAAGTTCAAAAAACCTTAAGTGTTAAAGCAGCAGCTAATATTTCTGGAGAAGTTATTGTTGGAAAATTATCTATAGAACCAGGAGCTGCATTTAACGCTACTTGTGTTATGAGAGTTGTAGTTGATGAAAAAATAGAGGATGAAAAAAACTCAAAAGAATCTAAAAAAACAATCGAAAAACCATTCCAAAACAAAACCTAAAAAAGAGCCTTTAAATAAAGCACTTGCACTTTCTGGAGCAGGGTTACAAATGGGTTTAACTATTTATTTTGGTTTTTTATTAGGAGAATGGTTAGATAGTTATTTTAAATTAACTTTTTTAACAGAAACCATAACAATCATCGCTATTTTTGCAGCCATGTATTTGCTAATAAAACAAGCAAACAGATTAAATGATTAAAGCCTTACTTTCATACACTTTAATTTTTTTTGGTTTATATTTAGTAGGATTAGGAATTCATGAATATTACCTTTCAGAAAAAGACCTAATTTTACCTTTTTCAATTAATAAAGTATACCAATTTCACTTCGGTTTTTCATTATTAGTATGTGTTAATTTAAAGCTACTTTCTAATGTTAATAAATTCTTATCTCAATTAGGTTTCATTTATTTAGGTACATTATTGGTAAAAATTCTTCTTTTTGCTATAGTCTTTTATCAATCTGTATTTGCCGTAGAAAGTTTATCGCAAACCAGTAGACTTTCACTATTAATACCTGCCTTAATATTTTTATTAACAGAAGCAGTTTTTGTAGTCAAAATATTGAATGAAAATAATAGTTAAAAAAGGTTTGCAGTTTTGATTTATTGATTTACTTTTGCACAAAATTTTAGAAAGCGTATTTATAATGAAGATTGCAACTAAAACAATCCAATTTCTTACAGTAATTGCAATTACTCTAATTTCTATTAATGGTTTTGCATCTGAAACTGAAAAAAAACACAATGATCAAAATGATGGTGGGCGTGTAAATACGAAAGAAGAAGTAGAAGAGTAT
>JABXIJ010000069.1 GCA_013373105.1 Flavobacteriaceae bacterium | reverse complement strand
TCTGTAATCCAACTAATATCTGCACCATTACTTAAAGTATTGGTGCTAAAATCATATGAGTTGGTATTTTGTAAAGTTAGACTTGGTGTGTTCCAATGACCTACTTCAGCATTTTTTGTCCAAGTACCACTTCTATATAAAATAGATTTGGCTTGATAATAATGACCTTGTGGTAAATTTTGAGATAATTTATGATAACTAGCAATAAATAATGGAACAGTAATTTGCAAATTAGTACCTGGTGCTTGATTTTGTAGTGTTTGTTGTGCAATAGTACTTACAAAATTATCATTTGAATCACGTATTTCTAAACCCACATAAATATGATTACCTGTTGAACCAACTTCACTTGTATATTGAACTGTAATATCTAAATCTGCACCTAATAATGGACTCAATTCTAGTGGATTATCGCTATATGAAATAGATATCGTTTGTGAACTTAAAACTCCATAAAACAATAATACTATATAAAAAAATAGTGTTTTAGACATTTAATTGGTTCTTATTTGTGACTCCAGCAGGACTCAAACCTGCAACCCTCAGAGCCGAAATCTGATGTTCTATTCAGTTGAACTATGGAGCCTTTATAATAAAATTGATTTACATCAAATTCTTTTTCACTAGTGTAGAAATGGTTTTACCATCTGCTTGTCCTGCTAATTCCTTAGAAACAATACCCATAACTTTACCCATATCTTTCATGCCAGTTGCACCTAATTTTTCAATAGTAGCTTTAACTACATTTTCTATTTCTTCTTCAGATAAAGCCTCTGGTAGAAATTGTTCTAAAACAGCTATTTCTGCTAACTCAGGTTCAGCTAAATCTTGCCTACCTTGTTGTATAAATACAGCTGCACTGTCTTTACGTTGTTTAACTTGCTTTTGAATAATTTTAATTTCTTGCTCTTCAGTTAAATCATCTCCAGCACCTGTTTCTGTTTTTGCTAATAAAAAAGCAGATTTTACTGCTCTTAAAGCTTGTAAAGCAACTGTATCTTTTGCTTTCATTGCTTCTTTCATTTTATCCATTACTTGTTTTTGCAAACTCATACTTATTTATTTTTTTACTTTTTTTAAATATAAAACTTTGTTAGCATAATCTATAAAAGCTGCTCCTTTTTCTAGAATATCTGCACCTATAATTCCATCTACTTTTTTAGCGTTGTGTTGTTCTAAAGCTGTATTTACATGTTGTAAATCAAACAATACCAAATGAAAACTTTTGGTTTTCCAATCGCCAATTTTAAGTAAATTATTTTCTGATTGTTGTGTTTCCATATCAATTGCTCCAGCTCCAGCAGCTTTTGTTTCACTTTCAGTGGCAAGCAAATTAAAATGGTCTACTAAATCTAAACCTACACAAGAATTTGAGGCACCTGTATCTAAAATAAAACGTCCTTTAACATTGTTAATCTTTGCTTTTAATTCTAAATGATTTGTAGCAATTTTTTTTAGTTTTATTTTAATATAACCTTTCTTCTTTAAGGTCTTTTTAATGGCTTTCATAAATTATAAATAATCAATCAAAAATACGACTTAAATACTTAGTTAAAAAACAGCTAATGTTCTTTTAACTTAGGTTTAAAATCTCAAAAAAAAAATAAGGTATTGAAAACAATTAAATAATTTCTTAACTTAGGAAAGTTAAAAGGATTGATGATGAAAACAACACAAAGACTAGAACAAGCACTTATAAAACTATACAATGCTTACCATAACAATAGATTAAACCCAGAAGATTGTACAGCTTGTGCAGTTGGAAATATTTTAGATAACCATGATAGTTGGAAACATTTATCTAACCAACATGGTTCTTTAGAATTGAGTTATGTTGGTAGAGTTCATCAAAATTTAGGTCGAAAATTTAATGGATATACTCCTCAAGAAATCTTACAAATTGAAAAAGTTTTTCTTGATGCTTGTGGTTTTAAAACTCCACTTTGTCATTACAATCCAAAACCACAAAACCCAACATCTAACGAAGTTTTATTTGATGGGTTATGTAAAGTTATTGAGCTTTTATGTGCATTAGATAATGTACCTTATATAATGGATTATTCTAAACTTTTCGAGCAAGAAAATGGTGAACCAATATATCATTTAGAAACATTTTTAGCAGAAATTTAAAAGTTTATCACAAAAAAAAACCGAGCAAAATTGCTCGGTTTTTTATTTTTAATACTTTGATTATCCACCAAAATCATCGAATCTAATATTCTCATCTGGAATTCCAAAGTCTTCTCCCATTTTCTGAACAGCTTTGTTCATTAATGGTGGACCACAGAAATACAATTCAATATCTTCTGGTGTATCATGATGATTTAAGTAGTTATCTATTACACAATTGTGAATAAAACCAACAAAACCATCACCAGCTTCATCATTAATATCTTTTTTAACTTTCCAGTTATCTTCTTCTAAAGGCTCAGAAAGTGCCATATAGAATTTGAAATTAGGAAAATCTTTTTCTAATTTTCTAAAGTGATCTATATAGAATAATTCACGTTTAGAACGACCTCCATACCAATACGTAACTTTTCTACCAGTCTTAATTGTTCTGAATAAATGATATAAGTGAGAACGCATTGGAGCCATACCTGCAC
>JABXIJ010000030.1 GCA_013373105.1 Flavobacteriaceae bacterium | reverse complement strand
TCTAATTCAATACCATGTTTAGCTTTTACAATTTTTACAGTATCTTTTATTAAGGTTAGAGTTTTTAAACCAAGGAAGTCCATTTTTAGTAAACCTGCAGACTCAACAACAGAGTTATCGAATTGGGTTACATACATATCAGAATCCTTTGCTGTTGCTACAGGAACATAGTTGGTAATATCACCTGGAGTAATAATAACACCACAAGCATGAATTCCTGTATTTCTTAAAGAACCTTCTAAAATAGTTGCTTTGGTTACAGTTTCAGATTCTAAACCATTTCCTTCTGCTAAAGAAATTAGTTCTTCAACTTTCTTTTTATCATCTTCTCGTAAACTTGCAATTTTACTTTTACTCTTTTCATCATTACCAAAGATGTTTTTTAGTTTAACTCCTGGTATAAGCTTAGCAATTCTATCTGCTTCAAATAGAGGTAAATCTAAAACTCTGGCGGTATCTCTAATAGATGATTTTGCAGCCATGGTTCCATAAGTTATGATTTGTGCAACCTGATTTGCGCCATATTTTTTGATAACATAATCCATAACTTTTCCACGACCTTCATCATCGAAATCAATATCGATATCTGGCATAGAAACACGTTCAGGATTCAAGAAGCGCTCAAAAAGTAAATCGTATTTTATAGGATCTATATTCGTAATCCATAAACAATAGGCAACAACAGAACCTGCAGCTGATCCACGACCAGGGCCAACAGAAACTCCCATATTTCTGGCTTCTCGAATAAAATCTTCGACAATTAAAAAATATCCAGGATAACCAGTATTAGCAATTACATCTAACTCAAAATCTAATCTTTCTTTAATATCTTCAGTAATTTCACCATATCGTTTTTTGGCACCTTCATAGGTAAGATGACGTAAATAATTATTTTCACCTCGTTTACCACCATCTTCATCATCTTCGGTATCCTTAAATTCTTCAGGAATACCGAATGCAGGTAATAAAACTTCTCTTGCTAAAGTAAATTCTTCAATTTTATCTACAATTTCTTGAATGTTGCTAATAGCTTCAGGTAAATCTGCAAAAAGCTTTTTCATCTCTTCTGTAGATTTAAAATAATATTCCTCATTAGGTAAACCATACCTGTAACCACGACCTCTACCTTTTGGTGTAGCTTGCTTTTCCCCATCTTTTACACACAATAAAATATCATGTGCATTTGCATCTTCTTTGTTTAAATAATACGTATTGTTAGTTGCTACAATTTTAACATTATGCTCTTTAGAAAATTTTAATAAAGTTTGATTAACAATATTCTCATCTTCTTGATTATGGCGCATTAATTCGATGTATAAATCATCACCAAATTCCTGTTTCCACCATAATAAAGCTTCTTCAGCTTGTTTTTCACCAACGTTTAGAACCTTACTTGGTACTTCACCATATAAATTACCAGTTAGTACAATAATATCATCTTTGTATTTTTTGATAATTTCTTTATCTATCCTTGGAACGTAATAAAAGCCATCTACAAAAGCTATAGAAGACATTTTTGCAAGATTGTGATAACCGTTTTTGTTTTTAGCTAACAACACTACTTGATAACCATTATCTTTAATAGATTTATTGGTATGATCTTCACAAACATTAAATTCACAACCTACAATAGGTTTTATTTTATGATCGCTATTACTATTATGATTTAAAACAGTACTAACAAAATGAAAAGCTGCCATCATGTTTCCAGAGTCTGTCATAGCTACTGCAGACATTTTGTCTTCTGCTGCAGCTTTAACAATATTGGCAATTTGTATGGTAGATTGTAATACAGAAAACTGTGTGTGATTGTGTAAATGTGCAAACTTTACATCTTCTAAGGTTGCTAAACCTTCAGTTTTAGAAATGGTGCCAACTTCTTCTTTTTCGTTTGCTAAACGCTTACGAATTTTATCACTTTCTCTTTTTAGGTTAATGTGTTTTAAACCAATTAATTGTATTGGTTTAGGGTTGGCTTCTGAGAAGTTTTTAAAGTATTCTTCATTTACATCTAACTCCTCTTTAGTAAAATTTTCTGTTCTAATTAACTCTAAAAAACAACGAGTTGTAGCTTCAACATCGGCAGTTGCATTATGCGCTTCAGCAAATTCAGTACCAAATAAATGACTATGTAATTCTGTAAGAGTTGGTAATTTAAATTTTCCACCTCTACCACCAGGAATTTGACAAAGTAGGGCTGTTTTTTCTGTACAGGTATCTAAAATAGGTAAAGAGTTTAAGTTGGTTTTAACACCTAATCTGTGAAACTCACAACCCATAATATTTAAATCAAAATCTACATTCTGACCTACTATAAACTTAGTTTTTGAAAGAGTTTCATTAAACTTTTCAAGAACTTCACTTAATAAAACTCCATTTTCGATTGCTAAATCTGTAGAAATACCATGTATTTGTTCAGAATCATAAGGAATATTAAATCCTTCAGGTTTAATTAAATAATCTTGATTTTCAATAAGATTACCCATGTCATCATGCAATTGCCAAGCAATTTGTATACATCTTGGCCAGTTGTCTGTATCTGTAATTGGTGCATTCCAACTCTTAGGTAAACCAGTAGTTTCTGTATCGAAAATTAAGTACATATAGTGTTTTTCTGATGAGGTTTTAGCAAGATTAAAAGTACAAAATCAGTTAAGATTAAACCTAAAATTGTTATTGGCAATTATTAACAATTAGAACGATTTTTAAATCATTGAAAATAAGTGTTTTTTAAAGTTTTAGAATAAAATTAATTTGTATATTTGCGCCCACTTATCACGAGATGGTAAGATTATTAATAACAAAGGTCGAGAACCTTAAAAAATTAAATTATGCCAGTAAAAATTAGATTACAAAGACATGGTAAAAAAGGTAAGCCTTTCTATTGGATAGTAGCAGCTGATGCACGTTCAAAAAGAGATGGTCGTTATCTTGAAAAAATTGGAACTTATAATCCAAACACAAATCCAGCAACAATTGATTTAGATGTTGATGGTGCTGTACAATGGTTACAAAATGGAGCACAACCCACAGATACTGCAAGAGCAATATTATCTTACAAGGGAGCTTTATTAAAAAACCATTTAGCAGGAGGAGTTAGAAAAGGTGCTTTAACTGAAGAGCAAGCTGAAGAGAAATTTAAAGCTTGGTTAGAGGAAAAAGAAGGTAAAGTAGCTTCTAAAGAAGAAAAATTAGCCAAGGCAAAAGAAGATGCAAAAGCAAAAGCTTTAGAGGCTGAGAAAGCTGTAAATGAAGCTAGAGTAGCTGCAGCACAACCAGAAGAAGTTGTAGAAGAAGAAACTACAGAAGAAGTTTCAGCAGAAGCAACAGAATCTACTGAAGAAACTGCAGAAACCGCTACAGAAGAGAAAGCTGCAGAATAAAACTAGTTTTCGATTATGCGTAAAGAAGATTGTTTTTATTTAGGCAAAATCGTTAGAAAACACAGTTTTAAAGGTGAGGTTGTAATTAAATTAGATACAGACGAACCTGAGTTATATACAGAAATGGAATCAGTTTATGTCGATTTAGACAACAATCTGATTCCATTTTTTATTGAAAAAAGTTCTCTTCATAAAGGCAATCAACTTAGAACAAGATTCGAAGATGTTACTAGTGAAGAAGATGCAGATGCGATACTTAAATCTGATATATATCTACCATTAAGTTTATTACCAAAATTAGAAGGCAATAAGTTTTATTATCATGAAGTAATTGGTTTTACTGTAATTGATAATAATTTTGGTGAAGTTGGTGAAATAGTTTCAATTAACGAAAAAGCCGCTCAACCTTTGTTTGAAATCAACAGAAATAATACCATTATTTTTATACCTATGGTAGATGATTTTATTACAAAAGTTGATAGAGAAAAATCTACTATACATGTCAATACTCCAGAAGGATTAATTGACTTATATATTTCCTAAATTTTGGAAAATAGAGAGGTGCAAGAGTGGTTTATCTGGCTACCCTGGAAAGGTAGTATACTGGAAACGGTATCGTGGGTTCGAATCCCATCCTCTCTGCAAAACTATTTAATAGTGTAATCGAAATTTATTGTTGCATAAGTATTGTTTGGTACACCAACTTCAGTTTCTTCAAAAACAAGCTCGTCGTTTACATAAATCTTTAAAGTTAGTTAAGCTGTGCTAAAATTATTTCTGTAAGCATTACCTCGTATAAACCTATAACCAAAATCTTCCCATAACACTACTAATGGTAAAGCATTGCCATTAGTATCGTATTGAAATTTTAATGTTTCAGAATTAAATTTATCAGTACTATTATCATAATACGAAAAATCAATTTCATCGTAGTTTGGTTCTGCAGATGTGAACTCTAATTTAACATCTGTTTCAGCTAAAGATATTTCTTCCTAATCTGAACCTGCCACAGTACATGAGAGAAAAATTGTGAATACCAATAATAAAATATTAACTTTTTTAATACACATAATTCTTAACATCTATTTACAAAAGTAAATAATTGTTTATTTTTTTACAATTACTTTTTTTGTTGCAACTTTGTTGTTAGAAGTTATTTTTAAGAGGTATAAACCAGATGATAACGAATTTACATTAATAGATTTTAGATTATTATTTTGAGTTAATACTTTTTTACCTAAACTAGAATACATCTCAATTTTATGAATAGGTTCGCTTGTTTTAATTTGAATATTATTAGAAACAGGATTTGGATAGACAGTAAAGTTTGAACTAAAAAAGTTATCTGTACTTGCAGTTGCACTTTGATATACTCTTACATAATCGACAGCCATATTAACTTCTGTAAAGTTTGAAGCTGGTGTTCCAGAATAACCACCTATTGCAACATTTAATAGAAGAAACTGATCTAAATTAAAAGGCCATGTGCTGCTATTTTTTGTAGAAGGTTTATATGTGTAATACACTTTCCCATCAACTAAAAAAGTAATTTGATTTGGAGACCAATTCATAGAGTATTTATGAAAGTTGTTGGCAACATCAGTCATGGATTTTGTAGCAGTGTTAACTGTTGCACCAAAACTTGAGGGAGTATGTATTGCACTAGAAACAACATTAGTTGCATGAAGACCATGTTCCATAATATCTATTTCTCCACAAGCTGGCCAAGGAGTAGTACCAAAGCCTTGTGTTTCCCAATAAGAACCTGGTTCACTAATGTTTTTTCCTAGAGTCCAAATTGCAGGCCAAGTTCCATTTCCTTCTGGTAATTTAGCTCTAACATCAACTCTGCCATATGTGAATGCAAATTTAGAATTTAGTCTAGCAGAGGTATAATTTAAAGTAATACCATTTTGTGTTATTGTTTCTTTTTTAGCAACAATATTTAAATTACCATTAGCAACAAATGAGTTTGTTTCACTATCTGTATAATGTTGTAATTCTCCATTAAACCACCTTCCTCCATTTGGACCAAAAGTTTGATGATGCCATTTGTTAGTGTCTAAAGAATTGCCATCAAATTCATCTGACCAAACTAGATTAGTATATTCAACATCTAATGCATTAGGATCTGTAGGTGTTGAACCATCATCTATATCGTCAATTAAAAAAGTTCCAGATTTTTTTTCACCACCATCAATAAAAATTGTTATTCGTGAATATGTGCCTGAGTAACTCGAAAAATCGAATAAAATATCATTTACCCATTGGTTTTCATTACCTGCAGGAATACTTTTTTCTACTTCTACAAAAGTACTACCTTGTTCAATCTTTATTAAAATATTGTGAGCATCATTATCATAACTATAGAAATTTAATCTTATCTCATTGTGTTGTGATAAATCAATAGGTCTTTGTAAATCTAAATAAGCACCTTCATAATCGTTGCTACCACTGTTTATAAATTGACCTACTTGGTCTGTATTATCATCTGGGTTTGAAACCTTAGCGAAAGTTACACCACTAAAAACAGAAAAATTTTCTGAAGATTCATCAAAATCAATTGGCATTTGTTGTGCATTGAAATTAAAAGAGTAAAGGATAAGGGTAATAAAAAGTAGTAGTAAACGCATAAATATATTTCTATAAAAATAAGCAGTTAATATTTTTAATCATGTTAAAATATGCTATACAATACCCATACAAAACTCCCCAAACTTAGTATTTTTGCAGTGTGAGTGCAATTTTTAAGTTTAAAGAGTTTAGTGTGAATCAAGATAAAACAGCCATGAAAGTGGGTACAGATGGTGTTTTATTAGGAGCTTGGTGTACACTTAACAACAGTGTAAATTCAGTTCTAGATATTGGTTCTGGAACGGGATTAATTGCCTTAATGTTAGCTCAACGTTCTTTTGCAGAACTCATTGATGCAGTTGAAATAGATGACAATGCTTACGAACAAACTGTCGAGAATTTTGAGCAATCTAGTTGGGCAGATAGACTGTTTTGTTATCATAGCAACTTTAAAGATTTTGCTGAAGAGATGAGTGAAGATGAAGAAACATACGATGTAATTGTTTCTAATCCTCCTTTTTATAATGGTAGTTTTAAGACTGACCATGAAGAAAGAAATACAGCAAGATTTACCAATGCTTTATCGTTTACAGATTTAATTAAAGGAGTTGTAAAAATATTGTCAGAAGAAGGAGTTTTTGGAGTTATTATTCCCAAGAGTGAATTTGAAGAGTTTACAGACATAGCCAAAACAAATAAACTATATTTAAATAGAAGTTGCTGGGTTAAAGGGAACCCTGAAGTTGATGTTAAACGTGTTATGTTAGAGTTTTCTTTTCAACAAAAACCAGTAATAAAAGAGCAGTTAATTATTGAAACAGAAAGGCACAAGTATACAGTAGACTATATTAATCTTACCAAAGATTATTATTTAAAAATGTAATTAGCCTGTTACAACATTTGGATTATATCCAAGATAAGTTGTTTGTTTTTCAGTAAAAGATATGCCATATTCTTTTAGTTCTTTTAAAACCGGTTCGTAAATTTCTTTTGAAATTGGTAAATGAACTCCTGGTGTTTTAATTTCACCATTTAAAACTTTAAGAGCAGCAATACCAACTGGTAAACCTACAGTTTTAGCCATAGCAGTATAAGTTTGATTTTCTCCCTTAACAACTAAACTGCTTTCAATTTGTTTTTTTTCTCCTTTAAGCTCGTAACCAAAAAGATGTTGCATTA
Organism: Flavobacteriaceae bacterium; assembly: GCA_013373105.1. Classification (GTDB taxonomy): domain Bacteria; phylum Bacteroidota; class Bacteroidia; order Flavobacteriales; family Flavobacteriaceae; genus Polaribacter. The sequence continues at coordinate 60,601 of JABXIJ010000030.1, read as the reverse complement.
CTATCATATCTTTATCATCTTCTTTTAGCGTCCAAGAATCTTCTAATATTTTCTGAAGGATTTGAGCTGGAGATGCATTTTTTAATCCTATTTTTTTATTTGGATTAAAAAGATCTAATTCTACAAGTTTATCCCACATAACATCATCTTGATCAATTTTTAAATAAGACCTAAGTTTTAATTCTACTGAATCAGAAGGAGAATACGCTAAAAATAAATTAACAAAATCTCGATAACTCATATTTTCTGAGTTTTCAATTGTGTAGGAATCATCTGTCATACCTAATTGAACAAAAATATTCCAAGCTCTAGAAAAACCAATTCTTCTAATTGTTCCTCTATACATGGTTGGAATGTTATCTAAACAGTAAATATGCCTGTATTTTAAAGAGTCTCTATTGGCGTAAGCCTCAAACTTTCCACTACCATTTATGGTTAAAAATTCAGTTCTTCTAAATAATTTATGATATGGAATATATTTATTTGTACCCTCTTGTATAAACATAGCAGCCCCACCTTGACCAGCTAAAACAACATTTCTTGGGTTCCAAGTAAATTTATAGTTCCATAAATTGTTATCACTTTCTGGAGCCACAAGTCCTCCACAAAAAGATTCAAAAAGTAACATTTTAGCACCATTATCTCTTATTCTATCAATAATTAGCATTGCACTCATATGATCTATACCAGGATCTAAACCAATTTCATTCATAAAAACAAGCCCAGCTTCTTTAACCTTATCTTCTAAAGCTCTCATTTCTTTTGAAATGTAAGATGCTGTAACTAAGTGTTTTTTTAAGTTGATGCAATCTTTTGCAATTTCTATATGTAAACTCGCTGGTAACATAGAAATAACTACATGAGCTTTAGCAATTAACTCTTTTCTTTTGATATCATTAAAAATATCAAGTTCTATTAAAGTTGCATTTTTATTTGAATTGCTTAGAGCTTTTGCATTAACAATCGATTTATCTGCTATGGTTAGTGTAAAATTATATGAAATAGATTTTTCTAATAGGTATTTTATAAGGTATGCACTTGATTTTCCAGCACCAATTATTAAAATATTATTCATTAAGAAAGGCTTATTTTTGTTAAATACTAAGATACTATAAATGTTTAAAATTTAACAAAAAACCACATTTATGTTTAAAAATTTAACAATAATCAGTTTATTAGGTCTACTATCTGTAATCTTGGGTGCTTTTGGTGCTCATGCTTTAGAAGATAAACTTACAGTAGAAGCATTAGATAGTTATGAAACTGCAGTCAGATACCAAATGTATCATGTAATTATATTGCTAATTATTAATCTTTATAGCGGCTTTTCAGCTAAACAGAAAAAAATTGCTAGCTATCTTTTTATAATTGGAATTCTATTTTTTTCAGGTTCAATATATTGTATTCAACTAACTTCTATTACAGCAAAATCAATTTGGTTTATAACCCCTTTAGGTGGCTTATTTTTAATTTTAGGATGGGGGTATTTGGTTGCATTATTTATAAAAAAAGCTAAAAAATGATAATAATACTATAATTTTTAATCATTTAAAGGTCAATTTTAAATTATTGTGTAATTTTACTTCACATTAAAAAAATAAAAAATATTGATATGGTAGATGCAAATGCGAAATCGATTTCGCTCAATAATCTAGGAATCAAAAATGCTAAAATTCATTATCAACTTACTTCTAATGAATTACATCAAGAAACTTTAGACAAAAACTTAGGCGTAGAATCTTCTTTAGGAGCAATTGCTGTTAATACAGGAGAGTTTACAGGTAGATCGCCTATGGATCGTTTTATTGTTAAAGATGAAATTACAGAAGATAAAGTTTGGTGGAGTAAAATTAACTTACCATTTGATACTGATAAATTTGACAAACTTTATGATAAAGTTGTCGCATATTTATCAGAAAAAGAACTTTATGTACGTGACTCATATGCATGTGCAGATGATAATTACAGATTAAATATTAGAGTAATTAATGAGTATCCTTGGAGTAACATGTTCGCTTATAACATGTTTTTAAGACCAACAGAAGAAGAGTTGGTGAATTTTACTCCAGAATGGACTGTTATTAATGCACCTAAGTTTATGGCAGATGCTGCTGTTGATGGAACTCGTCAACACAACTTTGCAATTTTAAATTTTACAAGAAAAATTGCTTTAATTGGTGGAACTGGTTACACAGGTGAAATTAAAAAAGGAATTTTTTCAGCATTAAATTTCATTTTACCAGTATATAAAAACACTTTACCAATGCACTGTTCTGCAAATGTTGGTAAAGATGGAGATACAGCAATATTTTTTGGTTTATCAGGAACAGGTAAAACTACACTTTCTACAGACCCTGATAGAAGTTTAATTGGTGATGATGAACATGGTTGGACAGCAGAAAACACAATTTTCAATTTTGAAGGAGGTTGTTATGCTAAGGTGATTAATTTATCTAAAGAACAAGAGCCAGAAATTTATGAGGCTATTAAAAAAGGAGCTATTCTAGAAAATGTTATTCTTGATGAAAATGGAGATGTTGACTTTGCTGATACTTCAATTACACAGAATACAAGAGTAAGTTATCCTATTTATCATATTGAAAATATTAGAAAACCATCTATTGGTAAAAATCCGAAGAATATATTTTTCTTAACAGCAGATGCTTTTGGAGTTTTACCTCCAATTTCTAAATTAACACCTGCTCAAGCAGCTTATCATTTTATATCTGGTTACACAGCAAAAGTAGCTGGTACTGAAGCTGGTGTAGATGAACCAGAACCAAGTTTTTCAGCTTGTTTTGGTGCACCATTTATGCCTTTACATCCAACAAAATATGCAGAAATGCTAAGTAAAAAAATGAAAGAAGCTGGTGTAAATGTTTGGTTAGTTAATACAGGTTGGTCTGGTGGAAAATATGGTGTTGGTAGAAGAATGCCATTAAAGTATACAAGAGCTATGATTAAAGCTGTTTTAGACGGTGAATTAGGAGATTATACTTATGAAAAGTATCATATTCACTCTGTATTTGGAGTTGCACAGCCTAGAACTTGCCCTGGTGTACCAAAAGAATTGTTAAGTCCAAGAGCAACATGGAATAACGACAAAGCATATTATGAAACTGCATTTAAATTATCGAATGCGTTTAGAGAAAACTTTAAAAAGTTTGAAGAATATGCAAGCGAAGAAATACGTAGAGGAGGTCCTCAACGTTATACATTTTAGAATTTTTAAATAAGAAGTATATTTACAGAAACACCTTCAATTGAAGGTGTTTTTTTATTTTAATAATTTATCTTTAGGGAACTTTATAGCATTTTTATGTTTTTAAAATGGTTTAAAAATATTGGTCCAGGAACCTTGGTAGCTGCAGCTTTTATTGGTCCTGGTACTGTAACTGTCTGTACAATAGCTGGGGTAACTTTTGGTTATAATTTACTTTGGGTAATGCTATTATCAATTTTTGCAACCATTATACTTCAAGAAATGTCTGCAAGAATTGGTATTATTTCTCAAAAAGGATTATCTGAAGTATTACGAAATTCTATTGAAAATAAGAAACTAAAATACCTAGTTGTAGCATTAATTCTAGCTGCAATTGTTGTTGGTAATGCTGCTTATGAAGCAGGAAATATTAGTGGAGGAATTTTAGGTTTAGAAACCATATTTGGTACATCAAGTTATACTTTTAATAATATCACTTTTAATGGATATAGTTTATTAATTGGTGTTGTAGCTTTTGTTTTACTTTATATTGGAAATTACAAGTTTTTGGAGAAAGCTTTAATAACTCTAGTTATTTTAATGAGTATTTCATTTATAGTTACAGCAGCATTAACTAAACCCAATCTTTCAGCTTTATTTTCTGGATTGTTTATTCCTAAAATGCCAGAACAAAGTATTCTTACTATAATTGCTTTAATTGGTACCACAGTTGTTCCTTATAATATTTTTTTACATGCATCTTTAGTCAAAGAGAAATGGAATAATAAAAATGATTTAAAAAAAGCAAAATTAGACACCATACTTTCAATTGCCTTAGGTGGTTTAGTATCTATGGCAATAATTATTGCTGCATCAGGAATCAATTCCAAAGAAATATTGAATACAGCTGATTTAGCAAAAGGGTTAGAGCCTTTATATGGTGAATTTGCAAAATATTTTTTAGCCTTAGGCTTATTTGCAGCAGGTATTACATCAGCTATTACAGCACCTTTAGCAGCTGCTTATGTAGCAAAAGGATGTTTAGGTTTTAAAGGTGGTTTAACATCTATTTCTTTTAGAGCAGTTTGGATAATTATATTAGGCTTAGGAGTTGTTTTTTCATCAATTGGAATAAAACCAATAGAAATCATAAAGTTTGCACAAATAGCGAATGGTATTTTATTACCAATAATTACAGGGTTGTTACTTTGGATGATGAATAACTCAGCTGTTTTAGGAAACTATGTAAATACTAAACTTCAAAATGTGTTTGCTGTTTTAATTTTTATTGTCACTGTTTTTTTAGGGACAAAAGGAGTTTTAACAGTATTAAATGTTATTTAAATGAAGATAGACCTTAATTGCGATGTTGGAGAAGGTGTAGAAAACGAACATCTATTAATGCCATTTATTTCATCTTGTAGCATAGCTTGTGGAGGTCATTTTGGTAATGAAAAAACTATTTATCAAACATTAGAAAGTGCTTTGCACTATAATGTCAAGGTTGGTGCTCATCCTTCATTTCCAGATAAAGAGAATTTTGGTAGGCAACTGCTAGAAATTTCTGACGCTAATCTTAAACAAAGTCTACAACAACAACTCGATTTATTTTTGAATGTGTTAACAAATTTTAAGGTTAAATTACATCATATAAAACCACATGGTGCTTTGTATAATGCTATAGCTAAGGATGAAAAGTTAGCAACTTTATTTTTAGATGCTCTTAAATTTCACTTACAGAACTGCTTTTTGTATGTCCCTTTTGATTCAGTTATAGCATCACTTGCTATAGAAAATGGTATTAAAATTAGATACGAAGTTTTTGCTGATAGAAATTATAATGATGATTATTCTTTAGTTTCAAGAAAATTAATAGATGCTTTATTAACTGATAAAAAATCTGTTTTAAATCATGTGTTAAATATAGCAAAGAAGGGAAAAGTAAAAACACTTAAAGGTAAAGATTTACCTATACAAGCTGATACTTTTTGTGTACATGGTGACACAGATAATGCTATAGAAATAGTTAAATATTTAGCAAAAGAACTACCAAAATGCGGTATTGAAATTGAGTAAGCAACCATCATATAAATCTTTTGGAGAAAAAGCTATTCTTGTAGAATGGGAAGCTATCATTTCTCAAGAAAATTTAACTAAAATCTTGAGTTTTAAAGATCAGGTTTCGAAGCAAATTACAGGAATTTCAGAATTAATAATTGGTTACAATTCACTTACAATTTTATACAAAAATGTTATAGAAGATTTAAGTAATGAAATTGATAATTTAAAAGAAATTTATGAATCTTTAACGAATAATAAAACTACAAAGAAATGTACTTGGGAAATTCCAGTTTGTTATGACAAGGAATTTGGAATTGATTTAGAATTTATAGCTAAAAGAAATAATTTAAGTATATCTACAATAATTGAGTTGCATGCTAGATCATTATACACTGTTTTTTTTATTGGGTTTTTACCAGGATTTCCTTATTTAAGTGGTTTAGATGAAGCTTTATATGTTGATAGAAAAGCCGCTCCAGAATTAAATATTAAGAAAGGTGCAGTAGCAATAGGAGGTAAACAAACTGGTATTTATACAACTAATTCTCCTGGAGGTTGGCATGTTATAGGAAATTCACCACTCAAATTTTTTGATGCAAGTAAAGAATCCCCTTGTTTTATAAATGCAGGAGATCAAATAAAATTTATAGCTATCTCAAAAGAGGAACATCAAGCTATTTTATTAGAAATTGAATCAGGTAATTTTAAGCCTAAAACAATAGTAAATGATTAAGGTCTTAAAAGCTGGAATATTAACAACAATTCAAGATCAAGGTAGATTTGGTTTTGCAGCATTTGGAGTGCCAGTTTCTGGTGTTATGGATAATAAAGCAGCTAATCTTGCTAATTCTATATTAAATAATAAGCTAGAAGAAGCTTTAATTGAAATTACTTTTGGTTATGCAGAGTTTCAATTTTTAATTTCAACTGAAATTGCTATTTGTGGTGCTGATTTTACTCCAGAGTTAAATCATGTAAAAATTCCATTAAACACTAAAATATATATTCAAAAAAACGATGTTATTAGTTTTGGTAAAACAAAGTATGGAGTTCGAGCTTATTTAGCTGTAAAAAGTGGAATTAAGTCTGAAAAGGTTTTAAAAAGTAGAAGTTTTTATAAAAATATTACTTCTAAATATCAGCTTAGAAAAGGAGATATAATACCTATAAAAACTTTTAGTTCAATTAATACAAACACTTTTACTTCTGTAAAAATTAATTTAGATTATATTAAAAAGGAAAAATTAACTTGCTTTAAAGGGCCAGAATTTGATTTACTATCAGAACAAAATAAGCAATTAATATGTAAGCAAAAATTTACGATTTCTAAAGAAAACTCAAGAATGGGTTATCGATTAAATGAACCTTTAAATAATACCATACCACAAATTTTAACATCGGCAGTTTTACCAGGTACAGTACAACTTACACCCTCAGGTGTTTTAATAATATTAATGAAAGATTGTCAAGTAACTGGAGGTTACCCAAGAGTACTCCAATTAAGTGAACAAGCAATATGTAGTTTAGCACAAAAAAGTACGAATGATATTATTCAATTTAATCTTATTAATTAATTTTAAAGCAAAAAAAATCGCTGAAATTAATCAGCGATTTTTTTATGAAGTGAGAAGTTTAACTATTCTTTTTTCTCAATAATCTTAACTTCTTTTTTTATTACTTTAGAATCATCTGAAGTTTTTTGAATTTTAACTTCAACTAATTCTCCAGCTTCTTTAGCTTTCTTTTCGATTTCTTCTACAGTTCCTTCAATAGTTTTAGTTTCTGTTACGGTTTTACCATCAACAGTTTTTGTAGTAGTAATTGTTGCAACAGCCATTTCGTTGTTGTCTGCTTTTACTTCAACTCTTATTTCTTTTTTAATTTCTTCTTTTTCAGAAACCATATTAGATTTTAATGCAATACTTGGAGCAATTACTAAGGCTACAACAGACATTAACTTTAATAAAATGTTTAATGAAGGACCAGAAGTATCTTTAAAAGGATCTCCAACAGTATCACCAACTACAGCAGCTTTGTGAGCATCTGTACCTTTTCTACCTTGTTCTTCAATCATTTTCTTAGCATTATCCCAAGCACCACCTGCGTTAGATTGGAAAATTGCCATTAAAACACCACAAGTAGTTACACCAGCTAATAAACCACCTAACATTTCAGCACCACCTAAGAAACCAACAGCAACTGGAACAGCAATAGCTAATAAACCTGGTAAAACCATCTCTTTAATAGAGGCTCTAGTAGAAATTTCAACACACTTGTCGTATTCAGCAACACCATCTGCAGCATCAAAAGTTGCTCTTTGTTCTTTTGTAGCTTTAGACATATCAGAATCTACAGCTCTCATAACTTCTAACGCAGCTTTTAAAGCAGGAATATCTCTAAACTGACGACGAACTTCTTCTATCATTGCCATTGCAGCTCTACCTACAGCATTCATAGAAAGTGCAGAGAATACAAATGGTAACATTCCACCAACTAATAAACCAGCCATTACAGTTGGTTTAGAAACATCTATAGCAGTTACTTTTGCAGTTTGCATAAAGGCAGCAAATAATGCTAATGCAGTTAATGCAGCAGAAGCAATTGCAAATCCTTTTCCAATAGCAGCAGTTGTATTACCAACAGCATCTAACTTATCAGTTCTTTCACGTACTTCTGGATCTAATTCTGCCATTTCAGCAATACCACCAGCGTTATCTGAAATTGGTCCATATGCATCAACAGCTAATTGAATTCCTGTATTTGCTAACATACCTACTGCAGCAATTGCAATACCGTATAAACCTGCAAAATGATGAGATACTAAAATTGCAGCAGCAATTAATAGAATTGGAAACATTGTAGACATCATACCTACACCTAATCCAGCAATAATATTTGTTGCACTACCAGTTTCAGATTGAGCAACAATTGATTTAACAGGTTTCGTACCTGTTCCTGTATAATATTCAGTTACTTTACCAACTGCTAAACCAGCTACTAAACCAGCTAAAACAGCCCAAAAAACTCCCATTGATGAGAACTCCGTACCATTAAAACTCCAAGTTTCTGGTAACATTTGATTTATGATAAAGTATGAAGCGATTAACATTAAACCAGCTGAACCAAATTCACCAATATTTAAGGCTGTTTGTGGATTTCCACCATCTTTTACTTTTACAAAAAATGTTCCTATTATAGACATAATAATTCCAATAGCAGCTAATACTAAAGGTAAATAAACAGCTCCTAAACCATCAAAAGAAGTTGTAAAAGCAGGAATTTGAGTAAATGCAGCACCTAATACCATTGTACCAATAATAGAACCTACATAAGATTCAAATAAGTCAGCTCCCATACCAGCAACATCACCAACATTATCTCCTACGTTATCTGCAATAGTTGCAGGGTTTAAAGGATGATCTTCAGGAATACCAGCTTCAACTTTACCTACTAAATCTGCACCAACATCAGCAGCTTTTGTGTAAATACCACCACCAACTCTTGCAAATAAAGCAATTGAAGATGCTCCAAGAGAAAAACCAGAAAGTACATTTAAAACTTCTGAAATTTCCCAGCCTTGTCCACTATATAACATAAATAATGTACTTAAGCCTAAAACTCCAAGACCAACAACTCCTAAGCCCATTACAGCACCTCCAGCAAAAGCAACTTCTAGCGCTTTGCCTAAAGATGTTCTTGCAGCATTTGTTGTTCTTACGTTAGCTTTTGTAGCTACTTTCATTCCAATGAAACCAGCTAAAGCAGAACAAATTGCTCCAATAACAAAAGATACAGCTACCATACCATTTGAACCTTCCTCAGAAGCTCCCTTAAAGTAAAGTAATACTGCTACTGCAGCTACAAATACAGAAAGTATTTTGTACTCTGCTTTTAAGAAAGACATTGCACCATCAGCAATATTCTTTGCTATGGTTTTCATTTTATCATCACCTTCATCTTGTTTTGATACCCATGCGCTTTTGATAACAACAAAAAGTATTGCCAAAACACCAAATAGAGGTAAAAATTGTACTATTAAATCCATATTAGTTTAGTTAATTATTAAATTTTATATACGATCGCCAAAAGTAATAAAATCTACCTGATAAAAAAAAGGCTATCTTAAATTTAAGATAGCTCATTTATATTGGGTGATTTAAGAATTTGAAAAGTTAAATAACAAAAGTTCTTTTTTTCTTATGTTCGCTTTTGTTGTAACGTTCTACACATTCTAAATATATCTTTTTAGCTTCTTCAGCATTTCCCCAGCCACCAACATCTACTTTCTTCTTTTCTAAGTCTTTATATACTTGAAAAAAGTGTTCTATTTCTTTTAAACGATGTGGATTTAAATCGCTAATATCACTTCTTTTACTCCAAACTGGATCAGAAACTGGTACACATATTATTTTTTCGTCTGGTCCTTTTTCATCTGTCATATGAAAAACACCAATTGGTCTAACCTCCATAACAACCATAGGGTAAGTTGGTTCTATAGATAATACTAAAACATCTAATGGATCTTGATCTAATGCTAATGTTTCTGGAATAAAACCATAATCTCCAGGATACATCATAGAAGAAAATAAAGTTCTATCGAATCGAATTTTATTTAAAGTAAAGTCGTATTCATATTTGTTTCTACTTCCTTTTGGAATTTCAATAAGTACATCAAAAGTTAACTTTTTAGCTTTAGTCATTTTGGTTTAATTTTTTTGCAAAAATAGTACATTAAATAGCTTTACTAAATTTAATGAAGCATTAACTACTAAATGGTTTTCGAAAACAAAAAAACCTTTTCTTTTGAAAAGGTTTTTTATTATTTTGAGTTATACATTTTAAATGTAAAGTACTTCTTTAACTGCTTTAATAACATCGTTATGATTTGGTAACCATTTTTCTAAAAGAACTGGAGAATAAGGTGCAGGTGTATCTGCAGTGGTTAATCTTTTAATAGGAGCATCTAAATAATCGAAAGCTTCATTTTGAATTCTAAAAGTTATTTCTGATGCAACACTACCAAATGGCCATGCTTCTTCTAATACAACTAATCTATTTGTTTTTTTAACTGATTTAATAATAGCAGCATGATCCATTGGTCTTACTGTTCTTAAATCTATAATTTCTACAGATATATTATCTTTTGCTAATTCATCAGCTGCTTTGTACGCTTCTTTAATAATTTTTCCAAAAGAAACAATGGTAACATCTGAACCTTCTCTTTTAATATCTGCAACACCAATTGGAATTAAGTATTCGCCTTCTGGAATCTCCATTTTATCACCATACATCTGTTCAGATTCCATAAAAATCACAGGGTCATCATCTCTAATAGCTGATTTTAATAATCCTTTTGCATCATAAGGATTAGATGGCACTACAACTTTTAGTCCTGGTGTATTAGCATACCAGCTTTCAAAAGCTTGAGAATGTGTAGCTCCTAACTGTCCAGCAGAAGCAGTTGGACCTCTAAAAACAATAGGGCAGTTAAATTGACCACCAGACATTTGTCTAATTTTTGCTGCGTTATTTATAATTTGATCAATACCAACTAAAGAAAAGTTAAAGGTCATAAATTCAACGATTGGTCTATTACCATTCATTGCAGAGCCTACTGCAATACCAGCAAATCCTAATTCAGCAATTGGTGTGTCAATTACTCTTTTAGGGCCAAACTCATCTAACATGCCTTTACTTGCTTTATAAGCACCATTATATTCAGCAACTTCTTCACCCATTAAATATACGCTTTCATCTCTACGCATTTCTTCGCTCATTGCTTCACAAACGGCTTCTCTAAATTGAACTGTTTTCATTCTTTTCTTTGAATTAAAAATTTTGGAGTAGCAAAAATAAGGAAATATTTATCAATTTTTTTACGATGTATTTATAATATATCTTCATTTTCGTTAGAAAATACTCAATCGTTTTCGATATTTGTTAAATAATTACGAAAATATTATGCATGCATAGTATTTTTTAAAAAAAAGCCGTAATTTCGTAGCATAAATTAAAAGATAATTAAATAGCATTTTATATGAAAATTTTGGTTTGTATTAGTCATGTACCAGATACTACTTCAAAGATTAATTTTGCAGATAACAACACTAAGTTTGATACTAATGGAGTTCAGTTTGTTATCAATCCTTATGATGAGTTTTGTTTAACAAGAGCAATGTGGTTTAAAGAAAAGCAAGGTGCATCAGTAACTGTGGTAAACGTTGGTGAAGCATCAACTGAGCCTACATTAAGAAAAGCACTAGCAATTGGTGCAGATGATGCAATTAGAGTTAATGCAAACCCTACAGATGGTTTACAAGTTGCTAAAGAATTGGCAGAAGTAGTAAAAAACGGAAATTACGATTTAGTACTTGCGGGTAAAGAATCTGCAGATTATAATGGTCAAATGGTTCCAGGAATGTTGGCAACTTTATTAGGATATAATTTTATTAATGGTTGTGTAGGGATTGAAGTTGATGGTTCTAATGTGACAGCAACTAGAGAAATTGATGGTGGAAATGAAGCTTTATCTACAACTTTACCATTAATAGTTGGAGGTCAAAAAGGAATTGTTGAAGAAAAAGATTTGAGGATTCCTAATATGAGAGGTATTATGATGGCTCGTAAAAAACCATTAAATGTTGTTGAAGCACAAGGTGCTAAAGTAGAAACATATGTAGAAAACTTTGAAAAACCAACTCCTAAAGGTGCAGTTAAATTAGTCGATGCAGAAAATATTGATGAATTAATTAGCTTATTACATAACGAAGCTAAAGTAATTTAACGTTTTTCATCAATAAATATTAATAAAGGAAGAAAAAATATAAAATATGGCAGTTTTAGTATTCGCAGATTCAACTCAAGGAAAGTTTAAAAAAAGTGCTTTTGAAGTTGTTTCTTATGGAAATAAAGTAGCAGAACAATTAGGTACTAATATTGTTGCATTAACAATTAATGCAGATAATGTTAGTGAACTATATAAATATGGTGCATCTAAAGTAGTAACTGTAAATAATGATAATATAACTACATTTAATGCAAATCAGTATGCAGCAATTGTTAGTGAAGTAGCAGCAAAAGAAAATGCAGATGTTGTAATTATAGATTCTAGTATAGATGGTTTATACTTAGCGCCAATTGTATCTGTAAAAATGGATGCAGGTTACGCTTCTAATGTAGTAGCATTGCCATCAAGTACATCACCATTTACAGTTAAAAGAAAAGCATTTTCTAATAAAGCATTTTCTAATACAGTAATTTCTTCAGACAAAAAAGTAATTGGTTTAGCTAAAAACTCTTTTGGTACTCATGAAATTGTTGTTGATGGAACAACTGAATCTTTTGAGGCTACATTTGTAGAAGCAAAAGTTTCTTCAGATAAGGTTGAAAGAGTTACAGGTAAAGTAACTATAGCAGATGCAGATATTGTAGTATCTGCAGGTAGAGGTTTAAAAGGTCCTGAAAACTGGGGAATGGTAGAACAATTAGCTGAAGTTTTAGGAGCTGCTACAGCATGCTCAAAACCAGTTTCAGATTTAGGCTGGAGACCTCATGCAGAACATGTTGGACAAACAGGTAAGCCTGTGGCTTCTAATCTTTATATTGCTATAGGTATTTCTGGAGCCATACAACATTTAGCAGGTATAAATGCTTCTAAAGTAAAAGTAGTAATCAATACAGATCCAGAAGCTCCATTTTTTAAGGCAGCAGATTATGGTATTGTTGGTGATGCTTTTGAAGTAGTACCTAAATTAATCGAAAAATTAAAAGCTTTTAAAGCAGCATAATTTTATTTTAAATTTAAATCGGAATAAAAAACCATTAGAATTTCTAATGGTTTTTTATTTTGAAAAACTCCTGTAATAAAAGAAATCAATCTATTATTTTTATTAAATTGTGCCTCTTAAAAATGTCAAGACTAATTTAATTTGATGTTTTTATTGATAATGATATATGAGTTTAATTCAATTAACCATAAAGGGTATATCTTACAGTCAAACACAAAGTGGAGCTTATGCGCTAGTTTTGAGTGAGATAGAAGGGACACGAACATTACCAATAATTATTGGCGCATTTGAAGCTCAATCAATAGCCATAGCTTTAGAAACAGAAATTAGACCTCCAAGACCACTTACTCACGATTTGTTTAAAACCTTTTCAGATACCTTTAATATAAAGGTAAAGGAAGTTATTATTCACAAATTAGTTGATGGTGTTTTCTTTTCTAGTTTAGTTTGCGAAAGAGAAGGAGTAGAAGAAGTTATAGACACTAGAACTTCAGATGCTATTGCTATAGCTGTTCGTTTTGAAGCACCAATTTATACTTATGAAAATATTTTAGATAAGGCTGGTATTTATTTAAAAGTAGAAGAAGAATTAACTATTGAGCAAAAAGGAGATTCAGAAAATACTTCTCTTGAACTCGAAGAAATTACCAAACCAAAAAAATCAGATTTTTCTGAATTATCCCTAAAAGATTTAAATAAACAACTAAGTCAAGCTGTTGCTAATGAAAATTATGAATTAGCAGCGAAACTTAGAGACGAAATTAGCAAGCGCTCTTAAAAATAACTCACCAATGAAAATAAAATTAACGCTTTTATTTGCCTTACTTTCTTTTGCATTTTTTGCTCAAGATATTCAAAAAGATTGGAGTTTTACTTCTATAAAAAATGCGCAAGGAGAAGAATTATTTACCGTTGAAAAAACAGATTTATTCAGTTTAAAAAACAACAATTTTACATATTCATTAAAAAGTAAAGATAACCTTCAAGCAGCTGGGAGTTATATTCGTCAAAATAACCTGTTGATATTTAAATACAATACACCAAAAGATACAGTTAGGTATTACAATATTGTAAAATTAGATGATTCAGTTTTACAACTAACTGAAAATGATGTAATCTATAGTTTTACTGCGTCAAATGGATTAAACAAAGTAAATGTTATAGAAGATGAATCATCAACCAAAGAATTCACTTATATAAAGCCCAGTAAAGGGTTTTCGATAACAACTTTATGGAGAGGAGTTTTAGGGATGTTTGTGCTAATTGTAATAGCTTTTTTATTCAGCAAAAACCGAAAAGCAATTGATTGGAAACGTACTTTCTTAGGCTTATCTCTTCAACTTTTAATTGCAATAGGGGTTTTAAAAGTACCATTTATTCAAAGTATTTTTAATTTTGTAGGTAAAATATTCATCGAAATTTTAAACTATACAAAAGCAGGTAGTGAGTTTTTATTTGCTGGTATGGTTGGAGATATGAATACTTTTGGGTACATTTTTGCTTTTCAAGTTTTACCTACAATTATTTTCTTTTCAGCTTTAACATCACTTCTATTTTACTTAGGAGTAATACAGTGGGTTGTTAAAATTTTAGCCATTTTATTATCAAAATTATTAGGTATTTCAGGTATGGAAAGTTTATCTGTTGCAGGTAATATTTTTCTTGGTCAAACGGAAGCACCATTATTAATTAAAGCCTATTTAGATAAAATGAATAGGTCTGAAATGCTTTTAGTAATGATTGGTGGAATGGCAACTGTAGCTGGTGCTGTTTTAGCAGCTTATATTGGCTTTTTAGGTGGTGGAAATAAAATTTTAGAATTGGTTTTTGCAAAACATTTATTAGCAGCTTCTGTAATGGCAGCTCCAGGAGCAATTGTTATTTCTAAAATTTTATATCCACAAACAGGAAATGTAAATACCGATGTTAGAGTGTCTCAAGAAAAAATTGGTTCTAATATTTTAGATTCTATTGCAAATGGAACAACAGAAGGTTTAAAGTTAGCTGTTAATGTTGGTGCGATGTTATTGGTTTTTGTAGCTGTTATTGCTATGTTAAATGGAATTTTAAAAGCCTTTGGCAGCTTTGAAGGTATAGAAGTTATTGGTTGGTCTTTTATGTCGTTAAATGATATAATAGCAAGTACAACTGCTTACAATGAACTTTCAATAGAATTTATTTTAGGTACAGTTTTTTCACCATTAATGTGGTTGATTGGTGTGCCTTCTGTAGATACTACAATGATGGGACAATTATTAGGTATAAAACTTGCTGCAAGTGAATTTATTGGTTACATACAACTGGCAGAACTTAAAAACGCAACAAACGCTATACATTTAAACTATAACAAGTCTATAATTATGGCGACTTATATGTTATGTGGTTTTGCAAATTTTGCATCAATTGGAATTCAAATAGGAGGTATTGGTTCTTTAGCACCAAACCAACGTAAAACGTTATCTGAGTTTGGAATGAGAGCTTTAATTGGAGGTACAATTGCTTCTTTAATGTCAGCTACCATAGCAGGAATGATAATTGGTTAATAACTTCTTAATATTATTTTTAAAAGCATCATCTTTAAAGAGTGATGCTTTTTTATTTTTACACAAAATCAAGAAAGAATATGAAGCAATACCATGATTTAGTTAAGCACGTTTTAGAAAACGGTAATGAAAAAGGAGATAGAACTGGTACAGGAACGAAAAGTGTTTTTGGCTATCAAATGCGATTTGATTTAAGTGAAGGTTTTCCAATGGTAACTACAAAAAAACTACACTTAAAATCTATAATTTATGAATTATTATGGTTTATTAAAGGCGATACTAATGTAAAATACTTACAAGAAAATGGTGTGCGAATTTGGAATGAGTGGGCAGATGAAAATGGTGATTTAGGTCCTGTTTATGGGCATCAATGGCGTAATTGGAATAGTGATGAAATTGATCAATTAAAAGATGTAATTAATACATTAAAGAAAAATCCAAATTCTAGACGTATGTTAATTTCTGCTTGGAATCCATCTGTGCTACCAGATACATCAATCTCATTTTCAGATAATGTAGCTAATGGTAAAGCTGCCTTACCTCCTTGTCATGCCTTTTTTCAGTTTTATGTAGCTGATGGAAAATTATCATGCCAACTTTATCAAAGAAGTGCAGATATTTTTTTAGGTGTACCTTTTAATATAGCTTCTTATGCTTTATTTACTATGATGGTTGCACAAGTTTGTGGTTATGAGCCAGGAGAATTTATTCATACGTTTGGAGATGCACATATTTATAGCAATCATCTAGAGCAATTAGAACTACAATTATCTAGAGATATTAGACCATTACCAACTATGAAGATAAATCCTAAAGTAAAAGATATAGAATCTTTTACATTTGAAGATTTTGAATTACTAAATTACAATCCACATCCACATATAAAGGGAGTTGTAGCAGTATAAATTAACTATTATTTAATAACTTAATTTTACCATTGGAGCATATTGTTTTATAAATTTGTAATAAAACTATATTATGGAAATAAAGAATGATATTTTAAAAGATTATATCTACGATAAAATTGCAGATATAGAAGATGAAAAGGTGTTACAAGCAATTAAAACTATCATCGATAATTTAACTTTAAAAGCTGAGGATAATTTTACTGAAAAACAAGATTTTTACAGTTATATAAAAGAATGGGTGCAATAATAAAAAAGAGCTTTCAAAATTAATTGAAAGCTCTTTTTCTTCTCCAAAACTTAAAAAATACTATAAACTTAAAACACTATTGTCTGCGCCTGCAAAATCACTCCAAGCATAGTTGTCTGCTTGTTCTTCATTTACATATTCGCCATCTACGATATATCTGAATTCGTATGAATTTCCAGCTTCTAAATCAACAGTTCCTTTAAAAGAACCATTTTTTAATTTTTTAAGAGGTGTTGCTTCACCATTCCAGTCATTAAAAGTTCCAACTACTGCAACATTCTTAGCTTCTTCAGCAGGTACAGTAAAAGTTACTTTACATACTGGTTTACTTTTTAAAAATTGTTTCTTGATTGACATAATTATAAAATAAAATTACTTTGTAAATGTATATAAGTAGTTTTTTCGTACAAATACAATTATCAATTAATTTTTAAGAATTACCATTATCTTAAAATGATGTAATTTTTTATTTGATTTTGAGAATTTAACCTATTAAAAGTTATTAAATGTTTAAAATTATTTAATTTTTTTTATCGCTGATTTTCAGTGTTTTTAGTACGAAATCGTTATCGTTTTTCATATAATTTCATGTAAAAAGCTATAAAAACGTCAAATAAAGATTCAATTCAATTATTTTTGCACAAATTTTTAATTTTGATGATTACAATTATTGTAGCAATTGCAGAAAATTATGCTTTAGGGAAAGACAATGATTTAATTTGGCATTTACCTGCAGATTTAAAAAGGTTTAAAAAATTAACTAGTGGTCGTTATATTTTAATGGGTAGAAATACTTATGAGTCTATTGGTAAGCCATTACCAAATAGAACTTCTGTTATTATTACAAAAAATCCAGATTATACTCAACAAGGTTGTTTAATTGCTAACAGTTTAGAAAGTGCCTTAAAACTAGCTCCAAAAGATGATAAAGTTTTTATAATTGGAGGTGCACAGATTTATAAGTATGCATTAGATAATAGTTTAGCAGATGCTTTAGAGATAACTATTGTTCATCATTCATTTGATGCAGATGTTTTTTTTCCAGAAATAAATACTAAAGTTTGGAAAGAGGTTAAAAGAGAGAGTTTTAAAGCTGATGAAAAAAATAAGTTTGATTACAGTTTTATTCGTTATGAAAAGAGAAGCTAATTAATTCTTTGTCTTCTAAAACCACCTCCTAAATCCATATTATATTTTTGTTGAGCAAACAAGAAATAATTAAATAACAGGTAATTTACTTCATAACCGTAATCTATATTTCTATCATAATCAATTTCGTTTTGATAGATATTTGGGTTAAATGTATTTAGATTCCTTGCTCTTTGGTTCCAAGTTAGTACCCAAGCAATATTTCTAATTTCCATATATTTCTGAGAATAAAAACCTCTTGGTTGTGCAATAGCATTTATATAATTTGTAAATCCTGGATCTATAATAATGATTTCGTATTCTAAACTATCGTTAGCAATTTTTACAGGTTCTTCTTTTATATTCTTAGAATTGTTTATAAGCGAAGAACCACAAGCATATAAAAGGCTTGCAAAAATTGTAAGAAAAATTAAATACTTTAAAAACTTCATTGTCAAGTAATTTTACCCTCTTAAAATTATAAAATATATTGTAATTCGCATAGGAATTTAACTGATTTAACACTAATTTTAAATCCTAAATAATTTTCAAGATGATTAAAAAAGTAATCTTATTTACACTTTTTATAGCATGCCTTTCATGTTCAAATAAAGAATTTGAAAAGAATAGTTATAACATTCTAAATGAAAAAGATAGAGCAGCATTAAAAGATGAACTACTAGAAGATAGATTTTCAAATTTACTTCCAGAATTAATGGATAAAGTTGATTTAGATATGTGGCTCTTAATTTCTAGAGAATATAATGAAGATCCAATTTTAAAAACAATGTTACCTGCCACTTGGCTTAATGCAAGAAGAAGAACTATTATTGTTTTTTATAGAAATAAAGAAAAAAATACACTAGAGAGGTTAGCAGTTGCTAGATATGATATTGGAAAAAGCATTAAGTCTGCTTGGAATAAAGAAGAAGAGCCTAATCAATGGAAAGCTTTAGAAAAAATAATATCTGATAGAAATCCAAAAAAAATAGGTTTAAATATGTCTAAACATTTTGCTTTAGCAGATGGTTTGGTTAAGACAGATTATGATGAATTAACTGCAAATATGCCAGAAGAAATTACTTCAAAATTTGTGTCAGCAGAAAAATTAGGAATTGCTTGGATTGAAACAAGAACCCAAAAAGAAATGGAGTTGTTCAGAAAATTGGTTAAAATTACTCATGATATTATAGATGATACATTTTCTGATAAAACCATAACACCAGGGGTAACAACAACCAACGATTTGGTTTGGTTTATGCGTCAAAAAGTTACAGATTTAGGGTTAGAAACATGGTTTCATCCAACCATAGACATTCAACGAAATAACGAAGCTTTAAAATCTCATATAGAATCATTTTCTAAAAGTAAACCTACAGAGATTATTCAAAAGGGAGATTTATTACACTGCGATTTTGGGATAACTTATATTGGCTTAAATACAGACTGTCAGCAACATGCTTATGTATTAAAAGATGATGAAACTAACGTTCCATCATTTTTAAATGATGCATTTAAATTAGGTAATAGAGTACAAGATATTTTAACAAACAATATGAAAGCTGGAAGAACTGGAAACGAAATTTTATTAACATCTCTTTCTCAAGGAAAAAAAGAAGGATTAAGACCTTCAATTTACACACATCCTTTAGGTAAATATGGTCATTCTGCTGGAACTACAATTGGTATGTGGGATTCTCAAGAAGGAGTTCCTTTTAATGGCGATTATCCTCTACAGAAAAATACAGCTTATGCAATAGAATTAAATACGACAGTGCATATAAAAGAATGGAATAAAGACATTAGAATTATGTTAGAAGAGGCAGGTTTTTTTGGTGATAATACTTTCGAATACGTTAATACAAGACAAACTGCAATTAAGCCAATTAAAATAAATTAATGAAAACAAGATGTTTTTGGGTTACAGAAAGTAAACTGTATCAAGATTATCATGATTTTGAATGGGGAGAACCTGTATATGATGATGCAACCTTATTTGAATTTCTTCTTTTAGAAACTTTTCAAGCTGGTTTAAGTTGGATTACTATTTTAAACAAAAGAGAAAACTTTAGAATAGCTTTTGATGACTTTGATTATCATAAAATTGCAAATTATACTGATGTTAAATATGATGCTTTATTACAAAATGAAGGTATTATAAGAAACAAATTAAAAATAAAGAGTGCAATAACTAACGCACAATTATTTATTAAAATTCAAGAACAATTTGGTTCTTTTTCAAAATTTATTTGGAGTTATGTAGATGGTAACCCAGTTGTTAATCAATTTAAAAATAGAGAAGAGGTACCTGCAACAACCCCTTTGTCTGATAAAATTTCTAATGATTTAAAAAAACTTGGATTCAAGTTTGTAGGCTCAACAGTTATATACGCTTTCATGCAAGCTGTTGGAATGGTTAATGACCATACTACAGATTGTTTTAAACACCCAAACAATGTTGCTATTTAAAATTCCAAAAGCAGAATTAAATCAGCTAAATAAAACTTTTTTAAGGAAAGTAGGTATTTTCATTGGCTTTATACTTATCCTTTATTTCGATGGAACTTCATTTTCGAAAAATGTAATAGATTCACAAATTCCAATAAACATTTTGGCTTTACTAAGTTTTTTGTGGATGTACAAAAGAGCTTATCCTAGAACTAGAAAATTAATGATTTATGCAGTTTTTTTAGGTTTACTAGGTGAGTACTTCTTTTCTATTTATTTAGGAATGTATACTTATAGATTAGAAAATGTACCTTGGTATGTTCCTTTAGGACATGCAGCTTTATATGGTAGAGTTTTTATTTTTAGTAAAGATCCTTTAGCTAGAAAACATCACAAGGCTATTGAACATTTTTTTGCACTAATAATTATGATTTTTGCAATTGTATATTTAGTTTTCTTTGACGATATTTTTGGTTTTTTAATGACAATTTTAGTTTTCTTATTATTATATAAAAGACCAAAAGATAGATTGTATTTCTATACTATGTATATTGTTGTAGCATTATTAGAAATTGGTGGTACTGCCTTTGGATGCTGGAAATGGCCTCCAATTGCATTTAATGTATTTGAGTTTTTACCAAGTAATAATCCACCAAGTGGAATAAGTTTATTCTATTTTTTACTAGATATTTGGTGTTTTTTATTTTATATTATTTTTCATCAAAAAGTTTGGAGAAGATTCAGGCAAATAAAACAATACAATGACATTAAGAATACATAATTACAAGGCTTTTTTAAGTATTTCCTGGAAAAAAGTTGGTTTGTTAATTTTATTAATACCTATTTTTTTTATTGATGGGAGTTATTTTTCTACTCAATTTTCTTACGGATAAGAAGTACTGTTGTTTTAACTATTTTTTTTTTATTTTTTAAGACGTGCAAGAGAAAGAGTTAAAATCTTATTTATTTGCGTGCTTTTATTTAGTCCTCTAGTAGAATACACTATGTCTTTAGGTTTTCATATGTATACTTATAGAAAAGGTAATGTACCACTTTACGTATTTTTTATGCATGCAATTTGTATTGGACGTTTATATGAATTTAGTAGAGAAAAAGTTGTGCTAGCTAATAAAGTTGCAGTAATTAATTGGCTGTATATATTTTTTACAATTCATACTTTAGTTTATTATTTCCTTTACGATGATGTTTTTGGTTTAGTAATGTCTTTAGGGGTTTTAGTGCTATTTCTATTTAGACCTAAATACCAATTACTATTTTTAACTTACCACTAAGTTATTGCTTTTGCAGAGTATTTTGGTGTGTGCTTTAAAGCTTGGTATTGGCCTAAAGTTGCTTTTGATACTTTTAATTATTTGCCTAGTCACAATCCACCTAGTGGCATAAGTTTTTTCTACTATCTTTTAGAACTAGGTGCTTATATTATTTATATTTTATACCGCTCAAAAGTTTGGAGTAGATTTAAACAAATAAATCTTAAAATAAAGTAGAATTAAAATTGTTAAATAATAGAAAAATTAATTACCAAATAGAATTCTAATAGCTATAAAAATAGTTATAATAATACCACCATAAAGCATTACTTTTTTGCCAGCATTTTTATAATATCGCTTGTGGTTCTTTATATCTTTTCTGTAACTCCACACTATTAATGCAGTAAACACAGTTACAAAAAAGATGATAAAAATAATTCTACCTGTAGAAAAAAAAGCGTTTAAAATCACAACTTATAAGATTAAATTTTAAGAAAGAATTTCTCAATTCTTTTAAAAGCAAAATTACGAATTAATATTAATTACAATATTCTAAAAACGTTGAAAACTTTAAAGAATCCTTAAGAATTAAATAAGTTAACTTTTTGCATGTTTGCAAATTATTAAAAAATGAAAATAAAAATTGAGCAACAAAAGACTACAACAAGCAAAAATTTTAAGAAATTTTAGAAAAGTTCATAAATATACTGGTATTACTCTTGTAATATTTTTTCTTTTAGTTGCTTTTACAGGATTAACACTAGGATGGAAAAAACATAGTTCAGGTAAAATTCTACCAAAAACACTACAAGGAACATCAACAAAACTAGAGGATTGGCTTTCTATCTATCAGCTAGAAAACATTGCAAATAATAGATTAGAAGCTTATATAGATAAAAGTGAAATTATAGAGTTAGATAGGATTGATATCAGAAAAAACAAGGGAATTGTTAAGTATATTTTTAAAAACAATAACTATGAGATTCAATTAGATGGCGTAACAGGTGATGTTTTACAAGTTGGTGTTAGACATTCTGACTGGATATAAAATTTACATGATGGTTCTTTATTTGATGATTTTTTTAATACCTCAAATCAACAAATTAAGTTAACTTACACAAGTATTTTAGGTTTAGCACTAATTATTTTTTGTATTACAGGAATTTGGCTTTGGTATGGACCTAAACAAATAAAAAAAACAGATAATTTAACAAATAATGAAAAACAAAATAGCTGCAGTAAGCGAGTTTCACAAAGCATTTAAATTAAACATGAATTCTAAACCAGTTGCTAATATTGGCGATAGAAATTTATTACGTTATAAATTAATGCGAGAAGAAAATGAAGAATATTTAGAAGCAGCAAATAATAATGATTTAGTTGAGGTTGCTGATGCTTTAGGAGATATGTTGTATATTTTATGCGGTACCATTATTGAACATGGTATGCAAGATAAAATAGAAGAGGTTTTTAATGAAATACAACGTTCTAATATGAGTAAATTGGGTGAAGATGGAAAGCCAATTTACAGAGAAGATGGTAAAGTTTTAAAAGGGCCTAATTATTTTAAGCCTAAAATTGCTGAAATTCTTGCAAAATAAAAATTAAATATAATGTTAGTAAATGAAAATAAAGAAGGCCAAAGAATTGCTATAAGTACCCGTTTTTATTGGTTTAAGTTTTTAACTATTCCATTTATTATAGTATTTCTTGTTCTTTACATAAGAAATCTTGATAATTATTTTTATTTAGGGCTTCTTTTATTTTCGATAGTTGCTTATTTTCAATTTGCTAGATCTAGAAGAATTTAGTTTGATGAAGAAAATGTCTATATAGTTAAATTTACAAGTGAAACAGTTATTCCTTTTGTAAATATTATTAGTATTAATAGAAGTAAAACTAGATTAAATGGTAGAAGGTTTTGGATTTTGAAGTACCAAACAAAACTGGATGATACAAAAGAAATTAGATACTTTCAAAGTTTTAATTTAAATAGGTTTCACAAGGCAGTTGAGCATGTAAATCCAAAAGTTGAAATTTGGATTCATCCATTTTTAAAAAAGAAAAAAACCTAATTCTTACTTTCTTGTTGCATAAATTTTATTGGTAATTTTCCATTGATTATTCATTACTTCTAGTGATAAAATATCAATATAAGTAACAGTATCTACTTTCATGCTTATTTTAGCTGAGGCAACTACACCATCTACTACATCAATATTTAAAATGGTTAAAGAGCAATTTTGTAAAACTTCCTTAGAAAGTTTTTCACGATTTCCCCATTTTGTTTGTAAATCTTTGAAGTAGTTATTTGCGTAACCTGTAACTTTTCCATTAGTAACAATAGGAACTTTCATTGTACCATTAATAGTGTCAAATGCTTTATTAAGTTTAGAAATATCCCTGTAAATATAACCATCGTAATAATTCTGAATGGTTTTTGTTATTTTTTGAATGTCATTCTCTTTACTCTGACTGAAAATATTAATTCCTATGAGTAATAACAATAAACTTAGACTCTTTTTCATCATCTTGTTAGGCTTTTAGAGGTTAATTTAATTTTACCAGATTTTAAACCTTTTCCAGTAACTTTTAACTCCATTTCTCCAGCTTCTTTTAACGATTGTACAAGTACTACTAATTTACCGCTAAATAATTTCATCTTAGGTTCATGAAATAATTCTAAAGAAGTTGCATCTCCATTACAAGCAGCTCTAAATTTTCCTTTTCCTGATACTAAAAATTGTAAATCGTTTGTAGCTGTTGGACAAGGAGTTCCATTTTTATCGACAACAGAAATGGTTACAAAAGATAAATCCTTGCCATCAGCTTTTAGTACAGTTCTGTCTGCTTCTAAAACAAGTTTATGCGGTTTTCCAGCCGTTTTGATTTCTTTTTCAGCTGCAGGTTTTCCATCTTTATCAAAGGCAACTACTTTAATAGAACCAGGTTGATAGGTAACATCATTCCACATTAAACGATATCTGTGTTGTGGAGTTTTATCTTTTGTTTTATGTTGAACTCCCATGCTTTTACCATTTACAAAAAGTTCTGCACTATCGTAACTCGTATAAACAAACACAGGTGTTTTTTCTCCTTCACGACCTTTCCAATTCCAATGAGGTAAAATATGAAGAGTTTCATCTTTTGTGTTCCATCTACTTCTGTATAAATAGTAGCGATCTTTAGGTAAACCAGCCAAATCATTTATGCCAAAATAAGAGCTTCTAGATGGCCATTTTTCATCATAAGGTGTTGGTTCTCCTAAATAGTCAAAACCTGTCCAAACAAATTCTCCCATTACCCATTCTTTATCATCCTGAAGTATAAAATCATCTTCTGGTAAATTAGACCAACTACAAAATTCTAAATCATAGGATGAACTTTGGAAATCATCATGTTTTACCATACTTCCTTTTTCTACAGGAAACTTATAAATTCCTCTTGAACTTACTGTAGAAGCTGTTTCTGATCCTAAAATAAATCCTTGTGGAAATCTTTCATTAGCTTCATCATATAAGTGCACACGATAGTTTAAACCAGGAATATCCATAATTGCTCCAAAACCAGAAGCCATAACTGCTTTAACTTGATCCATGCCAACTGTTACAGGACGTGTTGAATCTTCTTTATGAAATATATCTTGTAACCATTTTGCTCTTTTAACACCTTCTGCACCCCATTGATCTGGAACTTCATTTCCTGAACTCCACATAATAATACTTGGGTGATTACGAGTTGCTCTCACCAAATTTTCTACATCCTTTTTAGCATATTCGTCAAAAAAACGATTGTATCCATTTTTTACTTTTGGCTTTTTCCATTCGTCAAAACTTTCAGCTAAAAACAAAAATCCCATTTCATCACATAATTCTAATTGTTCTAAAGATGGCATGTTATGAGAGCTTCTTATGGCATTTACTCCTAGATCTTTTAGAATGGTTAATTGTCTTCTTAAAGCAGCTTTGTTAACAGCAGCTCCTAAAGGACCTAAATCGTGATGCAAACAAACTCCCTTAAATTTGGTGTGTTTGTTATTTAAGAAAAATCCTTTTTTTGCAATGTATTCTATTTTACGAATTCCGAATTTTGTAAGAGTTACATCTTTAAGTTGATTACCTATAAATAATTCAGTTTTTAAAGTATACAAATAAGGATTTTCAGTATCCCAAAGATTTGGATTTTCAACTCTTAAGTTTGTGTCAAACTCATCATTAAAATTTTCAGTGCTTTCTTTGGAAACAATTAATTTACCTTTGGAATTATAAACACTTAATTTTAGCTTTGATACCTTGTTTGAGACTTTTGTTTTTACATTTACTTTCGCAATTTTGGCTTCTGCAATTGGTGTGGTTACAAAAGTTCCCCAATGACTAACGCTTTCTTTATTTTTAATGGTTAATGTTACTTTTCTGTACAAGCCAGCACCTGGATACCATCTTGAAGCATATTGTTGATTGGTTAATTTTACTGCTAATAAATTATCTCCTTCTTTAACTTTATCAGTGATATCAAAATAGAAATAACTGTAACCATATTTCCATTCACCAATCTTTTTCCCATTAAGAAACACTTCTGGTTCACTCATGGCACCATCAAACTGTAAGATGATTTTTTTGCCAATATCTGCAGAGGAAATAGAAAATAAATTTCTATACCAAGCAGAGCCAATGTGAGGTAAAGAACCTGTTCTACCTGTTTTTTCTGTAGCAATTTTTTCTCCATTTTGTACAATTGCTACTTTTTGAATGTCTATATTTTTATCAAAAGGACCATAAATTGCCCAGTCATGGGGTACAGTTACTATTTGCCAATTAGAGTCATTAAAATCAACTTGATAAGCATTGGTAATATCACCTTTTTGAAACTTCCAATTTTCTGATAGTTCTATAATTTTTCTATTTTGACTATGTAACGTCAAGGAAATTAGAATCATTATAGCTGTTAAAATACTTTTATTCATTATGTTTTTATAATTCGTAAATATTACCTTCTGTTGCAAACTGAAAACCTAATTTTTTAAGTTCTTTTCGCTCTTTACTGTTTTCTTGTAAAGCTGGATTAGTATGATTAAAGTGAATAAAAATGATTTTGTTTTTAGTTTTAAAACTCTCATTTTTAAACAATTCAATTGTTTCTTTTATAAAAGGGTGTGGAATTTCTGACATAGGCCTACTCAGTTCACCGTCTTTAAAAAATGAAGCGTCTAAAAAGGCATAATCTACTTTTTTTACTTCTTCAATTATATCTCTATTCCATTTTTGCCACTTATCAATATCAGGAATAAATATGGCAGATTTTTGTTTTCCAATTATTTTATAACCTACAGTTTCAGAAAATTCATCTCTATGAGGAACTAAAAATGGTATTACTTTTAGTTGTTTATTTAAATGTATAATAGAATCGTGTTTTAATTTTTTTAGTTTGATGTTTTTAAAGCTTACCAACTGACTCCAAGGTCCATTTTTTTCTAAATAACTTTTCATTTTTGGCATTGCAAACACTGGTATATCAGTTTTGCCATAAGCTTCTCTTCCAAAATACATTAATCCTGTATAATGACCAATATGAGCATGAGTTATAAACACTCCATCAATAATTCTATTTTTTTTTAGATGATTATTTTCAAGTACTGCTAATTGAGTATGCATATCTGGGGTAGCTTCAAATAACCATTTTTGTTGATTTTCTTTATCGACTAAACCTAAAGAAACAACACTTTTCCTTTCAATTTTTCCCTTGTAATAATTTGCACAACATTCTTTTTGACATCCAATATGAGGGAAACCTCCATCTTGAGCAATTCCTAAAACTGTAATGTATAATTTAGGACTATCAAGTATTTTAGTTTCTGAACAATTAATAAAGATAATTGCTAATAGAAGGGCGTATTTATTTAATTGATGTTTTAGCATCTAACTTTTTTATAAATATAAGGTTTATAGCAAAAAAAAACCATCTGGTTTCAGATGGTTTTTTAAAAATATTTTAAAAATACTTATTCAGTATCTTGCTCTAATAATTCAAAGAACTGATTTAATTTAGGCATAATTATAATCTTAGTTCTTCTATTTTTAGACTTGTTTTCTGCAGTATCGTTTGGTGCTAAAGGTACATATTGACTTCTACCTGCAGCAATTAATCTTTCTGGTTTAACACCATACTTATATTGTAAAACTCTTGTAATTGAAGTTGCTCTTAAGGCAGATAAATCCCAGTTATCTTGAATAACTTCTCTCTTAATTGGAGTAGAATCTGTATGACCTTCAATCATAACTTCCATTTCTGGTTGTCCTTTTATTACTTTTGCAATCTTTTCTAGAACAGTGTAAGCTTTATCAGTTACGAAGTAACTACCGCTTTTAAATAAAAGTTTATCAGAAATAGAGATAAACACAACAGTTTTTTCAACATTTACTTCAATGTCTTTATCTTGAATTCCATCAGTTAAGTTTTTAGTAAGATGGTATTTAATAGCTAAGTTTAATGAGTCTTTTTGAGTCATTGCTTTTCTAATACCATTAATGTATTTATCTTTTTCGCTTAATTGAGATATTACATTCTTTATATTGTCTGATGAAGATTGCGTTAAAACAGTTAAGTTTTCTACTTGTTTTAAAGCTACTCTTTTATCATCTTGTAAAGATTTAACTTGCTCACTTAAAGCAAAAGCTTTAGTATCTTGCTTCTCTTTTTCTATCAAACATTTTTGTAAACTCGTTTCTACTTTTAAAAGCTCTTCTTTAGTTTGTTTATGTTTAGCTTCTAATGCCAAATATTCTTTTTTTGTAACACAAGAAGAAATAAAAATGGTAACTAATACTAATGTGATAAATTTTTTCATTGATCGTTTAATTTAATTTCAATACAAATTTAACAAAAACACTACATAAAATAATCATTTTCATCTCTTTTTATGAAAATTTTATAGCCTATTTTTGTGAATATTAACTTTTGTTATGAAATCAATAAAAATCATATTTTTTCTATCAACTATACTACTCTTTTCAGTTTGTAAAAATCAAGATTTAAAAAAAGATTTTACACTAAAAGGTTTTGTATTTGGTACAACATATAAAATAACCTACTTAAATTCAGATAAAAACTACCAAAAATCTTTAGATAGTTTATTTAATGAAATAAACAATTCTCTTTCTACTTACATACCAGACTCAGATATTTCAAAAATTAATAATGGAAATGAATCAGTTTTAATTGATGATTATTTTAAAGAAGTTTTTACGAAGTCAAAAAAGATTTTTAATGAAACAGATGGTTTTTTTGATCCAACAGTTGGAAATTTGGTTAATGCTTATGGTTTTGGACCAAATAGCGAAATTAAAAATCTAAGTGATGAAGATATTAAAGAACTAATGAGATATGTTGGTTTTAATAAAGTAAAACTTATAGAAAACAGGGTGGTTAAAGAGTATCCTGAAATTTATTTAGATTTTAATTCAATTGCTAAAGGATATGGTATTGATATAGTTGCCAGATTTTTTAATGAAAAAGGAATAAAAAATTATCTAATAGAAATTGGTGGCGAAATTAGAGCTAAAGGAGTAAAACATGATAATAAGCCGTGGTTAATTCAAATAATAGATCCCCTTAACATAGATAATGGTTTTAAAACCATTAACTTAACTAACAAGTCTATGGCTACTTCTGGAAACTATATAAAATTTAGAGTAGATAGTTTAGGAAATAAATATGTACATACAATAAACCCCAAAACAGGTTATGCTAAGGAAAGTAATTTATTAAGTGCATCTGTAATTGCAGAAGCAGACTGTGCAGATGTAGATGCATATGCAACTGCATTTATGGCTATGGGTCTTGAAAAAACTTTAGCATTTTTAGAAGCTAAAAAAGAATTGAAAGTTATTCTTATTTATCATAATAAAAAAGGTGATTTATCAGAATATACTAATTTGTAAAGCAAAACTTTAATAAGCTATAATTTAGTCTTTTAAATTTGTATCTTGCAAAAAAGATTTTGCACCTATGATTACTTCAAAGAAAAAGGTATTATTTATACTTTGTTTTTTTGCATTTCTCACAACCTATAGTCAGTTAGATGAGGCAATTGCTAATACTTATATAAAAAGAGCAAATAAGGCTATTGAAGAAACTGTTGATTTTACTTTAGCAGCAGAATATTTCGAAAAAGCTTTAGAAAGGCTAGATACGATAACAGATAAAAATATTGCAATTCTAGGCTGTAGAATATATTTTGAAATTCACCAAAAGCAAGAAACGTTAGAAAAAGAAATAGCTCTTCTAAAGAAGGCAGAAAGCTATTTTAAACAATATGATCTTTTAACAAAAAAGAAAAGTACTGAAGAATATAGGTTACATATAGAAGATTTGTATGTACCAATATTAGAGAATATTGAAAGAGTAGAAGAGGAGATAAAATATGAAAAAGAGCAACAAAGAAAAAGAGAATTATATAAGAAAAAGATTGACTCTCTAGAATCGGTTTGGGATAATAAATCAAAATCATTAGAGATAGAATTAGATTCTATTTTTACATTCAATAAAAATAATATTGCACTCTATAAAAGAGGAAATTTTTATGGATTAATTAATGATATAGGAGAAATTATTTCTGCTGCAAATGAATATGTTGATGTTTTAGCTTTTGATGGTTTTTTTATATTTAAGAACTCAGAAAACAATCCTTCTAAACTTTTTTGTTATAATTCAAATACAAACAATAGTTTTTCTTTACCAAATATATCAGACTTTTTTAACCTTTCAACTCACTTTGGAAAAGTAATGATGCCAAGAGGAAATGGTAGATTAGTTACCTATCCTGATAATTCAACAAAAGCATTTGTTTTTGAATTAAATTCTCAAAAACAAGTAACAATTGAAGACGAACGTGAGTTGTTAAAAGATTTAGATAAAGCAGATGTTATTGATAAGTTTAATAAAGATGGTGAGGTTAAAAAGGATAAAGAATGGTATAAATTTGGTGGGCATTTAGGTGGTGGAATTCACCCTTTATATGCTGAAGAAGGGTATTCTTTACTGGCTTTTTTATGTGCTGTTGATGGTAAAATGATTGATGCCATCAAAGATTATCAATTTATAGGGCCATTTTACGATGGTAGATTTGAGGCATTAAAAGGTTCTTCAAGAGTTTGGATAAATCAAAATGGAACTGAAGTTTCAGATGCAATAGATGAAAGTAAAGGTTATACTGGTAATACTACTGCAGTAAAATTAGATAATGGAGCCTATCAATTAATGAGAAATGGATTTATTATTTTAGGTGAAGAACAATTAGAAAAAAAAGAAGAATTTGTAAATAAGAATACTTCTAACTAACTATTTAAAACATACTGGGAGAATTTCTCCTTTCATCAAACAAAATCGTTCTAGTTTTTCTGGAGCGATTTTTTTTGTATAATCTATTTCTTCAACTTTAAAACCAACATTTCTTAATCTATCAAAATAGTCCCTGCCATAAACTCGCACATGATCGTATTGACCAAAAATTTTGGCTCTTTCTTTTTTGTCAGTTATTGAATTATCTTCTAAAGTTGTTGCTCTAGAAAGATCTTGTGGAATTTGAAATATACCAAAACCACCTTTTTTTAAAACTCTATAAAGTTCTTGCATTGCTTTTTTATCATCTGGAATATGTTCTAAAACATGATTACAAAATATAACATCAAATTCATTCTCTTTAAAAGGTAAATTACATATGTCTGCTTTTACATCTGCTATAGGCGATTCTAAGTCTGAAGTGATGTATGATAAATTTTTTTGTTTTCTAAATATATTCAGAAAACATTGTTCAGGGGCAATATGTAGTACGTTTAGTGTTTTTTTTGAGGTAAAAAAGTCAGTTTCATCTTTTAAAAAAAGCCACATTAAACGATGTCTTTCTAATGATAGAGTTGAAGGCGATAAAGCATTATTACGTTGTTTACCATAACCATATGGTAAAAATTTTCTAAAACTTCTACCATCAATAGGATCTGTATATTTATTCCCTTTTAAATACCAAGCTATTATTGGTTTAACCCAAAAACTAATTTTAATTAACCATGTTCTAGGTATTATATTTAAGATGGTTTTAAACACAGATTTCAATTTGGAAACTATTTATAATCTTCTCTAACTGGACAAAAGATATCTGTAAGTTTACAGTTTGTTATAGCTTTTCCACCATGTTTTGCATGAGGGGGAATATTAACGAACATTCCTGCTTCATATATTTTTGTTTCGTTATTTAGTGTAAATTCAAATTTCCCTTCATTTACAACCATAGTTTGCTCGTGAAAATGAGAGTGAATAGGAATTTCAGCACCTGCTTCAACTTCCCAAAAAGCAATAGTATGAGATTCTGTATGTACAAATCTCGCTTTATAACCTTTAACGATTTCTTTAGGTGTTATTTCGTTGATGTACATAATTTTTATAAGTTTTGCCTGAATTCTTTTTCTTCATCACTTTCAATACCAAGTACATCATAAATATATTGAAACGTAGAAAGCAATTCTGGTTTACCATTTACAATTGCAACATCATGTTCGAAATGAGCAGAAGGCTTGTTATCTAAAGTAGTAATTGTCCAACCATCTGCATGTTGTTTTATTCTATGAGTTCCCATATTAATCATAGGCTCAATAGCTACAACCATTCCTTCTACAAACTTTTTACCACGACCTCGTTTACCATAGTTTGGCATTTCTGGGTCTTCGTGCATTTTCTTTCCTAAACCATGTCCTACTAATTCTCTTACAACACCGTAACCAAAACTTTCTGTATAATTTTGAATAGCAAAACCAACATCACCAACTCTATTTCCAACTTTAAGTTCACGAATACCAACGTATAAGCTTTCTTTAGTTACGTCAAGTAATTTTTGAGTTTCAGCATCAATTTCACCAACAGGAAAAGTGTAAGCATGATCTCCATAAAATCCATTTTTTATGGCACCACAATCAATGGAAATAATATCTCCTTCTTTTAGTGGTTCTTTTGTAGGAAAACCATGAACAACTTGTTCATTTGGACTCATACAAAGCGTGTTTGGAAAATCGTATAACCCTAAAAACCCAGGGACTGCCCCTTGTTCTCTAATAAATTCTTCTGCTAATTTATCTAGAAATAAAGTAGTTACACCTGGTTTAACTTCTTTGGCTAGCATTCCTAAAGTTTTAGAAACTATTAATGCACTTTCACGCATTAACTCTATTTCTTCTCTAGTTTTAGTTATAATCATGATGAAAAATTAGGGCACAAAGTTACGTTAAATATTAGAATTTAATTGATGATTAGAAAAGGTTAATCTATAGTTCTATCGTAAGAATGTTTGTAAGGTTCACCTATAACAATTTTTAATATATCTTTTTCGATTGATTCTCTGGGATACTCTACAAAACGACCAATTTCTTTCCCGTTTTTGTAAAAGATAAATGTAGGAACCCTAAAAACATCTAATTCTTTTGCTTTATTATCTGGTGTATTTTTAGTTCTATCTACTCCAATTAACTCCAAATTATTTTCATCAAAATTTATTTCATCAAAAATTTTAAAAAATCGTGGGACTTCTCTTCTGCTATCTGCACACCAAGTTCCCATATATCCCATAATCTTGATATCTTTAACTGCAAAAGTTAGTTTAGCAATAATTAAAGGATCTGTTTTATAACTATTATATCTATTCTCAAACCAAGGTTTAAATGATGGGTCTTGAAAAGTTTCTTTTGTTGCAATACCTATTAAATACCCGTTTTTATCTTTATTAACTTTTTTCTTTTCTTGAGAAAAACTAAGCGAAAAAAATAAAATAGAAATTATTAAGGTTACTTTTTTAATCATGTTTTAGTAAGCTTTTTTGAGTCATTTCTAAAGGTTGTTCTATACTCATTAAGTCTAAAATAGTTGGAGCAATATCACCTAAAATTCCATTATTAACTTCAATTTTATCTTTATCGATTAAGATAAAAGGAACAGGATTTGTAGTATGAGCTGTATGAGGTGTGCCATCTGGATTCATCATAGTTTCACAGTTTCCATGGTCTGCTATTAGTAGGGTAGAATAGCCATTTTTTAACCCTGTTTCAATAACATCTTTTGCGCAGATATCTACAGCTTCACAAGCTTTTATTGCTGCTTCCATAACACCTGTATGACCAACCATATCTCCATTTGCAAAATTTAAACATACAAAATCTGCTTCTGCTTTTTCTAAATCTTCACAAAGTGCATCTTTTAATTCATAAGCAGACATTTCTGGTTTTAAATCGTAAGTGGCTACTTTAGGAGAATTTCTTAAAATTCTTTTTTCACCTTCAAATGGTTCTTCTCTTCCACCAGAAAAGAAAAAAGTTACATGAGGATATTTTTCTGTTTCTGCAATTCTAATTTGTTTTTTACCATGATTTGCTAAAACTTCACCTATAGTATTTTTTATATTATCGTTATTGTAAATTACATTAATTCCTGTAAATGACTCATCATACAATGTCATTGTTGTAAAATACAAATTGAGTTTTTTCATGCCAAAATCTGAATAATCTTTCTGAGATAAGGCACTAGTTAACTCTCTTCCTCTATCTGTTCTATAATTAAAAAATAAAACTACATCTCCTTCTTTTATAGTAGTTACAGCTTCTCCAGTTGAATTTGTAAGTACAATAGGTTTTATAAATTCATCTGTAACGTTTACCTCATAACTTTTTTTTATGGCTGCTAAAGCATCAGTTGTAGTTTCTCCTTTTCCATTAACAAGAGCATCATAAGCAAGTTTTATTCTTTCCCATCTATTATCTCTATCCATAGCATAATACCTACCAGTAACAGAAGCTAATTGACCTGTTGTATTTTGCATGTGTTTTTTAATATCTTCTATAAAAAAATGACCTGATTTTGGGTCGCAATCTCTACCATCTGTAAATGCATGTAAATAAACATTGGCAACATTGTTTTCTGCTGCTACATCTAACAAGCCTTTTAAGTGATTAATGTGTGAATGAATTCCACCATCTGATACTAAACCTAATAAATGAACATTTTTGTTGTTTTCTTTAGCATAGTTAAACGTATCTAATAATACCTTTTCATTACCTAAAGATTTTTCTGCAACAGCTTTGTTTATTCTTGCTAAATTTTGATATACAATTCTACCAGCACCAAGGTTCATATGGCCAACTTCAGAATTTCCCATCTGTCCATCAGGTAAGCCAACATGTTCACCATCTGTTCTTAATTCTGCATTTGGGTAAATGTCATACAATGAATTTATATATGGAGTTTTTGCATTATAAATTGCAGATACCTTTGGGTCTTGTGTAATTCCCCATCCATCTAAAATCATTAAAATAACTTTTTTGCTCATAATTTTTGAATAAAGCGTAAAAATAAGAAAGATTTATAGCAATAAGGATATTATCTACGAAAGCGTTAAAGTTTGTAATTGATTATTAAATAAATTTTTAACAAGATTTACAAACTAACTTTTTTACAAAATTCATAAATTTACCTAGTAATTATTAAGATATTTTTAATGAGCTTACATTTTGAATTAAACGAAGTTACCAGAAAATTACCTAAACATTTACATAAGTTTATCGTAAGACAACCTTATGAAGAATATACTTATCAAAATCAGGCAGTTTGGAGGTATGTTATGCGAATGAATATCGATTATTTAAGTAAAGTTGCGCATCAATCATATATTCCTGGCTTAGATAAAACTGGTATTTTGGTTAATGAAATTCCAAGAATGGAAGGTATGAACAGAATTTTGAAAGAAATTGGTTGGGCTGCAGTTTCTGTTGATGGTTTTATACCACCTAATGCTTTTATGGAGTTTCAAGCTTATAATGTTTTAGTAATTGCATCAGATATGCGTACTATAAATCATATAGAATATACACCAGCACCAGATATTATTCATGAAGCAGCAGGACATGCACCTATAATTGCAAACCCAGAATACTCTGAGTATTTAAGACGTTTTGGTGAAATTGGTAGCAAAGCTATTTCTTCTTCTAAAGATTATGAAATGTATGAAGCAATTCGCTTGTTATCTATCTTAAAAGAAGATCCAAATTCTACTCAAAATGAAATTGAAGAAGCTCAAGAAAAAGTTGAGTGGTTGCAAGATAATTTAGGAGAATTGTCTGAAATGGCTCAAATAAGAAATTTACATTGGTGGACAGTTGAATATGGTTTAATAGGAAATCTTGAAAACCCAAAGATTTATGGAGCTGGACTCTTATCTTCTATAGGAGAAAGTAAATGGTGTTTGCAAGACTCTGTGAAAAAAGTACCTTATTCTATAGAAGCTGCTAAAGAAAGCTTTGATATTACTAAACCTCAACCTCAACTTTTTGTAACTCCAGATTTTGCTCATTTAAGTATGGTGTTAGATGAATTTGCTAACACTATAGCTTTAAGAACTGGAGGGTTAAAAGGTGTAGAAAAATTAATCGATTCTAATAATCTTGGAACAATTGAACTATCAACTGGAATACAGATTTCTGGTGTTTTTGAACGTGTAATAAAAGATAAAAACAATAAAGTTGCATACATACAAACAATAGGTGAAACAGCTTTAGCAAGTAGAGATAAAGAGTTAATTGGGCATGGTATAAATGTTCATAAAGATGGCTTTGGTAGTCCTGTTGGTAAATTAAAAGGAATCAATTTAGCTATTGAAGATATGAGTCCTAGAGATTTAAAAGCTTATGGTATTTATGAAGGTGAATTTATGACTCTAGAATTTGAAACTGGTATTATTGTAAAAGGTAAAGCAATTACAGGAACAAGAGGTTTAAGAGGTAAAATTCTATTAATAACATTTGATGAATGTACTGTTACTTATGGAGAAGAAGTACTTTTTAAACCAGAATGGGGACTTTATGATATGGCAGTTGGGACAAACGTTGTTTCAGCTTATGCTGGCCCAGCTGATGTGAACTCTTTCTTAAATGTTGGTAAAGTATCTGAAACAAAAACACACAAAATAAAGTATTCAGAGAAAGAAAAAGAACTCTATAGTTTATATAAACAGGTAAGAGATTTGCGAGATAACAAAATTAAAGATGAGGATAAACTAGAATCTATTTTTGTAAAACTAAAAACTGAATTTTCTAAAGATTGGTTATTGCCATTAGAATTGTATGAGTTAGCTTTGCAACATCAATTTTCGATACAAGAAGAGCTTTTAGCCTATTTACATAATTTAAAAGCCAATAAAAATCTTGAAAACCTTATTGAAAACGGATTAAAATTAATAAAAGTAAAAGAAGTACAAGTTTAAATTTATAAAAATGGGGTTATTTAGCTTTTTTAGTCAAAAAGATACAACAAACGAAATTAAATCTTACTTAGAAAAAGATGCTGTAATTTTAGATGTTAGAACAAAAATGGAATGGGATGATGATGGTCATATATCACAAGCCAAACATATTGTTCTAAATTTAGTCCCTCTTGAAATTGATAAAATTAAAGCATGGAATAAACCAGTTATAGCTGTTTGTAGAAGTGGGGGAAGAAGCGCACAAGCAACCCAGTTTTTAAAACAACATGGTGTAGATGTTATCAATGGTGGTCCATGGCAAAATGTAGCTCAATACATTTAATTACAACTACTTTTTCCTTTTTTTAAATACTTCTTCTACTTTAAATAGAAAGAAGTTGATTCAATATATTATTAATTATAGTAAATAAAAGCATTTTGCGTTATTAAATAAAAAATATTTTTAAGCATTATTAATTAATAAATATGTTATAAGTTACTATATTTTTTAAAATTTTATAAAAGGAAATTTCTTAATAATACTACTTTGTTTATCAGCTAAATCTTTTAGAAAGTTTTGGTGTTGAGTTGAGTTTTTATTAAAAGGTTTATGAGCCAATCCTTTTTGTATAGTGTCTATTTCTTTCATGTTTTCAAGAGCTTCTTCAGAAACCCATGAATATTTAAATTTATCCCATATGTATTCTATAGCAGTATTATTTGGATGAATCATGTCTTCTTTATAAAAACGATAATCTCTTAATTCATCCATCATAATTTCATAAGAAGGAAAATAGTGTATGTTTTTTCTTTCATCAACTACACTATGAATTCCAGAAATTAAGTGACTTTTACTAAGTGTATTTTCTGTAAAACCATCTTTTAAATGACGAACAGGGGAAACTGTTAAAAGAATTATCACATTTTTATTTATAGACTTTATTAGTGCAATTGTTGCTTCTAAACTTTCTTTAATTTCTGTTGGTGTAAGTAATTCTTTTAGAAACTTTTTTTGTGGAATTTTATGACAGTTTGCCACAATTTTATCAGTAGCTATATATCTGTAAACCCATGCTGTACCTAAAGTAATGATAATATGAGAAGCTTTTTTTAATTCTTTATTTAAATCAGAAACACCTTTGTTTAAGTTAGTTAAAATTGTGTTTTTATCAGCACTTAAATAAGAATGTGCATCAAAAGAATGCCACCTATCATTTAATTCAAAAACATCATTTTCTGTAAATTCTTTTTCATTGATAGCATAAGTTATGAGTTGTTCAATTGCTAGCGAATGAAATAAAATTCCAAAAGGATTTTGTAAGCTTTGAAATTTATAATAATTTAATTTATCTCCAATATTCTCTGAAAAACAAGATCCAATTAATATTAATTTAGATTGGTAATCGATTAAGTTTCTTACTTGTTTTTTTAAAGAAATTTGGGTTTGAAGTTTCATGTTACACAATAAATTCTTTCGCTTTTTCTAATACTTGTGGAATACCATTTGGATTTTTACCACCTGCAGAAGCAAAGAAAGGTTGGCCACCACCACCACCTTGAATTAATTTTCCAAGTTCTCTAACTACAAGACCAGCATTTA
Organism: Flavobacteriaceae bacterium; assembly: GCA_013373105.1. GTDB lineage: Bacteria > Bacteroidota > Bacteroidia > Flavobacteriales > Flavobacteriaceae > Polaribacter. The sequence goes on along the minus strand of JABXIJ010000030.1, from coordinate 22,138 downwards.
AATTGCGTTCAGTAACAAGTTCTTTAGAAATATAACAAGTAAGTAAGGCTTTATCTGATGATGGAGCAGATGCAAATAGTAAAAACAAATTATCGTACTGATTTCCTAATTTAAAAGCCAAGTCTTTTATACCACCTGCATCTAAATCAACTTTTTTAGCTAAAAAGTTTATACCATTTATTTCTGCTAATTCGTTTTTAATTACTTTAGATAGATTTCCTGCTTTTTCCTTTAATAATTGCTCAATCTGTTTTTGTAATGCAGCATTTTCTTCTTTTAGTTTTTGAACGGCTGAAACTGGATTTTTTGAGTTATTTAAAAGTTCTTTTATTTCAAAAAGAGTCTGATTATTCTCTAAATAGAAATCTTTTACTGCATCATTTGTAATAGCTTCAATTCTTCTAACACCTGCAGCAACAGCACCTTCAGATTTTATTTTAAAATGCCAAATATCACTTGTGTTATCAACATGTGTTCCACCACAAAGTTCAATTGAGTTTCCAAACTTAATAGCCCTAACAGTATCGCCATATTTTTCACCAAATAAAGCTAATGCACCTTTATCTAATGCAGTTTGAATAGGTATATTACGCATTTCTTCTAAAGGTAGTTTACCAGCAATTCTAGCATTAACAAAGTTCTCAACATCACGTAATTCGTCTGAAGTAAGTTTAGAAAAATGTGAAAAATCAAAACGTAAATATGTAGAATGTACTGCAGATCCTTTTTGTTCTACATGAGTTCCTAAAACTTCTCGTAAAGCTTGGTGTAATAAATGTGTTGCAGAATGATTGCATTCTGTTCTAAAACGTTGTTTTGCATCAACTACTGCTTTAAAAGAATCATTTAAATTTTTAGGTAAATTTTTGGTAAAGTGAACTATAATGTTATTCTCTTTCTTTGTGTCTAAAATATAGATTACATCTCCATGTGAATCTTCTAAGTAACCTTTATCGCCAACTTGTCCTCCACCTTCTGCATAAAATGGCGTTAGATTAAATACCAATTGAAACATTTCACCTTCTTTTTTTGAGGTTACTTTTCGGTATTTGGTAATTTTTACTTGAGCTTCTAAAGTATCATATCCAATAAACTCTTCATCATTATCTTCTAATAAAACTGTCCAATCTTCAGTTGAAGTTTCACTGGCTGCTCTCGATCTATTTTTTTGTTTTTCTAACTCTTCTTGAAATCCTTTTTCATCTAGTGAATATCCTTTTTCTGAAAGAATTAAGGCAGTTAAATCTATAGGAAAACCATAAGTATCGTATAATTCAAAAGCTTTATCTCCAGCAATTTGTTTGCCTTTGGCAGAAGCTATAATACCATCTAATAAAATTAATCCTTGATCTAAAGTTCGTAAAAAAGATGATTCTTCTTCTTTAATAACATTTTCAATTAGTTGTTTTTGAGACTTAAGTTCTGGAAAAGCTTTTCCCATTTTATCACTTAAGATAGATGTTAACCTGAAAATAAATGGTTCTTTTTTGTCTAAAAATGTAAATCCATAACGTACAGCACGTCTTAAAATTCTACGAATAACATAACCTGCACCAGTATTACTTGGTAATTGACCATCTGCAATTGAGAAAGCAACTGCTCTAACATGATCTGAAATTACACGAATTGCAATATCTTTTTTAGCATCAACACCATATTTTGTGTTAGAAATAGCTTCTATTTCTCTAATTATAGGAGTGAAAACATCTGTATCGTAATTCGATTGTACACCTTGTAAAACCATACAAAGACGTTCGAATCCCATTCCAGTATCTATATGTTTATTGGGTAAATTTTCTAGTGAACCATTTGCTTTTCTGTTGTACTGCATAAAAACAAGGTTCCAAATTTCTACAACTTGTGGATGATCTTTATTTACTAAAGTTTTACCATCAATTTTTGCTTTTTCTTCTGCTGAGCGAATATCTACATGAATTTCTGAACATGGTCCACATGGTCCTTGATCGCCCATTTCCCAAAAGTTATCTTTTTTACTTCCTTTTAAGATTCTATCTTCAGAAATAAAAGTTTTCCAAATATCATAAGCCTCAGAATCCATAGAAAGATTATCATCTTCTGAACCTTCAAAAACAGTTACATATAAAATATCTTTATCTATTTTGTAAACGTCAGTTAAAAGTTCCCAAGCCCAAGCAATTGCCTCTTTCTTAAAATAGTCACCAAAACTCCAATTTCCAAGCATTTCAAATAGAGTATGATGATAGGTGTCATAACCAACTTCTTCTAAATCGTTATGCTTACCAGAAACACGTAAACATTTTTGACTATCTGCTATTCTATTTTTTTTAGGTGTTCCATTACCTAAAAAATACTCCTTAAAAGGTGCCATACCAGAGTTTACAAACAATAAGGTAGGATCATCTTTTGTTACCATTGGAGCAGAAGGAACAATTAAGTGTTGTTTACTTTTAAAAAACTCTAAAAACTTAGATCTTATTTCTTGAGACTTCATATTGATAAACCTTTTATTTAAAGGCTTTTGGTGTTAATTATTTTATAAAAAATCGCTATAAAAAGTCGATTTTAAAACATTTTGTAACTTTGTAAGTTATTGTAACTATGAACTAAAGTTTATTGTTTTAAATAAAAGACAAAAATAGTACATTTAAAATCATGGCAAAAGTAAAATATTATTACGATGAAGAAACACTTTCTTACAGGAAAATAACTGTAAATAAAAGTGATTACTACAGACGTATACTTTTTAGTTCTTTAGGAGTACTGTTAGTAGCTTTTTTTGGTTTTATTGGCTTTAGTCAAATTATAATGTCTCCAACAGAAAGAGCTCAAAAAAGAGAATTAGAAAACTTAAAGTTAAATTATCAATTGCTATCTAAAAGGCTAGAAGAGAGTTCATTAATACTTGATGAGATAAAAGAAAGAGATAATAATATTTACAGAAGTTATTTTGAAGCAAACCCTATTCCTGATGAACAACGTAAAGCAGGTTTTGGTGGTGTAAATAGATATAAAAATTTAGAAGGTTTTGATAATTCTAAAATGATACAACAACTTACTAAAGAGGTTGATATTTTATCAAAACAATTAGTAGTTCAATCAAAATCTTTAGATGAAATTGTAGATTTAGCTAAGAAAAAAGAAGATATGTTAGCTTCAATACCTGCAATTTTACCTGTTAAAAAAGGAGATTTTTACGTAGCTTCTGGCTTTAAAATGCGAATGCACCCTATTTTAAAAATCAATAAATTTCATAAGGGTATGGACTTTACAGCACCAAAAGGAACACCTGTGTATGCTTCTGGTAATGGTATAGTTCATCTTGCACAAAGAAACAGTACCTTTGGTAAAGTTATTTTTATAGACCATGGTTATGGCTATAGAACAATTTATGCTCATTTAGATAAAATGGTGGTAAAAAGAGGTAAACAAGTTAAAAGAGGAGATTTAATAGGTTATGTTGGTAATACAGGATTATCTGTTGCACCTCATTTACATTACGAAGTTCACAAGAATGGTAGAGCTGTTAATCCTATTAATTTTTATTATGGAAACTTATCATTAGATGAGTTTGCTGCATTACAAAAAGCCTCTGAAGAAAGTCAATCTTACGATTAATTTATGCATATCAATCTTCCAGAAAAAAGATATTATAAAATTGGTGAAGTTGCTAAAGCCTTTAACCTAAACACATCACATATACGTTTTTGGGAAAAAGAGTTTGACATTATTAAGCCTAAAAAAAATGCTAAAGGAAATCGCCTTTTTACTCCAGATGATATTAAAAATTTTAAGTTGATTTATAACTTGGTAAAAGAACGAGGTTTTACCTTAGATGGTGCTAAGCAGAAACTTAAAAAAAACCCTGATGGTGTAATTCATAACCATGAAATTATTAGCAGATTAGAATCTGTAAAAGCGGAGCTGTTAAAAATTAAAAACTCGCTTTAAATTAAACTTATATTTTAGTTGTTATTATCTAATTGATGTTAAGAAGTTAACTTCTTTTGTTATGCATGCATAATAATTTAGTATATTTATAGCAAAGGAATTCATTTGTAATTCTTTTAATTACGAATCACTAAAACTTTTCAGCATGTCTAAACAATATGTAGATGTAGATACTCTAAAATATGTGCTATATGACATTCATAAATTAGAGCATATATTAGATAGAGAACGTTATCAAGACCATGATTTAGAATCTCTAAATTTATTTATTGACTCCATAAAAGATTTTTCAGATAGAGAGTTGTATCCTTATTTTAAAGAAATGGATGAAACTCCTGCTTATCATAAAGATGGTACTGTGTATGTGCATGAACAGGTAAAAAAGGTCATGCAAAAATCTGGTGAATTAGGCTTAATTAGTGCTATTTTCGATTATGAAGATGGAGGTTTACAAATTCCTTTTTCTGTACTTCAAGCAGCTGTATATATTATGGATGCTGCCAATAATCATTTACCAGGTTATCCTAGTTTAACTCAAGGTGCAGCAGAACTTATTGTTGAATTTGGTAGTAATTTACTTAAAGAAAAGTATGTGCCAAAAATGTTATCTGGAACTTGGGGAGGTACTATGTGTTTAACAGAACCTCAAGCTGGAAGTTCTTTATCAGATGTTGTAACAAAAGCAACTCCTACAGATAATGGTTATTATAAAATTTCTGGTCAAAAAATATTTATTTCTGGTGGCGATTATCATAATGCAGACAATATTATTCATTTAGTCTTAGCTAGAATAGATAATGCACCAAAAGGAACTAAAGGAATCTCTCTGTTTTTAGTTCCAAAGCATAGAATAAAAGATGATAATTCACTAGAATTTAATGATGTTACAACAGTTGCAGATTTTCAAAAAATGGGTCAAAGAGGGTATTGTACGACTCACTTAAGTTTTGGAGATAATGAAGATTGTAGAGGTTGGCTTGTTGGTGAAGAGCATAAAGGCTTAGCACAAATGTTTTTAATGATGAATGGAGCTAGAATTGCAGTTGGTAGAGGAGCAGCTGCAATAGCAATGGCTGCTTATAGAACATCTTTGCAATATGCAAATGAAAGACCTCAAGGAAGAAAGTTAAGTGCAGATGGTAAAAAAAATCCAACAGAAAAACAGAGTTTAATTATTGAACATCCAGATGTAAGAAGAATGTTAATGTTGCAAAAAGCAATCGCAGAAGGTTCTTTAAGCCTCATTTTATTAGCTTCTAAATACCATGATATCTTACACACAGCAACTTCTAAAGAAGAAAAAGATAAATATCATTTACTTTTAGAAATGATAATTCCAATTGTTAAAACATATCCTTCAGAAGCTGGGGTATTAGCAGTAAATAATGGCTTACAAACTTTAGGAGGTTATGGTTTTTGTACAGATTTTACCCTGCAACAATATTATAGAGATATTAGAATTTTTTCAATTTATGAAGGTACAACAGGTATTCAATCTCAAGACTTATTAGGTCGAAAAGTTCCTATGGAAAATGGAAAAGCTTTAGAGTTGTTAGCGGCTGAAATTATGAAAACCATTGTTGAAGCTTCATCTGATAATGATTTAAAAAATTATGCTGATGAATTAAGTAATAAATTACAACAGTCACAACAAATTTTAAGTAAGTTAATGCCTTTTGCTTTAAAAGGTAATTACGAACGTTATTTAGCAGATGCAAATTTGTTTATGGAATATTTAAGTATAGTTGTTGTAAGCTGGTTGTGGTTAGAAATTGCCTTAGATGCAAGCATTCAACTAAAGAACAACACAAAAAAATATAGTACTATTTTTTACGAAAGTAAAATTGAAACTATGAAATATTACTATAAGTACGAGTTACCAAAAATAGATGCATTAGCCAAATCATTAATGAGCGATGAAGAAGTTACTATTAAAAAAGATAAAGAATATATCATCTAATGAATGCAAAAGAACAATTTAATTTAACTGGTAAAGTAGCTATTATAACAGGGTCAAGTAAAGGTATTGGTAAAGCCATTGCAAAAGGATTAGCTGAACATGGGGCTAATGTTATAATATCGAGTAGAAATCAAGAGGCTTGTGATAAAGTTGTAAATGAATTTAGCTCAGAAGGATTAAAAGCTAAAGGAATAGCTTGCCATATAGGAAAAGAAGATGATCGTGTAAAATTAGTAGATAAAACTATTGAAGCTTTTGGAAGAATTGATATTCTTGTAAATAACGCAGCCATTAACCCTGTTTATGGTCCAATAGAAGATGTAGATCCTGAAATTTTTGATAAAATAATAGATGTAAATGTTAAGGCACCTTGGTCATTATCAAACTTAGTTTTACCTCATTTTAAACAGACTAAAAAAGGAAGTATTATTAATATAGCTTCTGTAGAAGCTTTAACACCAGGTTTTGGTTTAGGCTTATATAGTACAAGTAAAGCAGCCATTTTAATGCTAACAAAAAATCAAGCTAAAGAATGGGGTAGATTTGGTGTAAATGCGAATGCTATTTGCCCAGGCTTAATTAAAACCAAGTTTAGCGCTGCTTTATGGACTAATGAAAAACTACTCAATAAATTAGAAAAATCAATACCAAGTGGAAGAATGGGAATGCCAGAAGAAATGGTTGGTTTAGCTTGTCTCTTAGCTTCTGATGCAGGAAGTTATATGACAGGTGGAGTATATACAGCAGATGGTGGCTATATGATAGCAAGTTAAAATTTAAATAAAAATGAACTTTACTTATTCTCAAAAATCAATAGAACTTCAACAAAAGTTAACTGCTTTTATAGATGAACATATTCTTCCAATAGAAGATGAGTTTTTAGCGTTTCAAGCCGATGAAAAAAATAAATGGAAACGTTTTCCAAAAATTGAAAACTTAAAACAAAAAGCTAAAGAAGCTGGTTTATGGAACTTATTTTTACCTAAAGATTATGGAGAGTTAAGTGTTGGTTTAACCAATTTAGAATATGCGCCTCTTGCAGAAATAATGGGAAAAAAAATCTGGATATCAGAAATTTTTAACTGTTCTGCACCAGATACTGGTAATATGGAAGTATTAGCAAAATATGGAAGTACAGATCAAAAAGAAAAATGGTTAACACCTTTAATGAACGGAGAAATTCGTTCTGCTTTTTTAATGACAGAACCTCAAGTAGCTTCTTCAGACGCTACAAACATAGAAACTTCAATAACTTTAGAAGGAGATGAATATGTAATAAATGGTAGAAAATGGTGGTCTTCAGGAGCAATGGATCCAAATTGTAAAGTAGCAATTGTTATGGGAAAAACAGATGTTACTAAACCTAGACATCAACAACAAAGTATGATTTTAGTACCTATGAATGCAAAAGGATTAAAAATTGTAAGACCATTATCTGTATTAGGTTTTTTTGATTCTCCTGAAGGTCATGCTGAAATTGTTCTAGAGAATGTAAGAGTACCAAAAACAAATTTAATTTTAGGAGAAGGTAGAGGTTTTGAAATCGCTCAAGGACGTTTAGGTCCTGGAAGAATTCACCATTGCATGCGTTTAATAGGTATGGCTCAATATGCGCTAGAATTAATGTGTAAACGTACTCAAGAACGAGAAGCTTTTGGTAAAAAATTCTATGAGTTTTCTAGTATTCGACAAGAAATTGCTAAATCGCAATGTGAAATTGAACAAGCTAGATTACTTACATTATCAGCAGCAGATAAAATGGATAAAGTTGGTAATAAAGAAGCAAAGGATATAATTGCAATGATAAAAGTTGTTGCCCCAAATATGGCATATAAAGTTATAGATAGAGCTATACAAATTTTAGGAGGTAAAGGTGTTGGCTCAGATACTTATTTAGCACATTATTTGGCAATAGCTAGAATGTTACGTTTGGCAGATGGTCCAGATGAAGTACATATGTATCAATTAGGTAAAAGTTGCATCAATAAATATGGTACTATATGAGTAACCAAGAAGTTAGAAAAGGAGAAGAGCTACCAGAACAACAATTAAAAGAATATCTTTTACAAATTGGTGTAATTAATATTTTTAAAAGTGAGTTACTAGTAAAGCAATATACTCATGGTTACTCAAACTTAACTTACTTATTACAAATAGAGCAAAATGAATTTGTACTGAGAAAACCACCAAAAGGAGCAATAAAAAGAGGGCATGATATGCATCGTGAATTTAAAGTCCAAAAAGCTTTAATTAACACCTTTACTATGGTTCCTAAAATGATTGGTTATTCAAATGATGAGAATATTTTAGGTAGTGAATTCTATATCATGCAAAAGGTAGAAGGTATTATCTTAAACTATAAAGAAGCTCAACAAAGAAATATTCAAGCAGAGCAATATAGTATTATAGCTAACACTTGGTTAGAAACTTTAGTGAAACTTCATAAAGTTAATTATAAAGAAATTGGTTTAGCAGACCTAGGTAAGCCACAAGGCTATGTAGAACGTCAAGTAAACAATTGGGGAAAACAGTTTTTAAAAGCTAAAACAGAAGATTATCCAGAATCTGAAATGGTTATGAATTGGCTTAAAGCTAATCAACCTAAGAATTATGAAAGTTGTTTAATACACAACGATTTTAAATACGACAATGTTGTTTTTAAAGATGAATCTTGGCAAAAAATATCAGCTGTTTTAGATTGGGAAATGGCAACTTTAGGAGATCCTTTAATGGATTTAGGAACATCACTAGGTTATTGGACAGTAGCAACAGACCATGATTTTGTTAAACAAGGTATACCTTCTCCTACAATTTTTGAAGGAAATCCAATTCGAAGTGAAATTGTAGAAATGTATGCATTAAAATCTGGTAGAGATGTTAGTAATATTGTTTTTTATTATGCTTTTGGACTGTTTAAAATTGCTGTAATAGCTCAACAAATTTATTATAGATACAGCAAAGGTTTTACAACAGATAAACGATTTGTAAATTTGAACAAAGCAGCAGAATTATGTTGTAAATTAGCACTAAAAGCTATTCAAACAAAATCTATAGATTAATGTATTAATCATGAAAGTAAAAGATAAAGTAGTAATAGTTACAGGAGCTGGATCTGGTATTGGTAGAGCAACAGCAAAACATTTTGCTAAATTTGGAGCAATAGTTGTTGTTTCTGATATTAATTTAGAAAAAGCTCAAAAAGTAACCGATGAAATTGTAACAAATTTCGGAAAAGCGCTACCTATAAGTGCAGATGTATCAGATTTTGAAGATGTAGAACATTTAATAGAACATACTGTTGCAGTTTATGGAAAATTAGATGTAATTGTAAATAATGCTGGAATTGGTCCTAATTTATTACCAACTCATGAATCTGATTTAAAAGACTGGGAAAATGTTATTGCAGTCAATCAAACAGGAGTGTATTATTGTATGAAAGTAGCTTTAAATCAGTTTTTAGAACAAGGTTATGGAAATATTGTTAATGTTGCTTCTTTAGCAGGTTTAAAAGCATCACCAAATAATATTAGCTATAGTGCAAGCAAATTTGCAGTAGTAGGTATGACCAAATCTGCAGCAATGGAATATGCTAAAAAGAATATTAGAATAAATGCAGTTTGTCCTGGCTACACAGAATCTGCATTATTAAAAAAATTAATTAATGCTAAACCAGAAATGGATGCAATTTTAAAAAGCATAATTCCTATGAATCGTTATGGAAAAGCTAATGAAATTGCAGATGCCATTGTTTGGTTGGCATCAGACAACACAAAATTTATTACAGGGCAAACCATTACTTTAGATGGTGGAACCTCATTATAAAACAATTTTAAAAATCAACTATAAAATTAAAAATTAGAAATTATGAAAAAATGGTTACCAATAATTATAATTGCAGTTTTAGCAATTGGTATATACAGTTGGGCTAAAAATTTTAATAACCAAGCTGTTGTTTTACAAGAAGATGCAAATTACTCTTTGCTTTTTTTCAAGTAATTAAGATAATCTTCTTGGGTGTCAATATCGATTAATGATGTCTTTAGATTTAAAACTTTTGTATTGGTTAAATCTTTTGTAATTAATTTTTTAGCGCCAGAATCTCCCTGTAATTTTAATAATTCTGTAAAGTAATTTTTAGGAAAAATTGCTGGAACACCAACTTTTTCTTGATATGATGTAGCAATTATTTTTGTTTTATAATTTAAAGATAAATCAATTAATTTATTCAAAAGTAAGTTATCTACTTCTGGTTGATCTGCAAGCATTATTAAGACATACTCAATATTTTTATCAACCTTAGTAATATATTCTAACCCTTTAACTATACTTGTGCTTAAGCCTTTTTCAAAGCTTGGATTATTAATAAGGTAAACATTTTTACTGCTAATGTATTCTTTTATTCTGTTACTATTTGCACCTAAAACACAATAGGTTTTTTTAGCTTTTGAGTTCACAGCATTTTCAATGGCAAGATTTAATAAGTTAGTATCATTTACTTTTAATAATTGTTTTACCGAATTCATTCTTGATGATTTTCCTGCAGCTAAAATTAAAATTGCAAGATTTTGCATTTTTTTAAGAATGAATTTTACTGTTTAGAACTCTTAAATGAAAAGGTTCTTTTTCTCTTATAACAGCTAATATTTCAGCAAGAATAGATACTGCTATTTCTTCAGGTGTTTGTGCGCCAATATGCAAACCTGCAGGTGTGTAAATGGTTTCTAAAAATGTGTCTGTAATATCTGGAACAAATTCAAAAAGTTCATTAAATAATCGTTCTCTTCTTTTAGGAGCTCCTAAAATACCAATATATTTTGGTTGGTAATTAGCTAGTTTTACAATGTATTTTAAGTCTTGTACATAACTGTGGTTCATAACAACAATAGCTGTGTTGTTGTTAATTTCTGAAAATTCAATGGTTTCAGGGTTTGTGCCAATAACAGAGTTGGCTCCAGGGAAATCTTTTAATTCTTTGGGATCTTTTGAAGATGTATAAACATCAACATCCCAACCTAAATTAGCTGCAATTTTACAAAGTTTAACAGCATCATGTTCACCTCCTATAATAATAAGTCTAAAATTGGCTTCTAATATCTGAGAGAAAACATCAGTACTTTTTAAGTTTTTAAAATCAAAGTTATTATTAAAAGTAAATTGGTTGTTATTTTTAAAAGTAATTAAAGATCCAAAGTTTCCTGTGGTATCATCTTCTTTAGTGAAATAACTATTAATTTTTAAAGCTTCTCTATTTTTATTAGCGTTAAAAAATGCTTTAAGAAATTCATCTGAAATTTGAAATGGCTCTATTAAAGTGTAAAGAATTCCTTCACAACCTAATCTATATCTGCCATCATAAGTAACAATTTTCGATTCTCCATCAACAAAAACTGATTTACTTCTATGAATAATTTCTTTTTCTACACAACCACCAGAAACAGCACCAACAGAACTTAAATCCTCAGAAATTAACATTCTAACTCCAGGTTTTCTATATGAAGAACCGTCTAAATGAACTACAGAAGCTAAAACACTTTTTAACCCTTTTTGTTGGTTAATTAAAGCTTGTTGAATAATTTCTTTGAGTTCGTGAAACATGCTAAAGAGTATATTTAATAAAAGTAGTTTTTTTATTTAAGAACTACAAGAAAGCATGGAACAACCTACTTTGTGTCTTGCCCATTCTGGTCTTTTTGCAAACCATTTTTCATACTTAGGTTGCTCTAAATAAGGCTTTTTAAGCATTTGAAACAATTCATCAATTAAAGAGTAATCTTCTTCATTTGCTGCATCAATTGCCAATTGTGCCATGTAATTACGCAACACATATTTTGGGTTTGCAGCATCCATTTTTATTTTTCTTTCTTGATGTGTTAATAGTTCTTTGCTTAATCTAACTAAATATGTATTAAACCATTTAAGCCAAATGTTTTTTATTTCATCAGAAATTTCATTTTCGTAGCAAGATTTTTTTAATATTTCTATTCCATCTTCAGCTTTAGAAAAATTACTTAATAATCTAAAAAATATGGTCATGTCATTTTCTACAAGTTCTAAATTTTTTTCTAAATCTTGTATAAGATACATGTCTCTTTCATCAAATGTAAATAGCCCTAGTTTATTTTTCATCATCAATAAAGATTGCTCACCATAACTTTTTTTGTAGTTGTTTAGAATTTCTTCAAAAGGTTTGGCATCTTCAATTAAAGGATATAAAGCATTCGCTAATTGATATAAATTCCATAAACCAATACTTGGCTGATTTCCATATCTATAACGTTTAAATTGACGATCTGTAGTGTTTGGTGTCCATCCAAAATCAAAGCCTTCTAACCAACCATAAGGTCCATAATCTATAGTTAAACCAAGAATAGACATGTTGTCTGTATTCATAACTCCATGAACAAAACCAACTCTTTGCCAATGCATAATCATAGTTAATGTGCGTTCAGCAACTTCTTTAAAAAATTGTATATAGGTTTTCTTACTTGGTTTGCCTAAATGTGCATAATGATGTTTTATTGTGTAATCTGTTAAGATTCTTAAATTCTTTACATCATTTTTGGCAGCAAAAACTTCAAAGTTTCCAAAACGTAAAAATGATGGTGCAATTCTAGATACTATTGCTCCTTTTTCGAAAGCAGAATTACCATCGTACAACATATCTCGTAAAACTTCATCGCCAGTTAAACTTAAACTTAAAGCACGAGTTGTTGGAACTCCTAAATGATACATTGCTTCACTACACAAATATTCTCTAATTGATGAACGTAATACAGCTAAACCATCTGCAGTTCTAGAATATGGGGTTTCACCAGCACCTTTTAATTGTACTTTCCAGTTTTTATTTTGATGTTCTATTTCAAACAAATTTATTGCTCTGCCATCTCCTAGTTGTCCTGCCCAATTGCCAAATTGATGCCCTGCATAACACATAGCATAAGGTTTTGTTTTAGGGTATACTGCATTGCCAGTAAAAATATCTCTAAAATAATCTGATTGAAAATCTTTTTCTGAAATTCCCAATTCACTTGCCATTTCAGGTGATACATGAAGTATTTTTGGAGCTTTTGTCTTTTTAGGATTTACAAAAGAATATACAGCTTCATATACCTGTCTTCTTGAATTTTCTAAATTCTGATCTGCAGGTAATTCTTTTGTAAAATTATTTTTAAGATTTAATTTCATCTAATGTTTATATTGCTGATAATACAGTTTTGCTTATTTTAATTTATCAGCATGTAATTTTCTTAATTTAACAATTTTTGGTGCTATTACAAAACTACAATACCCTTGGTTAGGGTTTTCTATATAGTAATTTTGATGATATTCTTCTGCTTCATAAAAAATTTTAAGAGGACTTATTTCTGTCACAATTTTATCCTTATAATAAGCTTGTAGTTTGGTAACAACATCTTCTGCTATTTCTTGTTGTATTAAGTTATGATAAAAAATAACAGATCTATAAGCTGTGCCTACATCTGCACCTTGTCTATTTAAAGTTGTTGGATCGTGTGTAGTCATAAAAATAACTAGAATATCTTCAAAAGAAATGATGTTTGCATCAAATGTAATTTGAATTACTTCTGCATGACCTGTTAGTCCAGAACAAACTTCTCTATAAGTTGGCTTTCCTGGAGCATTACCACCTGAATAACCAGACACAACTTTTTCAACTCCTTTTACCTTTTGAAAAATAGCTTCTGTACACCAAAAACAACCACCACCAAGAGTTGCTAACTGTAAGTTTTTATTCATTGTTTACAGTGTCTTTTTCTAATTGCATTGACTCAGAATTTATGCAATAACGTAAACCACTAGGTTCAGGACCATCAGGAAAAACATGGCCTAAATGCGCATCACAGGTATTACACATTACCTCAACTCTTATCATTCCAAAAGAGGTGTCTTTGTGATATTTAATAGCATTTTCTTTTAGAGGTTGTGTAAAACTTGGCCAACCAGTTCCTGAACTAAATTTTATAGTAGAATCAAAAAGAGGAGTATTGCAGCAAATACAATTGTATTTTCCTTCTTCATAGGTGCTGCATAATGCACCACTATTAGGCCTTTCTGTTCCTTTAAGTCTTGTAATTCTAAATTGTTCTGGTGTTAATTGAGTTTTCCATTCTTTTTCAGATTTCTCAATTCTTTTATCAGGGATAGGATTTCCATGGGTTGTAAAATGAATTACTTCTTTCCAAGTAAGCATAAATTTTTCTTTTCTTTATGATGATTAATAATAAATTATTTGTCTCATTAATTAAAAAATTATTGCAAATAATTAAAACTTACATTTGGTTGAAAGCGTTGTGTAAATTTACAACATATTCAATAGAATTAAAAGTTACTTTTATTTCGCTATTTTTATACAAAATTTCTACTGATGAATAATTTGTTGACTTCTGCAGAAGATTATGTACTTGAGTTATTAAATAACAACTTAGATAAAAACTATTTGTATCATGATATAGCTCATACACAAAGAGTAGTAGAAAGCTCTATAGAACTTTCTGAAAAACAAGAAGTCTCTGAAGAAGAAAAAGAAAATATTGTCTTAGCAGCTTGGTTTCATGACACTGGTTTTATAGAAAATGCTATAAACCATGAAAGAGAAAGTGTAAAAATTGCTAAATCGTGGTTAGCTAAACAAAAGGTTTCTAACGATAGAATTTTAGTAATTTCTAACATTATTTTAGCTACAAAAATAGATGTTCATAGAGAAAATCTGCGTTTTAGAACAGGTTTAGATTATAATATTAGAAAGATTCCATTAGAACCAAAAGTAGATATTGAGCTTTTTAATAGGTTTAATTCAGAAGAAGATATTAACTACAACAAATACAGATTTACATTTGGTTTGAGTTATAATCTAAAAAAAAATGGAAAATTTGAAGCTTATTACAGATTCGAAAATGATGTAAATACCACTAGCCCAAACAGACTAGAAGTTTGGGGTTTGCAATATAGATACTCAATTAATTAATTATTTCTGTCTGAAATAGATAGTAATTGGCACACCAGAAAAGTTGTAGATTTCTCTTAATTTATTTTCTACAAATCGTTTATAAGGATCTTTAACATACTGAGGTAAATTACAGAAAAATGCAAACTGAGGAGTTTGTGTAGGTAACTGCATACAATATTTAATTTTTACATATTTACCTTTAATTGCTGGAGGTGGATAACTCTTAACAATCTCTAAAACACTATCGTTTAATTTACTTGTAGAAATTCTGTTTTTTCTATTTTCAAAAACTTCAACAGCAGTTTCTATAGCTTTGAAAATTCTTTGCTTGGTTAATGCAGATATAAATATAATTGGAACATCTGTAAAAGGTTCAATTTGCTTTCGAACTTTAGCTTCAAAATCACGCATTGTATTCGTTTCTTTTTCAACTAAATCCCACTTGTTAATTAAAATTACAATCCCTTTTCTGTTTTTTTCTGCAAGCCAAAATATCTTTTCATCTTGTCCTTCAAAACCACGAGTTGCATCAACAACTAAAATGATAACATCAGAATATTCAATACTTCTTACAGCGCGCATTACAGAGTAAAACTCTAAATCTTCTTTTACTTTCGATTTTTTACGAATACCAGCAGTATCAACTAAGTTAAAATCAAAACCAAATCTATTGTATTTGGTGTCTATAGAATCTCTTGTAGTACCAGCAATATTGGTTACAATATTTCTTTCTTCGCCAATTAAGGCATTTATAAAAGATGATTTACCAGCATTTGGTCTCCCAACAACAGCAAATCTTGGAAGCTCTTCTTTTTCTAAATCTACTTCTTCAGGTTCCTTAATATCTTTTGAAATGGCATCTAATAAATCTCCAGTTCCACTTCCATTGATTGATGAAATTGTATGGTACTCACCTAAACCTAAATTATAGAACTCTACAGCATCAGCTACGCGCATTGCATTGTCAACTTTGTTTACAGCAATATATATTGGTTTTTTTACTTTTCTAAGAATGTTTGCTACTTCAGCATCCATTGGAGTAATACCATCTTCAACATCTACAACAAATACAATAATATCTGCTTCATCAATTGCAAGAGCAACTTGTTTTCTAATTTCTTCTTCAAAAATATCATCTGAACCAATAGTATAACCACCAGTATCAATTACAGAAAACTCCTTTCCATTCCAATCAGATTTACCATAATGTCTATCTCTTGTAACTCCGCTAACAGCATCAACAATAGCCTCTCTACGCTGAACTAATCTGTTAAAAAGTGTTGATTTACCAACATTTGGTCTTCCTACAATGGCAACAATACTATTCATGGTTTATTGTTAATTTTTTGCAAAGATACAATTAAACAAAAGAATTAATGTTGTAAATTAGAAACATCAAATCAAATCAACATGAAAAAAAATGGCAGCGCAATTATTTTTGCAATCGCAATAATAGTGTCATCTTACTTATTAGGTGATGCGATTATTAACAGAAATAACGGAAAAGGTAACATATCTGTTACTGGTTTAGGTGAAGCAAACTTCACATCAGATTTAATTGTTTGGGAAGGTTCCTTTTCTAATACTAATAGAAATTTGCAACAAGCTTATAAAGATTTAGAAAGGGATAAAAAAATTATTTCAGAATACTTAATTTCTAAAGGTATAAAAGGAGATGAGCTTGTATTTAAAGCTGTACAGAGTAGTAGAAAAACTGAAGCAAAATATGATAATGGTAAATATGTTGGGCAAGAATTTTTAGGACATACTCTAACGCAATCTTTACAAATTGACTCTAAAAATGTTATTGAAGTAGAAAAAATATCAAGAGAAATTACAGAATTACTAAATAAAGGCATTCAATTTTTTTCAAGTCCACCTAGATATTACTATACTAAACTCGAAGATTTAAAAGTTGAAATGATTTCTAAAGCAACAGCAGACGCAAGAGCTAGAGCTGAAAAAATTGCTGAAAATTCTGGAGGCAAATTAGGAGATTTAATATCTGCTAAAATGGGTATTTTTCAAATTACAGGTCAAAATTCTAACGAAAGTTATTCTTGGGGTGGTGCTTTTAACACTTCTTCTAAAGAAAAAACAGCTTCAATTACCATGAAATTAGATTATTTAGCTGAATAAAAATGAGTCTTTTAGTAGAAAAGAGAAACAGTGACTTTTTCTTAAGACCTAGATTTAGCATAGATTTAGAGGTAAATAGTAAAGTTCTCTTAGATAAGTTTTCTAAAGAATTTAAGGCTGAAAACTGTGAATGTTTAGGCAAAATAGTAGATGATCATATTTTTATAAGTGTCCCTAAGAAAGAAGAACATTTTTGGTCTCCACAATTGCACTTAGAAATAATAACAGATTCTGATAAGACTTCTAAAATAAAAGGTTTATTTGGTCCAAAACCTCAAGTTTGGACTTTATTTATGTTTATCCATTTTGTTATTGGTACTGCATTTATAGGGTTTGCAATTTTGCTTTATACCAAAATATCGTTAGATGAAGATTTTGTTTACCCATTGGCATTTGTAATTTTCTTACCAATAATTTGGGTAGTATTGTATTTGTTTGGAAGTTTAGGAAAAGACAAAGGAAAGTTACAAATGAAAGCTTTGCATGACTTTATGCTAAAGGTTATTTCTAATTAATTGTTATAGCCAAATCGCTTTAACTGATTTTTGTCGCTTCTCCAGTTTTTATTAACTTTTACATAAAGTTCAATATAGACTTTCTTTTGGAAAAACTTCTGTAAATCTTTTCTAGCTTCTGCACCCACTCTTTTAATTGCAGAACCTTTATGGCCAATAAGAATTCCTTTCTGGGTATCTCTTTCTACCATAATAACAGAACGAATACGGATTAAATTTTCTTCTTCAATAAAACTTTCGGTTTCAACTTCAACAGCATAAGGAATTTCTTTTTTGTAATGTGTAAGAATTTTTTCTCTTATTTTTTCATTTACAAAAAAACGTTCTGGCTTGTCTGTTAACTGATCTTTTGGATAAAAAGGAGGAGCTTCTGGTAGTAATTCTATAATTTTATAAAAAACAGAATCTACATTAAACCTTTCTAAAGCAGATATAACATAAACAAATGAGTTTGGGACCTTATCTCGCCAATATTTTATTTTTTCATCAACCTCTTCTTTGGTTGATTTATCAATTTTATTTAGTAAGAGTATTACAGGAATTTTACTGTTGATTATTTTCTTAAAAAAATCCTCGTTTTTTAAAACAGTTTCACCAACTTCAACCATATAGATTAAAACATCTGCATCTTCTATAGCAGATTTAACAAAATCCATCATAGAAGCTTGTAGCTCATATGCAGGTTTTATAACACCTGGCGTATCCGAAAATACAATTTGATATTCATCATGATTAACAATTCCAAGAATTCTGTGCCTTGTAGTTTGTGCTTTTGGTGTAATTATAGATAGCTTTTCACCAACCAATGCATTCATTAATGTAGATTTCCCAACATTTGGATTACCAATAATATTTACAAAACCAGCTTTATGTGTCATGCTACAAAGATAGATTCTTTTAAGAATTGAGTGTAATTATACTTAATAAAAAATAATTCAACTAAAGTTTGGAAATTACTTTTAATGTATTGTATATTTGTAGTCCGAAATCGCGGGATAGAGCAGTAGGTAGCTCGTCGGGCTCATAACCCGAAGGTCACTGGTTCGAGTCCAGTTCCCGCTACTAAGAAGCAATCGAAATGGTTGCTTTTTTTTTGCTTTAAACTCAAGTATACAAGGGGTTTAAGGCATTCACTTCTTTGTGTTTTACTCAACTTTTTTAATCCACTGACATGGGTTAATAATCACAAATATATCGAAAATGTGCTGATAATTGGCAAAAACTGGCAGTAAAACTGGCAGTAAAACATTAGTTTCTGAAAAAAAAACGCTAAAAAATCGACTTTCCGTTTTGCCTCGTTATCGTCAAATGTATACATAACCTTTTTGCTACACGTATCTGATGAATTTTTTCGACATCAAACCATATTTTTGACCGTGTCGTTTTCTTTTTTGAGGGTTAGCTGTGAAATGTATATATATCAAAGAAAGGTATGTTGGTTGATGAGTGTGGAATGTGTAGTATTAATTTTCTCATACAAATAGTTTTATTTGTACTTTGATAGAGACGTTTATTTTGACTTGTCGTCCGTATTGTTTTACCACCGTGGTGTCTAAACTTGGTTGGTATCCATATGGGTTCAGAATACTCTACAAATGTAAGGATTAGAATTTAAAAACGCCAAAAAATTTCACGGTAGACTCTGAAAACACTAACTCCCCATCAATTTTAAAAGTAGTTTTCTTTTTTGAGGATTTGCTGTGAAATGTGTATATAGCCTTTTTACTAATGGTATTTGAT
Organism: Flavobacteriaceae bacterium; assembly: GCA_013373105.1. Classification (GTDB taxonomy): domain Bacteria; phylum Bacteroidota; class Bacteroidia; order Flavobacteriales; family Flavobacteriaceae; genus Polaribacter. Next base: position 2,889 of record JABXIJ010000030.1, on the reverse strand, counting down.
ATATTTTTTGATTCTATTATAATTTAAGAAGCTTTTCTAAAATTTTCACCATTGCATAGGTATCCAACTTACAGTACTCCAAAAGTTGTCTTCTTGTTTCTTTAACATCACCTTCAAAGGTTCCGTTTACCATTGATAAAAATGTGTTCGATGCTGTGCCTCCTTCTTTTATTGGAAGGTCATCATATGAGAGTTCAGGAACAAGTGCGGGTAAAACATACTTTATGGAATAACTTCCTCGCATTTCGGGTGTATAATACCATTTCTGTTGAAATGGGACCATAAGGTCTTTTAAACGATTTACAATCCCTAACAACTCATTAGAATACTCAGGAAATACTTCGATTAAATCATTAAGTTTTCCTCTCTCAAAACCAATATTATAAACTAATATGTCACCATAGCTACCGCAGTCCTTCATGAGTTGTTCTATAAATCCAATTCTTGGATCTTGAGAGGGATCTGCGAGGTATTCCCTATGTTCTAACTCAGAGGTTGAAGTCTCTTGTATGTGAAGTGAATACTGAAACACCAGTTGTTGATAGGGTCTACTTCCATTATATTTTGGAACTGCAGGACCTATAGTTTCAAAATCTAAATAGTATAAAGGATAGTTTAATCCATTTGTGAAGTTTCTTATTTCATCACTGTCAATATGACTTGTTCCATTGATTTCTGATTGAACCTGTAACAATTGATTTGGATTCAGGTCTGTTTGACTTAAATCAATATCATCTAATGTGATTACTCCCTGATTATATAAATCGAACTTCTTGTTCTTATTTAATCTTGAAATATTAAAAACTGAGTAGTCAGGGATGTGTTTCCAACACGTTCCTTTAAAATCACAGTCATATGGGTCAGAACAATGAGGTCCAATATCTACATTTGGTACATCAGGACTTTCAATGACGCTCTTAAGTCTTATAACTTCATTTGGAATTCGGGGGAGAAACTCTAAAACCTGGTCATATACCGATTCAATGTTGAACAATTGATGAATGTCTAATTCTCCATCTTTTACATATTGATTATTAATATAAACAATCGATATGTCTTTAAGATCAATACCAGAATTTGTAATAGTGTAGTATTGGATTGCAGCATCCTTGATGTAGGTGTCGGATACCTTAGTAGAACTTTTCACCTCGTATGCTTTCCAACCTTCTTCATCTTTTACCAAGATATCTAACGCAGCAAGAACATTGTTGTATAGGAAGGTAGCTTCATAGATTATAGTTTCTCCATGAGAAATAAAATCTTGTGTTATTCCCATCGATTCAACCATTTTAAAATGATTATCAGGGGAAGCATCAGCACCATTGGGAAATAGATCTTGTGCCAATAAACCAATATTAGTTCCTTGGTCAAACACCGCCTGTAGTGATGAAGGTGTAGGATCTTTTAATCTATAGTGATGCTTATAGAGATACAATGACTTTTCACACTGAAGTCCTCTAATAAATGTTGATTTGGAGAGTATATATTTAGCCATTTTATTTGGTTCTGTCGCATCTAATTTAATGAAAAAATCATATTTTTTATATTTACAACAAAAAGGATGTTCAAAGGTCACTGTTTTCCTAAAGCAATCATATTACAAGCTGTTTACTTCAAATTAAGGTTTAGTCTTAGCTATAGAGATTTAGAAGAACTTTTATCTATCAGAGGAGTCAAAGTGGATCATGCTACTATTCAACGCTGGGTATTTAAATCCATACCCCTTGTAGAACAACAATTCAGAAAGAGAAAAAAAATAGTTGGAAAAAGGTGGAGACTAGATGAAACCTATGTTAAGGTAAAGGGTGAGTGGAGATATTTATGCAGAGCAGTTGATAAAGAAGGGAATACTGTAGACTTTTTGTTAACTAAAAGAAGACAACGTATATCTGCACAGAAATTTTTAATCAAAGCCATAGATAATCTTAATCCAGAACTTATAAACATCGATAAGAGTGGGTCGAATAAAGCTACGATAAAACTATACAATCGAAGAAACTATTCAAACATAAACATAAGGCAATGCAAATACCTCAATAATATTGTAGAACAAGACCATCGAATGATAAAGTGGCGTATTATGCTATGTCTAGGTTTTAAAGAATTTGAATCAGCAAAGAGAACCATATCAGGGATAGAAGTAGTTAGAATGATAAAGAAAAATCAACTGGTGAACCCTGAAAGTTCAACCTACAAATCATTTATATCATTAGCTTCTTAAAAAATTAAATTAGTTTAAAACTTGATGCTTAATTTTAGCAGATGCGACAGAACCTTTTAATAGTCATAGTAGTTTTGCTTCTAGTTAAAAAAAGAAAAAATTTAGTTTTTTATTATCCCATTTTATCTTTCATAATTTCACTATTTTAGTGTTTAGTCAATAAAAAATGTAGATTTATGTTTTAATTGTGAAAAAATAATTCTAACTTTATTTACCTGTGGTGGTTTTAACTAGTCAGGATTCACATAAAAAATTGGGATTGAATTATACTATGATGTTACTGATTTGTTCTATTTAAAACAACCGATAAACTAAAGCTGCTTTAAATTAAATATATAAAAAGAATTTATTGAGATATTGATGGAGTACTCGCTGATTTAGGAAAAGGGTCGAAAGATCACTCAGAGTGTAAAATATCAAAATATAAGGAAAACTGAGACGATAATACAAGGTAATATGGCAAAATATAAATATGAACTTGAATCTGCAGATGATTCACTAAAAAAGGACAAACAGTTCGTTCTTGCAGCAGTTAAGGAAGATGGCGAAGCACTTCAATTTGCCCATGATTCATTGAAAAAGGATAAGGAGGTAGTTCTTGCAGCAGTTAAGGAACGTGGCTGGGCACTTGAATATGCCCATGATTCACTGAAAAAGGATAAAGAGGT
>JABXIJ010000004.1 GCA_013373105.1 Flavobacteriaceae bacterium | reverse complement strand
AAGGAAAAACTGTTGGAGGTGGTGTTGGTTTAGCAGCAGCTTGTGATTATGCTTTGGCTACTGAAGCAGCTTCAATAAAATTATCTGAATTAACAATTGGTATTGGCCCTTTTGTTATTGAGCCTGCTGTAAAAAGGAAAATTGGTTTAGCAGCAACAAGTGAGCTTACTCTAGATGCAACTTCATCGAAAAATGCATATTGGGCAAAAGAAAAGGGATTATTTGCTAGAGTTTTTGAAAGTATTTCAGAACTTGACGAAGAAGTAGATTTATTGGCAAATAAATTAGCTTCTTACAATCCTCAAGCTTTAGCAGAAATGAAAAAAGTGTTATGGCAAAACACTCATCATTGGGATGAATTATTAATTGAAAGAGCAAAAATATCTGGTGAATTAGTACTTTCTAATTTCACTAAAAATGCCTTAGCAAAATTTTCAAAAAAATAGTGAATGAAAATAGTATCAACGAATATTGCTAAACCAAAAGAGGTTACTTACAAAGGCAAAACAGTTGTTACTGGTATTTTTAAAGATGCAATAAATTCACCTATATTTTTAGATAAAGAACAAGTTCAGGGAGATGAAATTTCAGACAGAAAACATCATGGAGGCGAAAACCAAGCTGTTTATGGGTATTCGCAAAAACATTACTTTTATTGGCAAGAAATATATCCAAATGTAAATTGGCAATTTGGAATTTTTGGAGAAAATCTAACCATAGACGATTTAGATGAAACAAAAATTAAAGTTGGCGACACTTTTAAAGTTGGAAATGCAGTTATAGAAGCTACACTTCAAAGAAACCCATGTTTTAAATTAGGTATACGTTTTAATGATATGACCATTGTTAAGAAATTTTGGAATACAACAATGTGTGGAGTCTGTTTTAAAGTTATACAAACTGGTAATGTTCAGGTAAATGATATTTTAGAAAAAATTAAAGATGGCGATACAAACACAACTATTGCAGATTTATACCATCAACAAAAAATAGAAAAAGGTTTGTTATAATGAATGAAAAAAACAATAGATATTATATTAGGTATATCTTCTTAATAATTTTGGCAGTTTTGCCTTATTATAAGTTTTTTCATGATGATGATTATTGTTTTGGTGATGCAGATTTAGTTGTAATAGGTATTTACTTTGTGGTATTTCTAATACCTTTTTTAGTTATATTTTTTTATAATCTATATAAGGTTTCTATAAAAAAGGAATCAATAAACATAGTGCTTGTAATTATTTTTATAAGCAATGTTTCAGCACTTTATATTGCGTTAAAATACCACAATGAAAATGTTTTTAAAACAAAAGTTCATGAAGTAGTTCAAGATGAACAAGATTATGTACTAGAATTATGTTTGTTTGATGACAGTACTTTTGAATATAGAAAAATTAGTGATAAAATATCTTGCTACTTCATAGGTAACTATACAGTTAAAAATGATAGTATTTACCTAGCTTTTTTTAATGAAAACACTAAAAGCTTGAAAGAAAGGTTCTTGTATCAAAAAAAAGATACACTAAAAAGTACTATTAAAATAAAATCAAAATAAAATTTTCCTTCTCCTAAAATAGTTTAAGATTATTTATTTAGAAAAATTTAAAGTTAAGATTATGAATATCATAACTTTATCATAAATTTTATAAAAAAATTAAAAATTTTATCTCATTTATAAGGTTAAATGAAATATATACTTATATTTGACCGTGGTTATTCATTAACCACACTTTTTCTTTTTCATAGCAATTTTCCCACTCAAGTTTTGAGTGGGTTTTTTTATGTTTTTAACAATCAAAATGTATAATTTGCTATGGTAAATACATAATTATCAAGTATCTTTGCAAACCATTTTTGATTGAATGAATACCACATTAGTTTCTGAGACAAAAACAATAATGAAAACAACTATTTCAGATTTAAGACAACTATTAAAAGTTGGTTTGTCTTTAAGCGTTGTTTTTTCTTCTATAGCAGGTTACTTATTAGCTGTAGAAGTTATAAGCTTTAGCATACTTTCTTTATTAGCATTAGGTGGTTTCTGTATGGTTGGTGCTTCAAATACATTTAATCAAGTTATAGAAAAAGATGTAGACGCAATAATGCAAAGAACCAAAAACAGACCTTTACCAACAGAAAGAATGTCTGTTAATTTTGCAATGACAATTGCTATTTTACTCACAGTTATTGGTATAGCAATTTTATATAGTATAAATCCAAAAACAGCTTTATTTGGTGCTGTTTCAATTTTCTTATATACTAGTGTATACACACCTTTAAAAGGAGTTACACCTTTAGCAGTGTTTGTAGGTGCTATACCAGGAGCTATTCCTTTTATGTTAGGTTGGGTTGCTGCAACAGGTAATTTTGGCATAGAAGCTGGTTTTCTATTTATGATTCAGTTTTTTTGGCAATTTCCACATTTTTGGGCTATTGGTTGGTTGCAGTTCGAAGAATATAAAAAAGTTGGGTACAACATGTTACCTATGAATACAAAAGATAAAGGAGCAGTTAAACAAATTATATTATATACTTTTATAATGATATTGGTTTCTGTTTCGCCAGTTTTAAAATTGTCTGGTAATTTTATGATTCATCCTATTACTGCTGTAATAGTTGCATTTTTAGGCTTTATAATGTTGTATTATGCTGTACAACTATATAAAACACAAGAAAATAAAGAAGCAAGAAAATTAATGTTGTCAAGTGTACTATACATTACAATGGTACAAATAATATACGTAGTTGATAAATTTTTACAATAAAGAATGATGAAAGAGCAAACTTTAGAGCAAGAATATATTGTAGCAAAAAACAAGTCAGCAAAACCTATGTTGTGGATTGCCATTATTAGTATGGTAATGTTTTTTGCAGGTTTAACAAGTGCATACGTAATAAGTATGAAACGTGATGATTGGGTGTCTTTTGAGTTACCTCAAGCTTTTTATGTTAGCACTGTTTTAATTGTATTAAGTAGTATTGCTTTATTATTATCGCAATATTTTTTAAAAAAATCAAAAAGACAACTATCGCTTTTACTTGTGGTAGCAACATTTGTATTAGGACTTGTATTTGTTTGGCAACAATATGTTGGTTTTAATCAATTAAAAAGTATAGGATTATATTTTACAGGACCAGAAAGCACAGTGTCTACCTCATTTATAATTGGCATAACATTTATGCATGTTTTGCATATACTAGCAGGAATAATTGTGCTTTTAGTTGTTATTTATAATCATTTTAGATTTAAATACAAACCCAATGATTTGCTTGGCTTTGAGTTGGGCGCTATATTCTGGCATTTTGTAGATATTTTATGGATTTATCTATTTTTCTTTTTCTATTTTATTAGATGATGAAAATTGATTAATTTTGACAAACTTTTAAGAAATAATAAAATTTATTTATGGAAGCAAACATTGCTATACCTTCAGACGGAAAAAACACTTGGAATGGTGGTGGTGTAAGACCTTTTGGGGCAAGTTATGGTAAAATGATGATGTGGTTTTTCATCTTATCTGATGCCTTAACATTCTCTGGTTTTTTAGCTGCTTATGGTTTAACTCGATTTAAGTTTATTGACTCTTGGCCAATAGCAGACGAAGTGTTTACACACATCCCATTTATACATGGAGAATATCCTATGTATTATGTAGCGTTTATGACGTTCATCTTAATCTTTTCTTCTGTAACTATGGTGTTAGCAGTAGATGCTGGTCATAAAATGCAAAAGAATAAAGTTGCATGGTACATGTTTGCAACAATTATTGGTGGTTTAATTTTCGTAGGCTCTCAAGCTTGGGAGTGGAATACGTTTATTAAAGGTTCTTATGGAGCTGTAAAAACTACTGATGGCAAAATTTTACAGTTTGCTAGAGATGGTAAACAAATAGCTTTAGCTGATTTTGTGGTTGGCGATAGAATGGATGAAAGAGTACAACATACCAGAAAAAATGGTTTATGGTGGAATAAAGCAGATGAAACTTTACCTCAATATTCAGTTGCACAAGTTGTAGCTTCTTATAAAGCAGATCCATCAATTCAAATAAGAAGTGAAGAAATTAATTTAGATGAGAAACAAAAGATTCTTTTATCTAGAGAAAAAGGTTTAGCAGAACTTGCTAAAGGTAAAATGGTAGTTGAAGGTGCTAACCTAAAAGTTAACGAATATGGAAATACTATTTTCGCAGATTTCTTCTTCTTTATTACAGGTTTCCATGGTTTTCACGTATTCTCAGGTATTGTAATAAATATCATTATTTTCTTTAATGTAATCTTAGGAACTTATGAAAGAAGAGGACATTATGAAATGGTAGAAAAAGTAGGATTATATTGGCACTTTGTAGATTTAGTTTGGGTATTTGTATTCACATTCTTCTACTTAGTTTAATTATAAAAAAATAAGCATGTCACTCGCACACGAATCAAATGTAAAAAGAATATGGATGGTATTTGGTTTACTGTCTATAGTAACTATTGTAGAAGTTGGTTTAGGTATTGTTAAGCCAGCTATATTACATACCACTAGTTTTTTAGGTACAAGTCCTTTAAATTGGATTTTCATTATTTTAACCTTAGTTAAAGCTTATTATATTACTTGGACTTTCATGCATATGGAAGGTGAAAAGAAATGGTTTAGAAGAGCAGTAGTTTGGACAGCAGTTTTCTTAATCTGTTACTTAGTAACTTTACTTTTAATTGAAGGAGGTTATTTATACGATACATTATCACCACTAGTTAGATGGTAAAAATTTAAGGTGGTGTTAACCACCTTTTTTTATATCTTTTTTCAACATTTATTATACTAAATGAAGTATCTTACCAAAAAGAGAGTAGTTTTATTTTTGCTGTTTATTTTCCCTCTAATTTGTTTTTTAATATTATCTACAGGAGAAAATAATTTTAAAAAATTACCCATTTTAACAGAAGGGGTTTATAATTTAGAAGAAACACTTAATAAGCCAGTTTTTAATAATAAGGTGTCTATTATTTGTTTTTTAGGGGAAGATGTAGAAGCACTAAAGACAGGAATCTTTAATTTAAATGAAAAAATTTACAAGAAGTTTTTAGACTATAATGACTTTCAAGTTATAGGCATTTATCCAAATAAGAACCAATCTAATATAGATGAATTAAAAGAAACAGTTAGTAAGTACACACAAAACATGCAAAAATGGAAGTTTCTTGCATTAGATGATAATACTATAAATGCTTTTTATAAAAGCCTTTGTGTAAAAGATTCATTAACTAATTTAGGAATTGCCAAGGCTTTTATTTTAGATAAAAACCTAAACTTAAGAGGAAGAATAAATGATGAAGATTTTGCTGATGGCAGGTTAGAAGGATATAATTTGAATTCTGTATCAGAATTGAAAAGTAAAATGAAAGACGATATTAATGTGCTGTTTTACGAATATTACGCAGCCTTTAAAAATAGAAACAAAAATAAAGCTGATAGAAAAGAGGTAGGATTATGAATAAAAAGTATTCATATATAGGAATTACATTTGTTATATTATTGTTTGGTATTTATGCCATTCCAAAAATTGTAGGTCGTTTTCAAAAATCTGATTTATTAAAATTTTCTAAAGTACCAGATTTTGAATTTACCAATCAAGAAGGAAAAACCATAACCAATAATACTTATAAAGGAAAAGTTTATGTTGTTGAGTTTTTCTTTTCTACTTGCCCTACTATTTGCCCAATCATGAATAAAAAAATGCTAACCTTACAAGATGCATTTTTTGGAAATCCAGAGTTTGGTATAGCTTCTATTTCAATAACTCCAGATATAGATACTCCTCAAGTTTTAAAAGAATATGCTAAAAACAATGGTATTACTCATAAAAACTGGCATTTACTAACAGGTAAATCAGATGATGTTGTTTATGCTTTATCTAACAAAGGTTTTAAATTATATGCAGGAAAAGGAGATGAAGATCATGGTGGTTTTGAGCATTCAGGATTATTTGCTTTAGTAGATAAAAACGGTTACATACGTTCGAGAAAAGATGAATTTGGAAATCCCATTATGTATTATAGAGCCTTAGAAGAACAAGGTTTTCCAGACCAAATTAAAGAATTAAAAGAAGATATTAAATTGTTGTTGAATGAATAATATTGCAGAAGAAAAAAAGTATAGAAAATTAATTACAGCAATGTCTGTAATAATACCAGTTGCGGTAGCTGCTCTTTTTGGAATAAACCTAAGAAAATTAGGTTTCGATGTTGAACCACTTACTTTCTTACCACCTATTTATGCCACTATAAATGGTATAACAGCAGTTGTATTAGTTACTGCTGTTGTAGCAATAAAAAATGGAAAAAGAAAGTTACACGAACAATTAAATACAGTAGCTATTATATGTTCATTAGCTTTTCTTTTAATGTATATAGCATATCATATGACTTCTGATTCTACAACTTATGGAGGAGAAGGATTTATTAAATATATCTATTATTTTATATTAATATCTCATATTATATTATCTATTGCAGTAATTCCATTAGTGCTAACAACCATAATGAGAGCTAAATTAGGACAGTTTGATAAGCATAGAAAAATTGCAAAACTTACCTTTCCAATATGGCTTTATGTAGCAGTAACTGGAGTTGTAGTTTACTTAATGATATCACCATATTATGTATAAAAAAACCTTTCTACTTTTTTCGTTTATTTTGTTAACCACAAATTCTGCAATAGCTCAATGTGCAATGTGTAAGGCAGTGGTAGAAAATGGCGATGTAGATATGGCAGAAGGTGTAAACAACGGAATTACATATTTAATGGTTTTTCCATACTTATTGGTTGGTGCATTGTTGTACACAATTTATAGATATAAAAAGAAGCTTAAAAATTAACATTTCAATAAGAACAAAATCTTGTAACAAATTTTACTTTTGGTCGTCTTATTAATGTTGTTACCTTTAAATTAAAGGTTTATTTCAACTTAATTATAAAAGATAAACCAACCAAAAATAAATACGTTTTGAAAATCAAACTTGTTGTAATTGTAGCATTATTTACTTCTGTTGCTACATTTTCTCAGAAAAAATGGACCTTAAAAGAATGTGTAGATGAAGCTTTAAAAAAGAACATTACCGTTCAGCAAAATAAGCTAAACTTAGAATTAGCCAAAAAAGATGTAGATATTGCAAAAGGTAACTTTTTACCAAACTTAAATGCAAATACTGGTGGTAACTTTAACTTTGGTACCAGTTTCGACCCGAGAACAAACGATAGAATTAGTACTAGTTTCTTTGGAGGTTCTATGAATGTTAGTTCTGGTATTACTGTTTTTAATGGATTTAGAAATACAAATACTTACAAACAAGCACAACTTGGGGTAGAAAGTAGTATGCTAGATCTTAAAGTAATTGAAAATGATATTTCTTTATTAGTTGTTAACTCGTATTTAAACGTGTTATTTGCTAAAGAAAATTTAGAAGCTGCAAAAATTCAGTATGAAATTAGTAAAAAGCAAATTGAAGCAGCAGACTTACGTTTTAAGAACGGTGTAATTCCTAAGGGAGATAAGTTAAATGTAGAATCTACTGCAGCTACAAATTTACAAACAGTTGTAACACAAGAGAATGCTTTAGATTTAGCATTATTAAATTTAGCACAATTACTACAAGTTCCATCAGAAGGTTTTGATGTTGCTCCTGTAGATGTAGGTACTCCTTCAGCAGACTTGTTTTATAAAAACTCATCTTACGTTTATAATAGGTCTTTAGAAAATATGCCTCAAATAGAAAGAGCAAAATTAGCTATTCAAAACGCAGATATAAATATAGAACTTTCTAAAGGTGCCTTTTTACCAACTTTATCTGCCTCAGCTGGTTTGTCTACAAACTATGGTTTTAATTTAAACCCACCTACAGGTATTTCGAACACAAGTTTTGGAGATCAGTTAAGCGACAACTTTGGTTATGGTTTTGGATTCAATTTAAATATTCCAATATTTAATAGACTACAAACTAAAAATAGAGTTGCTAGATCTATGATTAATAAAAATATTATAGAATTTAGATTAGAGAGTGAAAAGTTAAATTTAAAGCAAACAATAGAACAAGCATTTTTAGATGTAAAAACAGCCTTAAAAACATATGAAGCTTCAAAAGTTTCATTAGCTGCACAAGAAGAGGCATTTAAAAATGCACAAGAAAGTTTTAATTTTGGTACAACTACTTTATTTGACTTTGATCAAGTTAGAAACAGATTAGTAAATGCACAAGCTGCTTTAATTAGATCGAAATACGATTATGTTTTTAAAACTAAAGTTTTACAATTTTATTCAGGTGAATTAGTTTTTGAATAAAATTATATCCATAAAAATTTAAAACCTCATAAGTAAATCTTATGAGGTTTTTTTTTGATAAACTATCTTTGCAAAAAACTTTTAATTGGCTATTATATTAAACATAGAAACATCTACCAAAAACTGCTCTGTGAGTATTGCAGAAAATGGTAATATTTTAGCCCTAAAAGAACTTAACAATGGTAATTATTCTCATGCAGAAGTATTACATGGTTTTATAAAGGAAGTTTTACAGAAAACTTCTATAGAATTAAAAGTAATAGATGCTGTAGCAGTTAGTAAAGGACCAGGTTCTTATACAGGTTTACGAATTGGTGTTTCTGCTGCTAAGGGTTTATGTTTTGCCATTAACAAACCATTAATATCTGTAGATACCTTACATTCATTAGCTCATAGTGTGTCTATTGATGAAGGTTTTATTGTACCAATGATAGATGCAAGAAGAATGGAAGTTTATTCTTGTGTTTATTCTGCAAATTTCGAAAAAGTAAGAGCCATAAAAGCAGTGGTAGTTACAACAAATTTATATGATGAATATCTTAATGAAAATAAAGTTTATTTTTTAGGAGATGGTTCAATGAAATGTAAAGAGGTAATTAAACACCAAAATGCTGTTTTTATTGATGATAAATTTCCATCAGCTAACCAAATGGCAGAATTATCATACCTAAAGTATAAAAAAAGCGACATAGAAAATGTCGCTTATTTTGAGCCTTTTTATTTAAAAGACTTTATTGTAATACCAGAAAAGAAAAAATCTTTTTAACTTTTCTACTCAGTTTTATTAATGTTAACTCTGTGTGGATAAGGAATTTCAATACCTGCTTTATCTAATTCAAGTTTTACATTTTCGGTGGTTTCAAAATAAACATCCCAATAATGTTCAGTTTTACACCATGGTCTTACTGCAAAGTTCACTGAACTATCTGCTAATTCTAAAACAGTTACAGAGGGTTTTGGGTCTAGCAACACCTTATCATTAGAAGTTAAAATATTCATTAAAACTTCTTTTGTTTGTTTTATATCAGCGTCGTAAGACACGCCAATAACTAAATCTACACGTCTTGTACCTTGTGTGGTATAGTTTACAATATTACCATTAGATAATGAACCATTTGGGATTATAATTTCTTTATTAGATAAGCCAATAAGTTTAGTTGTAAATATTTCAATTTCTTTAACTGAGCCAATTTCACCTTGTGCTTCAATTAAATCACCTATCTTAAATGGTCTAAAAATCATTATTAAAACACCACCTGCAAAATTAGACAATGATCCTTGTAAAGCTAAACCAACTGCTAAACCTGCAGCTGCAATAATGGCTGCAAAAGAAGTAGTTGCTATACCTAATTGAGAAATAACTGTAATGAACAATAAAATTTTTAAAACCCAACCACCTAGATTTACTAAGAATTTTTGAAGTGTAATATCTACATTTTTTTTAGTCATTATTTTTTTAGCAGATCTTATAACTAACTTAATGATGTAAAGACCAACAATTAAAATTAATAATGCTGTAATTACACTAGGTGCGTATTCTAATAATTTTGATAAAAGAGTTTCTAAATATTTTTCCATGGTTTAAATTTTGTATAAAAATACTAAACAGTTAAGAGAAAATAAATTAATTATTGTATTAGAACTGCAATTATTCCCAAGAAAGCAGGAATAGATTGTATGTATAGTATTCTAATTTTTTTTGTTGAATAGGCTCCATATAATCCAGCAATAAAAACACATGATAAAAAGAATAATGCTACATCTGTGTTTACACTAATTATAGATCATAATAAACCAGCTACTAAAAACCCATTATATAACCCTTGATTTGCTGCTAACACTTTAGTATCATTCGCAAAAGTTTTGTCCTTCAATCCAAATGCTCTCATACCTTTTTTTGTAGTCCATAGAAATATCTCTAACACAACTATATAAATATGAATAATTGCTACAAAACCAATTAAAATAATTACAAAAAGACTCATATGTTATCATTTTTTGTTAAAAGTAATAAATATAATATGCTGATAATCAGATAAAAACTATTTTAATGTAAACTTAATGTTAAGAAAAAGTTGCTAAATAGTTACATAATGTATATATTTGTAAACGTAATGTTAATTTAAAAGATAAAAATCATGAGAAATTTAGTAGTAATTATTGCATTAGCGATTGGTTCAGTTGTTTATGCACAGTCAAAAGAGACAAAGTTTGAAAAGGTAGGAGATTTAGTTAAGGCTACTTATTATTATGATAATGGTAAAATTAAAACTGAAGGTTTCTTTAAAGATAAAAAGTTAACAGGTAAGTGGGTAAGTTATAATAAAGCTGGTGTAAAAACTAGTATAGCTAATTATGAAGCTGGTAAAAAAGTTGGTAAATGGATTGTTTGGACAAAGAACGGAATAAAAGAAATAATCTATGATAACAATATCGTACAAAACGTTAAAGTAATTAATGAAGATACTGGTGTTGCTATAAATAACGAATAACATTATTTTATAACTCTCAACTTAAATAAAAAAGCGATTAGAATTTCTAATCGCTTTTTTATTTGTTATTGTTTAATTGTGTTTGTTACTCAACAATTAAAGTAAATGGAATACTGTATTTAACACCAACTGCTTTACCTCTTTGTCTACCAGGTTGCATTTTTGGTAACTGCTTCATAACGCTTACTACCTCACTCTTAATTTTTGGATGTGGTGCTCTTGCTTGAATGTTTACAACGTTTCCGTTCTTGTCTATCTTGAAGCCTATAAATACTCTTTTTCTACCAGGAGATAATCCTAATTCATTTGGTAATTCAGCATCGAATTTTCTAGAAAAATGTTTTTGAACCATTTTACTAAAACATGCTTTTAACTCTTTATTATTCCCTTTACAACCAGGAAATACAGGAACGTTTTCGATAATCATAAAAGATACATCTTCTACAACTTCTTCAACTTCTTCAACTTCTTCAATTTCTTCTACAACAACAGCTTCAGTTTCATCTGTTTCTGTAGACTCAATTACAGTTTCCTCAATCTCCTTTTCATCTTCAACAACTTCAATTTTTTCTGGAGTTGGTGGTGGTGGAGTTTTTGGTTTTTCAGGTTCTTTAACTTCGGTAATAGGAATTTCTTCTTCTAGTTCAGCAGTCATATTAACAGTACCTAAATCTCCATAGGTTTTGTCATATGTTTTTTGTTCAATGGCTGCATAGGTAACAAAAAGAGCTAATACAAGCCCAATTTGCATAAAAATCTTGCTAAAGTTTTCTAAGTTAGACTTAGGATTTTTCTTAATTTCCATACTAAAGAGTTTTTAATAGGTTGCTAATTTAATTAATTTATTGTGTTACATGCAAGCCTTAATGTTAATTAACTCATTTTTTTCTTAAAAAATAGCTAAAGCAAGCTAAAGCAAGCAACACACCAGTTGTATTTGCAAGAACATCTAAATAATCTGCTGTTCTATACAATGTTAGTGCATATTGTAGCACTTCAACAACTATGCCAAGAATAATACATAAGATTACGATTATGTATTTTCTATTAGGGTTTTTATAAAATGTAATTAACCAGGATAAGGTTAGTACAAAATAGGCAGTAGTATGGTAGACTTTGTCTATATTAGAAAAGTCTAGTTGAGTTTTAGGCATCTTTATAAGACTTAGGTATAAGATACCTAAGGTTACAGCGATAGCAAAAATTATGAAATTATCCTTGGATAAGGTTTTTATATGCTTCAGCATCTAGTAAGTTATCTATTTGATCTGGATCAGAAATAGTAACTTTAATCATCCAACCTTTGTGGTAAGGATCAGAATTTACTAATTCTGGTTCATCTTCTAATTCTTCATTGAATTCAATTACCTCACCTGTAAGTGGCATAAATAAATCAGATACTGTTTTAACAGCTTCTACAGATCCAAAAACTGCTCCTTCTTCTACAGTATCATCTAAAGTATCTACATCTACGTATACTATGTCACCTAATTCACCTTGCGCAAAATCAGTGATGCCAATTGTTGCTGTGTCACCATCAATTCTTATCCATTCATGGTCTTTTGTGTATTTTAAATCTGCTGGAATATTCATTTGTTTTTTTATTTTAATTTCCTCCTAAATTATAAACTATGTTAAACCCTCCATTAATTGCTTGTCTTGGAAAGGTTGTAGATATTGCATAATTTGACGTTTGATGATTATAATAAAATGACGCAGTTAAATTTCTACTTAAAATATAATCGGCTGTAAATTTAATAGAAAATAATCTTTGACCACCACTTATTTGAGTATTATCTTCATCTACATATCTAATTTGTGTAATATTATCTCGCAAAGATACATCAGCTCTTAAATTTATATCACCTTTTAGGGTAGTTTTTTTACCTGTAAAACGTGTGCTCATGGAAACATTTTTAAAGACATAGCCCATTCCAAAAATATACTCTGTACCATTTATATCTGTTAAAGTACTATTGTTAAAATTCATGGTTAAGGTTCTATCTCTTTTTATTTCTCCTCTAAATGAAATTGAGTTTTTCATTTTCATATCAACTTTAATTAATGGTGAAAATTCATCAACTAAAGTTGCACTAGCTATAAGTCTATTAGCTTCATAATTACCAGAAGCATTAGTATTAGTATATGGGTTATTTGCATCGAATTGTAAATTATTAGTAAACCCAGAAATGGTGTAAGAAGATCTGTAACCATGTGAAACAACAAAAGTTGAAAAATTCTTTTTAAACCAATTATAACGCATTAAACCACTATAACGTAATGTCCAATTTGGAATTGGTATATTTCTAAATAATCCTGTATTTACTTTGTTTGGATTTTTACCTGAGTACGCAGCCATAAAAGCAGGGAATAAAACCTGTTGACTATTTTCACCAAAACCAGAAATTGGAGCTCCTGTTTCTGTTGATAATCTATTAGCTATGGTTGCTCTATAATCTTTCATAGTTTGAAAAAGAGCATCACCATCTTTAAATGCTGTAGATAACATGGAGTGACTTGTACTAAAATTACCAGTTTCAAAAATTGGAGTATCTTCTAGGTTATTATTTCCTTGTATTAGGTCTATTTGCTGAGAAATATCGCTAGTTTTAATTTTATTCCCTCTTACATCTATATTTAAATCTGCAATAGGTTTTAGTGTAAATGTATATTCTAACTTGTTGTAATGAGTTCTACTATAGTTTCTATTAAAATATTCATCATTAGCTGCTCTTGATACCAACCAGCCATTTTCTAAAGCGGTATTTCTAATGTCTACTTGACTACCAAAAGCAAAAGCTGTAGTAGCACCCCCTAAAAATCCAATTCCTTGATTATAACCCTGTAAATATTGGCCGTTATTTTCTGTATAGCTAATTTTTCCTTGCTTAACAGAAGTTAAAACATCCCAAAATCCTTTTAAAATTTTCTTACCTATAGGTAGTTTTTTATTTGGCGTAATTCTAGATCTGTTACCAGAATTTGCATTTTCACGTTGAGTTTTAGTGAGTAATAATTTATCAAAATTAATAGCTCTATATATTTTTTCGAAAGACCAAGTGGTATTTAAATTATGTGTGTTTGCATTCTGAATAACATTACCAATTCTTTCAACTATGGTTTGATCTTGAGAAGACACTTGCCAGTCGAAATCTGCAGTATATGCATAATCTGCTTTTAAGAAATCTAAAAACGGAAACTTATCTAGAGGCAAGTTGTAAGTTGCATTTAGTTTTTGATGGTATTGATTTGGTCGACCAATGTTGAAGAAATTATCAAAAATCTGTAAATCTTGTCCACCACCAAAAGTATCATATATATAACTGTTTGTAGCATTAAAGTTCAGTTGAAGTGATTTGGTTAAATCGAAACCAATGGTATAATCCCAATCGAATAAAAACCTACGCTGTTTTAATTCTGGTTGAGGAGATAAACCAGAAACAAGATTTCGAGATTGTTGTTCATTATAACTTCTATTAATTCTTGAATTTACAGCTATGGTTGATGGAATAGGATTAAAGTTTAGATCTTTAATAAATTTCCAATATTTACTTCTAAAAATAGAATCGTTCTTTTTAAAAGGTTCAATAGGTTTAGCATTAAAGTTAAAACTATAATTTACAGAAGCTGTTACATTTTCATTAATGTATTTTTCAATATTATAATCTCTATGAAATTCTCTATTATGTGCATAAGAAAAAGCTAAATTTTCAACATCGTAAAACTTTGGTTTTTTTGTAGAGTTTGGATTCCTATTTTTCTTAACATTATTAAAACTAATGCTTGTTCTTTTAGTATAATCTCTAGAAAATTCACTGTTTGGATTTTGTCCAATAGCATCTTCTAAAAGTACATCTTGATACTGTGGATCAAACTTAGGATCTATAAATTTCTCACCAACACTATAACTCATAGGTATTTGTATACCCCATTTTTTTGGGGTAATAACTTTACCTAAATTTAAAGTAGTAGAAACACCATATTCTTTGGTTTCATCTAAAGTTCTTTGGTTTACTCTGTCTTCTACATTACCAAATCCTATAGTTTGAACACTACCAGAAAGTGATAAGTTTGCAACATCAGCAAAATTTGCATCAGCGTTAATTACAGCAGCCCAGCTAGGATCGTTATCAAAACCTGCAGCCCGTAATTCGTTAAACCAAATTTCACCAGATTTAGCTACAACCCCAGTATTTTTTAAACCTAAAACTAAAGTTCTAATCTGTGCTAAAGTAGGATTACCTCTTACACTTATTTTATAAGGTGAATTTGCACCAATTGTACTAGAAGTATACAATTGATTAATAGGAGCATTTGCAGCATCTCTTTCGAGTTTTACCTTACCAAAATCTTCTAAAAATGCATCTAAGTTATTGGCTTCTGGCCAGATATCTAACTGTCCAGTACCACCTTGGCTAACAGTTAATGGCAATTCAAGTTCATAGTAATTTTCATCTAAATCTGTTCCTAAACGAATTACACCAGAAAAATCTGAATCACCTTCTAAGTGCATAAACATTTTAAGACGTTTAAAACGTCTAAGATCTGTACTTATATTTTTAAAAATAGCTCTTGTTTTACCTGGTGCTAAATTGTTAACTTTTAAAGTAACAGATTGTTCATTTTGTAATTGTACTGTGGTGCTTCCTTGTAAGCGCTCACGCTCAATACCTGGAGGTTGAATGTAAGTTCCATCATTTTGTTCTATACTTACAACACCAACTTCAAAACCTTCTAATTCTTGTTGAGTTAATTCTCTATCAGGATTTATATTTGGGTCAATGGTTCTTGTATAACGTCTCCAATCTCCACGTACTAAGTCTAACTCACCAAACCTAATTACTACAGGTATTTTAAAGTTAGTTAAAAACATTCTTATAAAACGTATACTATTAAAATCTGTAATACCATTTATAGGTGTACCATTTCTAATTGGAACCCTAAATTGATACCATTTTGTTTGTTGAGTGTTACCGTTTTCAAGTGTAACAGTAGTTGTCTTTTCATCAACAATATAATTTTGCCCAACTACTAAATCTGCTTTATTTAAAGACACTTTATATTCAAAAAAACTTTCAACAGTATTCATAGTTTGATCTCTGTTGATATCTTCTGCATCTGGATATGTTGTTGATGAAGTAGGGTAAGGTTCTGAAGATTGATTAATAGTTGGTGAATTCCCTTGAGTATTGTTAAAATTCTTATAACGCCTAATTATTGATGCATTTAAATTATCTAATTGTGTACCTCTAAAAAACTGATAATCATCTGCTGCTGGGTCAAGTAAGGTTCTAAATTTTTGATCAATATTAGCTAAATTTTGTTCCTCTTGATTGTTTAAACCATCGAAACCTAAATCTTGATTTAATCTTGCATCATCTTCTTCACTAAATGCATAAATAATAGAAGGGTTTCTTGGTACATCTCCCCAAAGTGTTCTATTTACGTTATTACCATTTACCTTTAAACCATCTAGTGGTAAACCATTTTCAAACATTTTACGGTTATCTTTTAAAATATCTTCTGAAATATTTCCAAGATTAATGTATAAATCTCCAACTTGATTTGCTGGATTATTTGGATTAACTCCTTGAGGTAAACCCTCTTCAGTAGTTATTGAGTAATTATCATAAGGATCCATAATCCAAAACTGAATAAACTCAACATTGGCAACATCAAAATTATTAGTATTTAAAGGTCTCATAATTCCTCCCCAATTTTCTTGAGGATTGGGTAAAAACGCTTCACCATTTTGCAAAATTGCATTAGGGTTAAAGTTATAAGAACCTCTTTCTCTTGGAAAATAGGCTAAATCTAATGTTCTTATTTGTTGGTTTTGAGTAATGTCTAACTGTTGATTTGGAAACAATTCAGCAAAATTAATTTGTCTGGTTTCTGCTCTAGACAATTCATCTGCATCTACATTTGGTGGTGTTTCACCAAAGCCATAAAAAATTTGATCTATGCTATACCAAGCTAATTTTCCTCTTTTATAATTATAAGATAAATCGTTGTTGCTCCCATTAAATATATCATTGGTTTCGTATCTTGGAGTACTTGCTTCATACCATTCTAGAGGAGATATTAAACTAATTGGAATCTGCGAAGCTTCAAAATCATCGATATACGAAGTTGCTGCTCCAGTTACATCTAATCCTCTAGGTGTGCCAGGTAATAAATAAGCCATATCTGCTCTAACAGATAAATTTGATGGAACATCTGTGTCTACAAAAGGGAGTTTATTTGCAAGTTTTGTGAAAAATGGAACTTCTGTAGAATAGTCTAAATTAAACCCAAACATGGTATTGTTAATTGGGTCTGATCCATAATTAACTTTTGGAGTTAACGGTCTTTCTAATACATTTAATATGGTTCCTCCAATAGTTAATTTATCAGAAAATTTGTGCTCAACATCTATTCCCATAAAGGTTTTACGTTGCTGATTAAAAACAGCGTTATTTTCTGTAGTAACATTAATGGGTACTCCTGAAGAACGTAAACCAGGATCTATAATTTGCACTCTACCTTGTAAATAATCAACTACAAAATCTATACCTTCAACAAGTTGTCTTCCTCCTGCTGTAACTGTTACAGAACCTCTAGGAACATTAAATGCACCAATAGGTATACCAGCTGCATTGTCTGATTTAAAATACCCTTTTAGAAAGTATTTATCTTTATTCTGAAAATTATTTTGAATATTAATTTTAGTATTTAAATACAACTCACTAAACAGAAATTTTTGATCTAAAGGACTAGTTAAATCATCTTCTAAACCACTACCAAAAGGTTCTGGATGAGGAAAAATAACATATCCATTTTCAGAATTTACTGTTAATCCTTCTACATAATCGAAAAATCCATCTGGAGTTCTAAATTGACTTTGGTCTAATTGGTCTAAATCTAATAATTGTATTAATGGAGTGTTTGGAACACCTTGAGTAGAAGTATTTTGTAATACATTAGAAGGTATACCAGTATCATCATCTCTATATTGAACTTCAAAACGAAAACCTTCTCTAGTTAATGGAAAAGCTCCTAATGCATATACATTCTTCATCATTAAACGCCAAGTAGGAAAAGATTCGTCTGTATTAGTTGTAGTATTAGTTCGTTTAGTTTGTAAAATTTCTGAACGTAATAATTTTACAACTAAATTGTTTGGTGCTTGAACACCATCGTTAGAAAATTCACCTACTTTAAAAGATTTTGAAGTGCTACCATTAACAGAACCTGCAACAGTATATTCATATGCAACAGCAAGAACTTCACCATCATTTAATCTTCTATTTAAAGAAATATAACCTAGTTGAGGGTTTAATCTATATTCATTAGGATTTAGTCTTCTTGCATTTTCAAGAATCGAGTAATCTGTTCCTTGTTGCATTTGAAAGTTAGAAACTAAGGTATTATCTACGTTAGAGATATCTCTAACACCAGTTAAAATATTAGGTGTGTAAATATTATTGGCATTATTTTGTGGTAAAAATAAAACTTGACCATTTGTATTAATACTTACAGGATTTGAAGGTTGCACATTACCAGAATCGTCAACTAAATTATTGTAATTTGTGTTTGGGTTGTTGTTTTCTCCTAAATCTGCAAAAGCAACAATACTCCTAAAATCATCTGTAGTTGCATTTCTATTGGTAATCCAAACTTCAATACGAGTAATATTAACTTGGCTACTTATTAAAGGGTAATTTTTAAGAGAATTGGCATAGTTATCGAAAAAGAATTGCGATAAGAAAAAATGACGATCTGTATCGTAATCTGTTGCTCTTAACTCAAAAGGTTGAATTGATGCACCTGCTTCTGCAATAACTGTATTACTCTCTGAATTTTGTTGAGAAAAAACAGCTGTAATATTGGTGTTACCAAACTTTAATCTTGTTTTAACACCAAAAAGCGTTTGTGCTCCATTAATAAGTGAGTTTTTAATTGGCATAGAAACATTACCTGCATCTATATCTTGTAAAATATCGTCTTCATCTTGTAAAATATCGTCTTCTGTTGGGTTGTAATCAATTTTTACTAAGTTTTGAAAATCGAATGTGGCTTGAGTGTCATAATTAGCGGTAAACTCTAGTCTTTCTCCAACTTTTGCACGAATACTAGCATTTATTTGTTGGTCGAAATCGAAAACAAAGTTACTTCTGTTTTCTTCAGAAATTTGTGGGTTTTCTGTGTTCTGATAAATAAATCCAAGTCTTAAGTTTAAATTACCTGTTGGTGTAACCGTAACTGTATTACCGCCAAAAATATCTTCAAAAAACTTAGAATTAACATATAAAGTTGGTAGTAAATCTTTTTGCGCTTCTTCAGAACCTTTTTTCTTACTGTTGGTTGCGCTTACTTTCTGTTTAAAATAGAGATACATATCTCTTTTTAAACGATATCTAGCATATTCTTTTCTAGTTAAAAAAATTGGTGTCTTTGTGAAGTAATCGCCAACTTTTTCTACTATAACATATTTGTTAAGTACTTTATCAAAAATCACCTCCTTTTTAGCTAAATCATCTAAAAACAATCCACCTTTTTGAGTGTTTTTAAAATCGTATTTTAACTGAAGCGTATCTTTTTTAACTGTAGTTGTGTCTTTGCTTGTATTTTGGGAGTATAAATTAAAGTTTACTAAAACAGTAAAAAGAACTAAAAAAAATATTTTCTTTAATATTCTAAACAACTGATTATAAGTTTTTTAAAGCTGATTTTATAATGTTCTCAACACTTGTTTCAGGGTTTTCTTTAACAATAGCATTTACAATTTTCTCAGATTGCTTTCTGTTATACCCTAAAACTTCTAAAGCAGATAACGCTTCATCTTTGTTTGTATTGCTTACAGACATAGAAACTTCATCAATATTAAAGGTTTTGAGAATTTTATCTTTTAAGTCTACAATTACACGTTGTGCTGTTTTGGCACCAATACCTTTTACAGCCTGAATTAATTGTACATTTTCAGAGGCTATTGCATTTTGAATTTCTTCTGATGTCATAGAAGACAACATAGTTCTTGCAATACTTGGCCCAACACCAGAAACAGAAATTAATAACTTAAAAACTTCTCTTTCTGTTTTATCAATAAATCCAAAAAGGGTATGAGCATCTTCTCTTATGCTAAGATGCGTGTATAAAATTACATTTTCATCACTTGGTAGTTTAGAAAATGTATTTAGTGAAATGTGTAATAAATACCCAACACCATTACAGTCAACAACTACTTCTGTTGGATTTTTTTCAATAAGTCTCCCCCTTATTTGTGTAATCATCCTTTTTTTTTCTAGGCTCTAATGTAACAATTTATTTATTCTTTTCACGTTGTTGTGCATCAACTGCTGCTAAAGCAGCCATATTTACCATTTCATCTACACTGGCTCCTAGTTGTAAAACGTGTACAGCTTTACTTAAACCTAAAATTACAGGACCTATTGACTCAGCTTTATCTACTTGTTTTAGTAACTTATAAGTAATGTTTGCCGATTCTAAATTTGGAAAAATTAAAACATTTACTTTTTTGCCATTTAATTTAGAAAACGGAAACTCTTTAGCTAGCATTTCTGGATTTAAAGCAAAATCTGCTTGTATTTCACCATCAACAACAACATTAGGATAATTACTATGCATGTATGACACTGCATTACTAATTTTCTTTGAAGTTTCTTTATTAGATGAGCCAAAATTTGAAAACGACAGCATAGCAATATTTGGTTTCATACCAAACATTTTAACTAGTTTGGTGGTTAGCTGCGTAATTTTTACCAAATCATCTGTACTTGGATTTATATTTATTGTAGTATCTGCTAAAAAAATTGGGCCTTGCTTAGTTAACATAAGGTTACAAGCAGCAACTTTAGATATACCTTTGTCTTTTTCAATAAGCTCTAATATTGGTTTTACAACAGTTGGGTAAGGTCTTGAATAGCCTGTAATTAAAGCATCTGCTTCATTTTCATTTACCATCATTGCTGCAAAATAATTTCGTTCTCTCATTAACTTTACAGCTTCAGATAAAGTTCTTCCTTTTCGTTGGCGATTTTTCCAATATACTTCTCCATAACGTTTTCTTCTATCTGCTTCTTCGTCTGTTTTTGGGTCAAAAATTGGTACATCATCTGTAAAACCAATTTCTTCTTTTAAAGCCAGAATAACGTCTTTTCTACCTAATAAAATTGGTTTACCTAACCTTTCTTCTTGTACTCTTTGTGCAGCTTTTAAAACATCTAAATGATCTGCCTCTGCAAAAACAATTCGTTTTAAACTTCTTTTTGCTCTGTTATGAATAAGTCTAATTTCTTTACTTCCAGAACCAGAACGTTCCATTAATTCATCTCTGTATTTATCCCAATCTTCTATGGGTTTTAGAGCTACACCAGATTCCATTGCTGCTTTTGCAATAGCTGGTGGTATTTCATAAATTAATCTTGGGTCAAAAGGTTTTGGAATTATATAATCTCTACCAAATGTCAAGCTTACTTCATCATAAACAATATTTACTTGTTCTGGTACAGATCTTTTTGCTAAATCTGCTAAAGCATGTACAGCTGCCAACTTCATTTCTTCGTTTATTTTGGTAGCTCTAACATCTAAAGCTCCTCTAAAAATAAATGGAAAACCTAAAACATTGTTTACTTGATTAGGATGATCTGATCTTCCTGTGGCCATTATAATATCATCTCTAGTTGCAATAGCTAAATCGTAATCTATTTCAGGAACTGGATTTGCCATTGCAAACACAATTGGGTTTTTGGCCATTGATTTTAGCATTTTCGCTGAAACAACATTTCCCATTGAAAGTCCAATAAATACATCAGCGTTTTCCATTGCTTCATCTAGTGAGTTTATATCTTGATCTGTAGCAAACTCTGCTTTTTGAGGTGTAAGGTTATCTCTATCTTTTCTAATAACACCTTTGCTATCACACATGATGATATTTTCTCTCTTTGCACCCAACTTTAAATACAATCTAGTACAAGAAATAGCTGCAGCACCTGCACCATTTACTACAATTTTGGCTTTAGATAAATCTTTATTTGCAATTTCTATAGCATTTTTTAAAGCTGCTGCAGAAATAATAGCAGTTCCATGTTGATCATCGTGCATTACAGGAATATCTAATTCCTCTTTTAGCCTTCTTTCAATTTCAAATGCTTCTGGAGCTTTAATATCTTCTAAGTTAATTCCACCAAAAGTTGGTGAAATAGCTTTTACAGTTTCTATAAATTTATCGACATCAGTAGCATCAACTTCAATGTCAAAAACATCTATATCTGCAAATATTTTAAATAGAACCCCTTTACCTTCCATTACAGGTTTTGAAGCTTCAGGGCCAATATCTCCTAGTCCTAAAACTGCTGTTCCATTAGAAATTACAGCAACTAAATTTCCTTTAGATGTATATTTATAAACATTGTTTTTATCTTTTTCAATTTCAAGGCAAGGTTCTGCAACGCCTGGCGAATATGCTAATGCTAAGTCATGTTGAGTAGCGTATTTTTTTGTAGGGACAACTTCAACTTTTCCTGGTTTTGGTTTAGCATGATAAACCAAAGCTTCATGTCTTTTTCTTGAATTACTCATAAGTTAGTTGTTTGCTTGTTTGGCATACAAATATATGGTTTTCAATAGAAGAGTATAGGATATTTTTATTCTTTTAAAAATTGAATATTTCTCTTCAATCCATTGAACTTTGTTCTTTTTACAGCAGATTTTTTAAACACCTTTTTAAAGGTCTCTTCAGTGAGTTCTTGCCAATCTTGTTTTGAAAAGTCTAAAAGTTCTTGTTTTGGGTTAAATAATGATTCTTGATGAGGTGAAGAAAAACGATTCCAAGGACAAACTTCTTGACAAATATCGCAACCAAACATCCAATCGTTCATTTGGGTTTTAAATTGATTGGGGATATTATCTTTTAATTCAATGGTTAAATATGAAATACATTTATTACTATCTATAACATTATTTGGTAAAATAGCTTCTGTAGGGCAAGCATCTATGCATTTGGTACAAGTACCACAATGGTTAGTTGTAGTAGGTGTATCATACTTCAACTCTAAATCAATTATCAATTCTGCTAAAAAAAAATAGGAGCCAGCTTGTTTTTGAATGTGTAAGGAGTGTTTACCATTCCAACCAATTCCTGCTTTTTCTGCCCAAGCACGTTCTAAAACTGGTGCTGAATCTACAAAACAACGACCAGAAACTTCGCCAATTTCATCTTGGATAGCTTGTAGTAATTCTCTAAGTTTTTCTTTGATGACATGATGATAATCTTCCCCATAAGCATATTTTGCAATTTTATAACTCTCTGAATTTTGAGTTTTGTTTGGAAAATAATTGAATGAAAGTGAGATTACAGATTTAGCATCATCAACAAGTAGTCTTGGGTCTAAACGTTTGTCAAAATGATTTTCCATGTATTGCATTTTTGCATGGAAACCATTAGTTAACCATTTTTCTAATCTAGGTGCTTCTACTTCTAAAAATTCTGCCTTAGCAATACCGCAATTTAAAAAACCTAGTTTTTTAGCTTCTTGTTTTATAAAATGTGTATATTTTGCTTTAGACATGATAAAATCAAAATTAAGAAACTATTGTGTGTTGTTTTACAATTTTTTAAGATTTAGTGGTAACAATTCATTTAAGTTTGCGTCTATCAATAAAACTAACCCATGAAAAAGTACTTTTTTGTTTTATTCTTTTTTTCTATTGCATCCTATGCTCAAATAAAAGGGAAAGTTACTAACACTAAGAATGAGCCACTTTCTTTTGTAAGCGTTTATTTGCAAGGCATTGTTACAGGAACAACTAGTAATGATAATGGAGAATTTGTATTAGAGATTAATAAGCTTGGAACTTATGAAGTAGTGTTTAAATACTTAGGTTATAAAACTGAAGTGCGAAAGGTATCTATTACCAAATTTCCTTATACAATAAATATTAATTTACAAGAAGAAAAGGTTGATTTAGCAGAAATAGTTATATCCACTAAAGATAATCCTGCTAACAGAATTATTCGAAATGTAATTGCAAAAAAAGAAGAAAACACAAATAAGTATGCTAACTATACAGCAAATTTTTATTCAAGAGGTTTGTATAGAATTAAAGATGCTCCAAAAAATATTTTAGGGCAAAACTTAGGTGATTTTGGTGGAGGTTTAGACTCTACAAGAAGTGGTATTATTTATTTATCTGAAACTGTTTCAGAAATTAAATTTAAAAAAAATCCTAAAGCATTTAAAGAAAACATAATAGCTTCAAAAGTTTCAGGAGAAGATAATGGTATTAGTTTTAATAGAGCAGAAGATACTAATATTAATTTTTACAACAATAATGTTGAGTTTGGAAACGATTTAATTTCACCAATTTCAGACAATGCCTTTGCCCATTATTCCTATAAGTTAATAGGTACCTTATATGATAAGAGTGGAAAGCTAATAAATAAGATTAAAATTATTCCTAAACGAAAAAATGATAGAGTTTTTGAAGGTGCTATTTATATAGTAGAAGATGATTGGGAAATTTATGGTATTGATGTAACTGTAACTGGTGCTCAAGTAAATATTCCTGCAGTAGATAGATTAAAATTAAAACAAGATTACAACTATTCTTCTACAAATGATGCTTGGGTATTAATTAGCCAGAGCATAGATTTTAAAGTAAACTTTTTAGGTTTTAAACTTGATGGTCGTTTTTCATCTGCTTATTCAAATTATAACTTTACGCCTAATTTTATAGCAAATACCTTTACCAATGAGGTATTAACTTTCGAAGAAAATGCTACAGAAAAAGATAGTGTTTATTGGAATCACTTAAGGCCAGTTCCTTTAACAAAAGAAGAAGTTAAAGACTATAAAATTAAAGACAGTATAAAAGTGGTTAGAAAATCTAAAAAATATTTAGATTCTGTAGATCATATTCAAAATAAATTCAATTTAATTTCGCCATTTACAGGGTATACTTTTAGAAACTCTTATGAAGATTGGTCGTTGTCATTTAGTGGTTTAATAAGTAATTTTAGTTTTAATACAGTACAGGGTTTTAATTTCTCTTTAGGTCTTAGTTATTTTAAAAGTTTAAACGATAATGGAAAATGGTGGAATGCAGGTTTTAATGTAAATTATGGTTTCTCAGATAAAATTGCAAGACCAACATTCTATTTTACAAAAAAATGGGATAATATAACTAGACCAAGATTATCTATTTCAGGTGGTACAGCTATTAGACAGTTTAATGGAAGAGAGCCTATTTTAAAACTCAACAATACAATTAGTTCATTGTTTTATAGAAAAAACTACATGAAAATTTATGAAAAAACTTTTGCAAGAATAGACTATTCAGAAGAAATAAAAAATGGACTTTATTTTTCATCATCATTAGAATATGCTAAGAGAAGTCCGTTATTTAATACCACAAACTATTCATTTGCTAAACAAAGAACAAATGACCCCTATACTTCTAATAATCCATTAAACCCTACAGATTTTGTAAATGCACCATTTAATGAACACACAATTGCAACGTTAAATGTTGGTGCAACATTTGTTTTTGGTCAAAAATATTTATCGTACCCAAATAGAAAAGTAAATATTGGTAATAATAAGTACCCAACTATCAGTTTAAATTATGTTAAAAGATTTGGTGCAAGTAACACTAATTTAAATTCAGATGTATTTATTGCTAATATAAGACAGTATTTAAATACTGGTAACTTTGGTAACTTTAGTTATTATCTAAGAGCTGGTGCTTTTTTAAAGAAAAAAAATATTGCTTTTATGGATTTTCTTCAGGCTAATGGAAATCAATTGTTATTTCCTATAGATAGGCAATTAAATAGTTTTAATTTGTTAGAGTATTATAAATATTATACGAACGATAAATATGCAGAAGCACATATAGAACACAATTTTAAAGGATCTATCTTAGGAAGAATTCCATTATTAAATAAATTGAACTTACATTTAGTTACTGGTGGCAAAATATTATTTATGGCAGATAAACACCCTTACTCAGAATATTCTATTGGTTTAAGTAATATTGGTTTTGGAAAGTGGAAGTTTTTTAGATTTGAATATGTTAGAGCTAATTATGGTGGAATTAAAGAAGATGGTTTTGTGTTTAGAATTAATTTATTTCAGTAAATAGTAATGAATGTAAGGATACTTTTTTTTGGAATTACTAAAGATTTAACTGGGGAAAGCAACATCAATTTAGAAGTAAATGATAATTGTTCTGTAAACGATTTAAAAGAAATTTTAAAAGAAAAATTCAAAGATTTGAATAATCTAAATTCGTATGCAATTGCAGTTAACGAAGAATATGCTAGTTATGATATTTTCTTAAAACCTAATGATGTTGTAGCAATCATACCACCTGTTAGTGGAGGTTAATTATCTCAGGTATTTTTTATCTACATAAAAAGTACCAAAAGGTATTATTGAAGCTAATAAAATAATAGTAAAATCTTTACTTTTCCATTTTATTTCAGACCTAAAGAGTACAGCCAAAATTATGTATAACATAAATAATATACCATGAGGCATACCAAAAAGCTTAACAAAACTTGGGTCGTTTAAAACATATTTAAAATAAAGCCCTAAAGACATTAATAATAGATAAGAAATACCTTCTAAAAAGCTAACAATTCTAAAGAAAATTTTCATTAAAAAATCATTTATAAAAGCAACGCAAAGATACGTTCTGAATTATTAAATTTGTGATATTATGAAGAATACTTCTGTTAAAATAACTTCCAAAAAATTAGATCTTCAGAGTTGTTATAATTTCGTAGAAGATGATACTTGTGGTGGTATTGCTGTTTTTGTAGGCACTGTTAGAAATGATACTAAAGGAAAAGCAGTACAGCAATTAGATTTTTCTACCTATAAACCAATGGCGATTAAAGAAATGCAAAAAATAGCTGACAAAGCCTTAGTAGATTTCGACATCAAAAAAATTGCCATTCATCATGCAGAAGGTTTATTACAAATTGGAGATGTTCCTGTAATTATTACTGTTTCAGCAAAACATAGAAAAGCAGCTTTTTTAGCTTGTGAATTTGCTATAGATACCCTTAAACAAACTGTACCAATTTGGAAAAAAGAATATTTTTCTGATGGCGAAGTTTGGGTAAATGCACATCCTTAAAAAGTGTATTAATTTATTGCAACAGTTTTTCTACTTTGAATCCAAAGGTAAAATTGCAAACCAAATAAAATAGCACCAGACATTAAATGTATGGCTTGTGTGCCAAATGGAATTTCTGCATAATACATTAAGATTCCTGTAATAGTTTCCAAAAAGATTAAAAATAGAATCCAATTAACAAGTTTGTAACCTAAGTTATTAACTTGATTTATATAAAACATTCCAACGTTTACAAGAATTATAGCTATGGTAAAAGATCTGTGAAAATAAAATTTCCAATTAGGATCCATTAAACTGTAGTTTTTATTTTCAAAGCCAAATAATTTTACTTGCTCATCTATAAATTGTCTGACCTGAGTTCCCATTGCAATTTGTACTAAAGAGAATATTATAGCTACAATTAATAGCTTATTAAATAAACTATGATAGGAATAGGTTTTCTTTTCTGAAATGATATAATTTAAACATAATAATAGGGCAATTATAATAAGACCTACCACCATATGAATGGTTATAATAGTTGGTGTTAGGTTACTGTCTACAACAGTTTTACCTAACCAAGCTTCAAATAACATTAAAAAGAAAGACACAAAAGATAATAATGTTATGCTCTTTTTTTCTTTCCAAAATTTAGTAGAACCATATATTAAAAACAAGAACACAAAACCAGCTAAAACAGATACAAGTCTATTGATGTACTCTGTCCAAGTATGGAATTTGTTAAAAGTTGCGTAATCGTGTTTTGTGTATTTAGTCCAGTTCTTTAAGTTGAATTCAGCGTTTGTTGTTAAGTCTTTTTCTGCAACATATAACTCTTCATCTTTTACAATAATATAGCCTTTTTTAAACTTGGTATTAGGTTTCCAAGTAATTTGTTCTTCAGATGTAGGAGGAATGTAATATCCAAAACATTTTGGCCAATCTGGACAACCCATTCCAGAACCAGTCATTCTTACAACAGATCCTGCTAAAAAAATCAGATAAACAGAAATAATTGCAATTTTTATAATTTTTGGGAATCTATTTTTCATTCAAAAAAGTTTTCACAAAAATACTGCAAAAAAGAAATTTTATAAAGAAATAACAGTAAAGAGTGCTATGTAAACAAATTCTAAATAAATTTTAATGTATTAAGTTTTTAATGGATGTAAGTTTTTAAAAATTTTGCTGTTTTAGCATAAATATTTTAATTTTTTTGATTCAAAAAAGTGCTTTACTAGAATGTCAATAGAATCAGTAGTCTAGCAAGATTTAAATTTGTAAAATACATGTAATTAGATAGTTATAAAAAATAATTTTTCACAAAGAAAAGTAAAAAAATATTGATTTGTTAAAAACTTCATGGAATTTGTGAATAAAAATGTCTTTCCTATAAAAACAAAAATAACAATCTTTGTTAGGGACAGAAATTAACATTTTAATTACATTTTACAGTGGAAATAACGCACATCATTAAAAGAGACTACACAACTTGTACTTTTGAGCTCGACAAAATAACACATGCTATCGAAAAAGCAATGAATTCTGTTGACAATGGTACAAGAGAAGATGCTATTGCAATTTCAAAAATTGTTTACGGTACATTATTGGAGAGGAAACTTATGGAACCAAACTATGTTCCTACAGTAGAACAAGTACAAGATATTGTAGAGGTAAAATTAATGGATAGCCCTTTTCGTGATGTGGCAAAAGCCTACATTTTATATAGAGATGAACAGGCTAGAAATAGAAAATCTAACATATTTGAGAAAAGGTTAAACTTAAAGCCTTACGAATATCCAGCTTTATATGAATATGTAGACGCAATTAGACATTCTTATTGGATTCATACAGAGTTTAACTTTACAAGTGATATTCAAGATTTTAAAACACATTTATCTTCAACAGAAAGACATGCCATTAAAAATACTATGTTAGCTATTTCTCAAATTGAAGTTGCCGTTAAATCTTTCTGGGGAGATATTTACAAAAGAATGCCAAAACCAGAAATTGGTTCTGTAGGATCAACTTTTGCAGAAAGTGAAGTTCGTCATCATGATGCATATTCTCATTTATTAGAAATTTTAGGATTAAACAACGAATTTGAGTCGTTAAAGAAAAATCCTGTAATAATGCGTCGTGTAAACTATCTTGAAACTGCATTAAAAAATGTTAAAAGCGAAGAAAATAAAGATTTCGCTGAGTCTGTTTTATTATTTTCATTATTCATAGAGCACGTATCGTTATTTTCTCAATTCCTAATTATAATGGCTTTTAATAAGTATAAAAATGCATTAAAAGGTATTTCTAATGTTGTTGAAGCAACTTCTAAAGAAGAGCAAATTCATGGAGATTTTGGTATAGATATTATTAAAATAATTAAAGAAGAAAATCCTGATTGGTTTGATGATGATTACACAAAGCTAATTCAAGAAATTTGTGAAGAAGCTTACTTTGCAGAAAGTAAAATTATAGATTGGATTTTTGAAAAAGGAGAGTTAGATTTTTTACCAAAAGATGTAATTAATGAATTCATTAAAAACAGATTTAACAACTCTTTAGAGAGTATAGATATTCCAAAAGTATTTGATATAGACGAAAAATTATTAGCAGAAACTGAATGGTTTGATGATGAAATAATTGGAACCAAACACGGAGATTTCTTTGTAAAAAGATCTATAAACTACAGTAAAAGAACAAAAAGTATAACTAGCGACGATTTATTTTAACCATGAGCCAAAACACTACAAAAACCCAAACAGAGCAAACTTCTGACTTCGAGAAGTTAAAAGCAGCAAGAAATTCTTCTAGACAGGAAATTCTAGATAAAATGTACGACCAACCAAAAATTGAATGGTTAACAGAAAATAGCCGTAAATTTTTAGAATCTGGTTACTTAACAGAAGGTGCTACACCTGAAGGAAGAATTAGAGAAATAGCAGAAAATGCTGAACGTATTTTAAAGAAACCAGGTTTTGCTGACAAGTTTTATAAATATATGGCAGAAGGTTTTTTCTCTTTAGCCTCTCCTGTTTGGTCGAATTTTGGTAAAAAAAGAGGTTTACCAATTAGCTGTTTTGGGTCGCACATAGCAGATGATATGGGAGATATTCTATTCTCTCAATCAGAAGTAGGAATGATGTCTAAATTAGGAGGAGGTACTTCAGGTTATTTTGGGAAATTGCGTCCTAGAGGTGCAGAAGTAAAAAATAATGGTTCTTCTTCAGGTTCTGTACATATTATGCAATTGTTCGAAAAAATGGTTGATGTAGTTAGTCAAGGTTCTGTAAGAAGAGGTAGATTTTCACCATACTTGCCTATAGATCATCCAGATATTAAAGAATTCTTAGAAATAGGTAAAGAAGGGAATCCAATTCAAGAGTTAACTCATGGTGTGACTGTTGGTAACCAATGGATGCAAGAAATGATTGATGGTGATGTAGAAAAAAGAACAATCTGGGCTAAAGTTTTACAATCAAGAGGAGAAATAGGTTATCCATATATTTTATTTAGAGATAATGCAAATAACGAAACTGTTGATGTATACAAAGACAAAAACCTAACTATTCACGCTAGTAATTTGTGTACAGAAATTATGTTACCTTCTAACGAAGAGTGGTCTTTTGTTTGTTGCTTATCATCTATAAACTTGTTACACTATGACAAGTGGAAAGATACTGATGCAGTTGAAACACTTACTTACTTCTTAGATGCAGTGATGGAAGAGTTTATTACCAAATTAGAAGTGTATAAAGACTCACCAAACAAAGACGATCAACTTACTTTTTCTTTCATGGAAAAAGCCTACAAGTTTGCTAAAGAAAATAGAGCTTTAGGTTTAGGTGCATTAGGATGGCACTCTTTATTACAGTCTAAAATGTTAGCATTCGATAGTCAAGAAGCATTTAATTTAAATAATGAAATCTTTAAGGTGATTAAAGAAAAATCTTATGCAGCTTCAGAAGAAATGGCAAAAGAATATGGTGAGCCAGCAATTTTAAAAGGTTATGGAAGACGTAATACTACCTTAAATGCAATTGCACCAACAACGTCTTCTGCATTTATTTTAGGTCAAGTTTCACAAGGTATAGAACCAATTTGGTCTAATATTTATGTAAAAGATATTGCTAAAATTAAAACAACTATTAAGAACCCAATATTAGAAAAACTTTTAGAAGAAAAAGGTGAAAACACATCTGATGTATGGAAAAGTATTAGAGATAATGATGGTTCTGTACAACATTTAGATTTCTTAACTGAGCACGAAAAAGACGTGTTTAAAACGTATTCTGAAATCGATCAGAATGTAATTGTATATCAAGCTGCAAACCGTCAAAACTATATAGATCAAGGGCAATCTATAAACATAATGGTGCATCCAGATATGCCAATTAAAGATTTAAATAAAGTGTATGTAAATGCTTGGAAGTTAGGTGTAAAATCTATGTACTATCAACACAGTATGAATGCTGCACAGAAATTTAAACAAAAGAAAGAATGTGCTAGTTGCGAAGGCTAGAAAATATTAAAAATTAAAAGTTTGATAAAAAAAAAGAGAAGCATTTTGCTTCTCTTTTTTTTATTTGGTTTTTGTAGTGTTATTTTTTCTCAACAGGTACAGAAACAATTAATTTTCCCCAACCCATATGCATGGTTGCATTATCTTCTTCACCATCAAAAACAATTGAAAAAGCTTCTATATTTTCATCTGATTCAGAAACTGATGCAGTAACTCTAGCTACATCCTCTGCTTCTTTATAAAAATACGAACCCCAAATATTTCTTTGGTTGCTAATTATTACTGTCCACTCGTCATCACCTGGAATACTAAATAATGAATACGTTCCAGCAGCAATATCTTTTCCTCCAAAATTAACATCGCTATAAAAAGTAATTTCAGCAGCTTCATTAGCTCCAGTTCTCCAAACTTTACCTTTTGGGGCTAATTTTTCTAATTCTCTACCTTTTAATTGAGGTCTACTGTAAACTACTTTTACCAGTTTGTTAGCTTCTCTCCAATTTGTTGGATAAGAAGCTGCGTCCATTGGACTAACATCCATCTTTGGGAATTTTTGTTGTGCATTAGTATCTATTGTAGTTAATAGAGAAACACTTAAAATACTTACGTAAAGGAATATTTTTTTCATTGTAATGGTTTTTTAAAAATTTATCAAATTTAGAAAATAGTCTAAGGCTGTACTGCTAATTTTGTGTTAAGAAATTAATGGCAATTACAATCTGAACTACATGAATTATTGCCTTTTTTTGATGGTAATATATATTTTTTAACCAAAAATAACACTGCTAAAAATACTAGTATATAAACTAAAACTTCTTGCATTAACTTAAAATTTGATAGGTTATTAATGAAGATATATATGCTAAAATACCCATAGCAACTAATTGAATTATTGGCCATTTCCAGCTTTTGGTTTCTCTTTTTACTATAGCTAAAGTCGCCATACACTGCATAGCAAAAGCATAAAAAACTAGTAATGATAATCCAACAGGTAGTGTAAATAGTTTTTCGCCAGTAGAAGGTCTTATTTCTGCAGCCATTTTTTCTTTAATAGTTGTAGTATCTTCATCATCAGCATCTACACTATATATGGTTGCCAAGCTACCAACAAAAACTTCACGAGCTGCAAATGATGTTATTAAAGCTATACCAATTTTCCAATCATAACCTAAAGGTCTTATAATTGGCTCTATAGATTTACCTAAAATACCTATATACGATTTTTCTAGTTTTTCTGATGCTATTTTTTTATCAAGCTCAATAGAACTTAGATTTTTATTTTGAGTTTTAGATATAACATTTTGTTCAGCATTTTTATAATCTTCACCACCATTTGATGCTAAGAACCATAAAACAATTGATAGCGCTAAAATTATTTTTCCTGCTCCAATTACAAATGCTTTCGTTTTTTCTACAACTTCATAAAAAACATTTTTAAAAGAAGGTAATTTATAATCTGGCATTTCAACTACAAAGAAAGACTTGGTATTTATCTTTAAAACTTTATGTAGAATATATCCTGATAAAATTGCCATTGAAAAACCTAAAGCATATAATGATAATAATACTAAACCTTGTAGGTTTAGAAAACCAAATATTTGAGTATTAGGTATAACTAACGCAATTAAAATTGCATAAACAGGCAACCTTGCAGAACATGTTGCAAAAGGTGTTACTAAAATGGTAATTAACCTTTCTTTCCAATTACTTATAGTTCTGGTTGCCATTATTGCTGGTATTGCACAAGCTGTTCCAGATATTAATGGAATTACACTCTTACCATTCATACCAAAGCGTTTCATTATTTTATCCATTAAAAAAACGACTCTACTCATATAACCAGTTTCTTCTAAAATGGCTATAAATAAAAATAGAATTGCAATTTGTGGAATAAAAATAACTACACCTCCAATTCCTGCAATAACACCTTCTGTTAGTAAATCTGTAAAAATACCTGCAGGTAACGATTCTTTTACATAATTAGAAAGATCTGCAAAAGTTGCATCGATAAAGTCCATAGGAACTGATGCCCAATCAAAAATAGATTGAAAAATGACTAATAATATTGAAAAGAAAATAAGGTAACCAAATATCTTATGTGTAAAAATCTTATCTAATTTACTTCGTAAATCAGTTGCTTTAGATCTATCTAAAATATATGTTTTTTTAAGAATTTTATTTATTTCTTGGTATCTATATATAGTTTCTTTATGTTGATATTTTTTAAGTTTAGTAGTGTCTTCTTGAAATTTAATAAGCTGCTCTTTTTCTTGCTCAGTAATTGAGTCTGGAAAGTTGTTTTGAGTAACCATTAACCATAGTTCATACAAAGTATAATTGGAGCTTACTTTTTTTAATTCCTTAAAATATTCAGCATCAATTCTATTGTTAATATTACATAATGGAGAAGCTTTTGCTGCTACATGACAACGAATTATTGCTTCTTTAATTTCTTGAATTCCCTTGTTTTTACGAGCACTTATTAATACAATTTCAGTATTCAGTTCTTTTTCAAGTAAATTAATGTCTATTGAAATTCCTTTTTTATCCATTTGATCTACCATATTAATGGCTAAAACAGTAGGAATTTCTAAATCTTTAATTTGTGAAAATAGGAGTAGATTTCGCTTTAAATTATCGATATCTGCAATTACTAAAATTACGTCAGGAGATGTTCTAATCTCTTTATTTAAAAGTGTTTTTAGTACAATGCTCTCGTCTAAAGAAGTTGGGTTTATGCTATAAGTACCTGGTAAATCTGTAATTATTGCATTGTAACTGTTAGATAATTTAGCATTACCTAATTTTTTATCTACAGTTACTCCTGGGTAGTTTCCAACTTTTTGTTTTAATCCTGTTAACTGATTAAATAATGATGTTTTACCTGTATTTGGATTACCTATTAAAGCAACTTTTATTGTGTTTGTACTCATTAATTATTGCTTTAAAACATGAATTTTTATTGCAGTTTCTCTTCTAATAGCTAAGTGACTACCATTAACACATATATATAAAGGATCTTTTAAAGGAGCTATTTGAATTAATTGAACCTCAGCACCAGGTAAGCAACCCATTTCTAATAATTTTAAAGGAATATTATCTAGAGTTTCTTCAGCTATATAAGCAGTTTCACCAATTTTTAAGTTTGCAATTGTGCTCAAGGATTTAATTTTGGGAAACAAAGATAATCATTTAGAATGATTCTAAACAAGTTATTTTCTGCTATATTCATCTTTTAACAAAATGATATCTTTTTTTAATTTTTCCATATCCTTTTTATCAGTACCATCATAAAAACCTCTAATGCGTCTTTCTTTATCTACTAAAATAAAATTTTCTGTATGAATAAAATCGTCTTCACCACCATCACCTTCATCAATAACAGCCATATAGCTTTTACGAGCTAATTCGTAAATATGTTTTTTTGGTCCAGTTGTAACATTCCACTTACCATCAATAACACCTTTTTCATCAGCATATTTTCTTAGTACAGGAACACTATCCATAACTGGTGTTACAGAGTGCGATAAAAACATAATATCATCATCATTCTTATAGTAATCTTGCAATTCATTCATGTTGTATGCCATTGCTATACAAATGTTTGTGCAACGTGTAAAGAAAAAATCGGCAATATATATTTTATTCTTATAATTTTTTTGAGTAATAGTTTCTCCATTTTGATTCGTTAACTCGAAGTCAGCAATAGTATGATCTCTTGTGATGTGTTTTATAGATTCGTGAACCAAACTTGGATTAACATCTGCAGGATTATAGACTTTAAGTTTTTTATCAACTTTTAATAAATGATAAAAAATAGGAAGTGAAATAGCCGTAAAAACAACAAAAAAAAGTAAAATTGATTTATTCTTACCAAGTAAACTACCTCTCATAAATATGAATTTTATGCAAATTTAAAGCTTACCAAATTCTTAAGAAAGTTAGTAGTGTAAAAAAGCTCTAAAATCTTTGTTAAAAGAAAAATCTAAATAAGATTAGACTTTTGAAACTCTTACTAAAAACGTACATTTGTGCGTTTTTAACTATTTGATTATACCTGAATGGAAATTTTAATAAAAGCCTCTCAATTTATACTAAGCTTATCCTTACTAATTGTTTTACACGAATTAGGACATTTTATACCTGCAAAATTATTTAAAACTAGAGTTGAAAAATTCTATTTATTTTTTGATTATAAGTTTTCGTTAATCAAGAAAAAAGTTGGAGAAACTGTTTATGGAATTGGTTGGATTCCACTAGGCGGGTATGTAAAAATTGCTGGTATGATTGATGAAAGTATGGATAAAGAGCAACTAAAACAGCCCATACAACCTTGGGAATTTAGAGCAAAACCAGCTTGGCAACGTTTAATTATTATGTTAGGTGGTGTTTTTGTAAACTTTGTTTTAGGAATTTTTATATACATTATGTTAATGTGGGCTTATGGTGAACAGTATTTACCAAATCAAAATGTAAAAGATGGTGTTTGGGTTCAAGACTCATTAGCAATGAATTTAGGATTACAAACAGGAGATAAAATTTTAACTGTTGATGGTAATGCAATTGAAAAATTCTCTGCATTATCACTTGAATTTATTAATGGTGAAAAATATTCTATTGAAAGAAATGGAGAAGTTTTAGAAAAAGAAATACCAACTAATTTTATATCTCAATTAATGGATAGAGGCAAAGATGCTGGTCCGTTTTTATTTCCAAGATATCCTTTTGTAATTGGTAATATATCTGAAGATTCACCAAATGTAAATTCAGAATTAAAAGTAAAAGATATTATTACTGGTGTAAATGGAGAACCTTTAAAGTATTATGATGAAGCTGAAACTATTTTAGCTAAATATAAAGGTCAAAATGTTCCTGTAACTATATTAAGAGGTAATGAAACTAAAGAAATTAATCTTCAAATAACTAATGAAGGTAAAATAGGTGTTTTATTCTCTGCAGTTTCTTTTAGAGATTTGGAAAAGCTAGGCTATTACAATTTAGCTGATAAAGAATACTCATTTTTAGCAGCAATTCCAGCAGGTTGGAATAAGTCTTGGAAAACACTTACAGACTATGTAAAACAATTAAAAAAGATTTTTAATCCAAGTACTGGTGCCTATAAAGGTTTAGGAGGTTTTATTTCAATTGGTAGTATTTTTCCTGAAGAATTTAGTGCGCAATCCTTTTGGAATATTACAGCATTCTTATCTATTATGTTAGGTTTTATGAATTTATTACCAATACCAGCTTTAGATGGTGGTCATGTAGTGTTTACTTTATGGGAGATGATTACTGGAAAAAAACCTGGCGATAAATTCTTAGAATATGCGCAAGTAACAGGTTTTATTATACTTATTGCATTGTTGCTTTTTGCAAATGGTAATGATATTTTTAGACTGTTTAATTAATATATTCTAAACGATCTATTAATTAAACCAATCCATGTGTATTTTGTATTGCATTTATCACAACCATAGCTCTTGGTAGTTGGTATTATGCGAATGAAATCTGATCTCTTTAACCTATGTTTAGAGTCAGATTTACATTTTGGGCATCTCTTCATTCTCATTTTTTTTAAATGTACTAAAAATCAGAGAATAAGCGTGAATAAAATGTAAACTATACTTTACAAGAAAGTTTTACATGTTTAAACCAAGTGTAATTTGTATTACACTCGTTACAAGCGTAAGACTTTGTTTCTGGAATCAACTTTACAAAAGGTTTTCTTCTGAGTAAGCTCGTTCAAGATGAGCTGCAATTAATGCAAATCATGTTTTAGAAGTTTCAAATGAGTCTCTAACAATAGTTAAAATATTTCAAAATGACCTAATTCTGTTAAGAATAAATTAATAAATAAAAAATTAAGGAGCTCTAAATTGTGTTTTTTAAAGCTTGGTTGTTTTTCCAATCAATCCATTTTTGCCCTCTGATTCTGCGCATTAGATTGTCTATACTGCGCATTATAAAAACATTATAAATAGCCTTTCCTAAATTCTTTGGATTTCTAGCTATGGCTCTTAAACTCATAGAAAAGCCAGGTGTTACATATCGCATGTAATGCCAATAACCTTCTGGCATGTATAAAACATTACCATGTTCTAAATTTGCTATATGTCCTTTTGCTTTTTTTAATGCTGGCCATTTTTCGAAATCTGGATTTGCAAAATCTATATCTTCTCTAGTAATTAAAGAAAAAGGTATTTTGTATAGGTGTTTATTTTGTTGTTGATCGAATAAAATTACTTGTTTTTTTCCATGAAAATGAAAGTGGAAAATATTAGCTAAATCAATATCATAATGCATAAAAGTATAAGAATCTTTACCACCAAAAAACAACATAGGTAAACCTTTCATAAGCTTTAAACCAAAATCTGGATAGGAAAAGTCTTTCTGTAAAATTGGAACTTCTTTTAAAATATTCCACAAAAAAATTCTAAATTTTGTAGGTTCTTTTTTGAGTAAATCTATATACTCAGACATTTTCATAGTTGCATGAGGTTCATTAAAACCATCTTTATAATCTACAGGTCTGTCATCATATAAAGGAACTGTTTTGTCACCTGCAATTTCTTTCATGTAGTCTAGGTTCCACTTTTTAAAAGCAGGCCAATCTTCGATAAATCGCTCAATAACAACAGGTTTTTGAGGCTTAAAATAGTTTTGTAAAAATTCTTCTTTGGTAATTGTTTTTACCCTATCAATTTCTGATAAATTCAAACTCATGTGCATTAAAAAATTTACACAAAGTTAATAAAACGTTACCAAATTTTAAATTAGAAACTC
This sequence comes from Flavobacteriaceae bacterium, assembly GCA_013373105.1. Taxonomy (GTDB): domain Bacteria; phylum Bacteroidota; class Bacteroidia; order Flavobacteriales; family Flavobacteriaceae; genus Polaribacter. Next base: position 47,210 of record JABXIJ010000004.1, on the reverse strand, counting down.
TTTTTAAAATGAATAGCGTAAACCAAATAAAACATTGCTTAAAGGCATAGGTAAAAATCCTGACTCTACATATTCTGCATTAAAGATGTTATTTGCAGTAAAATTAAACTCTAATTTATTTAAGCTAACAATAATAGAAGCATCCCAAACATTGTAACTCTGCCCATCTATACGTTCTGCATGTTTGTAAATAATATTCTGTGAAACATTTTTAAACAATTGAGTTCTTAAGCCTGTTGTAAAATGATGCTTTAATGTATTTAAGCTATAACGTGATAAATCTCTATTTTGATCTTGGATATCATCTTCTAGGAAAGTATATCCAACTGCTAAAGATTGATTAAATCCTTTGAATTTAAAAGAATAATTTGCGTCAAATTCAAATCCTTGAGTATTAACTTTCGCAATATTAGTTGCCATAAATACATTGGTATTTGCATCAGGTCTAATAAAATCGATTAAATTATCTGATGCTCTTGTAAATAACGCAAAAGATGCAAAGAAGTTATTATTGCTGTATTTAAGACCCATTTCTTGAGCAATCGCTTCTTCTGGAAGTAAGTTTGGATTACCTGAAGTTGAACTATCGTTATAATATAAATCTGTGTAAGTTGGAATTCTATAAGTATAACCAAAATTCCAATAATACCTTAATTTATCTGATAGTTGCATACCTAAATCTAAACCAGGAAAGGCATGGAATTTAAAATCTGAAAAATAAGTAACAGCTACTCCTGGAGTTATATCAATTGGGCCTGTTTTAAAACGATGTTCTAAGAATAAGTTAGCCATAATTCTGTCTCTTTTTCCTAAATTATTACTGCTGATTGATACTCTAGAAACATCTAATCCAAAACCAGTAACTCCTAATTTTGATGAATAAGAAGCATTTGCTTCTGCACCCACTTTATTTGTTATGTGTAAGTTTCTGTAAAATGCAGGATTATCTCTTTGTAATAAAAAAATATCTTGACTTCTTCTCCAGTATACTCTTGGTGTAATTTTAAAGTTTTCTGACCTAAAAGTAGTAGATACTGCTACTAAACTATTTTGTGTTTCTTCATACTCATTTAAACCAAAGCTTGGTGGTGTATAAAAATTTTGAGCTCCAAATTTTTTATCGAAGAAAGTAGCAATTACATTTATAGACTGCTTATTTTTATTAAAGATTCCTTTAAAGAAATAATTGTAATTTTTATAATCTAAATTAGTATTATACCCATCAGAATTTAAAGTACCAAAATGAGCAATAAATGTGCTGTTTTCAGTTTCTTTAGCAAATGTTGCAGATGCATTAATTTGTCCAAAAGAACCTCCTTCTACATTTGCTGATAAAGTGCTGTTTAATTTCTTTTTGGTAACAATATTAATAGCACCAGTAAATGCATTTTGACCAAAAATTCTTGCAGCAGGACCTTTTACAATCTCAATTCTTTCTATAACTTCAATAGGTAAAGCTGCATTTAAGGTATGATGTCCTGTTTGAGCGTCATCCATTTTAATTCCATCAATTAACAATAAAGTTTGATCGAATCCACCACCTCTTATAAATAAATCTGCTTGGCTACCACCTGTACCTCTTCTTCTAATATCTACACCAGCAACTTGCTGTAATAAATCTGCAACATTAGTAGCTGCACTTCTTTTTATAGTTTCTGCAGTTATAATTTGAATAGTTCTAGCACTTTCTTTAAAGGGTACATCTATTCTTGTTGATTTTATTAGCACAGTATCTAGTTTTTGAATCTCATTTTTTTCTTGAGCATTTAAAGAAAGAATACTGCATAAAATAGCTGAAACAAGTGTAAATTTTAATTTCATGAGTCTTATTTTAAAGTGCTGCAAAATTCTTAACTTTCTGGACTATTAAAATAGTCCAGTATTAAAATGTCTCATAGTCCGGTTTTTAAATTTTTTGAGAAATCTATTACTTTCGATAAAACTCAACCTCAGCCAGTTTATATTCAGGTTTCTCAGCAAATAATTAATGCTATTCAACGTGGTTATTTACACAAAGGTTCTCTTTTGCCTGGAACCAGAAAAGTAAGTGAGTTATTGCAAATTCATAGAAATACCGCTGTTGCTATTTACGATGAATTGGCATCACAAGGCTGGGTAGAGATTATACCTAATAAAGGTACTTATGTTTTAGAAAACAATAATAAATCCTTAAAAATTAAATCGACTTCAGAGACCAGAAATACTCCTTACAGTCATGCAATTGAAACAGGTTTCCCTTTTCAAGAGTCTTTTCATTTGTCTTCTACATCAGAATCATCAGACGCAAAACTGATTATTAATGAAGGTAAACCTGATTTAAGGCTACATCCTGTACATCAATTTAGTAGATGGTATAGCTCATCTATGAAACGTAAAACACTCATTAAAAAATGGAGTAATCCTTTAGGTGTTTCACATGCATTATTTCAAAATCAGTTGTGTAATTATTTAAATATCACTAGAGGGTTTCATATAAACCCAACAAATTTAGTGAATACACGTAGTACAGAAATGAGTTTATATATTGTTTCACAGCTACTTATAAAACCCAAGGATGTAGTAATAGTTGGGCATTTGAGTAATTATGCAGCAAATATGATTTTTCAACAAGTGGGAGCTAATATTAAAACTATACCTGTAGATCATGAAGGTTTAAATGTAGATTATATTAAAGAAAACTTTACCAAGCAAAGTATTCGATGTGTGTATGTAAACTCACAAAGAGATTATCCAACAACAGCGATGTTAAGCATAGAACGTAGATTAAAATTACTAGCTTTAGCCAGAGAATATAATTTTGCCATTATTGAAGATGATTACGATTACGATTTTCAATTCGATGGTTATGCAATGCCTCCTCTAGCTACAGCAGATGAAAAAGGGATGGTAATTTACTTAGGAAAGCTAGGGCAATCTTTATTTCCGAGTTTTCAAACAGGATTTGTAGTAGCACCACAAAACTTAATTTCTGAAGCTAAAAACTATCTGCAATTACTTGATAAACAAGGAGATTTAATTCAAGAACAAATGTTGTTTGAACTCATTAACGAAGGTGAAATATATCGTTTAATGAAAAAAAGTGTTACTATTTACAGAGAAAGAAGAGACTATTTATGCAAAAAGCTAAATCAACACTTTAAAAAAATTGCAAGTTGGAATGTGCCTTCTGGAGGCTTAGCTTTATGGTTAACCTTTACACCTAAAATATCGCTAGTTCAATTGGCGAAAGCCGCTGAAAATAATAACCTATTTTTACCAAAAACACTCCTTTATCAAGATGCAAACACTTGCTCAATTCGTTTAGGTTTTGGTAGTTTAGACTTTAATGAGATAGATTTTCTAGTTCAACAACTAAAAATAGCATATCATAAAGTAAGTTAGGAGTTAAAAGAGTACCCAATTTTTAACACTTTAAGATATTAACAAAGCTATTTTAAAGCTCTTTTTTTGATACTTTTATACTGATGTATGCACTAGTAGATTGTAATAATTTTTATGCTTCTTGTGAACGGGTTTTTAACCCTAATTTACAAGGAAAACCAGTTGCTGTTTTAAGTAATAACGATGGTTGTGTTATTGCTATGAGTGACGAAGCAAAAGCCATAGGTTTGCCTTTTGGAGCTCCAATCTTTAAGTGGAACCAATTCTGTAAACACAACAATATTACTGTACTTTCATCTAACTATCCTTTGTATGGAGATATGAGTGCAAGAGTCATGAATATTTTAGCGCAATTTTCTCCTGATGTTGAAGTATATTCTATAGATGAATCTTTTTTACAATTTAAAGGATTTGAAAATTACGATTTACAAGATTATGCTATAAAAATTAGAAGTAGAATTTTAAAATGGACAGGTATACCTACTTGCGTAGGAATTGCACCAACCAAAGGCTTAAGTAAAGTTGCCAACAAGATGGCAAGAAAAGATTTGGTAAAATCTAAAGGAGTTTGTGTTATAGATTCTAATGAAAAAAGAATAGCACTCTTAAAAGCAACACCTATAGACAAAATTTGGGGTATAGGTAAAGCATCACAAAAAAAATTAATAGCAAAAGGTTGTAAAACTGCGTACGATTTTTCTCTGCTACCAAGTAGTTGGGTGCTTAAAACCTTAACCATTACAGGTTGGCGTTTACAGAAAGATTTACAAGGCATTCCTAAAATACCTTTAGAAGAAATAACATCAAAAAAAATGATTGCTACAACACGTAGTTTCGATTATACGTATGATGATATTAACTACATTACAGAACGTGTATCTACTTTTGCAGCAAGTTGTGCAGAGAAATTACGCAAGCAAAATTCTAGCTGTCATATGTTAATTGTACAACTTGCAAGCAATAGACATAAACAAGAATTAACACAGCATGTAGAAAGTAAAACAGTGGTATTTTCGTTTCCAACAGATTCTACATTAACTATTTCTAAAGCTGCAGTAGAAGGGGTAAAATCTATTTTTAAATCGGGAATACAGTATAAAAAAGCTGGTGTTATTGTTGCTGGTTTAGTACCAAATGATAACTATCAACTTAATCTGTTTTCTCATGAAAACCCTAAGCACAAACCTTTAATGCAGGCTATAGATAAGCTGAATAGAAAATTTAAATCAGATAAAATAAAACTAGGCAACCAAGATTTAAAACGTACTTGGAAAATGCGTCAAGAACGTTTGTCGAAAAGATTTACCACTAATATTAACGATATTATTACTGTAAAAAATGGCTAAAAATCTCACTTTTTTTTCACCAAAAGCAACTTCAGGTAAGGGAGCTATTTTAATAGATACTGGTATTTCAGCTGGTTTTCCATCGCCTGCAGATGATTTTAGAGAAACTAGAATTTCTTTAGATGATGAGTTAATACAAAATAAAGATGCTACTTTTTTTGCAAGGGTTAAAGGACAATCTATGATTGATGCTGGTTTAGAAGATAACGATTTGTTAGTTATAGACAGAAGTTTAGAACCAGCTAATAATAAAATAGCTGTTTGCTTTTTAGATGGCGAATTTACAGTAAAGCGTTTACGAGTAGAAAATGGTAAGGTTTGGTTACAGCCAGAAAATCCTGCGTATTCTGTTATAGAAATTACAGAAGACAACGATTTTATTATTTGGGGAATTGTAACAAATGTCATTAAGAAAGTATAAAAAAACTCCAACTTTTTAGTTGGAGTTTTTTTTATAATAAAATGTTCAGGTTATCTTTTCTGAGGAATATCTCTATTCATTTCCATTAAATCTACACCTTCAATTTCTTTACCTAAAAGATGTTTACTAAAGTAATCTGCTTTTCTCCAAAACCAGTATTCTCTGTCGCTAAAACCATGTCTACTTCCTGGAAATAACATAAAATCGAAACGTTTGTTGGCTTTCATAAATGCATTTACCATTCTAATAGTTCCTGCAGGATGTACATTGTTATCTACATCACCTGTAGCTAATAAAATTTTACCTTTTAAATTTTTAGCTAGCGATTGGTTTTTATCAATCATGTATTTGTAAGAAATATTACCTTTTGCATCTTTTTCTTCTTTTATACCATGATGTGTTTCACTCCACCAAGAATTGTATACAGAGTTGTCATGATTTCCTGCAGATGATACAGCTACTTTAAAGAAATCTGGATATACTAGCATTGCTGCAGTAGACATAAATCCACCACCTGAATGGCCAAAGATTCCAACTTTATCAATATTAATAAAGTCATATCTATCAGCTAATTGTTCAGCTACGTATTTTTTATCAGCTAAACCATAATCACGTAAGTTTCCATAACCATAAGTATGGTACCATTTAGAACGAGCAGGATGACCACCTCTGTTACCTAAGGTAATTACCACAAAACCAACTTGAGCCAATCTATCTGTTCTATCCATATACTGAGAGAAAGATTTATTTACAGCTTCTGTTTGTGGGCCAGGATATACATACTCAATTAATGGATATTTTTTGATAGAATCAAAATCGTAAGGTTTGTACATTACTCCATAAATATCTGTAACTCCATCTGCAGCTTTAGCTTTAAAAGGCTCTGGAAATTTATAACCAGCAGCAAATAATTGCGATAAATCTGCTTCTTCTAATTCCATAATTACTCTACCATTGCTATTTCTTAATTCAGATTTTGGTACAGTATTTACTCTTGAATAATTGCTAACGAAAAACTTTGTATTATCAGAAAGATCTGTACTCGTGTTAAAGTTGCCGTCATTTAAAACTTTCATTCCAGAACCATCTAAATTTATTTTATATAGATGAGAGTAGTAAGGGTCTATGTCTTTATTTATTCCATTTGCTACAAAAAATAATTCTCTAGATTTTTCATCTAAGCCTTCAAAACTATCTACATGATAAGGTCCTTCTGTAACTTGCTTTTTTAAATTACCATCTGAATCGTACAAATAAAAGTGTCCCCAACCATCACGTTCAGACCAAAATAAGATCTCTTGTTCGTTGTTAAAAAGCACTATTGATTTCCCTCTATTTTCTATATAAACATTAGAGTGTTCTTCGATTAGAGTTTTTACTTCACCTGTGTTAATATCTGCAACATGAACGTCTAAACGTTTACGGTCTCTACTAATGGTATTGAAGTAAATTTTATTGTTTTTAGATAATAGTTTAGTAGGGTTATGCTCATCTCTTCTTGTATTCTTTTTTCTTGGAAACCTATAAATACTAATAGATTGTTGTACAGAATCTAGCTTAATTTGTTTTTTAGTTTTATTTACAACATCAAATACAAGCATTTCATACTTATAAAAATCTTGCTCACCAGCCATATGATATTTGTACGTTTCAAGCTGAGGTCTTCCTTTTTTTGTTGAGTGAATTACCCATAAATCATCTATGTGTCTAGAATCTGTTCTAGTAAAAACAAAGTTTTTAGAGTCATGAGACCAATATCCAAAAATACGTTGTCTTTTATCTTTATTTTTTAATTTTTCTTTGTCTGTTTGTCCATATCCTCCACCACCATAGCTGTAGTCTTTTTCACCATCTTTTGTCCATTGATTTTCTACAATAGTAGAATCTTTATCATCTTTTACAGCTTTTAGAAAGTTAGCTTTGTCCATCCAATATAAATTGTAGTTTTTAGAAAACAACACAATTGAACTATCAGGTGCAATATTTGCCCAACTTCTCCATGGTTCTTTTTCTGCTTTTTCAGTACCTAAAATAGTTAAACCATTACCACCAAGTTTATATTCTAAGTGATAAACCTTTTTTTCCATTTTTGGTTTTCCTTTTTTCTTTTTCTTACTGTCTTCTTCTTTAGCTGGAACCTCTTCATTTGATGTTACATAAAAACGAATTGCTGTTTCGTCTTTGGTAAATGTAAAGCTGAATCTTGGTAAGTGCTTAGCTTCATAAGGATCTTTTGTAATTTCAGATAACCATTTAGCCATTTTTATATTATCGAATAATGGAGTTTTTGTTTTTTTATCAGCATCAACTAGGTAGTATTTAGAGCCCTCTGTAGATGTTTTGTACTGATACCAAAAACGATTTCCTTTTTGAAGCCAATTAGCCCTAACACTAGTAGAGTGTACCATGTTAGCAACTTTGTTAGGCGAAAACCTTGATGCTAAATTATAGTTTGGATCAGGAATTTCTTGCGCACTTATACTATTAAAGACAAGCAAAAACGCAATTAATAAAGTAAAGTTTTTCATATAATTAGTTTGGAATTAATTCATAAATTTCTTTAAAACAATCTGTTCTGCCAATTTTATAAAAAAAATTGATAAAACTTTAACAAATTAATTAATTCAAATTTCGTTTTTCAACAAAGAATTTTTTAAGCAATTTAGAAGCCTCTTCAGCTAATATACCAGATATTACTTTTGTTTTTGGGTGTAAAGTAGTTTTTAATTCTTTAAAACCTCTTTCTAAATCAGTAGCAGCATAAACTATTTTACCAATTTGTGCCCAATAACTAGCACCTGCACACATTTGGCAAGGTTCTAGGGTAACATATAGAGTGCAATCTCTCAAATATTTTCCTCCAAGAAAATCTGCAGCTGCTGTAAAGGCCTGCATTTCTGCATGTGCAGTAACATCATTCAAAGTTTCCGTTAAATTATGTGCTCTTGCAATTATTTTATTTTGTAAAACTATAACTGCACCAACAGGAACTTCTCCTTTATTAAAAGCAATTTCAGCTTCTTGCAATGCTTTTTTCATAAAGTAAATGTCATCAAAAGTATCTAACATAAATATGAATTGAATAGTAATATTACAAAAATTGAAGTTGTATTTTTGCAATACATTGGAAAATTTTTTAAGACATATAAATTCACCTAAAGATTTAAGAAAACTAACTCCTAACGAACTACCAGAATTGGCTAGTGAATTAAGAGAGTTTATTATTGATATTGTTTCAACTAAAGAAGGGCATTTAGGTGCCAGCCTTGGAGTTATTGAATTAACTATTGCATTACATTATGTATTTAATACACCAAACGATAAATTGGTTTGGGATGTTGGTCATCAAGCTTATGGTCATAAAATTTTAACAGGTAGAAAATCTATTTTTGAAAGTAACAGGCAGTTTGGAGGTATTTCTGGTTTTCCATCTCGTTCAGAAAGCGAATATGATGTTTTTGGGGTTGGCCATTCTTCAACTTCAATTTCAGCAGTTTTAGGTATGGCTATAGCTTCTAAGTTAAAGGGTGATGAAAACACAAATCATATAGCTGTAATTGGTGATGCTTCTATTGCTAGTGGTATGGCATTTGAAGCTTTAAATCATGCTGGAGTTAGTAATGCCAATATTTTAGTTATTTTAAATGATAATGCTATTGGAATTGACCCTGCAGTTGGGGCATTAAAAGAATATTTAACTCAGGTTAAAAAGAAGAAAAAACCTAAAAAAGGTAACTTATTTAAATCGCTAAAATTTGATTATTCAGGGCCTATAGATGGACATGATTTGCCAACAATATTAGAAGAATTAGAACGTCTAAAAGCTGTAAAAGGGCCTAAATTTTTACATGTAATTACTAAAAAAGGTAAAGGTTTACAGAAAGCAGAAGAAGATCAAGTAACTTATCATGCACCAGGAAAGTTCGATAAAGTTTCTGGAGAACGTATTAAAAAGAATGAAGCAGGGTTTACCAAATATCAAGATGTGTTTGGAAAAACAATTGTAGAGCTTGCAAGAACTAACAACAAAATAGTTGCTATTACACCTGCAATGTTAACAGGTAGTTCACTTAAACGAATGATGCAAGAATTTCCAGATAGAACTTTTGATGTTGGTATTGCAGAACAACATGCAGTTACTTTAGCAGCAGGTTTTGCTACTCAAAATTTGATTCCTTTTTGTGTTATTTACTCTACCTTTTTACAACGTGCTTACGATCAAGTTATACACGATGTAGCTCTACAAAATTTACCAGTAATTTTCTGTATAGACAGAGCAGGTTTGGTAGGTGAAGATGGAGCAACTCATCATGGAGTTTTTGATATTGCTTTTTTAAGATGTATTCCAAACATTAACATTGTTGCACCTAGAAATGAAATAGAACTTAGAAATATTTTATATACAGTTCAACAAGAACTTAAGCAACCCATTGCAATAAGGTATCCAAGAGGTTTTGGTAAACTTAAAGAATGGGAAAAACCTTTTCAAAAGATTGAAATAGGAAAGGGTATTTGCTTACAAAAAGGAAATAAAATAGCCATTTTATCTGTTGGTACTATAGCAGATAAAATCTTTGATACTTTACAAAATATTGAAAATAATATAGATTTTTCTCATTACGATTTTAGGTTTGTAAAACCTTTAGATGAAGTATTATTACATGAAATTTGTACTAATTACAATAAGATAATCACCATAGAAGATGGAGTAATAAATGGTGGTTTTGGAACAGCTATATTAGAATTTGTAGCCAAACAAAACTATTCAATTCCAGTTAAAGTACTTGGAATTCCAGATAAGTTTTTAGGCCATGGAAATACAAACTTACTTTTTGAAGATATAGAATTAGATTCTAAAAGTTTGGTATCCTTATTAAAAAAAGAAAAGACATTGTAACAATGCCTTTTCTTATAAACTATAGTTTTTATAAAATTACTTAATTATAATCTTTTTTGAAATTCTAGTATTTGTATTTCCAATAAGGTTAACAAAATAAACACCAGGTTTAAGGTTTACACTTAATTCAAGTTTATTAGATGTACCAAAGTTAGTTTTATCATTGTAAACTTGTTTACCTGTAACGTCAAATATGCTAATCTTAGTTTCACCTAAATTACTATTTGCAAAAACAGTAAAGTTACCATTTGAAATTGTTGGATAAACAACTAAATCTTTTTTATTATCAATAACTTCTTTTATAGAAGCAGTAGTAGCATTAATAGATTTAATATACCAACCTAAACTGTTAACTGCAGGATCTGTTACTAATGAAAATCTAAAAACATAAGTACCACCTAATAATACTCCTTTTTGTAATAAATTTATTTGTTGTGTTTTAAAGTCTGTATCAGATACAGTTGGGTTATCACTGTTATAAATGTTTAACCAATCATTAAATCTTCTAGCGTCATATTTATCTAGCAATATCCAATCTTTTAAATCACTTGAAGCCTCAATAGTAACGTAGTCCCAAAATTGAGTTAAATCTGATGTAGGATTATCAAAAGGTTCAACAATGGCAATGTCTTCGTAAGTAAATTCTGCATTCTGATCGTCTACTTCAAGTGGAGTTTTTAAAACAAAACTATATGTAGTACTATTTTGGTAAGGAGATGTTGAATTATTTATAACATCGTCAGTAAATTGTTGTTGAGCATCATCAACTTTAAAAGTACCATCAAAAGCATAAATATCATTAGGGGTAAATTCTGCTATCGCAATGTTTGTAGTTTTAGCATTAAAATCAATAATTTCTACCTCTGCACTATTATCTACAATTGTAGATATTGAAGCATTATCGTCGAATAATTGAACAGCATAAGTGTGTTTTCCTTCTGTTAAATCTTCTGTTTCAAAAGTGTAAGTTGTAGATGTATTAAAGGTTTGTGTAACTTCAGATTTTTCTACACCATCTACAAAAAGCTTCGTTCTTGTTACATTGTTTGATGGCACACTATATGAAATTACAGCTTTATTACTTTCAATTGATTTTTGTACAGCAGAAACTGTTGGTTGTCTTAAAAATGCTGGTAATGTATAGTTACTTAATTCACTTACAGTTGCAGACCAAACTCCTCTACCATGAGTTGCAAAGACTACTTGGTCGTTTACAATTCGCATATCGTAAATGGCAACAGAAATAAAATCGGTTCTTAAATTCCAACTAGCACCACCATCTGTAGTTTCCAATAAACCAATATCTGTTCCAACCCATAATACATTTTCATCATAAGGCATTTCTATTAGACAATGCACTTTTACATCTGGGAATCCAAATTGAGAAACTCCAGAACTATCTGAAAATCCAGAAATATCTGTCCAAGATCCTCCTAAATTTTCAGTTTTCAAAATTTTAGCTTTTCCACTAGCAGAGAATAGGGCATAAGCTCTATTTTCATTTGTTGGTGATAAACCAATACCAGAAATAAACAAATTATGAGAATTATTTGGATTAAAATATGGAGTTAAAGCAGGTGTAAAAGTTATACCATTATCTTGCGAAACATGTAAAGCATAAGATCCTGTTTCTGTCATGGCAGCTCCAGCCCAAACAATATTTGGGTTTGCTACAGAAACCTCTACATTTAATGAGCTAGATGCACTTGGTGTAAAATTAGAGATGCTACTTAGATTCCAATTTGTACCAAAATCTGGTGAACGCCATACACCATTAGTAGATATTGCAAAAACTACATCTGGATTGTTATCTGCATTAGAAAGTTTTGAATAAAATGGTGTTAAAGAGCTGTTTCCAGCATCTGGAAAAGAAACGAGTTTTCCACTATAATTTAAAAATTGTACAATGTTACCATATCTTTGAGAAGCAACTATAAAATCTCCAGGCTTATCATAATGCCATACAGCTTCAAACCCATCACCTCCTAAGAGTTTTGTATAAGTTTTTGTTTTAGTTGCATCATCGTCAAATGAAATCCAAGATCCATTGTCTTGTGCTCCAGCAATGTAATTATCTTCACCATTTTGCTTTGTTGCACCATAAAACTGAGTAGTATTTTTAGAAACATTTGTACTAGACCAATCTCCTTGAGTAGCTCCAGGATTAGTTCCAAAACCAGTACTGTATACACCACCATCATTAGATAATAAGATTCTAAATTCTTGAGCAGATGTACCTGGTATATATTCCAATCCATGTTGGTCTACATGAACACTTGTATTTATTTGAGAACCATCGTAACCAGATGCAATTGATTGAAAACTAAATGTATCATCATTTTCATTCATGGTAACTTTAAAAAGTGCAACACCACCAACATAAAAAACATTCTTTTGAAATGGGTGTGCCATAATAATATTGTCATACCAACCTTGACCAGTAAGTAAATTTGAAGCACTTCCACTTTGACCAGAAAGTGGACTTAAAGAAGTAAAATTAGCTCCTTTGTCTTTAGAAATATAAAAGTCTGTATTTACAGAAGTACCTCCTGTAGGAGAATATACACTTAAATACACATAATTATTATCTACTGGCGAAACTGATAACTCAAATCTTGAATGATTTGCATTAAAATTAGCTGTGTCAAATATCAAAGACCAACTAACTCCACCATCTGTACTTTTTACAACCCCAACATCTTTAACAGATCCGTATTGAATATTAAAGTTTGATGGATCTGCATCTAAATCTTGAACCCAATTTCCACTTGAATCATAGGTTCTTGTCCATCTAGTTCCACCATCATTAGTCCTATAGATACCAGTTTTTGAGCTAACTAAAACATTGTTTTTGTTATTTGGATTAACAATCATTCTACCAATATCTCCAAAGTCTGCTGTGGCAGTTAAATTTGTCCAAGTTGTACCACCGTCTACAGTTTTAAAAACTCCAGAACCACCAATGGCATCTAAATTTCCAAAAGGTTCACCTGTACCAACATATAATGTATTACTGTCCTGTGGACTTATAGCTATAACTGAAGTAGCTAAATTTGGAATTTTACCATCAGTTAAGTTTGTCCAAGTTGCACCTTCATCTTCAGTTAACCAAACACCACCACCAACAGAACCAACAAACCATCTTGTTTTGTCATTTGGGTCAACCACCATTCCTCTTGTTCTACCAGGAACGTTACTTGGTCCTCTTTCTGTAAAAACTGCTGTAGGTGAATTATTGCTTTTTGCTCTAGTTTTTGCTTTTGTTTGAGCTTTTAAATATTCTTTGTAAAGAAAACCAGGTTCGTAAGCTGATTCTTTTGCACCTATTGGCTTGCTTATTTGTTTGAAATAATCGGCCATATGCTCAATACCCATTTTATGTCGCTTGCCTTCTACCTTTTTCTCTCTCTTATACCTAAGCTCTTTAATTTTTATACTTTCTTTTTCTTTTGAACAAGAAAGAAAAAGTAAGGTTGTTACTGCTAGTATGCACGTTGTAATTTTTTTCATCAGCTAGTTTTTAATTTTAATAATTTTGTATGAGTTTTTATCCTCATTGTTTTTTGTATTACCTTCAAGAACAGAAGCATCATCTTCTTTAACCATACCCACATATAAGTGACCTTTTAATTCAGTTTTTGAGTGCCACTCTAGTTTAGTTCCATTAAATTCACCTTCAAAAATTATTTTTTTTGATGAACTTTCCATCACTTTAAATTTAAAGTTTTTAATAACCTCTATATTTTGATAGTAGTTTGCTATTAATAGATACGTACTATCTTCATTATAGGTTTTTTGAGTTATTAGTTTTTCTTTAATCATAGTTACATCATTTTCTTTCTTTTTTGAAACTACTTTAGATTTGCACGCTAATACAAACATAAAAGAAACTATAAAACAGTAGAAAAGAGGTTTTTGTAGAAATTTTATCATTGGTTATAAATAAAGATTAAAAAATTATTTTAAATAATATTACCTGTTAATTTTTTATGCAAACGCATGGCATAACTGTCAGACAAGCCTGCTACATAACTTGTAATATTCATAATTCTTTGATAAGTAGATTCAAAATCTACAATGCATTCATCAGGTAATAGATTAATAATTAGATAATCATAATTAGTTTCATTACCATTGAATTTGTTGTTTACTGCAGTAATAAAAACATCGAGTAAATCGCCAATTATTTTATAGCCAGCTATCTCTTTTTCAATGACTTCTTTACTTTCGTAAATTTTGTTGATACTTATTTTAATTATGTCGTTAATTTGAGCTTCATACTTACATTTATCTAATAGAGATTTGTCGAAAGTACCATCTAATATTGCTGTTTCATTTTGTAAGAAAATTTCAACAGCTTCATTAATTAATACACCAATTGCTAGTGCTCTTAAATAGCTAACTCTATCTTTTTTGCTTTGTAGAGAATGGTATTTTTTACTGTCGATTACATCTTTTACTAACTTTATCATGTACTCTAAGGCAAATTCTTCTTCTATTAACCCAAGATTTATTCCATCTTCAAAGTCAATTATAGTATAACAAATATCATCTGCTGCTTCTACTAAATAAGCTAGTGGATGTCTGAAATATGAAATGTTTTGAGTTGATTTTTTTAACATTCCTAGTTCGCTTACCACATCTAAAAATGCTTCTTTATCAGTTTGAAAAAAGCCATATTTTTTATCACATATGTGTCTAGAAGGTTTTTTTGGTAAACTTTCTTTTGGATACTTTAAAAAAGCACCCAAGGTTGCATAACTTAATCGTAAACCACCTGAAATTCCTTCTCTAGATTCAGTTAGAATTTTAAAACCATTGGCATTTCCTTCAAAATCAATTAAATCTTGATATTCTTTTTCAGTTAACTGATTTTTATATTGCAAACCATTACCAGTTTTAAAATATTCGCCAATAGCTTTTTCACCAGAATGTCCAAATGGTGGATTTCCAATATCATGAGTTACTGAAGCAGCTGCAACTATAGCGCCAAAATCGTTAAAAGTATAACCAAGTTTTTCTAATTCTGGATGACGTTCTAACAATACTTTACCAACTTTTCTGCCCAAAGTTCTTCCTACTACAGAAACCTCTAAACTGTGTGTTAAACGAGTATGAACAAAATCAGTTTCAGAAAGTGGTATAACTTGAGTTTTGTCTTGTAAGCTTCTAAAAGTTGATGAAAAAATAATTCTATCGAAATCAACTTCAAAACCAAGGCGTGTTTCATCTTGTAATGCTCGATGTCTTTTTTCTGTATCACCAAAACGTTTTAAAGAAAGGAGTTGTTCCCAGTTCATAAATCTGATTTTTATTCAGTATCAATAATTAAGTTTTCGAAAATACAAAAAAAGAGAAGCATTTTTGCTTCTCTTTTATTCAAGTTTTTCTTGATGATATTAATAAGTTTATTTCTGATTCAATTGCCATTCCCAGGCAGATGCTAGAGCTTCTTCAAGAGTTTTTTCTGTTTTCCACTCTAACTCTTTATTGGCATTGGTAGTATCTGCATAAGAAGCCATAACATCACCAGGTCTTCTATCTACAATTTTATAATTTAGTTTTAGGTTGTTTACTTTTTCAAAAGTTTTTATAACTTCTAAAACTGAACTACCCTTACCTGTACCTACATTAAAGTATTCAAAAATTTTTTTATTTTTTTTATTTAATAATCTTTTTAAAGCAGCAATATGTGCTTTTGCAAGGTCTACTACATGAATATAATCTCGAATTGCAGTTCCATCTTCTGTAGGATAATCATCTCCAAAAACAGATAATTGCTCTCGAATACCAGCTGCAGTTTGAGTTACAAAAGGAATTAAATTCGCTGGAACACCAAGAGGTAATTCTCCAATTTTGGCAGACTCATGTGCTCCAATTGGATTAAAATAACGTAATGCAATTGTATTAATACCATGAGCTGCACTAGCATCTCTTATAATTTCTTCACCAATTTTCTTAGTATTTCCATAAACAGATTCTGCTTTTTTTACAGGTGCATCTTCAGTTAATGGTAAAGAATCTGCTTCACCATATACAGTTGCAGATGATGAGAAAATAAAATTATCTAATTTTCTATCTCTAATTTCTTGTAAAATATAAACTAATGAACTTAAGTTGTTTTCATAATAGTCTAGAGGATTTTCCATACTTTCACCTACAGCTTTAAAGGCTGCAAAGTGTATGATTCCATCAATTGAATTATTATCGAAAAAAGATTTTAAATCGCTTTTTTTTCGAACATCAAGTTGATGAAAATCGGGTTTTTTTCCTGTAATTTCTGAAATACTGTCTAAAACAGAAAGCCTTGTGTTAGAAAGGTCATCTATAATTACAACTTCAAAACCTTCGTTTTGAAGTTCAACTACAGTATGAGAGCCTATAAAACCTAAGCCTCCTGTAACTAAAATTTTCTTCACTTTTTACTTATTTATAGGGGTTTTAATTTAAAAAATTATTCACAGTTTCTGTAATAAAATTCAACTGTTCTTCATCTAATTCTGTATGCATTGGTAAAGAGATTACTGTTTTTACTAGTTCGTTTGTAACAGGAAAATCTGCTTCATTATATCTTTCATCAGCATAAGCTTTTTGCTTGTGTAATGCTACAGGATAATAGATGGCATTTGGTATTTTTTTATCTAACAAATGTTTATGCAATTCATCTCGTTTGCCATTTGTAATTTGAAGTGTGTATTGATGAAAAACATGGCAATCGCAAAATTCACAAATTTCATTACAGCTATTTGTATGATTCGATTTTGCAGTTGGAGTAATTATATTAGGGTTATTCTTAAATGCATTATTATAAAAACGAGCTGCATTTCTTCTTGAATTACAATATTCATTCAAATTAGGTAGTTTAGCTTTTAAAACCCCTGCTTGTATAGAATCTAACCTAGAATTAACACCAACAACATCATGATAATAACGAGTGTACATACCATGGTTTACAATTCCTCTAATGGTATGTGCTAGTTCATCATCGTTAGTAAAAATGGCACCACCATCACCATAACAACCTAAATTTTTAGAAGGGAAAAATGAAGTTGTACCAACATTACCAATTGTTCCAGCTTTTTGTTTTTTACCATTTTTAAAGGTGTAGTTTGCTCCAATAGCTTGTGCATTATCTTCTATTACGTATAAGTTGTGTTTATTTGCAATTTCTAAAATAGCATCCATATTAGCAACTTGTCCAAATAAATGTACAGGAATAATAGCTTTAGTTTTTGGAGTAATAGCGCTCTTTATAGCATTAATATCTATATTAAAAGTATTTGGGTCTACATCAACCAAAACTGGAGTAAGTTGCAATAATGCAATAACTTCTACTGTGGCAGCAAAAGTAAAATCTGCTGTAATAACTTCATCACCAGGTTGAAGTCCTAAGCCCATCATTGCAATTTGTAAAGCATCAGTTCCATTAGCACATGGTATTACATGTTTTACTTCTAAATAGTTTTCTAGATCTTTTTGAAACTCATGAACTAAAGGTCCATTTATGTATGTTGATGTATTTAAAACCTCTTGAATAGATTGGTCTACACTGTCTTTAATTCTCTCATATTGAGACTGTAAATCAACCATTTGAATTTTTTTCATAAACGTTTTCAATATTATAATGACTCAAAAATACAACATAAATTGTTTAACTTTGATATGATTAAAATTTTTAAAATGAATTTCCTAAAAAAGCTTCTCAAATTTATTGCAATTCTTCTAGTTTTAATATTTATTGGTGGTTGGTTATATTCTAGAACCTATTATCCAAATTACGATGGAGAATTAGAAATAGAAAATATTTCTGATGAAGTAACAGTGTTTTTTGATAAAAATGGTGTGCCACATATTAATGCTAAAAATCAACGAGACGCTTATGTAGCTTTAGGTTACGTTCATGCTCAAGACAGATTATGGCAAATGGAATTAATTCGAAGAATTGCTCCAGGTAGATTAGCTGAGGTTTTTGGTAAAGATTTACTTAAAACAGATGTCTTTTTTGCTGGTCTTGGTATTGAAGAAGCAGCTGAAAAAGCCATTATTGCGCTTGATAAAGATTCTGATGCTTACCTAATGAGTATGGCGTATTTAGATGGAGTAAATCAATATATAAAAAATGAAAAAACACCCTTAGAATTTACTTTAGTTGGTTTAGAAAAAGAAGAATATACATTAAAAGACATTTACAATGTTTTTGGTTATATGTCTTTTAGTTTTGCAGTTGCTCATAAAACAGATCCTTTGTTGACTGAAATTAAAGAAAAATTAGGTGATGCTTATTTTAATGAATTAATGTCTGCTTATGAGCAAAATTTAACAATTAACAAAACAGATATTCAACCAATAAAAGCCGAGCTTTCTAATGCTGTAAGTTCACTTATTGATAAACTTCCAGTATCACCTTTTATTGGAAGTAACTCTTGGGTAATTGCTCCAGAAAAAACCAAAAATGGAAAAGTATTGTTTGCAAACGATCCACATATTGCATTTGCACAACCATCTGTATGGTATCAAAATCATATAAAAACTCCAGATTATGAAATTTATGGTTATAATATTGCTTTAATGCCTTTTCCATTGCTGGGTCATAACAGAGATTATGCTTATGGATTAACTATGCTAGCAAATGATGATTTAAATTTTTATATCGAAGAAAACAATCCTAATAATGAAAATGAATACAAAACTAGTAATGGCTATAAAGCTTATGATTTAATTAGTAAAACCATTAAAATAAAAGATGAGGCTGATACAACTTTTACAGTAAAAGTGAGCAAACATGGGCCAATTATGAATGGGTTAATTCTTCATTTAAAAGATGATAGACCAATAGCTATGCATTGGTTGTACACACAATTAGAGAATAAAATGTTATCAGTTTCTCATGGAATTTCTCATGCTACTTCTTTAGCTGATTTTAGGAATCATGTATCTAAAATTCATGCCCCAGGATTAAACGTAATGTATGGTGATGCTAAAGATAATATAGCTTGGTTTTCTGCTGCTAAATTGTATGAAATTAGAGATAGTGTTTCAACAAAAACATACTTAAATGGAGCATCAGGCAAGGATGAAATTTTAGAGATATTGCCTTTTGATGAAAATCCGCAAGCAATAAATCCAAAAATAAAATATGTGTACTCTGCAAATCATCAACCAGATTCTGTTAGAGGCAAATTAATTCCTGGGTATTATCAACCAAAAGACAGATCTAAAAGAATTGTGGAATTATTAGAAGCAAAAAATGATTTTACTAAAGAAGATGTTGCTAATATGATTTATGATGTTAAGTCTGCAACTGTTTCAGAAATTGCTAAAAAATTGATTGCTTCAATCGATAAAAGAACGTTATCTCTTTCACAAAAGCAAGCTATAACTAGCTTAAAAACTTGGGATGGAACATACAGTAAAGATGCTGTTGCTCCAACTATTTACAATCGATTTTTATACGAGTTTTTAGAGAATACTTATAAAGATGAAATTGGTGATAGTTTTGATTTGTTTATCAATTCGCAATTACAAGATCAGGTTTTGCCTAATCAAGTAAACAGAACCAATTCTGTTTGGTGGGATAATGTTTTAACTAAAAATAAAATAGAAACCAAAACAGAAATTATTACAAAATCATTTTTAGAAGCTTTTTCTTTTTTAGAGAATCAACTTGGAGCAAACATCGAATCTTGGCATTGGAAAAGAGTAATTTCTTTAGAGCATGAACATGCTATTGGAAAAACTGGAGGAATTTTACGTAAAATTTTTAACGTTGGTCCTTTTGAAACAATAGGAGGAAATGAAGTAATAAACAATCAGATTTTTAAACTAGATAGCACAGGAGTTTATAAAATAACTGCAGGGCCTTCTACTAGAAGAGTAATCGATTTTTCAGATATTGAAAACTCATTATCTATTTTGCCTACGGGACAATCTGGAAATGTGTTTAGTAAGCATTACAATGACCAAGCTCAAAAATATGTAGATGGAGAATTTGTAAAAATGAGCCTCAATGAGGCAAATATTAAACAAAGTGAAAATGTATTGGTGTTGAGACCTAAAAATTAAATTTGTTTATAAACCTCATCAAAAGGAATTCGAAAACGTTCTCCATAAACACCTTCTGGTTTTCTAATGCCGCAAGAAACAATCATGTTTATTTCTGCATTTCTAGGTAGCTTTAATACGCGATTAATTCTTAAAGTGTCTGAACCTTCCATTGGGCAAGTGTCATAACCTTTTGCAGCCATAGATAACATAAATATTTGTGCAGCCAAACCACATGTTTTGTGAGCAACAATTCTCATGTCATTTTTGGTTACTTGTCTGTACATAGGTTTAAATAATCCTAAAACTGAAACCATTACATACTTTAAAAATCCAAAAATGCCTAGAAATTCTCCATATGCAAAAGGGATAAGTTTACCGTAATAATTTCTTGCTACTTTTTCTCTACTACTTTGTTTTTCTTTTGGATTATTTTTTCCATAAACACTGTCTAAATAATTTAAATTAGCTTTTGCTCTTTTTTTCCACAAATCTTTTCTAACCACAAAAACTACTAATTGTTGTGCTGTTCTTGCTGCATTTTGATTAAAACAAAATGGGGCAATTTTAGCAATTGTTTCCTTTGAAGTAATATGATAAAATTCCCACAATTGCATGTTACTACTATTGGGTGCAAGAGCTGCATTTTCTAAACACTCTTTCACAATTGTTTCATCAATCTGTTTTTTATCATCATAAATTCGTACTGAACGTCTGTATTGTACAGCCTCAGATACTGTTTTTTCTTGTGTCATAAAGTGAGTTAAGAGAATTTTTTTAGTTTTTTATTCATCACAATAAACCATAAAGGAGGAAATAATGATAATAACATCATGCCTGGATAACCTGTAGGCATTTGTGGACTTTCTGGTAATGTTTTTAGTAATTGATAATGTTTAGAACCATTGTAGTGATGATCTGAATGACGAGATAAATTGAATAATAAAACTTGTCCAACTTGATGATCTGAATTCCATGAGTGAATTCTTTTTACTCTTTCATAACGACCATGTTCGTTTTTTTTGCGTAACAAACCATAATGTTCTATATAGTTTACAGTCTCTAATAATAAAATTCCAGAAACAGCTGCTGCTATAAAGGCTAGTAATACAAAACCACCGAAAAAAAAGTAAATACTTGATAATAATATAATATTACAAAATGTATAAACAAGCATTCTATTTTGATAATGAAACCAACTTCTTCCCAAATCTTTCATACGTTTATTTTCTAAACTCCAAGCTTGGTAGTAACTTGTAAAATGAGAACGAATCCAAAAAACAAATAAGATTTCATTTTTTCTTGCAGTGGCAGCATCATCGTGAGTTGCAACATTATAATGATGACCAGCGTTATGATAAGGTAAAAAGTGTGTGTTTATAGAGCTTAATAGAAGAATTTCTCCAATAAACTCATCAAATCTATTGTTTCTATGGCCTAACTCATGGCCAACATTAATACCTAAAACACCACACATAATTCCCATGCCAAAAATTCTACCAGCTAATTCACTTGTTGTTAAATTAGGTTCTTGAATTGCATAAAAGAAGAAAATTAAAAAACCAATTTGAATAGGTAATGTTAAGTATAAAATATAGGTATAAACTCTATTTTCTTCTTCTTCTTTTTCTTCTTCTTTTGTAAAATTGGATTTATTAGGAGGAATAAAAAGTTCTATAAACGGCACAAAACCAAAGAAAACTATTGCAGGTAAATGTGTTAACCAACCTTTACTTGTAAAGGAAATGTATACAACTAAGGGTAAAATTAGGATAGAAAAATATTTTAAGGCTTTCATATAGTTTAAAATTACATCCTAAATATACTATATTACTCACAAGCTTTCCAAATTACATCGTTAGGAGTTGGTGCTGTTATAATAATTTTGTCTTTACTTACAGGATGAGTAAATTCTATTTTTCTTGCATGTAAATGAATGCTACCGTCTTTGTTGCTTCTATTAAAACCATATTTTAAATCGCCCTTAATTGGTAATCCAATAGCAGAAAGTTGTGCTCTAATTTGATGGTGCCTTCCTGTTTCTAAGTTTATTTCTAAAAGATAATAATTGTCTAAACTCCTTAAAACTTTGTAATGTAAAATTGCTTTTTTAGAACCACTTATTTCTTTAGAAAACACAGAAGATTTATTGTTTTTAGGGTTCTTTTTTAAATAATTAATTAAGGTTTCTTCTGTTTTTTTTGGTGTATTTTTTACAATTGCCCAATAGGTTTTAGTAATTTTTTTATCGCGCAATATTTTATTTAATCGCTCTAAAGCTTTAGAAGTTCTAGCAAAAATAATAATACCAGAAGTTGGTCTGTCTAATCTATGAACCACACCTAAATACACATTACCAGGTTTGTTGTATTTGTCTTTTATGTAGTCTTTAACTACATCACTTAAGGGTTTGTCATTAGTTTTATCACCTTGTGTAATATCACCAGATCGTTTATTTATAACAATTATATGATTGTCTTCAAAAAGTACTTGTAGATTGTCTTTTGTAGAATGCATAGACTATTTAAAATCATTTGCAACATCTTCATTAACAGCATCAATAAACTCTAAAAACTCTTTTCTACCCATGCCTGTGGTAGATGATGTTATAAACGTTTGTGGCAAACTCTCCCAATAATTGAGTAACTTCTTTTTATAGGAAGTAATTTGTTTATTTAATTTTGAGCTACCTAATTTGTCAGATTTTGTAAAAACAATGCAAAATGGAATTTGATTTTCGCCTAAAAAGCGCATAAAATCTAAATCTATTTTCTGAGGATCGTGCCTAGAGTCAATTAATACAAAAGTACAAACCAATTGCTCCCTTTCTTTAAAGTAATTTTCTATAAAGTACTGAAAAATTTGTCTTTTCTTTTTAGAAACTTGAGCGTAACCATAGCCTGGTAAATCAACCAAAAACCAGTTGTCATTTATCTTAAAATGATTAATTAACTGAGTTTTACCAGGTTTTCCAGAAGTTTTTGCAAGATCTTTTTTCTCCATTAACATATTTATTAACGAAGACTTCCCAACATTAGAACGCCCAATAAAAGCATATTCAGGAATTCTATCTTTAGGAGCATTAGTAACATTGCTATTACTCATTACAAATTCTGCTGTCTTTATTTTCACAAAAAGATAGTTATATATTTTTAGCAGTAAGCCATTTGTAAAGAACTTGGTTAAATTCCTCTGGTCTTTCCATCATAGCTGCATGTCCACATTTATCTATCCAAAATAAATCGGAATTAGGAAGTAATTTATGAAAATCTTCTGCTACTTCTGGTGGAGTTACATTGTCTTGTTTACCCCAAATTATACAAGTAGTTTGTTTCATATTTGGCAGATCATTGGCCATGTTATGTCTTATAGCACTTTTAGCAATGGCTAAAGTTTTTATAACTGAATTTCTGTTATTTACTATACCATAAACATCATCAACTAGTTCTTTAGTTGCTATTGCAGGGTCATAAAAAACATCTCTTGTTTTTTGTTCTATATATTCATAGTTACCTCTCTTTGGAAAACTATCACCCATTGCTTTTTCATATAATCCAGAACTACCTGTTAATACTAAAGCAGATACTTTTTCTTGATAATGTTTTGTAAAATATAAGGCTATATGACCACCAAGAGAATTACCAAGTAAAATAGCTTTATCTATATTCTTGTGTTCTAAAAATTCTTTGAGAAACTTAGCTAAGTTTTTAACGTTAGTTTTTATTAGAGGAAGTGTATAAAGAGGTAATTCAGGAATTAAAACTTTATAGCCTTTATTAGAGAAAAAATCAAAGGTTTCACCAAAATTACTTAAAGCACCCATAAGTCCATGTAAAATAACAATTGCAGGTCCTTCACCAGCCTCAGCATATGTAAACTTGCCCTCAGTAATAAGCTTATCAGTCATCTATTTTTCTTTGGTTGTTATTTAATTGGCAAATGTAATTCTTTTTTGCAAAATATACATTTTTTAGAGAAAAGAGGTCTTTTAATCGAGCTTATTCAAAACTAAAAAATCTTAAGATTCCAAAAATTTATTAACAATGTGGTAAAAAGTGGTAAAAAGTGGTATTTTTTATATATTTTTGATTAGCCATAACTAATTTTTAACGTGATAAACCTAATAGGTACATATGAATGTAAAGCAGATGCTAAAGGCAGAATACTAGTTTCTTCTGCACTAAAAAAGCAAATGCAACCTATTTTACAAGAAGGTTTTGTTTTAAAAAGAGCTGTTTTTCAACCTTGTTTAGAGTTATATCCAATGCAAGAGTGGAATGCAATGATGCAGAAAGTAGGTAAGCTTAATAAGTTCAAAAAAAAGAACAACGATTTTATAAGAAGGTTTACAGCTGGGGTAAAAATGGTTGAGTTAGATACTACAGGTAGAATATTAATTCCTAAAGATTTATGTGATTTTGCAGGAATTAAAAAGCAGGTAGTAATGTCGTCATCAATAAATATTGTTGAAATCTGGGATAAAGATTTATATGAAAAAGCAATTGATGATGCTGCAGAAGATTTTGCAGATTTAGCAGAAGAAGTAATGGGTAATCAAGATTTTGATGAATTATCATAATCCAGTTTTACTTAAAGAAAGTATAGATGGCCTAGCAATTAAAGAAAGTGGTGTTTATGTAGATGTTACTTTTGGTGGAGGTGGCCATTCAAGAGAGATTTTAAAAAGATTAGGTAAAGGTGGAAAGCTGTTTGCATTTGATCAAGATCCAGATGCAGCTGCAAACAAAATAAACGATGATCGATTTGTATTTACACCAGAGAATTTTAGATATATCTCTCGTTTTTTAAGATTTCATGGTGTAAGAAAAGTAGATGGAATTTTAGCAGATTTGGGAGTTTCCTCGCATCAATTTGATGAAGCTGATAGAGGTTTTTCAACACGATTTGATGGAGATTTAGACATGAGAATGAATCAAAAATCAAAAAATTCTGCGAAGAAAATTATAAATGAATATACAGAAGAAAAACTTGCAGAGATTTTGTTTCTGTATGGGGAGTTAAGAAATTCTAGAAAAATAGCAAGAACAATAGTTCATCATAGGTCTAATAATCCTATAGAAACAAGTTTTAGGTTAAAAGAAGTATTACAACAGTTTTTACCAAAAAGTAAAGAACATAAAATTTTAGCTCAGATTTATCAAGCTATTCGAATAGAAGTTAATGAGGAATTAGAAGTTTTAAAAGAGTTTTTAGAACAAGTACCAGGGTTGCTTAATGAAAAAGGAAGGTTGAGTGTAATCTCATATCATTCATTAGAAGATAGGTTGGTGAAAAGATTTATACGAACAGGTTTGTTCGATGGTGAAGCAGAAAAAGATGTGTTTGGTAACACTAATGAACCACTGAAAAAAGTTGGAAAGTTAATAATACCTAGTAGAGAAGAAATTAAAATTAATAATAGAGCTAGAAGTGCAAAGTTGAGAATTGCAACTTTAAAATAATAACATGAAGAAAGGGATTTATGCTTTTTTAAAAGGAAGTTTTCTTACAGATGATACAGCTTTAAAAAACTGGAAGCTTATCATTTTTGTAGTGGTGTTGTTGTTAATTATGATAACAAGCGCACATAATGCTGATAAAAAAGTAATTAAAATCTCTGATTTGAATAAAAAGAAGCGAGAACTAAGAGCAGAGTATGTAGATACAGGTACCATTTTAATGCGAATGAAAATGGAATCTAATATCAGGCAGAAAGCTCAAGAAAGAGGATTAAGACCTCTAAAAAATCCACCACAAAAAATTATAGTAACTCAAAAAGATTAAAAGTATTGGCAACTCATAAGAAAAGCATATTAACCCGATTTTATTTTGTGGCTGCTTTCTTGTCTGTTTTTCTTTTGGCAGTATTGTTCAGAGTTTTCAATCTTCAATATGTTCAAGGAGAAAGATATAGAAAACTTGCAACAGAGTTAACTATAAAACAAGATACTATTTACGCTAATAAAGGTAATGTATATGCAGCAGATGGTAATTTGTTGGCTACCTCAATGTCTAAATATACCATAAGAATGGATGTTGTTGCTATTAATAATACTGTGTTCGAAAAAGAAGTGGTTAATCTCTCTAAATCTTTAGCAGGTTTATTAGGAAACTCAGTAAGATATTATGAACAAAAACTAAGAAACGCAAAAAGAACAGGTAATAGATACTTGTTAATAGCTAGAAATATTGGATATAATGATTATCTAAAAATGAAGCAATTTCCCATCTTTAATTTAGGGGTATATAAAGGTGGGTTTATTGCTGAACATAAAACAGTTCGTGAACATCCAATAGGAAAAATAGCAGCAAGAACAATTGGTTACGATGACTTTAGAGGCGAAGCTGGTATAGAAGGAGCATTTGCCGATTTTATGCAAGGTAAAAATGGTTTGCGTTGGAAGCAAAAAATTGCCAAGAATCAATGGAAACCAATTTCTGACGTTAACGAACAAGAACCAATAGATGGTTATGATGTAATTACTACAATAGATGTTAATATTCAAGATATAACACATCATGCATTACTAAGACAACTCGAAAATTTCGATGCAGATCATGGTAGTGCAGTGGTTATGGAAACTAAAACAGGAGAAATTAAAGCTATTTCTAATCTTGGTAGAACATCAAAAGGAACGTATTATGAAAAACGAAATTATGCTGTTTGGGAAAGCCATGAGCCTGGCTCAACATTCAAATTGGCAAGTTTAATGGCTGCATTAGACGATAAAGTTATAGACACTTCTACTGTTGTTGATACTGAAAAAGGGAAAATATTTATTAATAATAGAAAAGTTGAAGATTCAAGAAGAGGAGGGTATGGTAAAATATCTGCAGCTAGGGTTTTTGAGGTTTCATCTAATGTTGGTATTGTAAAATTAATCAGAGAACATTATGATAAAAATCCTGAAAAATTTATCAGTAAAATCGAAAAATATGGTTTTACAAAACCTGTTGGATTTAAAATAAAAGGAGAGGGTATTCCCTATGTACCTACTCCTTCTAATAAAGAACGTTGGAATAAAATTTCTTTAGAATGGATGTCATGGGGATATGGTTTGTCTGTTACACCAATGCAAACTTTAATGTTTTATAATTCAGTTGCAAATAATGGAGTAATGGTAAAACCTCGTTTTGTTAAAGAATTAAGAAAACAAGACCAAACAGAAAAAGTATTCACAACAGAGATTGTAAATCGTAAAATTGCTTCTCAAGAAACATTAAATAAATTAAAAAAAGTGATGGAGAATGTAGTCATTAGAGGTACTGCAGAAAATATTTATTCTCCTAACTTTTCTATGGCAGGTAAAACTGGTACCGCTAAGAAGTTTATTCCAAGAACAAAAAACGATAAAGGAGAATGGGAAGGTGGCTATTATTCTAGTAAAAGATATGTAGCATCATTCGCTGGTTTTTTTCCACTAGAAAATCCTAAATACTCTTGTATTGTAGTTATTCACGATCCTGATAAGAGTAAAGGCTATTATGGTGCTGATGTTGCTGCGCCAGTATTTAAAGAAATAGCCCAAAAAATTTACACAACAACACCTATAGACAATCAATTTACAGATGATGATTTAGCAATAAAAACTATAGTTAAAGAATATAAGAAGTATAATAAAATATTAGAACAGTACCACAATGAAATACCAGATGTAATTGGTATGAATGGTATGGACGCTGTTTCATTACTAGAAAATATTGGATTAAAAGTTAAGGTTGATGGTGTAGGAAAAGTTAACTATCAATCTTTAAAAAAAGGAGAAAATTTAGAGAAAGGTAAAACAATTGTTTTAAAACTTATTTAAGCTGAAGAATTTAAAAGACATATTATATAAAGTTGCCATTAACTCTGTTTTAGGGGACACAAACTTAAAAATTAAAAACATTGTTTTTGATTCTAGAAAAGTAGCCAAAAATGACGTTTTTGTTGCTCAAAAAGGAGTTCATGCAGATGGTCATAATTTTATAGATAAAGCTATAGAATTAGGAGCTCTTGCTATTGTTTGTGAAGATATTCCAACTAAAACCAAAGAAGGTGTTACATATATAAAAGTGGCTAATGCAAGTTCTGCTTTAGCTTTTATGGCTGCGAATTTGTTTGATAATCCTTCTGAAAAATTTCCATTAGTTGGTGTTACAGGTACCAATGGTAAAACTACAGTTGCATCATTATTATATCAATTGTTTACTAAGGCAGGTTATAAAGTTGGCTTACTTTCTACAGTTAAAATATTAGTAGGAGATAAAGAGTTTCCAACATTACATACTACACCAGACTCAATTACCATAAACAAGTATTTAGACTTTATGTTAGAAGAAGGAGTAGAATATTGTTTTATGGAAGTAAGTTCTCATGGAATTCATCAAAAAAGATCTGAAGGATTAACTTTTGCTGGAGGTATTTTTACAAATCTTTCTCATGATCATTTAGACTATCATAAAACATTTACTGCCTATAGAGATGTTAAAAAAGAGTTCTTTGATGGTTTGCCAAAATCAGCTTTTGCAATTACAAATCTCGATGATAAAAACGGAGCTTTTATGTTGCAAAACACCAAAGCTAAGAAATACAGTTATGCTTTAAAAACAGTTGCCGATTATAAAACTAAAATTCTAGAGAAGCAACTTTCAGGAACATTAATAAATATTGATGGTACAGAAGTTTGGACAAAATTAATTGGCACTTTTAATATCTATAATCTAACAGCAATAATAGCAACTGCAGAATTATTAGGTTTAGAAAGGTTAGAAATTTTAACTATTGTAAGTCAATTAGAAAGTGTAAGTGGACGCTTTGAATATGTGGTTTCTGATGATAATATTACAGGCATTGTAGATTATGCACACACTCCTGATGCTTTAAAAAATGTATTAGAAACGATAAATGATATAAGAACTGGCAACGAAAGTTTAATTGCAGTTGTAGGTTGTGGAGGTGATAGAGATAAAACCAAAAGACCAAAAATGGCTCATATAGCTTCGCAATTAAGTACTCAAGCAATTTTTACTTCAGATAATCCTAGAACAGAAGATCCACAAACCATTATCAATGAAATGGAGGCAGGAGTTTCACCCGAAAATTATAGAAAAACACTAGCTGTTTTAAATCGAAGACAAGCGATAAAAACAGCTTGCAAATTTGCCAAAAATGGTGATATAATTCTTGTTGCTGGTAAAGGGCATGAAACCTATCAAGAAGTGAATGGAGTGCGTTCTCATTTCGATGATTTAGAAGAAATTACTAACTGTTTCAATCAACTAAAAAAGAAGTAAAATGCTGTATTATTTTTTCCAATATTTAGAAAGTCAGTTTAGTTTTCCAGGAGCTAGTGTATTCCAATTTATAACGTTTAGGGCTGCAACAGCATTTATATTATCGTTATTAATATCGTCTATTTATGGTAAGAGAATTATTAATTTCTTAAGAAAGAAACAGGTTGGTGAAACAGTAAGAGATTTAGGTTTAGATGGGCAACAACAAAAATCTGGAACTCCTACAATGGGAGGAATAATTATTCTTTTAGCCACTTTAATACCAGTTATATTATTAGCAAGATTAGAAAATATTTACATCATAATTCTTTTAATCACTACAGTTTGGATGGGCTTAATTGGTTTTTTAGACGATTATATAAAGGTCTTTAAAAAAGACAAAGCAGGTTTAAAAGGAAAATTTAAAGTTTTAGGTCAAGTTGGTTTAGGAATCATAGTTGGCTCTATGTTGTACTTTAATGAAAACGTAACTATCAAAGAGCAATTACCTGTAGAACAGCAAATTACTCAAGATAATGGAAGAAAAATTGTGTTTGGTGAAGCACATAAATCAACAAAAACTACAATTCCATTTTTTAAAAATAATGAATTAGACTATTCAAAAGCACTCACTTTTTTAGGAGAAGGTTTTGAAAAATATGGCTGGTTAGTCTTTATTGGTATAACAGTTTTTATTGTAACAGGAGTTTCAAATGGAGCAAATTTAACTGATGGAATAGATGGCCTTGCTGCAGGTTCATCAGCAATTATGGTAGTTACTTTAGCTGTTTTTGCATGGGTTTCTGGTAACATTGTTTTTGCAGATTATTTAGATGTAATGTATATACCTAACTCAGGTGAAATGACAGTATTTATCCTTGCTTTTGCTGGAGCACTTATAGGTTTTTTATGGTACAATACATATCCTGCACAGGTTTTTATGGGAGATACTGGCAGTTTAACTATTGGAGGTATAATAGCTGTAATTGCTATAGCTATTCGTAAAGAATTACTACTGCCCATTTTAGCAGGAATTTTTGTTGTAGAAAATCTATCTGTCATTTTACAAGTTTCTTGGTTTAAGTACACTAGAAAGAAGTTTGGTGAAGGAAGAAGAATATTTAAAATGTCTCCTTTACATCATCATTA
This sequence comes from Flavobacteriaceae bacterium, assembly GCA_013373105.1. Lineage (GTDB taxonomy): Bacteria > Bacteroidota > Bacteroidia > Flavobacteriales > Flavobacteriaceae > Polaribacter. The sequence continues at coordinate 16,720 of JABXIJ010000004.1, read as the reverse complement.
TCAAAAGCTTAATTATCATGAAAGTAAGATTGTAGTTCGCTTTTGGATTGTAGGTATTTTATTAGCAGTACTAACTATTGTTACATTAAAATTAAGATAACAATTGAAAAAATTGGTAATACTTGGAGGTGGAGAAAGTGGTGTTGGTACAGCCATTTTAGGAAAAGAAAAAGGTTATGATGTTTTTGTTTCAGACAAAGGCAAAATAGCAGAGAAATACAAAAAAGTTCTTTTACATAATAATATAAATTTTGAAGAGCAAGTTCATACAAAAGCTAAGATTTTAAATGCTGACTTAGTAATGAAAAGCCCAGGAATTCCAGATAAAGTTGCATTAGTTGAAAAGCTAAAACAAAATAGAATTCCTGTAATTTCTGAAATTGAGTTTGCCGGGTTTTATACCACAGCTAACATAGTTGGTATAACAGGTTCTAATGGTAAAACTACTACTACAATGCTAACACATCATATTCTTAAAAACGGAGGTTTAAGTGTTGGAATGGCAGGAAATATTGGAGATAGTTTTGCTTTGCAATTAGTAGAAAATCAGAAAGAAAACTACGTTTTAGAGATTAGTAGTTTTCAGTTAGATGGTGTAGAGAAATTCAACAGTCATATAGCAGTTTTAACTAACATAACTCCAGATCATTTAGATAGGTATGATTATGATTTTAACAAGTATATAGCTTCAAAATTTAGAATAATAAAGAACCAAACAGAAAAAGACTTTTTCATTTACGATGCAGATGATGAAGCCATTTTAGAAGGAATTAAAAAATTTAAACCAAAAGGAAAATTGGTGCCATTTTCAATCAACAAAGAATTGGAATTTGGTGCTTTTATTAGAGAAAATAATATTACAACAACCATTAATAAAGATACATTTTATATGCCATTATCATCATTATCATTAAAAGGAAAGCACAATACCAAGAATGCTATGGCAGCAACATTAGCTGCACAACTTTTAAAAGTTAGAAACGAATCTATAAAAGAAAGTCTAGCTTCTTTTGAAGGAGCTGAACATCGTTTAGAAAAAGTAGCCAAAATAAAAGGTGTAGAGTATATAAACGATTCAAAAGCAACCAATGTAAATGCTACATTTTATGCTTTAGAGTGCATGGATAAACCAACTGTTTGGATTGTAGGAGGTGTAGATAAGGGTAATGATTACTCAGATTTATTACCACTTGTTAGAGAGAAAGTAAAAGCAATTATCTGTCTAGGGTTAGAGAACGATAAAATTAAAAACACATTTTCTAATGTAGTAGATATAATTGTAGAAACAGCAGGTGCAGAAGAAGCTGTAAAAGTAGCAGATAAAGTTACTGAAAGAGGAGATGTAGTTTTATTATCTCCTGCTTGTGCAAGTTTCGATTTATTTGAAAACTATGAAGATAGAGGGCGTAAATTTAAAAAAGCAGTATTAAGTCTATAGTAAAAAATTGAAATCTATTTTAAAACATATTAAAGGCGATAAAACTATTTGGGCAATTGTAGCTATTCTAGCTATTTTGTCTTTTATGCCAGTGTATAGTGCCAGTACAAATTTGGTATATGTAGTGGGTAAAGGTTCTACGCTTGGCTATTTAGTAAAGCATTTGGTTTTATTGTTGATGGGTTTCAGTATAATTTATGGAGTTCATAAAATTCCTTATAGATATTTTTCTGGAGGATCTGTTTTATTATTACCATTAGTCATTATTTTATTAACGGTAACACTTGCTCAAGGAACAACAATTGGTGGAGCAAATGCAAGTAGATGGATTCGTATACCTATTGTTGGTATAGGGTTTCAAACATCAACTTTAGCAGGTTTAGTTTTAATGGTTTATGTAGCAAGATATTTGGCAAAAAATAAAGAAAAAACTATAAATTTTAAAGAGAGTTTATTGCAATTATGGCTGCCAGTTGCAGCTGTTTTAATTCTTATTTTGCCAGCAAATTTTTCGACGACTGCCATTATTTTTGCAATGATTTTAATGCTAACCTTTATAGGTAATTATCCAATAAAATATTTAGGATTTATTCTTGGAGCAGGTATTATTGGCTTAGCATTTTTTATATTAATAGCTAAAGCTTTTCCCGAGGCTATGCCAAATAGAGTACAAACTTGGCAAAGTAGAATTGAAAATTTTACAGATAATGATAATAAAGAATCCTATCAAGTTGAAAAAGCAAAAATAGCTATTGCAAGTGGTGGAGTTTTAGGACTTGGTCCAGGTAAAAGTGTGCAAAAAAACTTCTTACCTCAATCTTCATCAGATTTTATTTTTGCAATAATTATTGAAGAATATGGTTTGTTAGGTGCAGTAATAATTGTGTCTATGTACTTTTTGTTACTCTTCAGAATTTTAATAGTTATAAGAAAAACAACTACAGTTTTTGGTACTTTGTTAGTTATAGGAGTTGGTTGTCCAATCATTTTTCAAGCCATTATAAATATGGCAGTTGCAACAAATTTATTTCCTGTAACTGGGCAAACGTTACCACTAATAAGTAGTGGAGGTACTTCTATTTGGATGACATGTTTTGCACTTGGTATGATACTAAGCGTAAGTGCTTCTAAAGAAGAAACAGAAGAAGATATTTTAGATGATAATCCTTTAGATATTTTACATGAAACCATTTAGAATATTAATATCAGGAGGTGGTACAGGAGGCCATATTTATCCAGCTTTAGCTATCGCAGATGAAATTAAAATGCGTTATCCAGAAGCAGAATTTTTATTTGTTGGCGCTAAAGACAGAATGGAAATGGAAAAAGTTCCAAATGCGGGCTATACTATAAAAGGATTATGGATATCAGGAATTCAAAGAGATGGAATTATTAGAAATTTATCTTTTCCTTTTAAGTTAATAGATAGTTTGTGGAAAGCTCATAAAATAATTAGTGAATTTAAACCTAATGTTGCCATAGGAACTGGTGGGTTTGCAAGTGGACCAACCTTATATTTGGCAGCCAAAAAAGGAATACCAACATTAATTCAAGAACAGAATTCTTTTCCAGGAATTACCAATCGATATTTAAGTAAAAAGGTAGATAGAATATGTGTTGCATATGATAATTTAGAGCGTTTTTTTCCAATTGAAAAAATTATAAAAACAGGAAATCCTGTAAGACAAGATTTACTTTCAATACATAAAAAAGTAGAGGAAAGTAAGGCTTATTTTAAGCTAGATAAAAACAAAAAAACTTTATTGATTCTTGGCGGAAGTTTAGGAGCTAGAAAAATTAATCAACTTGTAGAAGAACATTTAGATTTTTTTAAAAAGCAAGACATACAGTTAATTTGGCAATGTGGAAAACTCTATATAAATGATTATAAAAAATATGATAATTTAGATTATGTTCAAGTTCATCAATTTGTTAATAAAATGGATTTTGCTTATGCAGCATCAGACTTTATAATTTCTAGAGCAGGCGCAAGTTCTGTTTCAGAATTATGTATTGTAGGAAAACCTGTACTCTTTATTCCATCTCCAAATGTAGCTGAAGACCACCAAACTAAAAATGCAAAAGCCATTGTAGATAAACATGGTGCATTAATTTTAAAAGAAAGTGAATTAGATACCTTTTCCATTGTTTTTGGAACTTTATTAAAAGACAAAGGAAAGCAGCAACATCTATCTGAAAATATAAAAGAATTGGCATTACCAAGTGCAACAAGTGCTATAGTAAACGAAATTGAAAAGTTGCTAGATAAATGAATTTAAATCAGATACATAACGTTTATTTCATTGGTATTGGTGGCATAGGAATGAGTGCTTTAGCGCGTTATTTTTCTGTAAATAATAAAACAGTAGCAGGTTATGATAAAACACCTACTGATATTATAAACACTTTAGAGGACATTGGAATACAAATTCATTTTAAAGATGCTACTAAGAATATCCCTATTTCTTTTTTAGATAAGAAAAAAACATTGGTAGTTTATACTCCTGCAATTCCAAAGCAACATCAAGAATTAAATTATTTTTTAAATAATAATTTTACTGTGCTCAAAAGAGCAGAGGTTTTAGGTATTATTACAAAAAACACTACTTGTTTAGCAGTTGCAGGAACACATGGTAAAACCACTACATCTTCTATTTTAGGGCATATTATGTCTTCTAAAAAGGCAACAGCATTTTTAGGTGGAATTGCAGAAAACTACAATTCTAACCTAATTTTAGGTGAAGATAAAACTACTGTAGTAGAAGCAGATGAATTTGATAGATCGTTCTTAAAGTTATCACCAAACATTGCTTGTATTACTTCTATGGATGCTGATCATCTTGATATTTATGGAAAAGCAGAAGCTTTACATGAGTCATTTTTTGCATTTACAGAAAAGGTTACTAACACTTTAATTGTGGCTAAAGGCTTACCATTAAAAGGGTTAACTTATGCTGTTAATGAAGATGCAGATTACAAAGCCTACAATGTAAGAATCGAGAATAACACTTATGTTTTTGATGTAGACACACCACATCTAACACTTAATAACATTCACTTTCAATTACCAGGAAAACATAACCTAATGAATGCTTTAGCAGCATTAGCAATGGCAGATGTTTATGGTGTTGAAACAGAGATAATCAAAGAAAAACTTGAAACTTTTAAAGGTGTAAAACGTAGATTTTCATATAAGATTAAATCAGAGGATTTTGTTTTAATTGACGATTATGCACATCATCCAACAGAAATAGCTGCCGTTGAAAATTCAATAAGAGAATTGTACCCAAATGAAAAAGCTTTAGTGGTTTTTCAGCCTCATTTATTTACCAGAACAAGAGATTTTATAGATGATTTTGCAAAAGCACTATCTAAATTTGATGAGGTATTGTTGTTAGATATTTATCCAGCTAGAGAAGAACCAATTGCAGGGGTAAATTCTAATTGGTTATTGAGTAAAATTAATACCATAAATAAACAAGTTGTAGAAAAGAACGATATTGTAAAATCTATAAAAAATTCGAATGCAAAAGTTGTAGCAATGTTAGGTGCAGGAGATATTGGAGTTTTAATTAATGAGGTAACACACAAACTTTTAAAAATTGAGAATAGTGAAGTTTAAAGTCATTTTAAAATATTTGTTTTTTGGACTTTTTCTAATTGGATTAGGCTTCTTGTATGGTTTTTCATCATCAAAAAATTTAAAGAGAAAAATAACCAAAATTTCTATTGAATTTGAAGATAGTAAACAAAGTTTTTTAACCTTTGAAATGGTTAATAAATTGTTAATACAAAAAAATGATACTCTACAAAACAAAGCAAAATCTGTAATAGATTTATATAAATTAGAAGGTCAAGTTTCTAAAAATCCTTATGTAGAAAAAGCTACCGTTTTTTTAACTATAGGGGGGGAGTTGAAATCGAAAATAAAACAAAGAGAACCTATTGCTAGAATTATCTCTAGTGACGGGGGCTATTATATTGATAAACAAGGTGTAAAGGTGCCAATTTCTGATAATTATTCAGCAAGAGTAGTATTAGTTTCTGGTGTTAATAACGATGAAGATTTAACAAAAGTTTTACCCTTGTTACAAGATATTTATAAGGATGAATTCCTACAAAAAGAGATAGTTGGTATTCAAAAATCGACTAATGATGAGTATAAATTTTCCATGAGAAGTGGTGATTATAAAATTGATTTTGGAAAATTATCTGAGGAAGATATAAAATTTAAAAAGTTAAAAGCGTTTTATAATAAAGCATTTGAAGATAAAGCAATTCAAAATTATAAAATGATTAATTTAAAATATCACAACCAAGTGGTGTGCACTAAATAAACTAAAATGGAGAACAATAAAATAGCAGTAGGTTTAGATATTGGTACTACCAAAATTGTTGCCATGATTGGGCGTAAAAATGAATATGGTAAAATAGAAGTTGTAGGCATTGGTAAAGCCAAAAGTTTAGGTGTAAAACGTGGCGTTGTTAGTAATATAACTCAAACAATACAATCTATACAACAAGCTGTCGATGAGTCAGAAAGTGTTTCTGGTATTAAAATAGAAAATGTAGTTGTAGGTATTGCAGGACAGCATATTAGAAGTTTACATCATAGTGATTATATAACTCGTGAAAATGCTGATGAAGTAATTGATGAATTTGATATTGAAAATTTAGTAAATCAAGTTCATAAGTTAGTAATGTTACCTGGAGAAGAAATTATTCATGTATTACCACAAGAATTTAAAGTAGATTCTCAAGCTGATATTAAAGAGCCAATAGGAATGTATGGTGGCAGACTTGAAGCTAATTTTCATGTAGTAGTTGGTCAAGTTTCATCAATTAGAAATATTGGTCGTTGTGTAAAAAGTGCAGGTTTAGATTTAAGTAAAATTACCTTAGAACCTTTAGCATCAGCTTCTGCAGTGTTAAGTCAAGAAGAAAAAGAAGCAGGAGTTGCTTTAATAGACATAGGTGGTGGAACTACAGATTTAGCCATTTTTAAAGATGGAATCATTAGACATACAGCAGTTATTCCTTTTGGAGGAAATGTAATTACAGATGATATTAAAGAAGGTTGTTCTATTATAGAAAAACAAGCAGAATTACTAAAAATTAAATTTGGTTCAGCTTGGCCAGGTGAAAATAAAGAAACAGAAATTGTTTCAATTCCTGGTTTAAGAGGAAGAGAACCAAAAGAAATAACCTTAAAAAACTTATCTAAAATAATTCATGCAAGAGTTCAAGAAATTATTGAACATGTATTCTTAGAAATTAAGAATTATGGTCATGATACTGCTAAAGGAAAATTAATCGCAGGTATTGTTTTAACTGGTGGAGGATCTCAATTAAAACATTTACGTCAGTTAGTAGAATACATTACAGGAATGGATGCTAGAATTGGGTATCCAAATGAACATTTAGCTGGAGATTCGGATGATTCCTTGTCAAGCCCTTCTTATGCAACAGCAGTTGGTTTACTTATGGAAGGTTTACAGAAAGAAGTTAAAATAGAAGAAGAAGAACAAGTAATCGAAAACAATGAAGAAACAGTAGAAGATAGTAGTACTGTTGAAGAAGAAATTAAACCCCTGATTGAAGAAAAAAAACCAAAAAGAAAATCGTTTTTTGAAAAATTTACAGAACAATTAAAAGATTTTTTAGATAACGCAGAATAGAAAAAATAGAACAAACAACTTAAAAACTTAAATAAATAAACGTTATTATGAGCGCAGATTTTAATGACATTATTTTTGAAATGCCTAAAACACAATCTAACACTATTAAAGTAATTGGTGTTGGTGGTGGTGGAAGTAATGCTGTAAACCACATGTACACTCAACAAATTAAGGGAGTAGATTTTGTTATTTGCAATACAGATGCACAAGCTTTAGAAAATAGTCCAATACCAAATAAAGTTCAATTAGGGGCAAGTTTAACTTCTGGTTTAGGAGCAGGAGCAAACCCAGAAATAGGAGCTCAAGCAGCTAAAGAAAGTATTCAAGAAATTCAACAGATGTTAAATACACATACAAAAATGGTATTTATCACTGCAGGAATGGGAGGTGGTACAGGAACAGGAGCTGCACCTATAATTGCAAAAATTGCAAAAGATATGGATATTCTTACTGTTGGTATTGTTACAATGCCATTTCAGTTCGAAGGTAAAAGAAGAAGAAAACAAGCTCAAGAAGGAATTGACCAACTGCGCCAAAATGTTGATTCCTTAATTGTAATTAATAACAATAAATTAAGAGAAGTTTATGGTAATCTTGGCTTTAAAGCTGGATTCTCTAAAGCAGATGAAGTGTTATCTACAGCTGCAAGAGGTATAGCAGAAGTTATTACACATCACTACAAGCAAAATATAGATTTACACGATGCTAAAACTGTACTTTCTAATAGTGGAACTGCTATTATGGGATCTGCAAGAGAAGAAGGTACAAATAGAGCTAAAAACTCTATAATCAAAGCATTAGATTCACCATTGCTAAATGATAATAAAATTACAGGAGCTAAAAATGTACTATTGTTAATAGTGTCTGGTTCTAGAGAAGTTACTTTAGATGAAATAGGTGAAATAAGTGATTTTATTCAAGATGAAGCAGGTGATGAAGCAGATATTATTATGGGTCTTGGAGATGATGAAAGTTTAGGTGATGCTATTTCTGTAACAGTAGTAGCAACAGGTTTTACAACAGATCAACAGAATAATATTACAGATGGAGATGTTAAAAAAGTAATTCATACTCTTGAAGATGAGCAAAAAGCTACGTATAATTTTGGTGAACAAAAATTAACCAAAACACCAACTTTAGATGAGCCTATTTCTGTAAATTCTAATCAAAAAATAGTACATGTTTTAAGTGATGAAGATGAAACTCCAAAAATGGATTTGGTAAAAACATCCGAAATTATTGCTAATATGCCTGTATATTATGAAGAAGTAGCAATTCAGAATACAGAAGAGGAAGATTTTGTAATTACTAATGTTACTCCTAAAGAAGAAATTCAAGAGGAACCTACCCATTTTGAACAACCAGATTTATTGTTCGATTTACCTTTGAATTCGTATACAGAAGTTACACCAGAAGCTGAGATTAAACACAATACACCAGAAGAAACATCTTCAGTAAACGAAATAGAAATTTTCGATTTAGAGGAAGTTAACGAAGAAAAAGAAACTCCTAAACGTTATGTGTTAGAAGATTTTGATGCTAAACCAACAATAGGTAAAAGTTCTGGTATTTCAACTAAAGAAGATGTTGCTGAAGAAGAAAACGAATTGCAGTTTGAGCTTAAAACAACTAAGCCACAGTCTGAAATTAATGACATAGAAACAGAAAGTGAAGAAGTATCTCCATTAAGTTTAACCATAACTGAATTACAACAAAGAGCAGAGGAGAGAAGATTAAAAATGAAAGGATTTAATTATAAGTTTAATGATCATTTAAATAAAAATATAGATGAAATTGAGCGTCAGCCAGCATATAAAAGGTTGGGTGTTGATTTAGATAAAAATGCAGTTTCGAGTAAATCTGAAACAGCAATTAAGAAAGACTCTGATGATTTAGGCTTAAAATCAAACAATTCTTTTTTACATGATAATGTAGACTAAAACGTTACTTTTTTCTATTTAAAAATCACATCAGAAATGGTGTGATTTTTTTTGTTTCATAATTTTTTTAATTTTTTTCTCGTCTTCGTAACGTGATTTTCCTACAAAATTTACCATTTTAAGTGTTTCTTAACAAATTGTTTTTGTAACAAAAAAAATGATTCTTCGTCTTTTAAGTGTAATCGAATTAGAAAAAAATTATGAAGAGTACAATCACATCAACCATAGAAAGAGGCATCTTAACTTCTGCATATAAACGCGAAATAAGAGCAAGTATTAGAGATTCTAAAAGAGAATCATTATCTAAATTTAAAGATATTATAGAAAGGCATCATGCAAGAGTACAAAGTCAAACATGTACTATTTTACAAGTTAGCTTGTTTGCAATTGCTTTAATATTGGTAATTATTTAATTAAAAAAAATCTCTTAGTTTTTGCTGAGAGATTTTCTTCTAAAATGTCTTTATTTTAAATTAGCTTACGGCTTCTTTTATTCTTTTTATTGCTTCTCTTATATTTTCTTCTGAAGCAGCATACGAAATTCTAATACAATTTGGCGCGCCAAAAGCATCACCAGTAACTGTAGCAACATTGGCATGTTCTAATAAATACATAGCAAAGTCACTTGCATTATTTATAGTTACACCTTGTAATTCTTTACCAAAATAAGCAGAAATATCTGGAAAAACATAGAATGCACCTTCAGGCACATTAACATTAAAACCTTCTATTTCATTCAGTAAATCAATAACAATATCTCTACGAGTCTTAAACTCATTTACCATGTATTGTATCTTTGCAACTGGTGCTAAAACTGCAGTAATAGCAGCTCTTTGAGCAATACAGTTGGTACCAGAGGTAATTTGACCTTGCATTTTAGTACAGGCTTTTGCTATCCAATCTGGAGCTCCTATATAACCAATTCTCCAGCCAGTCATTGCAAAAGCTTTTGCTAATCCGTTAACAGTAATAGTTCTGTTGTACATACTTGGTAAAGCAGCAAAACTAAAAGGAGTAGCATCGTAATTTATATGCTCATAAATTTCATCTGACAAAACAAAAATTTGAGGATACTTTTCTAAAACCTTGGCTAATTCTCTGTACTCTTCTTCAGAATAAATAGTTCCACTTGGGTTATTAGGTGAGTTAAATAATATTAACTTGGTTTTTGGTGTAATTGCAGCTTCTAATTGAGCTGGCGAAATTTTAAAATTATTTTCTATACTCGAAGGAATTTCTACTGATGTAGCTTCACACAAAGTAGCTATTGCAGAGTAACTAACCCAATAAGGGCAAGGTAATAGAACTTCATCACCAGGATTTAACAATGCTTGCATAACATTTGCAATAGATTGTTTTGCTCCTGTAGAAACTACTATTTGGTTTGGTGAATAGGTTAAATTATTATCTCTCTTAAATTTAGTGCAAATGGCCTCTTTTAATTCTAAATATCCATCAACTGGTGTATATGAATTATAATCTTGATTAATGGCTTCAATTGCAGCTTCTTTTATAAAATCTGGTGTATTAAAATCTGGCTCTCCAAGACTTAAACCAATTATATCTTTTCCTTCAGCTCTTAATTCTCTTGCTTTTGCAGCCATTGCCAAAGTTTGAGAAGTAGGCAGGCTGTTAATTCTGTCAGATAATGGATGTGACATTTGTTAACCTTATTAAATGTTATGCTAATTCTGGATTTTTACCTAAAACTCCTAAATGTCTAAAATGCTCAATAATTGCTTTTCTTGTTGTTTCATACTCATTATAAGGTAAATTGAATTCTAAAGCTGTTTCTTTAACAATTTTAGCTACTTTTCTATAATGAATATGAGAAATATTAGGAAAAATATGATGCTCTACTTGATAATTTAAACCACCTGTGTAAAAATTAATTAACCAATTACTAGGTGCAAAATTTGATGTTGTATACAATTGATGAACTGCCCAAGTATGCTCTAAATTACCATTTTTATCTGGTGCTGGAGTTTCTGTTTTTGGAACAATATGTGCTAATTGGAATATTAAACTTAAAATCATACCAGCAGTATAATGCATCACAAAAAAGCCAATTAAAACTTTCCACCAAGCAATATCTAAGACTGCTATTGGTAATATAATCCAAAGTGAATAATAAATTACTTTAGAGATTACTAATTTAGTCCATTCTGTAGCTGGATTAGGAAACTTACCATACGATAATTTTCTTTTTAAGTACCTGTGCATTTGCTTAACATCTGTAGTAATTGCCCAGTTTATGGTTAATAAACCATATAAAAAAATAGAATAATATTTTTGAATTTTATGAATTTTTAGCCATTTAGCGTGCTTAGAAAAACGCATTATTCTACCAGCATCTAAATCTTCATCATGATCTTGAATGTTTGTAAATGTATGGTGTAATACATTGTGTTGTACCTTCCAATTGTAAACATTACCCGCTAAAATATAGATGCTACTTCCCATTAATTTATTCACCCATTTTCTTTTAGAAAAAGATTCATGGTTAGCGTCATGCATCACATTCATTCCAACTCCTGCCATACCAATACCTGTTACAACAACTAGTAAAATCATAACCCATTGTGGCATAGAAACAGTAAGTATTAAAATAAATGGTACTAAAAACATTGCAAACATTAAAATCGCTTTTGTATACAATTTCCAGTTACCTGTTTTTTTTAAGTTATTCTCTTTAAAGTATTTATTTACTCTCTTATTTAAAGTTCGAAAAAATTTGGCTTTATCAACCCTCGAAAAATTTATTGTTTTCATATAATGTAATATGGTGTAAAAATATGGATTTTAATGAACTATATACTATAAAAAACGTTGAAAATTATCAGTAATTGTATATTAAGAACTATTATTTTTGCCATAAGAAATATATTCAATGGAAATTATACACAAATATTTTAAAGATTTAACTGAAACACAAATTCAACAGTTTTCAAAATTACAAGAACTCTATGAAGACTGGAATTTAAAAATTAATGTAGTTTCTAGAAAAGATATAGATGAGTTGTATTTACGCCATGTTTTACACTCTTTAGGTATTGCTAAAGTTATGCAATTTAAACCAGGAGCTTCTGTTATGGATGTTGGCACCGGAGGTGGGTTTCCTGGTATTCCATTAGCTATTTTATTTCCAGAAACGCAATTTTACTTAGTAGATTCTATTGGTAAAAAAATTAAAGTTGTAAATGAAGTTGTTGAAGGTTTAGGCATAGAAAATGTTAAAACAACCCATGGTAGAGTTGAGGATGTAAAAGAAACTTATGATTTTATTGTAAGTAGAGCTGTAGCCCAAATGGAAACTTTTGTGAGATGGACTAAAGGAAAAATTACTAAAAAGCAAAATCATGAATTAAAAAATGGAATTTTATATCTAAAAGGAGGTGATTTAACTGAAGAACTGCAAAAATATACTTCTGCTACCATTTATAATCTATCAGATTTTTTTGAAGAAGCATTTTTTGAAACTAAAAAAGTAGTGCACTTACCTATGAAGTTTAAGAATTAAAATCAATAATACCAAAATAACCTAAAACAATTCCTATAACTATCGAAGCAATCATAGTAGCAATAACTAAAATTAATAGACCTAGTAAGAACTTAAACAGCTTTACTAAATTTTTTCCTACACTTAACTTGTAGAATCTCCCAAAAGTATACATGTAAAAAATGATGTAAAAAAACATACTATACATGTAAATTGATGGATGAACGACTATAGATATAAAGAAAAGTAGAATTGAAATATATGTAGTAAACCCAAAGATATATGAGTTAATTACTATATGTTCTCCAAGATTATGTGGTTTCCAAAATGTATATTTACTTAACACTGCATAAATAAATAAGAAAAAAAAGGTTAATAGATTATAATAACGAAGCATAAACTCCATTAAACCATCCATAAAATTTAACTGTAGTTGAGCACTTTTCTTTTCAATTTCGAGTTTTTGTCTTTCTGATTCTGTTAATTTTTTAGTTTTGATATATCCTTATTTGCTGATGCTTTTAATTGCCGAATTTGTTCTGAGTTTATATCAGCATTTACAGCCTTAAATTCTTCTTCGAAATAATTAAAAGTTAACAATGATAATCCTGCACGAACAGCTAAAAATGCAAACGGATTCATATAGCGCTTGCGAATACCATTAATAACAATATGAGGAACTATAGCAACTTTTCTTAATGTAAAAAAAACTTACTATCAATATCAAAAAGATTGGTAAATACTTCTTTAAATAGAATTTTAAAAGTAATTCTTTGGGTAATTACTTTTGCGCCACAATTATTACAAAAGTTGGCGCTATCTTGTAAAGTAGTTCCACAGTTTTTACAATCCATAAAACCAAACGTAAAAAAAGGAATTACGATATGTAATTCCTTTTTTTAATATCTAAAAACTAATTGATTATAAAACTTCTACAAACAAACCTTCATCTGTCTTAAAAACTTTAGCAACGTCTTTTTTAGTTAAGCCTTTTATGGTTTTATCCCATTTTTTATTAGATAAGCCAGATTGAGTTTTTAAATCTATTAAATCTATTTTTTCTACCTTTGTTAATATTGCTAAAACTGCTTTTTCATCATCATTTAACTCAACTGAAGGTGCTTTTTTTTCTGGTCTCATTTGAGGGAAAAATAACACTTCTTGTATAGATTGATTGTTAGTTAAGAACATTATTAAACGATCCATACCAATTCCCATTCCAGAAGTTGGAGGCATACCATATTCTAAAGCTCTTAAGAAATCAAAATCTATAAACTCAGTAGCTTCATCATCACCTTTTGCAGCTAATTTTAATTGATGTTCAAAACGCTCTCTTTGATCTATTGGGTCATTTAATTCAGAATAGGCATTGGCAATTTCTTTACCACATACCATTAATTCAAAACGCTCTGTTAATTCAGGGTTTTCTCTGTGTTCTTTACAAAGAGGAGACATCTCTTTTGGGTAATCTGTAATAAAAGTTGGTTGTATATAATTTCCTTCACATTTATCACCAAAGATTTCATCAATTAACTTTCCTTTACCCATAGTTTCATCAACCTCAATTCCCATAGATTTTGCAGCCGTTCTTATTTCATCTTCAGTTTTATTATAAATATCAAAACCAGTAAACTCTAAGATAGAATCACGCATGGTAATTCTTTTGTAAGGTGCTTTAAAGTCTATTTCATGTTTGCCAAAAGTAGCTTTTGTTGTACCGTTAACAGCAGTTGCACAGTGTTCTAAAAGTTGCTCACAGAAGTCCATCATCCAGTTGTAATCTTTGTAGGAAACATAGATTTCCATGGCTGTAAATTCTGGATTATGAGTTCTATCCATTCCTTCATTTCTAAAGTTTTTAGAGAATTCATAAACACCATCAAAACCACCAACAATTAAACGCTTCAAATACAATTCGTTAGCAATTCTCATGTATAAAGGAATGTCTAATGAGTTATGATGAGTTACAAAAGGTCTTGCAGCTGCACCACCTGGAATTGGCTGTAAAATTGGAGTTTCTACTTCGAAATAACCTGCATTATTAAAGAAAGAACGCATTGCATTAAATAACTTAGTTCTTTTTACAAAAACTTCTTTTACTTTAGGGTTTACCACTAAGTCTGCATAACGTTGTCTGTAACGTAACTCAGGATCGTTAAATGCATCATAAGTATTTCCTTCAGCATCTACTTTTGGTAATGGTAATGGCTTTAATGATTTTGATAGTAGTTTAAAGTCTTTAACCATTACAGTTTTTTCACCCACTTTTGTTGTAAAAAGTGTTCCTTTAATTCCTATAAAATCACCTATATCTAAGAGTTTCTTATAAACATCATTATACAATGTTTTATCATCTCCAGTACAAATTTCATCACGATTAAAATATACTTGTATTCTACCTTCTGCATCTTGTAGTTCTGCAAACGAAGCTTTACCTTGAATTCGTCTAGACATTAATCTACCTGCAATAATTACCTGTTTATCTTCAGAAAAATTAGTTTTAATTCCCTTAGAACTAGTATCTACAGGAAATAAATCTGCTGGATATGGATTGATACCTATTTCTCTTAGTTTAGCTAACTTTTCTCTACGTACAACTTCTTGTTCTGACAATTGCATTATGATCAATTTTCTTAGTATTATTTGAGGATGCAAAGATACAACCAATGTAGAAATACACAATTATAGAAATTATAAAAAAGCGTTATTTATTTTAGGTTCCATAAAAACAATGTATATTTGTACTTTGCTTATAAAAAGCAAATAGTTGTGTTGTTTTGGCACTTTCGTAAAAGTGTCTGGTTTTGTTAACCAATGGAAAGCTTCCCAAATTTGGGATGCTTTTTTTATTTATAGTAGATTCATCTTTTTAGAAGACAAATTTCAAGTTATATTTTAAAGATTATAGCGTTTAAACAGCTGTAAATCTATGATTTAGTTTACTTCCTCATAACTTTTGCCTATATTTTAGAGATAAAATCTAACTTATGGACAAAAAACTCAAAAGCGTATCAAAATAACTAGAATTAATTACATTTGTTCAATAACAAACTCAAAAAACATGAAAAAAATACTTTATGTATTATGCTTGGCATTACTATATTCTTGTGCTAGTGCAAAATTCAAAGAAAAATGGTTAACAGATAAAGCACCAGAAACATTTAAAGCACGTTTTGAAACTACACAAGGGACATTCGATATTTATGCGAAACGAGAATGGTCTCCTGCAGGAGTAGATAGATTATATCAACTTATAAAACGTGAATACTATATAGATGTTCCTGTTTTTAGAGTGGTGCCTAATTTTATTGCTCAATTTGGAATTCATAATGATACTATTTTAAACAATGTTTGGCGAAAAAAAGGTATTGTTGATGAACCTGTATTAAAGAAAAATAAAAAAATGACTGTTGCTTTTGCTAGAGGAGGAGTTAAATCAAGATCGAATCAAATATTTATTAATTTAAAAGACAATTATAGATTAGATACCTTAGCATATTCTGGAGTAACAGGATTTCCTGTAATTGCAGAAGTTGTTAATGGAGAAGATGTAGTTATGAAGTTTTATGATGGTTATGGAGATAAGCTTGGTTATAAGCAAGATTCTATTGCTAAGTTTGGCAATAAATTTTTAAAAGAGAAATATCCAAAAGTAGATTATATTAAAAAAGCCTATTTTATAAAATAAAAGTAAGTTTAATTTAAAGCAAAAAAAATCACCTTAAACAAGGTGATTTTTTTATGAATATAATCTTTTATTCTTGATTAATTTTTAAAGTAACTTTTCTAGCAAATTGTCTTGCATCTTTACTAACAGATTTATCTTCACCACCTCCTAAACAAAGAAGTCTTGTTGGATTTATTCCTGCAGCCACTAACATATGAAATACGCGTTTTGCTCTTTGTAAAGACAAGGTTTTATTTTTAGCTTCAGACCCTGTTTCATCTGCATAACCTACTAAAGTTGCAGTAATAGTTGGGTTATCTTTTAAAAATTGTTTCATGTAATTTACGGCATTAATAGAACCTTCTTGAACTTTAGATTTACCAACATCAAAATACACGTTAAAATAACCTCTTGCTAAAAGTTCTCTAATAAAATCTACATTACCACCAGAAACAACATCTGCATATTTACTATCATTATTATTTACCTCTTCTCTTT
>JABXIJ010000044.1 GCA_013373105.1 Flavobacteriaceae bacterium | reverse complement strand
TTTTGATGGATTTAAATAACAGAATGGCTTATCATCTAAATAATAAAATGGAATTATCCATTTAAATTTTAATTCTACCTCTTTAAAATTAGATTCTATGAGAATTTGCAAATGCAAAAGCATAGATTTAAATGGTTCAGGTTGATTTAATATGTAAGCTTCTGCAGGTCTCATTTTTTGTATATTTACAAAAGTTATTAATTTTATGAATTCACAAGACACATCTGAAGTAAATTTTTCATTAAAAGGTTTTGCAAGCATTCAAATTGGTATATATATACTTTTGGCAGCATACCTTATTAAGCAATTATTACAAGGTTTTTTAATTGATGATAATTTTGTAGGAATGCTTTCTGTTGAGTTATTAGAAATTTTTGTTTTTTCAATTATTACGCTAACTTTTTTACTTTCTTTTTTAGCATTGTACTTTAAAGGTAAAAAAACTGCAAAACGCAATAATTTTAAACTTTGGAACACAAAAACTAAGAAGAATTTTTGGTTATTAGTATTAGGTTTTATTTCGCTTTTGCTAGTGTTGTTTGTCTTAAACAATAAAGGATTAACAGATTTTATAACACCAACTTTTTTACTTTTATATGGCTTAATTATCTTCTTGAATAAGAATAAAAAACGTAAAGATTTACTGTTAATTACCATTATTAGTTTATTGTTAGGTATTTTATGTATGATTATTCCAAGTTACTGGTATTATGCTTTGTTTATTTTAGGAGTAAGTCATATTACTTATGGAGTTGTGGTAAAGAATTAAGAATCATTACTCTTTTCCATCAACATAATCTTGTAGATAAGAAAAACGCTTTGTAAGCTCTCCGTTTTCTGTCATTTTGGCTCTTGCTAAAATTCCATCTTTATCGTTATTAAAAAATGCAGGAATAACATGTTCTAAGAACATTTCTCCAAAACCTTCACTTGCATCTTTTGGTAATTCACAAGGTAAATTATCTACAGCCATAACTACTATAGCTTCCTTATTACTAAAATCAACTTCTTCTTCTAACTGTGGATGATAACCATAAATAGGATTTTCTATCGTTGATGGACGAATAGTAGATGCAACTGGGCCATCTATGTCACAAGAAATATCTGCAACATATTTAATTTTAAAATCTTTTTGTTTAGCGTCTTCTCTAGTGAATAAAAAAGGTGAACCATCACCAAAAAAGTGACCAGCAATAAAATAATCAGTAACATTTGCAAAACGCATAAAGTCTGAAACATACTCTTCTGGGTTATTATAAAAATTAGAGTTATCTAAAATTTTACCATCTTTACGTTTGTTGTAATCTAGTACATCAATCATACAAAATACAGGTTCTTGAAATTGTTTAGATAAATAATTATCTACAGAAACTTGTTTTATATGCATAGCATCTAATATTTCTTTTGCACCATGAGCTACTTTACCACTTCCTGTTAAAAGAATTTTAAGATTAGGTAATTGAATTTTATGTAAATGCGCTATTAATTCTTGCTTACTGTCTAGTTCTTCAGCTTTTGGTAAACTAAATGCTTCAGTTTTTAAACCAATTGCTCTAAAACCATTATAAGCACCAACAATTCCAGCATATCTTCCAAAACCAATTAATCGCATACCATTTTCTTTTGTAATGGTTTCATGGTCATAAAGTGTAATGTTTTTATCTATAATGGCTTTTAGTAGTTTTCGGTTATAAGGTTGTTTTTTTATGGTGTGACTAAAAAAGAAATACTTTTTATTTGGAATAAGAGCATCAATTGGCACTTCTTTTACCCCTAGTAAAACATCACAATCAGACAAGTCATTTGTTACAGTAATTCCAAGTGAAGTATAATCATCATCTTTAAAAATTCGTATTGAAGAAGACTCGACAAGCACCTCTGCATTTTTATAATTATTTTTTAATGTTAAGGCTTTTGTAGGTGAAAAAACAACTCTTTTATCAGGTGGATTTTTACGCTCTTTAATAATTCCAAATTTCATAAGGTTCTTTTACATTTATTGTTATTAAACAAGGGTAATTGGTATAAAATTTGCTCTAAGATATTGCAAATTATAAGGATAAACAACTGTATTTTTTATACTTTTGCAATCTTTCTTCTTAAAAAGATCATTGAAATATGGGGACGACTGGTTTTGACAGCAAGGTCAGAGAATTTGTAAGCATATCAAGGAGTGAAATGAATACTTGTAAAACTTATTTCAAAATTATAAACGGCGAAGATAACTACGCTTTAGCTGCATAATCTGAATCACAGTAAGATTAAGCCAAGGCTCACAAGGTGAGCAAGCTAAATGTCCACGAAAAGCCTTGGTTTACGGCGTTTCATTTTTGGGCATCGTAAAAGTAAACATAGAAAATCTATTGCTTTGTTAGGTTTTTGAAACTTTTAAAAGCTAAGTATTAAGTAGATTGTTTTTGGTCAGCTTTATACCGAAAATTAAACAAAAACTAAATATGTAGAAAGCTAATTTGCTGCTTGTTTGGACCCGAGTTCGATTCTCGGCGTCTCCACAAAATAAACCCTAATCATTATTTCTGATTAGGGTTTTTTTATGTGTTGGTCTAAGCTTGGCTTAGTTTTTCGTTTAAGTAAATACACAATTACTAAATGAAAATTTGTAATACTTTTTATTCCTCTTTTAGCATTTCTAAAGTTGCTACAGTTCTAAAACCCATATGATCTGATGCAGAATCAGCAGTAACACCCATTCTAGCAGAAATTCTAAAACTTGCACAATAGGATTCATGGCATAAAAAAGAACCTCCTTTCATAACATATTCTACTTGATAAGGATTTTGAGGATTGTAAGATTTATTAGAACCATTAGGATTCAATATTGGCTTAGAAGTATCTAATTCTTTGTAATAATTTACATTAAATAAATCGCTAGTTAATTCCCAAACATTACCAGCTACATCATAGAGTCCAATACTATTTGGTTTGTATGATTTAACTGGGGAAATGAATTCAAAACCATCTTTAGATTTGTTTTTTATTGGAAAAATTCCTTGCCAAGTATTTGCGCTCTCGATTAATAAATCATAACTATTACCCCAAGTATAAATAGTATTTTGGTTAGAGCCTTGTGCAGCAGATTCCCACTCTGCTTCTGTTGGTAAACGTCTATTAGCCCATTTACAATAAGCTAAAGCATCTTCCATAGCAATATGTACTACTGGGTAATTATCTTTACCTTCAATAGTTGAATCTGGCCCTGAAGGATGTCTCCAATTCGCACCAATTTTCCAGGTCCACCATTGATTGTAATTATTCATATTTACAACTGCATTAACATTTTTATTAAAAATAAGACTCCCAGGTTGTAAAATAGAATCGTGAGGTTTAGGTGTATTTTCTGGTAGTTGTTTTTTCATTTCCTCCCAGTCTACCTTTCTTTCAGCAACTGTAATATAATTAGTTGCATCTACAAATTCTTTAAATTGTTTATTTGTTACTTCTGTTGCATCAATAAAAAAACCATCAACAGTTACTAAGTGAGCAGGTTTTTCTCTCGGCATTGCATATTTATCTGAGGTTTTTGCTCCTTGAAGAAAAGTTTTAGTTGGAACCCAAATCATACCCTCAGGTGCTTTAACCTTAACACTTGAATTGGATTGTTTTTTACATGATATAAAAAATGAAAAAATTAGTATCGATAGCGATAAAAAAATTCGATTGATATTCAAAACTGATATTTATTTAATTAACCACCAAAAATAATCATTTAATCAAAAGTTATTTCTATTTAGCGAAATAAATATAAATCGCAACAACAATCATACAAACTAAAGCACCAACTGGCTTTAAATATTTCCAAGGTGTTATATCTACTTCTTTCGAATTAAATTGAACGTAAGCTTCTTTTCTAGGAGCTATTTTACTAATTATTAGCATTATAATAATATTCAATACAAACAGAATAGCCATAATATGTAAGAAATGAGGATATGTATTTCCTGTAACAGTTTCTACGCCATTTACCATTTCTATAGTATCAAATGTTGGTTTTACTAAAAACTGACTAATACTATATAAAACAACTCCAGATATGAGTCCAATTTTTGCTGCTTTTGCAGGTACATATTTTGTTAAATAGCCTACAACAACTATGGTTAATATTGGAATAGAATATGTACCATTAATTTCTTGTAAGTATTCAAAAACACTTCCTGCATTTGCTATAAATGGAGCAACTATCATCGATAAAATTGCCAAAAAAACACCAAAGGTTTTACCTGCTTTTACAACCTCAGCTTCAGAAGCTTCTTTTTTAATATATTCTTGATAAATATCTATACCAAATAAAGTAACACAACTATTTAATGCTGAATTAAATGAGCTTAAAATAGCACCAAATAAAACAGCTGCAAAGAAACCTACTAAAGGTTTTGGAAGTACTTCTGCAACTAGAGAAGCATAAGCCAAATCTGCTTTCGCAAGATTTCCATCAAAAATATGATAAGCTATTATACCTGGTAAAACTAAAATTAATGGTCCCATAATTTTTAGAAAAGCACCATATACTAATCCTTTTTGACCTTCTGCTAGATTTTTAGCTCCCAAAGCTCTTTGAATAATAGCTTGATTTGTTCCCCAATAAAATAAGTTTACCAATATCATACCTGTAAACAATGTTGAAAGAGGTACATAAGAATCTTCTGCTCCTGTAGAATCAAATTTTTCTGGGTGAGAAGTCATTAAAATATCAATACCTTCTAAAAGGCTGCCATCACCAATTAAAGTTAATCCAAAATATGGTATTAGTAAGCCTCCAATAATTAAACCAACTGCGTTTATTGTATCTGAAATAGCAACAGCTTTTAAACCTCCAAAAACTGCATAAATAGAACCAATGATTCCAATTCCAAATACGGTTACCCATAGTGCAGCATTTTCTGATATCCCAAAAGAACTTGAAACATCAAACATTGTGTTTATAGCAGATGCTCCAGTGTATAAAACTACTGGTAAAAATATAGTTACATAGCCAGTTAAAAATAAACCAGATACAATAGCTTTAGTAGTTTTATCGTACCTTCTTTCTAAAAATTGAGGAATAGTTGCTATACCTCCTTTTAAATATCTTGGTAGTAAAAACATGGCAATAATAACCATTGTTATTGCTGCAAGAGTTTCCCAAGCCATAACCAAAATTCCTTGTTCATAAGCTTGACCATTGAGCCCAACAATTTGTTCTGTAGATAAATTGGTAAGTAACAAAGAACCTGCAATTACAATTCCTGTTAAACTTCTACCTCCTAAAAAATATCCGTCTTTGGAACTTTCATTTGTTGTTCTTGTAGCTAAATAAGAAATGATTGCTACTAAAGCCGTAAAACCTATAAATGATAAAATTTGCATAATTAGTTGATTAGTTAATTTGATGTTTAAATGAAGTCAAAAATATTCATTTTTAGATATTTCAATAATTTTAAAAAATACCAATATAAATAATAGTGTTTAATTTATTTCATCAAATAAGGTTTATAGACAAATATATATCATCTAATTTAGTATTTAGTTTATTCATTCATACTTTTAAAAAGTGTTATTATAGGTTTAAACATAATCTTGAATTATGTAATTTAGAAAACGGAATTGAAAAATAAAAATATGGTTTAAAATAAATGTAAAATGAAGTATTCTGTAGATATTACAAAAGAAAATAGTTCAGAAATAGTTGTTTTAGAAAATACTTCTAAAACATCTAAAGCTACTATAGTTTTAAATGAAGGTGCAAGAGTTAAAGATTTAACATTTGATAATATTACTGTAATTCAAGAACAACAAAATTTTGATTATAAAGATTCATATGCATCATCAATATTATTTCCTTTTGTAAGCAGAATAAAAAACGGAATTTATACTTTTCAAGAAAATACTTATCAATTAGAATGTAATAACGATAAAAATGCTTTACATGGATTAGTGTACAATAAACCTTTTCAAGTTTTTGACGTAAAAGAACAAAAAAACAGCTGTTCTGTTACTCTAAATTATAATGAAAATAACCTTAGTAAAGGTTTTCCTTTTACTTATTTAATATCTGTAACCTATACATTATTAAAGGATGAATTAAAAATAAATATTGCTATAAAAAATACAGATAAAAAAAAATTCCCATTTACTTTAGGATGGCATCCATATTTTTTTGTTGAAAATATATCAAATAGTACTATAGCATTTGATGCAGCTAAAAAGGTAGTTTTTGACGAAAATTTAATCACGAAAGATATCGAAGATTACCAAAATAAAAAGAGTTTTAAAATTGAAGACAAAAAATTAGATGATTGCTTTTTCTTGGTAGATAATTGTGTTTCATTCTCAACAGATAGTTATAAGATTTCTATAGCATCATCTGTAAACAATAATTATCTTCAACTTTATACGCCAGCAAATCGTAAACTTATAGCTATAGAGCCTATGACAGGTATTTCTAATAGTTTTAATAATAAAATAGGACTACAAACTTTAGACGCAAATGAAACTTTTAATATGTGTTGGAATGTATCCTTTACAAACCTTTTGAATCATGAGTAAAGAATTATTAAACCAAGTAAAAAAAGTATTTACCAAAAGGTTTAAAAATAAGCCTTATCTAATTTTCTCACCTGGCAGAATAAATATTATAGGTGAACATGTAGATTATAATGAAGGTTTTGTATTACCAGCCGCAGTTAACAAAGGAATAATAGCTGCTATTGGTAAAAGTGATACTGGATTTTCAACTGCCATTGCATTAGATTTAGATAGCACAATAAAGTTCGATTTAGATAAACTAAAACCCTCTAAAGGAGGGAGTTGGGAAAATTACGTTTTTGGCGTAGTTGCTGAACTGCAAAATAGAAATAAAGTTATTGGAGATTTTAATATTGTATTTAAAGGAAATATACCTTCAGGTGCTGGTATGTCGTCTTCTGCAGCCCTAGAAAACAGCGTAGTTTTTGGTTTAAATAAGTTATTCGATTTACAGCTTTCTAAAGAAGAAATGATTCTAATTTCACAAAAAGCAGAACATAATTATGTTGGTGTAAAATGTGGAATTATGGATCAATATGCAAGTATGTTTGGTATTAAAAATCATGCATTATTATTAGATTGTAGAACTATCACATCTAAACCTTATGCTATTAATTTTAAAAACCATCAATTAATACTTATAAACACCAATGTAAAACACAATTTATCTGATAGTGCTTATAATGATAGACGATCTGTATGTGAAAGTATTGCTGAATTATTGAAAATTGATTCATTAAGAGACGCCTCTGAAAAAGATTTAGAGGAAATTATAAATAAAGTTACCCCAGAAAATTATCAAAAAGCGTTATTTGTTATTCAAGAAATAGAACGTACTCAAAAAGCAGCAGAAGCACTACAAAATAACAATTTAGAAACACTAGGAGCATTATTATACACATCTCATAATGGATTGCAACATCAATATAAAGTTAGTTGTGATGAATTAGATTTTTTGGTAGAACAAGCTAAAAAGGACAAAGGGGTATTAGGAGCTAGAATGATGGGTGGTGGTTTTGGTGGTTGTACCATCAATTTAATAGAAAGAAATAAAGTAAAAGAGTTTGCTGATTCTACCTCTAAAGCATACAAAAATAAATTTAATAACGATTGCTCTGTATACTATATAGAATTATCAGAGGGTACTCATATCATTAAATAATCAATTAAAATGAAAAACACTAATTTACAAGACTACTCACATAAGCGTTTTAATATTTTAACAGGTGAATGGGTTTTAGTTTCTCCACATAGAGCAAAACGTCCTTGGCAAGGTCAAAATGAAGAAATTTCTAAAGAAGTAAGACCTACTTATGATGAAAATTGCTATTTGTGTGCTACCAATACCAGAATTAATGGTGAGATTAATCCTGATTATAAAGATGTTTTTATTTTTACTAATGACTTTGCAGCACTACAAAATAATTCACCAGATTTTACTGTTAATAATGGTTTGTTAAAAGGACAAAGTGAAAGAGGTATCTGTAAAGTGATTTGTTTTAGCCCAGACCATTCTAAAAGTCTAGCTGATATGCAAATAGATGAAATAACAAAAGTGGTTAATGCATGGCAAAAAGAATATGTTGAATTAGGAAAAAATGATTTTATAAACTACGTTCAAATTTTTGAAAATAAAGGTGCTGTTATGGGTTGTAGCAATCCACATCCTCATGGTCAAATTTGGAGTCAGTCTACATTACCTAATGAAGTTGCTAAAAAAGATCTACAACAAAAAATATACTTTGAAAAAAATGCCTCTAGTTTGCTAGGCGACTATTTACAACAAGAAATTCAAGAAAAGGAACGTATCATTTTTGAAAATAATGATTTTGTAGCTTTAATTCCTTTTTGGGCTATTTGGCCTTTTGAAGTTATGATTGCTCCCAAAAAACAACAAAGAAATATTACAGAATTATCTGAAATTGGAGCTCAAAACTTTGCAGAAGCTATTGCTGTTATTACAAAAATCTACGATAAATTATTTAACACTTCTTTTCCTTATTCTAGTGGTATTCATCAATCACCAACTAATAGAGAAGAAAACAACCATTGGCATTGGCATATGTGCTTTTATCCTCCTTTATTACGAAGTGCAACTGTAAAAAAGTTTATGGTAGGTTATGAAATGTTTGGTTCTCCACAAAGAGACATTACTGCTGAAGTTGCTGCAAAAAGGTTAAGAGATTTAATTTAAATTAATCTTAAGAATTTAACTTTTTTTAACTTGTCTTTTGTTGGGTATTTAAATTTCCAATATAGAATTCATAACTTGGTTAAGATAACTTTAACTTTACAGAAAAAGGAAATCGGCTACAAAAAATATATCAGCAATAAGGGTGTATTATTTAAAAACATAAAATTTTGAAATTATGATTCATGATACTAATAATTATTGGGAGCAATTAGAAAGACTTGAAAAATTAATTCGTGCTGCAGAATTTAAAGCAGGGGTAATTTTTTCATTTCACAGTTTAATACTTGGACTTTTTGTTGAACGCATTACAAATTATCAAACATTATTAGCAGAAGATATTATCTTTTTAATAGCAACAATAATTTGGTTTATTTCTGTAATGATTTCTATAGGTTACTGCTTTAGATGCTTTATGCCACATATGGAGTTACAATACGAACCAAACATTTCTTTTTTAAAGATGCTACTTATAAATACGGCTCACCTAAAGAATATGCAAAAGAACTGATTAAAACATGTACAGAGGAAGATATAATTGTAGAAAAGTTAAGTGAACAAATACATGCTGAAAGTGTAATAATTGATAAAAAGTTCTATAATATCAAAAGAGCTTTTCAATTTTTTATTGTAAGTTTTGTTATTATAACTTTTGCTTTATTGTATTGGGCTTTTAATTAACAATTAACGTCCTCTTCTAAAACCACCTCTACCCATTCTATTAGTTCTCATCTCATTCATTTTAGTTCTAATGGTTTTATTATAATCTAGCTTAGTTATTTCAACTCCCTTAGTTGGGGCTTCTATAGCAACTTGTTCTTTATTATTAATTTCTATTTCAGTACAAAGTAAAGTTGTATTCCCAGAACTAACTTCTAAAATTAAACCAGGTAAACCCCAATATTCTGCAGGGCCATTATTAACAGGAATTTGAGGAGTATACCAGGCTTCTACTACAATTAGGTTGTCTTCTGGGTTTTCTTCTTTTTTATCTTCATTACTTATATCAGACCACGAAAAATTATACCATTCTAATTCATTTTTTGGTACAAATGCTTTTGCTTTGTAACAAGTATAATTTCCAATTTTCTTAGTTTCTGTACCCATCTCCCATTTAATTTTATACAAATCGTCTTTAATTAAAAAGCGCTTTCCATAAAACTCTTGTGCTTGAACCAACTTTTGATCTTTTACATTTTTGTATTGATGACCTCTTGAAAAATAACTTCCCCAAGAATCTGTTGCTCCTGAAATAGCATCTATCTTAACATCTTCTAAAAACATTGCTTCTTTCATGTTGAAAGTAAGTATGTAGGTTTTTTCTAATCTATTTTTTAATCTTGCGAAAACTTGCTTCTTTTGAGCTTCAGTTAGTCTAGCTCCCCAATTACCTAGCTCCATTGTTGATTTTGATTTGTAAACAGCTTTACCTTGAAAACTTTGGGAAATAAGGTTTTCTGGAGTTATTATTAATAAGGTTAAAACGATAAATTTTATAAAAAGAGATTTCATGGTTAATGCTTTTTGTTTAACAAATTTAATATATTATTAAACACGTAGTATATTATCAACTACTTTTAACATTTTTTTACAATTGATAATAAGCTTATAAACAGTTTTTTAAATATCATTTTATATGCTCTACAACATTTTTATTTATAAAACGTTTGTATTTTGAAAAGACTTCTCAATCTTTCTTACTCATAACAAATTTCCCACTTCATTTTAAAGAAGTGGGTTTTTTATATTTAAATTGCCTAAAATTTATTCCTTGAAAAGAGTTATTGTTTCAGTTACTAATGATATTACTACAGACCAAAGAGTACAAAAGGTTTGTAATAGTTTAGTTAATAATGGTTATAACATTCTTTTAATAGGTAGAAAACTTAAAAACTCAAAGAAAATAAATCGAGAATATAAAACTAAAAGAATAAAATTAATATTCAATAAAGGCTTTTTGTTTTATGTAGAGTTTAATATAAGGTTATTCTTTTACTTACTTTTTTCTAAAAAAGATATACTACTTTCTAATGATTTAGACACCTTATTAGCTAATTATTTGATTGCAAAAATTCAAAATAAAAAATTAGTTTTTGATAGTCATGAATTGTTTTCTGAAATTCCAGAATTAGTTAATAAAAAGTTTGTTAAGAGTTTTTGGTATCAATTAGAAAAGATACTAATACCTAATCTAAAAAATGCTTACACTGTATGTAATAGTATTGCAGTTCATTACAACAATAAATATGGTACAAGTTTTAAGGTTATAAAAAACCTACCAACATTTAAAACTTTAAATAAGAGTTCTTTAAACGTTATTCCAGCAAATAAAAAAATAATTCTATATCAAGGAGCAGTTAATATTGGTAGAGGCTTAAATCTTTTAATTGATAGTTTAAATCATCTAGAAAATTGTGTTCTAGTAATTATTGGTAATGGTGATATTTTACCAAGTTTACAAAAATATATTATTGATAAAAAACTGGAAAGTAAAGTTATTTTTTTAGGTAGAATTAAGCCAAGTAAATTACATACAATAACTCCGAACGCTCATATTGGTGTTAGCCTTGAGGAAGATTTGGGTTTAAATTACAGATTTGCTTTACCCAACAAAATTTTTGATTACATACAAGCTGAAGTTCCAATTTTAGTTTCTGATTTACCAGAGATGAGTGCAATTGTTAAACAGTATAAAGTAGGTGAAGTTTTAACAAATAGAACTGCTGAGGAATTAGCAAAGTCCATCAATATAATTTTGACTAAAGATTATTCTAAAGAGTTAAAAAAAGCGAAAAAAGATTTAATTTGGGAAAATCAAGAAGAAGACTTACTTGCTATTTTTAAAAACGCGATGTAAATAAATAAGCCTATAAACATCATAACAAAATAATGATGCGCTTTTTACAGCTTTATTTTTAAAATAGTTTTCAAATAGACTTAAAAAAGGTATTAAACCAAATGGTTTTATTTTAAAATAAAATTTAGAAATCTTAGTATCGTTTTTATTTAATAAACCATCACCTATTAACACTACTAAATTTTCAACAGCTTTTTTAGATTTGGCTAAAAACATTTCATTAGTATCTATTCCTAAATGATAAACTTGATTATCTATATGCTTAATTTGTATTCCTTTTTGATTGAGTTTTTTAGCGAATAATAAATCTTCATATCCATAATTAAGCAAATCTTCATTAAATTCAATTTGATTAAAACTAGATTTTGAAATCAAAAAAGTACTTGAAAAAAAATATTCTTCAGGGTTTTTATTTCGCTCAAAAGCGCTAAACACCTCACTTCGCTTACCAAATTTATACCTAAGCAAGTGTTTTGTTTCATTATTCTTATAAGCAATTCCTCCTGTATAAGTTTTGTTATTATTAGTAGAAATAAGAGCTACATAATTTTTAATAAATAAATTGTTAACTGGTAAAACGTCACCATCTAAAAAGAGTAACCAATCATATTTAGCAGTTTTAGCCAAAAGATTTCTATTCTTACTTCTTCCTAAATTTTTGGTGTGCTCAATAAAAGTGCAATGTACAATATTGTTTATTGTTTGATTAATGGTATTAAAATCAGATTTTGATGCATCATCAAAACAAATAATTTCATAAGGAATTGAAACTCTACTTAATTGTAGCTGAATTTCTTTTACTAAAGGAACTGTATTGAAATTGTATGTTGCAATTAATACTGAAAGCATTAAGAGGTAGCTTGTTGTGCAACTTCATATAACTCACCTGCTTCCACTTTAATGGTTTTATGTTTAAACTTTACAATTAATTGATAATCGTGAGTTGCCATTAAAATTGTTTTTCCACTCTTATGAATTTCATTGAGTAGCTGCATCACCTCTAGTGAAGTTTTAGGATCAAGATTTCCTGTTGGTTCATCTGCCAAAATTAATTCAGGATCATTTAATAAAGCTCTAGCTATGGCAACTCTTTGTTGTTCCCCGCCAGAAAGCTCAAAAGTTTTTTTATAGTATTGCTTTTGCATGCCTACTTTTTCTAGAACTTCATTAATTTTTTGCTTACGCTCTTCTTTATTTTTCCAACCTGTAGCTTTAAGAACAAAGTCTAGATTATCAAAAACATTTCTATCATTAAGTAATTTAAAATCTTGAAAAACAATACCTATTTTTCTTCTTAAAAAAGGAATCTCTTTATCTTTAAGTTTCTTAAGATCGAAACCAACTATAGAACCAATACCTCTTTGTAATCGCAAATCACCATAAAGTGTTTTCATTAAACTACTTTTACCACTACCTGTTTTTCCAATTAAGTAAAAAAAGTCTCCTTTATTTATGATTAAATTTACTTTAGACAACACTAAATTATCTCTTTGATAGATATCTGCATTTTCTAAATGTAACACTGTATTGTCCATAAAATCTTGTTTGTACAAACTTAAAATTTTAGATTCATTTTTTTAACAAAAAATAGCATAATTATTAAATCTATTTTCTACTTTTCTCACTTTTTTTAAAACATTCTCAAATTTTAATCGTTAGTAAAACTGAGATCAAAACAATTTGTATGAAATTATTTTTTAGTAAAGTTTCTTTAGCGTTATTTTCTATAATTTTTTCTTCTATTAATAGCTTTTCTCAAGAAACAGCAATATATAATAATGCTAATGCTGATTTTAATAAAGCTATAGAATTGTACAATAATAAGTCTTATGCTGCTGCTCAAAAAACATTTGAAAATGTAAAACTAAATAGTCAGAAAAAAGAAACTTTATACTCAGATGCTTCTTATTATGAAGCCATGTGTGCAATAAAATTAAATTATACAGATGCTGATAAAAAAGTATTAGATTTTGTTAAAGAAAATCCTGCAAGTAATAAAAAAAACAAAGCCTATTTTAATGTTGGCAACTATTACTTTGCTAACAATAAAGCAGCACATGCTTTAAAGTGGTTTGAAAAAGTTAACATCGATTTAATTTCTGATGAAAACAAAAAAGAATTAAATTTTAAAATGGGCTATAGCTTATTGGTTGCTGATAAATTAGAGTTAGCCAAAAATCGTTTTTTACCTTTAATTAACGACCCTAAATATGGAGATGATTCTCGTTATTATTATGGTTTTATAGCTTACAAATTAGAAGATTATGGTATAGCTGAATCTACTTTAAAGCAAATTGCAGACAATGCTAGTTATAAAGCAGAAATATCATATTATTTATTAGACATTAGTTTTAAAACTGGTAAATTTGAACGTTGTATAGAAGTAGGTGCTAAACTTTTAGCTAACTCAAAAAGAAAAGAGGCTTCAGAAATTTCTAAAATAGTTGGCGAAAGTTTTTTTAATCTAAAAAAATATGCTGAAGCAATTCCTTATTTATTAGCTTATAAAGGCAAAAATGGTAAATGGAACAATACTGATTATTATCAATTAGGTTATGCATATTACAAACAAAATGATTTTGAAAATGCTTTAAGATATTTCAACAGAATTATTGATGAGAAAAATGCTGTAGCACAAAATGTCTATTATCATTTAGCAGAATGTTACTTAAATACCGATAAAAAAAACGAGGCATTAAATGCCTTTAAAGCAGCAAGTGAAATGACGTTTAATCTGCAAATTAAAGAAGATGCAGCATTAAATTACGCCAAATTAAGTTATGAAGAAGGCAACCCTTATGAAGATGTAGCTGTTGTTTTGCAAAATTATTTAAAGGCGTATCCAAAATCTAAAGCTTACCAAGAAATTAATGCACTTGTAGTCTCATCTTTTATTTATGATAAAAATTTTGAAGGTGCTCTTAACTACCTGAAAAAAAATCCATCAACAGAAAATAAATCGTTTTTTCATGAAGTTTCTCTATACAGAGGTATTCAATTATTCAACGAAAAAAAGTTAGAAGAAGCAATACCCTATTTTAAAAATAGTATTGACTCTGACTATGCTGACATTAGCAGAAAAGGTAAATATTGGGAAGCTGAAACCTTATATCGTTTAGAAAACTTTGAAGATGCTGTTTTTAAGTTCAATGAACTAAAAAGAGATACAAAAAACAATGCTTTTCATTTACTAGACTACAATATTGGTTATGCTTATTTTAAACTTCAAAAATATGATAAAGCAGCTGATGCATTTAAATATTTTAGCAAAAGAGCAAATATTGAAGACGATGTAAAAAACGATGCCTTAATTAGATTAGGAGATAGTTATTTTGCTATTAGAGAATACAATAGTGCTATTAGCAGTTATGAAAATCTTGTAAAAAATAATGCTTTACAGTCAGATTATGCTCAGTATCAAATTGGGATGTCATATGGTTTTATGAATAATGATACTGATAAAATTGTATCGTTAACTAAGGTGATTAATAAT
Organism: Flavobacteriaceae bacterium; assembly: GCA_013373105.1. GTDB lineage: Bacteria > Bacteroidota > Bacteroidia > Flavobacteriales > Flavobacteriaceae > Polaribacter. The sequence continues at coordinate 7,425 of JABXIJ010000044.1, read as the reverse complement.
TATAAGGTTTCTACATTAAAAGATGATGCATTATACCAATTAGCAAGTACTTATACTAAGGTAAAAGATAATGAAAAAGCACATCAAGCTTATGATAGATTAGTAACAAAATACCCAAAAAGCAATTTTATTTCTAAAGCTTTAGTTCGCCAAGGTTTATTATATTATAATGATAATAATAATGAAAAGGCTTTAGAAAAATTTAAATTGGTGGCTGCAAAATACCCAAATTCACCTGAGGTAATTCAAGCAGTTAGAAACGCAAAAAACATCTATATTGATGAAGACAGGTTAAATGATTATGTAACTTGGACAAAATCATTAAACTTTATAGAAGTTTCAGATTCTGAATTAGAGAATACTTCTTTTGCTATAGCAGAAAAAAAATATTTTGAAGCTAACAACAAAGCGACTATCATTAGTTTAAAAAAGTACTTAAAAGATTTTCCTAAAAGTAAAAACAAATTAAAAGCAACTTACTATTTAGCTGATGTTTTATATAAAGAAGAATCGTTTGATGAAGCATTAGCACAATATAAAACTGTTATCGATGCTGGAACATCAGAGTTTTTAGAAGATTGTTTAGCAAAAGTAAGTTTGTTATACCTAAAAAAAGAGGAATATGCTAATGCAATTCCATATTTAAAACAATTAGAACAAGAAGCATATATTACTGAAAATATTCAGTTTGCAAAAAGCAATTTAATGAAATCTTATGCAAAAACTGAAGCAAATGAATTGGCAATTAATTACGCAAAACAAATATTAGCATCAAAAAAACTTACAGAAGATCTTGAGTTAGATGCAAAAAAAATAATTGCAAGAACATCTATTGTTATTGAAGATTTTGAAACAGCTAAAGAATATTATGAAAATCTTGAAACAATTGCAAAAGGTGAGCTTAAAGCAGAAACACTCTATTACAATGCATGGTTTAAAAGTAGAGACAAAGAGTATGAAGCTTCTAACAAAGTCATTCAAAAACTAATAGCAGAATATGCCAATTACAAATATTGGGGAGTAAAAAGTTATGTTGTAATGGGTAAAAATTATTACAGTTTAAAAGATGCTTATCAAGCAACCTTTATTTTAGAAAATATAATTAAAAACTTTACCCAGTTCGAAGATATCATAAAAGAGGCTGAAGCTGAACTCAACAAAATAAAAACTAACGAAGCCAAAACTAATAATTCTGTAAAACCAAAAAACTAATTGTAAATGAAAAAAGGCTTAGTTATCATTTTTCTAATAATAAGTTATTGTGGGTTTTCTCAAAACAAAGCCACAAAAAAGAAAGACACTATAAAAACTGAGGTTATTGAAGTAGTTAGCAAGTACAATCCAAAAATTGCAGATGCTAATAAAATTACTAAAAACCCAGAAATTATATTGTCTGATAAAAACAAAAAAAAGAAACTAACGTATTCTATATTTTCTGCTCCTGTTGCTTCAACTTTTATTCCAAAAAGCGGTGTTGTTAAGGGAATTAATGTTGGTGTAAGAGAACGTATTTATGACAATTATTTAGCTTTAGGTTATGGTAATTACAATTCACCTTATGCAGAAATTTACTTAAACACTAATCAGCGTTTTGAAAACCAGTTTGGGCTACATGCAAAATATAACAGTTCTTTAGATAACGTAGAAAACACATTATTAGATAGTGATTTTTCTAACTTTATAGCTTCAGCATTTTTTAAAAAAGAAGAACGTTATTTCGATTGGAAAATAACTGTTGATGCAGAAAAAAACAAATACAATTGGTATGGTTTGTCTAATCAAAATATTTCTGCAACAACTTTAAATTTTATTGAAGAGCAACAAAACTATAATTTTATAAAAGCATCTGGTGAAGTTGATTTTATTGATGCATATGTAGATAATAGTGAGTTATCTATTTCTCATTTTTCGGATAATTTTAAAAGTAGAGAGTTTTTAATAAACTTAAAAACAATTTTCGATTTTCCCATAGACAGGATTTTTAGAAACGCTAATAACCTTTATTTAAAAACTAATCTTGAATATTTAAGTGGAAGTTTTGAAAGAGATTACGCTTATCTAAATAGATTAAATTATACCATTTTTACAACAAGTTTTAACCCTGAATATAAATCAACTTTTAATGGATTTTCACTAAAATTAGGTGCTAAGTTTTTTGCATCATTTGATACCGAAAATAAAATAAATAACTTTTTAATTTATCCAGATGTTTTACTGCAAAAATCATTTGATAATGAAAAATATGCTGTTTTTGTAGGAGCAACAGGTGGTTTACAAACCAACACTTTTAAAAGCTTTACAGAAGAAAATCCTTTTGTTTCACCAACATTATTAATAACTCAAACCTCAGAGAAATACAATACATTTATTGGTTTTAATGGTATTATAAACAATAGTTTAAGCTTTAATGTTTCCGCTAGTTTTAAAGATGAAGAAGACAAACCATTGTTTGTAAAAAACAACTCAAAATCTGATGGTGTAAATACTTCTTTAAACGGAAACAATCTATTAGGTTATGAATTTGGAAATTCATTTAATATAGTTTACGACAATATTAAAACAACTTCTTTTTTAGCTGAATTACAATACGACGTTACCAAAAGAATTGAAATGACTGCTAATGTAGAATATCAAAGTTTTTCTACAACAAATCAGTTAGAAGCTTGGAATTTACCCAATATCCAAGCATCTTTTACTACTTCTTATAAGAACAACAAGTGGTTTGCCAAGACAAATATATTTTATGTTGGTGAACGTAAAGATGTTACTTATACCACAATTTACCCGTCAACAAATTCAGATATCCAAACTTTAGCTTCATTTGTTGATATTAATGTAAATGGAGGTTATCATTTTAACGACAAGTTTTCTGCTTTCTTAAGAGTTAATAACATACTAAACAACAATTACGAACGCTTTGCTAATTTTAATATTCAAGGCTTTCAAGTTTTAGGAGGTCTTACTTATAAGTTTGATTTTTAAATAATCTTTTTTATTTTTAAATAAAATTATCAGATTAAATCACCTCATTTTAATAAATATATTATTTTCTTTTACCTCTATTAATAGTCAAGAACTTTTATTCAAAGGAGATGTTGAATCTACCAAAAAAGATGCTAGGTTTATGGCAACCATTAATAATTACCCTGTTTTTATATGATATAATTATCATAAAAAGAAATTGGTTGAGTTTACAACACTAAAAGAAACAAATAAAACTTAAATTTGTTTTAAAATATATTACATGAAAACTTTTACAAAACTAACAATTGCTTTTTTAATTATCTATTCTTGCCAAAAATCTAAGGAAACTGAAACAGTTTCTATGAAATTGAATAAAGAAGAAAAAGTTGATTCTACCCAAATAAAAACCATTTTTAATTCAGCTTTAACAGAAGGCAAATCTTACGAATGGTTAAGAGATTTAACCCAAAATATTGGTGGACGTTTGTCTGGTTCTACAGAAGCACAACAAGCAGTTGAATGGGGAGAAAAAATAATGAAAGAAGTAGGTTTAGACTCAGTTTGGTTACAACCAGTTATGGTTCCTCATTGGGTTAGAGGTGAAAAAGAAGTTGCTACTTATAAATTAAATGGTCAGCAAAAAAATGTAGCAATTTGTGCTTTAGGTTTTTCTGTTGCAACACCTAAAGAAGGTATTTTAGCTGAAGTAATTGAAGTAAAAAGTTTAGATGAAGCAAGAGCTTTAGGTGACAAAATGAAAGGGAAAATAGTGTTTTTTAATCGCCCTTTTGATAATACATTAATAAATACGTTTAGAGCATATGGTGGTTGTGTAGACCAAAGAGTAAGAGGCGCTATAGTTTGTGGTGAATTTGGTGCTAAAGGTGTAATTGTTCGTTCTATGACTAATTCAATTGATGATTTTCCACATACAGGAACCATGTCTTATGGAGATTTACCAAAAGAAAAACATATACCAGCAGCTGCAATAAGTAGTTTAGCTGCAGAAAACTTAAGTAAAGATTTAAAAGAAAATCCAAATTTAAAATTCTACTTTAAACAAAGTTGTGAAACTTTACCAGATGCACCCTCTTTTAATGTAGTTGGAGAAATAAAGGGTAGTAAAAATCCAGAAAATATATTTGTAGTTGGAGGTCATTTAGATTCATGGGATTTAGGTGAAGGAGCTCATGATGATGGTACAGGAGTTGTACAATCTTTAGAAGTAGCTTATCTTTTTAAAAAGAATAACATTAAACCAAAAAATACTTTAAGAGTGGTTTTCTTTATGAACGAAGAAAATGGAACAAGAGGCGCAAAAAAATATGCTGAATTAGCAAAACTGAATAAAGAAAATCATATTGGAGGTATAGAATCTGATGCTGGAGGACACACTCCTAGAGGTTTTTCTATTGATGCAAATTCAGAAAACACCAATTTATTACAAAGCTGGAAAAAACTATTATCTCCTTATGGACTTCATGATTTAGACAAAGGTGGCTCAGGTGCAGACATTAGTCCTTTAAAAGGAGAAAATGTAACTTTAGTAGGCTACAGACCAGATTCTCAACGTTATTTCGATTATCATCATACTAGTAGAGATACTTTTGATAAAGTAAACAAACGTGAGTTAGAGTTAGGTTCAGCTTCTATGGCTAGTATTATTTATTTAATGGATAAATATTTATATAGTGATACTCCTGTAAAACCTTAATATGAAAACTCCAACTTTAATTTTAAGAATTGTTTTTGGTGCATTTTTCACATTTGCAGGTATTATGCATTTTATAAAGCCTAAATTTTTTAATGGTTTTATTCCTAAAATATTTCCAAAATTAACGGTAAACTATATCATTGGTTTTATCGAATTTATTTTAGGTTTTTCCTTATTTATTGATAGTTTCACAAAATATGGAGCATTAGGTATAATCATGCTTTTATTTGGTTTGTTGTTTATTCACATTTGGGATTACACCAAAGAAAAACCTGCTATTGGCCCCAAAAAAATAGCTTTAATAAGAATACCATTTCAATTCGTTTTAATGTATGGAGCCTACATAATTTATATAAACTCATAATCAATGAAAAAAATATTTTTAATTACTTCATTAACACTACTATTATTCTCTTGTTCAAAAGAGCAAGCAGATACTATTGTAATTAATGCAAACACATATACAGTTAATGAAAATTTCGATAAAGCTGAAGCATTTGCTATAAAAGACGGAAAATTTATAGCAGTTGGTTCAACAATAGAAATTCAAGAAAAATACAATGCTAAAAATACTATTGATGCTAAAAATCAAACTATTTTACCAGGTTTAATTGATGCTCATTGTCATTTTTATAGAATGGGTTTACAACAACAAAAGGTAGCTTTAGAAGGCACCAAAAGTTATGATGAAGTCATTCAAAAAATTTCAGATTTTATCGATAGAACAAATACTGATTATGTAACAGGTCGTGGTTGGGATCAAAATGATTGGGAAGTGAAAGAGTTTCCAACCAAAGAAAAGTTGGATAAAATGTTTCCAAAAACTCCAGTTGCAGTTAGAAGAGTTGATGGTCATGCTTTATTAGTAAATCAAGCTGCTTTAGATTACTCAGGAATTACAAAACCTTTTAAAGTTGAGGGTGGTGAATTTATCACTGAAAATGGCAAACTAACTGGTGTTCTTATAGACAATGCTATGGATTATATAAAGTTTCCACCAACTTCGAAAAAAGAAGCGATTCAAGGTTTATTAGATGCTCAAAAAATATGTTTTTCATTTGGTTTAACTACTGTTGATGATGCAGGTTTAAATAGAGAAACTATTGAATTAATAGATAGTTTAAATCAAACTAACGATTTAAAAATGCGAATCTATGTAATGGTTTCTGGCGATAAACAAGCACAAATTGATTACTACATAAAAAAAGGTATTTATAAAACTGATTATTTAAATGTTCGTTCTTTTAAAATTTATGGAGATGGAGCTTTAGGATCTAGAGGAGCTGCTATGCGTACACCCTATTCAGACAGAGAAAATCATTTTGGTGCATTAATTTATAGCCCAGAAAGATATAGAGAAATTGCTAGGCAAATTGCGGCTTCTGAATATCAAATGAACACACACGCTATAGGAGATTCTGCAAATACTTGGCTAGTTAAAACATATAATGAAGTTTTAAAAAACAAAACCAACAGACGTTGGCGAATTGAGCATGCACAAATAATTTCTCCTGAAGATTTTAAAAACTTCAATAATATATTACCATCTGTACAACCTACTCATGCTACTTCAGATATGTACTGGGCAGGAGATAGAATTGGAGTAGAAAGAATGAAAGGAGCTTATGCTTTTAAAGATTTATTAAAAAATTATGGAAAAGTAGCTTTAGGAACAGATTTTCCTGTTGAAAAAGTAAACCCTTTTTTAACTTTTTATGCTGCTGTTGTTCGTAAAGATTTAGATAATTATCCTGAAGATGGATTTCAAATGGAAAATGCCTTAACTAGAGAAGAAACCTTAAAAGGAATGACTATTTGGGCTGCCTATTCCAATTTTGAAGAGCAAGAAAAAGGTTCAATTGAAGTAGGTAAATTTGCTGATTTTGTAATTTTAAATCAAGATATCATGCAAGTTGAAGACACTAAAATTCCTAGCACAAAAGTTGTTGCAACTTATTTAAATGGTGAGAAAGTTTATTGAAAGTTTAACAGTTAATTTTACGAAAGTTAAATCTTACTAAATAATTTTACAATGAATTATGTTGTTGTTACAAAACAAACAATTGTTGTATTTAAATTGATTTAAAAAAAAAGAGAACATGAAGAAATTATACATATCGATATTTACATTTTTTTTAGTCTTTACCTCTAATGTTATAGCACAAGAAGTAAAATTAACTATTGCTGTTAAAGACGAAAATAACAAACCAATACCAGGGGCTATAATTTTAATAGACAATGTTAAACAAAAAAGAGTCTCTAACACTGCTGGTTTTTTTAAAATTAAATTAGATAAAGCACCAAAAGAAATTTCAGCTTTTTCTCCTGTAGTTGGTATTAAAACTGTAAAATACACTGGTGAAAATAATATTGTTATAAATATTATTAAAAATAAAGAAGAAATTATATCTAACACAAAATTTGCAAAAGCAAACACAGGTAGAACACTTTTTAGAAGTATTTATGACTACATTAGAGGAAACATACCTGGAGTAAATGTTAGTCATGATAATACTATAACAATAAGAGGAGTAAATTCACTTAATGGCAACACCACACCTCTTTTTGTGTTAAATGGTGTTCAAGTAGATCAAGAAACGTTTTCTAATATTGTTCCTACAACTATTATGTCTTTAAAGGTACTAAAAGGACCAGACACAGCAGCTTATGGTATTAGAGGTGCTAATGGTGTTATAGAAGTAAAAACAAATATTAATTAAACATTTAATAAAATATATAAAAAAAGC
>JABXIJ010000035.1 GCA_013373105.1 Flavobacteriaceae bacterium | reverse complement strand
TGGCAGATGTGTTGTTTGTGATAGTGAATAACGATCATCAAAGAGCTTTAAAAGGATCTAAGGAATTCCAAAAAGAAGACGAGCGATTGCTTATTGTACAAAATATAAAAGCCGTAGATAAAGCGATACTTTCTATAGATCAAGATAGAACTGTTTGTGCTTCTTTAGCACAACTACATGAACAATATTCTAATACTTATAAATTGGCTTTTGCGAATGGCGGTGATCAAAATAATGATAGCATTCCTGAAGCGCCCATTTGTAAACAATTAGGCATTGCTTTAGTTGATGGTTTGGGCGACAAAATTCAATCTTCTTCCTGGTTGTTAAAGCATAATTAAATGAAAATTACTATAGTTGGTTCAGGGTATGTAGGCCTAGTTACTGGTGCCTGTTTTGCTGAAATGGGAAATACAGTTACCTGTGTTGATATTAATTCTGATAAAATTGACTTATTACAAAAAGGAGTTTCACCCATTTACGAGCCAGGTTTAGATAAAATGTTGTTGAAAAACTTAGAAAACAACACCTTAATTTTTACTACAGACTTGTCTAAGGCATTAGAAAAAGCAGCTATTGTTTTTATTGCAGTAGGTACGCCTATGCAAGAGACTGGTGAGGCAAATATGCGCTATGTATATGAGGTTGCTAAAGAAATTGGAGAACATATTACCCATAACATCATTGTTGTTAACAAATCTACTGTACCTATAGGAACAGCCGATAAAGTAAAAGAAATTATACAACAAGAGCTGGATAAAAGAGCAGTAGATATTAGCTTTAGTATGGTGTCTAATCCAGAGTTTTTAAAAGAAGGTGATGCTATTAACGATTTTATGAAACCAGATCGAGTTGTTATTGGCGCAGATAATGAGGTAACTTTTGAGCAAATGAAAAAGTTGTATTCACCATTCTTTAGAACACATGATCGATTTATAACCATGGATATTCGTTCTGCAGAAATGACTAAATATGCAGCAAATGCAATGTTAGCCACTAAAATTTCTTTTATGAATGAGATTGCAAATATCTGTGAAAGAGTAGATGCAGATGTTAATAAAGTTCGTTTGGGTATCGGTTCAGACAAAAGAATTGGCTATAGTTTTATTTATCCTGGTGTTGGTTTTGGAGGCTCTTGTTTTCCAAAAGACATGAAAGCATTGTATAAAATAGCGGCATCCCATCATTATAATGCTGAATTGTTAGCTGCAGTTGACTCTGTAAATACGTCACAAAAACAAATACTAACCAAGAAGGTTTGCAAGCGATTTGGTGAAGATTTATCAGGATTTACTTTTGCAGTATGGGGTTTGTCTTACAAGCCAGGTACTAATGATATGAGAGAAGCTCCCTCTATTCAAGTTATTAAAGATTTAATAGCTAAAGGCGCAAAAATAAATGCCTATGACCCTAAAGCTATCAAAGAATCAAAAAATGTATATCTAAAAGATTATAACCATAGTATTACTTATGCAACTTCAAAATACGAAGCCTTACAAAATGCTGATGCCATGCTATTGATAACTGAATGGAAAGAATTTCGATCTCCAGATTTTATAGAAATCAAAAAACTTTTGAAGATTCCCATTATTTTTGATGGTAGAAATCAGTATAATGCCTTTAATTTACCAAGTGAAGGCTTTGAATATTATCAAATAGGTAAAAAGTAATAGACGTTTCTTTTATGACGTATCAAGAAACCTTAGATTGGATGTTTGGGCAGTTGCCTATGTACCAAAGAGTAGGAAAGACTGCTTTTAAAAAAGATTTAACCAACAGTTTGGCGTTTTCTCAAGTTTTAGGAAATCCATCGCAAAAGTTTAAAAGTATTCATGTAGGAGGCACCAATGGTAAAGGGTCTACCTCACACATGTTAGCCTCTATTTTGCAAGAGGCAAGGTATAAGGTAGGCTTGTATACTTCCCCACATTTAAAAAACTTTACAGAACGCATTCGTATCAATGGACAAGAAATTTCAAGAACTTATGTGGTTGATTTTATTGCAAAACACAAACGTTTTTTAGAGCATCAAAAGCTATCATTTTTTGAAATGACAGTTGGGTTGGCTTTTGATTATTTTGCTTCGCAACAAGTAGATATTGCTATCATTGAAGTAGGTATGGGAGGAAAGTTAGACTCTACCAATATCATTACACCAGAAGTTTCTGTAATTACCAATATAGGTTACGATCATATGCAGTTTTTAGGAGAAACCTTGCCAGAAATTGCCATTGAAAAAGGGGGAATTATTAAAGAAAACATTCCACTAGTTATTGGTGAACACCAAGATGAAGTTGCGCCTATTTTTATTGACAAAGCTAAAGAGTTACATGCTCCCATTTCCTTTGCTTCACATCAAGAAACCAATTACCAAACAGATTTGTTAGGCGATTACCAAATTGCCAATGTAAAAACGGCTATTGAAGCCATTGCGCAACTCAAGAACTTTAAGGTTTCTCAAGCGCATATTAGCTCAGGATTATTGCATGTGGTAAAGAATACCAACTTAAAAGGAAGGTGGCAGATTTTAAATAGTTCTCCTAAAATAATATGTGATACTGCTCATAATGCAGAAGGCTTACAAATTGTAATGCATCAGCTTAAAAAAGAAACCTATCAACAATTACATATTGTTTTAGGTATGGTTGCTGATAAAAAGTTAGCTGATATTTTACCCTTATTTCCCAAAGAAGCCATTTACTATTTTTGCAAACCCAATATTCCAAGAGGCTTGGTTGCAGATTTATTGCAAGAAGAAGCTAAAGTGTTTGCATTGCAAGGAGAAAGGTATGCTTCTGTTGCAGAAGCGCTTCAACAGGCAAAATTAAATGCCACCGAACATGATGT
>JABXIJ010000020.1 GCA_013373105.1 Flavobacteriaceae bacterium | reverse complement strand
TGGGGCTCACCTCTTCCCATACCGAACAGAGAAGTTAAGCCCAATAGCGCCGATGGTACTGCAGCAATGTGGGAGAGTAGGTCGCTGCCTTTCTTTTAAATTAAACCTCATTCTTTTTGAATGAGGTTTTTTTGTTTATTTATTTTATTATCTGAATAGAATTATTATTAAAAACTTTCGTTATTGATTTTATACTTGTTTATTTGTAGTGAATGAAGAAAGGTATTTTAGTTCCGTTTTTTTATTTAACGATAATCAATTGCTTTGGGCAAATTGGTGGTAAAAACGTTTATCAATTTTTAAACTTATCTACATCTGCTCGTCAAATTGCCTTAGGAGGTGAAGTTTTAACGTTAGTTGATGATATAAATCAACCAAGTTGGAACCCATCTGTTATTAATGCTGAGTTAGATGGTAAAATATCAGCAAATTATTCAAGCTTCTTATCTGGTATAAATTTAGGTTCTGTATCATATGCAAGACAAATATCAAGAAGGTTTGGAACCATTTATGGGAACATTACTTATTTAGATTATGGTACTTTGATTGGTGCTGATGAGTTTGGAAATGAAACAGGTAATTTTAATGCCAATGATTTAGCTTTAACAATTGGTTATGCAGCCAATTTACCTTGGACAAATGTTTATTTCGGTGCAAACTTAAAATTTATTAACTCTAATATTGCAACTTTTTCTTCTTTTGGTATTGCTTTAGATTTAGGAGTACTCTATTACAGTCCATATAAACCCTATTCTTTTACATTGGTAGCAAGAAATTTAGGAACGCAATTAAAATCATATAATGGGACAAAAGAAAAATTGCCATTAAAAGTTGCGATTGGAGCATCTTATCAATTAGAATTTGTACCTATAAAATGGTATTTAACCATAGATAATCTACAACAATGGGATATTTCTGAGTCCAATCCTTCTGAACAAACTATAGATTTAGAAGGCAATGTTTTTAATGAAGATATTGGGTTTATAGATAATACTTTAAGGCATATAATTATTGGAGCTGAGTTTTTTCCAGAAAGTTTAATTAACTTAAGAATTGGCTATAATTTTAGAAGAGCAGCTGAGTTAAAATTACAAAACGTACGTACTTTTGCTGGTATTTCTTTTGGTTTTGGAATTAGAATGAATAGATTTAAATTTAATTATGCCTTTTCTAAATATCATACAGCAACTAATGCAAGTACCTTTAGTTTAGAAATGGACTTATATAAAAAATAATGAAAAAGATAACAATAGCAATTGACGGTTATTCATCAACAGGAAAAAGTACTATAGCAAAATTAATTGCTAAGAAATATAATTATATATATATAGATACAGGTGCTATGTATAGATCAGTTACCTTATTTGCAAAAAAAAATAATTTGGTTGGTGAAAATTATCTTAAGAAAGATGAATTAGTAAAAGAGTTACCAAATATTGACTTAAAATTTAAGTTTAATGATAAACTTGGGTTTGCAGAAATTTATTTAAATGGAAATAACGTAGAAAAGGAAATTAGAACTCTTGAAATATCTAATTTGGTTAGTAAAGTTTCAGCAATTTCAGAAGTAAGAAAAAAACTTGTAAAAGCTCAGCAGAAATTTGGTAAAAATGGTGGTGTTGTTATGGATGGTAGAGATATTGGAACAGTAGTTTTTCCTAATGCAGAATTAAAATTTTTTATGACAGCATCAGCAGCTAAAAGAGCTACAAGGCGCTATAAAGAACTTATAGAAAAAGGAGATGATGTAAGTTATGAAGCTATTTTAAACAACGTTCAAGAAAGAGATAGATTAGATTCTACTAGACTTGACTCACCTTTAGTAAAAGCAAAAGATGCTATTGAATTCGATAATTCTGATATGGGAATTGAAGAACAATTTAAAAGAATTTGTTCTTTAATTGACGGTAAAATTAACAGTTAATTAGGGGATATTCAGATATTTATGTGTCTGTAAAGAAATTTTCCATTTTGGATTTTTCATTACATAATCTACAATAAGAGGAGTCATTTTTTCTCTTTTGCTCCATTCAGGTTGTAAAAATAATTCGCAACTACTATTTACTTTAGCAGCATGTTCTTCTGCAAAATCAAAATCAGATGTATTATGAATTATCATTTTTAACTCATCAGCTTCTTTATATACTTCTTCTAAAGGTAATTTTGTTTTTTTAGGAGATAAACAAAACCAATCCCATTTACCAGAAAATTCATAAGCTCCAGAAGTTTCAATATGTGTTTTTAAATTATTTTCTTGAAGTAAATTCGTTAAATAATCCATAGACCACATTAAGGGTTCTCCACCAGTTATTACAACCGTATCTGCGTACTTTTTAGCATTTTGTACAATATTATCAGCTAAAGTTGGTGGGTGTAAATCTGCATTCCAACTTTCTTTTACATCACACCAATGGCAACCAACATCACAACCTCCAACTCTTATAAAATATGCTGCTGTGCCTGTGTGATACCCTTCACCTTGAATTGTATAAAACTCTTCCATTAGTGGAAGCATTACACCTTTATTAACTAAATCTTTTGTCTTTTTATCCATTTATTTTCTTGCAGCTACTACTTCAATTTCAATTTTAGCTCCTGCCACTAAATTGGCTGCAAAAGTAGTCCTTGCTGGTAAATTATCCTTGAAAAAAGTACGATAAATTACATTCATTTTAGAATAGTCATTAATATCTGCAAGAATAATAGTGCATTTTACAACATCTTTTAAAGTTAACTTATGATGCTCTAAGACTTCTTTTATGTTTAAAATAGCTTGTTTAGTTTCAGCTTCAATGCCTCCTTCTACTAGATTTCCAGTTTTATGATTTTTTCCTATATGCCCTGTAAGAAAGAATAAATCATTAACCTGAACAGCATCAGAAAAAGGAACATTTTGTCTACTTTTTTCATGAGATTTGTGATGAATAACTGTTGTTTTTACTTCATTTTTAAAAGAAAAACTAAGAAGTAGGCTAATGAAAAAAACTAAATTTATACAACTTTTCATAAGATTTCGATTTACTACAACAAATATAATTAGAATTAAACAGATTTATTTTTAGATAATTAGTTTAAAATCAAATGTTTTTTACTAAATTTGCACTCCTTTTTACGAGAACAGATTTAAAAAAGGAAATTAAAACAATAATTTAAAACATCTCTTGGCGTTTTTATCGTTAAAAATCTGAAAAACAAAAAGATACAAATTAATTTTCAGAAAATGTCTGAAGAAAACAAAGAAGTTGTAGCAGAAGAAACTACAACAAAAGCTACAGAAACTACTACTGTAGAAACTCAAAATCCGCAAGAATTCTTAGAAAACTTTAACTGGCACAAATACGAACAAGGTATTGAAGCTGTAGATGAAGCTAAATTAAAAGAATTTGAATCTGCATTAGAAGGTACAGTAGGATTTGTAAACGAACGTGATGTAATTGAAGGAACTGTTGTAAGAATTACAGACAGAGATGCAATTATAGATATTAACTCTAAATCAGAAGGAGTTATTTCTTTAAACGAATTTCGTTACAATCAAAATTTAGCTGTAGGTGATACAGTAGAAGTATTAGTTGACAAAAGAGAAGATTCTTCTGGTCAATTAGTATTATCTCACAAAAAAGCAAGAGTAATTAAGGCTTGGGAGCGTGTAAATAATGCTCACGATACTGGTGAAGTTGTTAATGGTTTTGTTAAGTGTAGAACAAGAGGTGGTATGATTGTAGATATTTTTGGAATTGAAGCATTCTTACCAGGTTCTCAAATTGATGTTAAACCAATTAGAGATTACGATCAGTATGTAGAAAAAACAATGGAATTTAAAGTTGTTAAAATCAACCACGAATTCAAAAACGTTGTTGTTTCTCACAAAGCACTTATTGAAGCTGATATAGAAGAGCAAAAGAAAGAAATTATTGGTCAGTTAGAAAAAGGACAAGTATTAGAAGGTGTTGTTAAAAACGTTACTTCTTATGGTGTATTTGTTGATTTAGGTGGTGTAGATGGATTAATCCACATTACTGACTTATCTTGGTCTAGAATTAACCATCCAAATGAAGTGGTTGAGTTAGATCAAAAATTAAATGTTGTAATCTTAGACTTCGATGATAATAAGTCTAGAATTCAATTAGGTTTAAAACAATTATCTGCTCATCCATGGGAAGCTTTAGATCCTAACTTAAAAGTTGGTGATAAAGTAACTGGAGAAGTTGTAGTAATTGCAGATTATGGTGCATTTGTAGAAGTTGAACAAGGAGTTGAAGGCTTAATTCACGTTTCTGAAATGTCTTGGTCTACTCACTTACGTTCTGCACAAGACTTTGTAAATGTTGGTGATAAAGTAGAAGCTGAAATCTTAACTTTAGACAGAGAAGAAAGAAAAATGTCTTTAGGTATGAAGCAGTTACACAAAGATCCTTGGACAGATATTACTGCTAAATACCCTGTAGGTTCTACTCATAAAGGTATAGTAAGAAACTATACAAACTTTGGTGTATTTGTAGAATTGGAAGAAGGTATTGATGGTTTAGTTTATATCTCAGATTTATCTTGGACTAAGAAAATCAAGCACCCATCAGACTTTGTTACTGTTGGTCAAGAGTTAGAAGTTCAAGTATTAGAATTAGATGTAGAGAACAGAAAGTTAAACTTAGGACATAAGCAAACTTTAGATAATCCTTGGGATGCTCATGAAGATACTTTCGGTATAGGTTCTAAACACGAAGGAACTATTAAAGAAAAGAATGATAAAGGAGCTACTGTTACTTTAGAAGGAAATGTTGAAGGTTTTGCGCCAACAAGATTTTTAGAAAAAGAAGATGGTACTAAATTAGGAAAAGGAGATACTGCTGAGTTTGTTGTTTTAGAATTTTCTAAAGAATACAGAAGAGTTGTAGTTTCTCATACTTCAATCTTTAAAGAGCAAGAGAAAAAGAATGTAAAAGCTGCTATTAAGAAAGCTGCTGAAGTAGAAAAAACTACTTTAGGAGACATAGGAGGTCTTGCAGACTTAAAGAAGCAAATGGATGCTAAAGCTAAAAAGAAAAAGTAATTTTATTTTTAGTTTAAATATAGAAAAGCCACTACATTTTGTAGTGGCTTTTTATATTAGTTATATTTGAATAAAACTTACAATAATTATGAAACTTAAGTATTTAAATCTCCTTTTTTTATTGCTTTTAATAGGATGTAATCAAGAAAACACAAAACAAAAACCTATTAATACAGATGAATATTGGGGAGAAAATCCATGGCCAGAAATTCGAAAAAAGAGAATTCAACTACTATTACCTAGTGCTTTGAAAGAAGCAAATGTTGATGCTTGGATGATTATTTGTAGAGAAAACAATAACGATCCATTAGCAGATCATATAGGAGGTGAAAATACTGGTGGTACAGCCGCTTTTTTATTTTACAATGATGAAAAAGGATTCCATTCAAAAGTATATTCACCAATAGGAGAATCTACAGCTTTAGGTGATTTAAATATTCATGATGAAGTAGTGCCTGTTGATAGAGGAAAATCTGCCATTAAAGCAGCCACAGATTTTATTAAAACTAAAAACTTCAAAACAATAGCTGTTAATTCATCAGAAACCAATGCAGTAGCAGATGGTTTATCTTATAGCCAAAGAAAAACAATTGAAGACTATATGGGTAATGATGCTAATAAATTAGTTTCATCAACAGAGGTGGTTTATCAATGGTTATCAATAAAACTCCAAGAAGAAGTTGAAATTCTAACAAAAGCTGCACAGTTAACTGCAGATTGGCAAATAGAAGCTTATAAACAAGTAATTCCAGGTAAAACAACTGATGCAGATATTGCTAAGTTTTTAAAGCGAAAAATGGCAGAATTTGGTGTTAAAGATGCTTGGGCGCCAGACCAAAACCCTAATGTAAATTCAGGTGCAGATAGAGGACATTCTCATGCAACAAATAAAGTAATTATGCCTGGAGATGTTATTCAAATAGACTTTGGTATTAAGCTTTATGACAGATGGGTTTCTGATATACAACGTTTTGCTTATGTTTTAAAAGAAGGTGAAACAAAAGCACCAGAAGACATTCAATATTATTGGGAAAGTAGTAAAGCAGGTAATAGAGCTGCTTTAGTTGCGATGAAACCTGGTGTAAGAGGAGTAGATGTAGATAAAGCTCAACGTTTATTAATGGAAAAAGCTAAAAGTGAATATGTAATGTGGAGTACAGGACATCCTGTAGGTTATGTTGCTCATGATGTTGGGCCAAATTTAGGTGGTTCTCAAGCTTCTCAT
This sequence comes from Flavobacteriaceae bacterium, assembly GCA_013373105.1. Classification (GTDB taxonomy): domain Bacteria; phylum Bacteroidota; class Bacteroidia; order Flavobacteriales; family Flavobacteriaceae; genus Polaribacter. Next base: position 5,060 of record JABXIJ010000020.1, on the reverse strand, counting down.
GTTAGACCTGCAAGTCAGAAAAAACTAAAGGAAGGTATGACTTTTGCCTTTGATGGTTTTCATGCTTGGAAAAGAGCAGATGGAACAGAAAAAACTATTTCAGTTGAAGAAATGGCTGTAGTTACAAAAGATGCAGCAAGATATTTAATTAATCCTCAAGAAGAATTAATATTAATTAAAAGTAGATAAAATTTGAAATTTTTATAAATCAAAAGTATTTGGAGCTAAATAGCCAGGTACTTTTTTACTTACAATTTTTATGATATAGTTTGCAAATAGTTGCCTAGAAAATACATACGAAACAACTGAAATAAGTAAAATAATTATCATAATTTGAGATTTATAAATTCATTATATAGAAAGTCATATCAAAAATTTATATTTGCCTTACAAAAAAATACGCATGACATTAATAAAATCTATATCAGGAATTAGAGGAACAATTGGAGGAAAAACAGGTGATAATTTAACACCAATAGACGCAGTTAAATTTGCTTCTGCTTATGGTGCATTCATCAAAAAAAGAAACCAAAATAAAGAAACCATTAAAGTAGTTATTGGTAGAGATGCTCGAATTTCTGGTAAAATGATTTCTAGTTTAGTGGCTAACACCTTGGTAGGTTTAGGAATAGATGTAGTAGATTTAGGTTTATCAACTACACCAACTGTTGAGGTAGCTGTGCCATTAGAAAAGGCAGATGGAGGTATTATTTTAACAGCTTCTCACAATCCTAAACAATGGAATGCATTAAAACTTTTAAACGAAAAAGGTGAGTTTTTAAATGGTGAAGATGGAGAACAAATATTAGCCTTAGCAGAAAGTGAAGACTTTTCGTTTTCTGAAGTTGACGATTTAGGAACTTATACAAAAGATAGTTCATATTTAGAAAAACACATTCAAGAAGTTTTAAACTTAGAATTGGTTGATGTAGATGCAATTAAATCAGCTAATTTTAAAGTAGTGGTTGATGGAGTTAATTCAACTGGAGGTATTTTTATTCCTGAATTATTAGCAGCATTAAACGTAGAATCTATAAAATTGTATTGTACGCCAAATGGACAGTTTCCTCACAATCCAGAACCTTTAAAAGAACACTTAACAGACATTTCTGAGTTAGTAGTTAAAGAAAAAGCGGATTTTGGAATTGTAGTTGATCCTGATGTAGACAGGTTAGCCTTAATTTGCGAAGATGGCTCTATGTTTGGTGAAGAATACACCTTAGTAGCTTGTGCAGATTATGTTTTAGGAAGAATGGGGGGTGGAAATACAGTGTCTAATTTATCGTCTTCTAGAGCGTTAAGAGATGTTACTGAAAAACATGGTGGAACTTATACAGCTTCTGCTGTTGGTGAAGTGAATGTGGTGATTAAAATGAAAGAAACCAATACTGTAATAGGAGGAGAAGGAAATGGAGGTATTATTTATCCTGCTTCACATTATGGTAGAGATTCTTTAGTTGGTGTTGCTTTATTTTTATCGCATTTAGCACACAAGAAAATGTCGTGTAAAGTCTTAAGAGAAAGTTATCCTAGTTATTTTATGAGTAAGAATAAAATTCAATTAACTCCAGAAATTGATGTGGATAATTTATTAGAAAAAATGGCTGCTAAATATGCGCATGAAGAAGTAAATACAATAGATGGTGTAAAAATTGATTTTGCAGAAGAGTGGATTCACTTGCGTAAATCGAACACAGAACCTATTATTAGAATTTATACTGAAGCTAAAAGTCAAGAAGCTGCAGATGCTTTAGCAGAACGATTTATAGGAGAAATTAAAGCAATTATTTAATTATAACCTTCTTATTAATTAAGGAATTTATAAAGTAAATGGAAAATTTAGAGCAGTACTTTTCACGATTTAGAGAAAACATTGTTGGTTACAATCAAACTTTTATTTCTCCTTATGGAGAGCAAGATTTAGTTTATTGTGATTGGACTGCAAGTGGTAGATTGTACAGACCTATTGAAGAAAAAATATGCAATGAATTTGGCCCTTTTGTTGCCAACACACATACAGAAACATCAACTACAGGAGCTGCAATGACATTAGCATATCATGAAGCAAGAAACATTATAAAAAAACATGTAAATGCATCTTCAGATGATGTTTTAATTACTACAGGCTCTGGAATGACTGGAGTTGTGAATAAATTTCAAAGAATTCTTGGACTTAAAGTTGTAGAAAAATTAAAAGAATTTACTGCAATTCCAGAAGAACAAAGACCAATTGTTTTCATTTCTCATATGGAGCATCATTCTAATCAAACATCTTGGTTAGAAACTATAGCAGATGTAGAAGTAGTACCCTGTAATTCAGCAGGATTAGTTTGTTTAGATAGATTTGAAGAATGCATAAAAAAGCATGAACATAGAGCTATTAAAATTGCTTCAATAACTGCTTGTTCTAATGTAACAGGAATAAAAACACCTTATCATGATGTTGCAAAACTTATTCATAAATATAATGGATTGTGTTTTGTAGATTTTGCATGTTGTGCACCATATGTAGAAATTAATATGCATCCAGATGAAAATGATTCTTATTTAGATGCTATTTTCTTTTCACCTCACAAGTTTTTAGGCGGTCCTGGAACTTCTGGTGTACTTGTTTTTAATAAAAGCTTATATAATAATGCAGTGCCTGATAATCCTGGAGGAGGAACAGTAAAGTTTACAAATCCTTGGGGATATCATAACTACCTTGATGATGTAGAAATGAGAGAAGATGGTGGTACACCAGGTTTTCTTCAAACTATTAAAATAGCGCTTTCAATTCAGCTAAAAGATAAAATGGGGGTTGCTAATATTAAAGAAAGAGAAGATGAAATAAATGAATTCATGTTTTCGACCTTAGCTGCCATAGATTCAATTAAAGTTTTAGCAGAAAATCATACCAAAAGGCTAAGTATATTTTCATTTTATTTCGAAAAATACCATTACAATTTAGTGGTAAAACTACTAAATGATAAATATGGTATTCAAACTAGAGGAGGTTGCTCTTGTGCAGGTACTTATGGACATTATTTACTAAATCTAGATTTGCAAAAATCAACACGAATAAAAAATTTAATTATAGAAGGTTGCTTAACTGAAAGGCCAGGTTGGGTTAGATTAAGTTTACATCCTACAGTTACTAATAAGGAGTTAGAATATATTACTAATTCACTAAATGATTTAGCTAAAAATATAGAAGAATATGCTAATGATTATGAATATGTTGCTGAGAAAAATGACTACGTTCATAAGACAATTAAACCTATAGAGCAGGGCTTAGTAAACTCTTGGTTTACTTCTTCCTTTTAGTAGATTTAGAAATATTTAATTCTTGCCATTCTTTGAACTTGTCTTTGTGTTTAAATCTTCTATGAGACCACAAATAACATTCAGGTTGGCTTTTTATTAGGTTTTCTGATAATCGTAAGTATTTTTCAGTAATTTCATAATCGTCAAAAGACTTTGGATCTTTTGTAATTAATTTAAATTCTGTACTGTAATATCCTCTTTTAACTTTTTTAGTTGCGCAAAAAACTACAGCTAAATCAAACTTTTTGGCTAGATTTTCAGCACCTACATGTACAGGAACATAAACATCAAAAAAGTTAGCCCAATGTAAAGTGCGATGTAATTCAGGAGATTGATCACTTACCAACAAATAAGCACTAATAATTTTGTTTTTATAGTCATTAAAAATAGCTTTAACAGTATTTGTAGATTTATAACATTCAAAACCAAAACGTTCTCTAGATTTCTTTACAAGTTTGTTAAAATATTTATTTGAAATAGTTGTATAAGCTCCTTTAACATTATGTTTTAAAACTAAAGGAGAATTTACAGACCACTCCCAATTTGCTTGATGAGCAGCAACAAAGGCTACACTCTTACCATTGTCTAATATGTCTTTTACCACTTCAGGATTAGAATACTGATAACGTTTTACAATTTCCTTTTCAGATATAGTCATAGACTTAATAGTCTCAACAAAAAGGTCTGTGAAATGCTTATAAAAATGCTTGGTTATTTTTTTAATTTCAGATTCTGTTTTATCAGGAAAAACCGTTTTAATATTGTTATACACAACAGCCTTTCTATAGCCAAAAATTTTATACACTAAAATGTAAAATATATCAGAGATTACATATAGCACTTTTAGTGGTAAAATAGAAAGTAACCACAGTAAAGGATAAGTAATTATAAAAACTAAAAAATGCATAGAATAATAGGTTATGCAAATATCAAAATTTTAACTGAAATATGATGTAAATTCGCTATTAAGAATGTTTATTTTTGTGATATGGTAAATCAGTCAAATTTTATAATAATTCTAATAATACTTATTAATGTTTTAGTTTCTAAAAAGGGTTTTGATGAATATTCTTTTTTAGACAAATATAAATTTCAGGTAAGTAGGGTATTAGGTGGTGAAAAAATACGAATGCTTACCTCTGGGTTTTTACATGTAGATTGGATTCATTTGATTCTAAATATGTATGTATTGTATATTTTTAGCGGAATTATAACTACTATTTTAGGAAGCTTAAACTTCCTAATTATCTATTTTGGAAGTTTATTAGCTGGTAGTTTATATTCATTATCGTATCATAAAGACGAACCTTATTATAGTGCAGTTGGTGCTTCTGGTGCTGTATCTGGAATTGTTTATTCTACAATTCTCTTATACCCAGGAATCAGCTTATATTTATTCTTTATTCCAATACCAATTCCAGGTTATATATTTGGCGTAGGTTATTTGCTATATTCAATTTATGGTATGAAAAAACAATTGGGTAATGTTGGGCATGCAGCACATTTAGGAGGAGCTATAGGAGGTTTTGCATTAACGCTGTTGTTAAACCCAGTATTATTTACAACAAATACAATTTTTGTAATCTTACTAGCAATACCTATTATATTACTATTATTCTTTGGAGACAAACTAAAAAATTTATAAAAAAAAAGACTTCAAATATTTGAAGTCTTTTTTTTGAGCGAGAGACCAGGTTCGAACTGGCGACATTCAGCTTGGAAGGCTGACGCTCTACCAACTGAGCTACTCTCGC
>JABXIJ010000045.1 GCA_013373105.1 Flavobacteriaceae bacterium | reverse complement strand
TTAATTTTGCTCCCCCTCTTGGGCTCGAACCAAGGACCCTCTGATTAACAGTCAGATGCTCTAACCAACTGAGCTAAGGAGGAGTTTGCTACACTTTTGTGATTAGCGAGTGCAAATATATACCTTTTTGAAATACCTCCAAATACTTTTATTAAAATTTTTAATATTTTTTTAATCATTTTAACCCTAAAATAAATGAGTCAGAATTTTAAAATATCGTATTTTTGTAACTCTAATAAGCTTATTTAAAAGGCATAGACTATTTTATGGACAAATTTTCGTTCTTGAACGCGGCACATACTGGCTTTATAGCTGATTTATATGACAAATATTTAGAAAACCCAGACTCTGTTGAACCAAGTTGGAGAAGTTTTTTTCAAGGGTATGATTTAGCTAACGAAAATTACTCACTTTCTGATGAAGATGAAGTATCTGTTGAAGTTCCTCAAGAAGTAAAAAAAGAATTTCTAGTTGCAGATTTAATTAATGGTTACAGAACTAGAGGCCATTTATTTACAAAAACAAATCCTGTAAGAGAAAGAAGACAGTACTCACCTACTTTATCTTTAGAAAACTTTAATTTATCTGAAGAAGATTTAGAAAAAGAATTTTCTGCTGGTGAAATTTTAGGTTTAGGTAAAACTTCACTTTCTAAAATTATAGAGCATTTACAGAGCATTTATTGCGATTCTATTGGTGTAGAATATATGTATATGCGTAATCCTGAGAAGTTAAAATGGTGGCAAAATCGTTTAAATCAAAACGATAATCATCCTGAGTTTAATGTAGATGATAAAAAATATATTTTAACAAAACTTAATCAGGCAGTTACTTTCGAAAGTTTTTTACAGACTAAGTATGTTGGTCAAAAACGTTTTTCTTTAGAAGGAGGTGAAACTTTAATTCCTGGTTTAAGTGTTATGTTAAGAAGTGCATCAGAAAAACATGATGTACAAGAATGTGTTTTAGGAATGGCTCACAGAGGTCGTTTAAACACTTTAGTTAACATCTTTAAAAAACCTGTAAGAGAGTTATTCAGTGAGTTTGAAGGAAAAGATTTTGAAGATGAAGATATTGATGGAGATGTAAAATATCACTTAGGTTTAACACTAAGTAAAACTTATAGAAATGGTAAGGAAATTAAAATGAATTTAGTTCCAAACCCATCTCACTTAGAAACTGTTGCTGCTGTTGCTGAAGGTATTACTAGAGCAAAAATTGATAGAAAATACAATGGAGACTCCAGCAAAATATTACCAATTGTAATTCATGGAGATGCAGCTATTGCTGGTCAAGGTATTGCTTATGAAGTTGTACAAATGGCTAAGTTAAATGGTTACAAAACTGGTGGAACCATACATATTGTAGTAAACAATCAAATTGGTTTTACAACCAACTATTTAGATGGTCGTTCAAGTACCTACTGTACAGACGTTGGTAAAGTAACTTTATCGCCAGTTTTACATGTAAATGCAGACGATACAGAAGCAGTTTGCCATGCAATGCAAATGGCTTTAGAGTTTAGAATGCGTTTTGAATCTGATATTTTTATTGATTTATTAGGTTACAGAAAATATGGTCATAACGAAGGTGATGAACCACGTTTTACTCAACCAACTTTATATAAAGCCATCTCTAAACATAAAAATCCAAAAGACATTTATGTATCTAAATTAATAGGTGAAAATTCTATTGATTCTTCTTATGTAGATGAGATTACAAATGAATATAAAGGCATGCTAGAAGCCGAGTTTGACAAATCTAAAGAAGATAAAAATTCTAAAGTAAAAGAATTTATGCAATCTACTTGGGAAGGTTTCGAACGTCAGGATCAAGAAGCAATGCTAGAAAAAGTAGATACAAAATATCCAGTAAGTAAGTTAAAGGGTATTGCAAAAGTAGTTTCTACTGCACCAAAAGATTCAAACTTTGTTAGAAAAGCAGAACGTATATTAAAAGGAAGAGAGAAAATGGTTTTTGAAACCAATGAATTAGATTGGGGAATGGCAGAAAACCTAGCTTATGGTTCTTTGATGGAAGAAGGCTTTAATGTACGTATTTCTGGTCAAGATGTAGAAAGAGGTACCTTCTCTCATAGACATGCAGTTTTACGTAATGAAAAAACTGAAGAACGAATTAACCTTTTAAACACAAACCCTAACAATAAAGGGCAAATGTATATCTACAACTCTTTATTATCTGAATATGGAGTTTTAGGTTTTGACTACGGTTATGCTTTAGGAAACCCAAACACATTAACCATTTGGGAAGCACAATTTGGAGATTTCTCTAATGGTGCTCAAATTATCTTCGATCAATATATTTCTGCTGCAGAAGATAAGTGGAAAGTGCAAAATGGAATTGTAGTTTTATTACCTCATGGTTATGAAGGGCAAGGTTCTGAACACTCATCAGCAAGAATTGAGCGTTATTTACAATTATGTGCTGAAGATAACATGACAGTTGCTAACTGTACAACTCCTGCCAACTTTTACCATTTGTTGCGTCGTCAAATGAAACGTGATTACAGAAAGCCGTTAATTGTATTTACACCAAAGAGTTTATTACGTCATCCAAAAGCAATAAATACTATTGAAGATTTAGCTGAAGGTGAATTCAAAGAAGTAATTGATGATGTATTAGATCCAAAAGGAGTTAAGAAATTAGTTTTCTGTATGGGTAAATTTTATTACGATTTATTAGAAGAACGCGAAAATTTAAATCGTGATGATATTGCATTAATTAGAATAGAACAGCTTTTTCCTTTACATAAAGAAAAAATTCAGAAAATAATAGATAGCTATCCTAATATTAAAGAGTATATCTGGGCACAAGAAGAGCCAAGAAATATGGGTGCTTGGAGCTATATGTTACAGCGTTTTGAGTTGGTAAACTTAAGTGTACGTTCCAGAAAATACTATGCAGTTCCTGCTGCAGGTTCTAGTACTAGATTTAAAAAACGTCATAGAGCTTTAATCGATAGTGTATTTAATGATTAGTTGTAATAAGCGGTTAAACAGAGTAAAAGTTACTAAGAAAAACCCTTTAAAATAACATAAAGAAAAGTAGAATAAATAAAAAAGCTGAGAAAAAAATCAGCAACAATAAAAAAAGAAACATGAGTGTTTTAGAAATGAAAGTTCCTTCTCCAGGAGAATCAATTACAGAAGTAGAAATTGCAACTTGGTTAGTTGAAGATGGAGATTATGTTGAAAAAGATCAACCTATTGCAGAGGTAGATTCAGATAAAGCAACTTTAGAATTACCAGCTGAAGAAAGTGGAATTATTACTTTAAAAGCTGAAGAAGGTGATGCTGTTGCTGTTGGTGCTGTTGTTTGTTTAATAGACATGAGTGCTGAAAAACCTGAAGGTGACTCGTCTTCTAAAAAAGAAGAAGCACCTAAGGAAACGCCTAAAGAAACTACCAAAGAAGCTCCTAAAACCGAAACTTATGCAACAGGTACTGCTTCACCAGCTGCAAAGAAAGTTTTAGCAGAGAAAGGTATTGATGCAAAAGATGTTAAAGGAACTGGAAAAGATGGAAGAATTACAAAAGACGATGCAGTAAAAGCTGTGCCTTCTATGGGTTCTCAACCAGCAAATGATTCAAGAAACTCAGAACGTAAAAAACTTTCTATGTTACGTAGAAAAGTTGCACAGCGTTTAGTTTCTGTTAAAAATGAAACAGCAATGTTAACTACATTTAACGAAGTTAACATGCAACCAATTTTTGATTTAAGAGCTAAATACAAAGAAGATTTTAAAGCAAAACATGGTGTAGGTTTAGGCTTTATGTCTTTCTTTACACTAGCTGTAGTTAGAGCTTTAAAAATGTATCCAGATGTAAATTCTATGATAGATGGAGACTATAAAGTAATGCACGGTTTTCAAGATATTTCAATTGCAGTTTCTGGTCCAAAAGGATTAATGGTACCTGTAATTAGAAATGCAGAAAACCTAACTTTTAGAGGTGTAGAAAGCGAAGTAAAGCGTTTAGCTTTAAGAGCAAGAGATGGGCAAATTACTGTTGATGAAATGACAGGTGGTACATTTACCATTACCAATGGTGGTGTGTTTGGTTCAATGTTATCTACACCAATTATTAATCCACCTCAAAGTGGTATTTTAGGTATGCACAACATTGTAAACAGACCTATTGCTGTTGATGGCGCTGTAACAATTGCACCAATTATGTATGTAGCACTTTCTTACGATCATAGAATAATTGATGGTAGAGAATCTGTAGGGTTTTTAGTAGCTGTTAAAGAAGCTTTAGAAAATCCTGTTGAACATTTAATGGATAATAATCCAGAGAAAGCTTTAGAAATGTAAGTAATCATAATCACTTATAAGTTTAAAATAAGTTGTAAATGTTTAATATAAATGGTCAAATGGTGTACTCAAATTCTAAAAATGAAACAATTTCTTTATCAAAACTTAGTAAAGGTGTTTACTTCTTAAGGCTAGAAGTTAATGATAGCTATATTTCAAAAAGAATTGTTAAAGAATAAAAATTAGAATTAAAAGCTAGCTATTTATATAAATAACACTTTTTAAATAAAAATCCCAAGTAATTGCTTGGGATTTTTATTTGTCTTATTTTTAGAAAAAAAGAACTATTATGTCTAAAAAAACTTTTACGCTATTTAGTAATAATTTAGGAGGGCAATTTGATAAAAGTCAAGAATTTAATGGTTTTGGTGGAGATGGAGATAATATTTCTCCACAACTTTCTTGGGTAAATGCACCAGAAGAAACCAAAAGTTTTGCAATAACTATGTATGATATAGATGCACCATCTGGAAGTGGTTGGTGGCATTGGTTAATTTTTAATATCCCTTCAAATAGTAATGAATTAGTTTCTAATGCAGGTGACATTACAACAAATCTTGCACCAAAATCGGCTATACAAAGTATTAACGATTATGGTACAAAAGGTTATGGAGGACCTTGTCCACCTCAAGGAAATGGTTTTCATCAATATATAATCACTATACATGCATTAAAAGTAGAACAGTTAGATTTAGAAGATTCTACAAATGCAGCAGTTGTAGGGTTTAATATACTTGCAAACACAATTGAGAAAGCAAGTATTGTAGCATATTATAAAAGAGACTAGAACTAATTAAAATGCTACTTTTATAAAAAATAGTTATGTTAAAAAACCCTGAATTAGAACTTGCTTTCGACTTTATTAATAGAACTGATAGAAATCTTTTTATAACAGGAAAAGCAGGTACAGGCAAAACTACTTTTTTACATAGAATAAAGAACGAATCGTTAAAAAGAATGGTAGTTGTAGCACCAACTGGTATTGCTGCAATTAATGCGAAAGGAGTAACTATACATTCGTTTTTTCAAATGCCTTTTGGCCCTATTTTACCAAATCAAATAGCACAGACTTCTAATCAACAGCGTAAGTTTTCGAAGCAAAAAATAGATATTATTAAATCTTTAGATTTAGTAATTATTGACGAAATATCTATGGTTAGAGCAGATTTATTAGATGGTATAGATCAGGTTTTACGTAGGTATAAAAATAGAGATAAAGTATTTGGTGGGGCACAAGTTTTAATGATTGGCGATTTACAGCAATTAGCACCAGTTGTTAAACCAAATGAATGGAGTTTGCTAAGAAATTATTATCAAACTGTATATTTTTTTAGTTCAAAAGCTTTTTTAGAAGCCAATGTAGTTGCTATAGAACTTAAACATATTTATCGTCAAAAAAATGAAGATTTTATAAAAATTTTAAATGAAATTAGAAATAATAATTTAACTGAAAACTCTGCTAAAGTTTTAAATGAACGATATAATCCAAGCTTTTCACCTAAAGAAGAAGATGGGTATATTACCTTAACTACACACAATAAAAGAGCCAATAGTATAAATACTGCTGAGCTAAATAAACTAACTACAAAAAGCAAAGTTTATAAAGCAGAAATTGAAGGAAAATTTAATGAAACTTCATTCCCAAATGATGAAAAGCTAGCGCTTAAAATTGGTGCTCAGGTAATGTTTATTAAAAACGATTCGTCTCCTGAAAAACGATATTTTAATGGTAAGATTGGTGTTGTTACAGATATAGCAAGAAATTCAGTAACTGTAAAATGCCCTAATGAAACAGAAGAAATTATTGCAGAATATGAAACTTGGGACAATATTACTTATGCTATTAATAATGAAACTAATGAACTAAAAGAAGCAATTATTGGTTCCTTTAAACAAATTCCTTTACGATTAGCTTGGGCAATTACAATTCATAAAAGTCAAGGTTTAACTTTTGAAAAAGCTATTATAGATGCAGAAGCATCTTTTGCTCATGGGCAAACTTATGTGGCTTTAAGTAGGTGTACTTCCTTAGAAGGTTTAGTTTTAAAGACTCCTATTTCTAATAATGCAATTATAAGTGATACTGCTGTGGTTTCTTTTACTGAAAATGTAGAAGATAATCATCCTAATGAGCAAGAATTATTAAACTCTGAAAAAGAGTATCAGTTAAATTTAATCTTTGAACTATTTGATTTTCAAACTCTTTTATACCCTGTTCAAAGAATGATTGACATTTTTTATAAAAATCAGAATACAGTAAAAGGATCTGTGATTGAACAACTACAAAATATAAAAGATCAGGGTATTGTTAATTTAATGAAAGTTTCAAATGCATTTAAATTACAGTTAGAAAAAATAGCTACTACAAATATACTTCCTGAAAACAATAGTAGTATTCAAGAACGATTTAAAAAAGGAGTAGAATACTTTTTAACTGAAACCAAAAATAACATAGTAAAACCTGTAGATGACATTTCGTTTTCATCAGATAATAAGCAAGTAAAAAAAGACTTCACAAAACAGTTTACAGATTTTCAGGATAAACTTGATGAAAAAGTCTTTGCTCTAGAAAAAATGAAAGATGGGTTTAAAGTAAATACGTATTTACAACATAGAGCTGATGCTGTTTTACAAAACCAAACGCCTAAAAAGAGGAAAAAATTATCCACTAAAAAAGATCCTTTATTAGCTCTAAAATTACGTGAATTAAGAACCAATATTGCAGAAGCTTTACAAATACCCCCCTATCAAATTTTCACTCAAGAAACACTGTATAATTTATGTGATGATTTACCAAGAACTGAAAAAGATTTGCTAAAAGTAAAAGGGATGGGTAAAACTAGAGTTAAAAAATATGGAGAAGAAATTCTTGAATTAATAGAAAATTATTGCCAAGAAAATGGAATAAATAAATTTAATGAGCAGAAAAAAGAAGATAAAAAAAGCACCAAACAAATTACTTTTGAACTTTTTACTGCTGGTCTTTCTCCTAAAGAAATTGCTAAAGAACGAAGCTTAACGTTAAACACCATACAAAGTCATTTAATGAGTTATATTCCTTCTGGAGATGTAGATATTTTAGAGTTAATTCCTTTAAAACGTTATAAGAAAATATATAAACAAATAGAAGAAGTTGAGTTTAAAAATCTAACAGAATTAAAAGAAAAGGTTAATAAAGATATCACATTCATGGAGTTAAGAATGGTATTATTGTCTATGGACAATTAAATTCTTAAATTTAAAGCATCAACCAAAACACTTTTTTATGAAACTAGGTGCAATGTCAATTAGTTTGGCAGTAAAAGACATTAAAAAATCGAAAATATTTTATGAAACTCTAGGATTTACTGTGTTTGCAGGGGATGAAGCTCGTAATTATTTAATTATGAAAAACAGAAATGCATTAGTTGGTCTTTTTCAAGGAATGTTCGAAAATAACATTTTAACGTTTAACCCAGGTTGGGATAAAAATGCAAATACATTAGATGACTTTAATGATGTTAGAGAAATTCAAAAACATTTAAAAGTCAATCACATAAAACTAGAAAGAGAAGCTGATGAAAAAACTTCTGGTCCAGAAAATATTGTATTTTTCGATCCTGATGGTAATACTATTTTAATAGACCAACATGTTTAGTACTTAATGTATAACAGTTTACCTTTATCTGTTAAATAAGGATAAAGAATTTTACCTATTTTTTTCACATATTCTTTAACCGATAAATCTTGTTGTTTTGTACTTTTAAAATACTCTATTGTAATTGCTACTATTACTTCAATTATAAAATTAAAAACAGCTTCTGTAAGATTTTTTTGTAATAAATTATTTGCTTTTAATTCCTTTAAAACTTTCAATAAAGTTTCGCTTTGGAGTATTATTTGTATTGATTTATTATTGAAAAGAGTTGGATAGTTTCTCTGAAGTTCAATATTATCTACTAACAAAAATCTATATTTTTTTGCAACAGAAAAATTAAATTCTGATAGTTTAAAATAAGTTTCTAGTTTATTCGAATAGTTTAAGCTTAGCTTTATAACTTTATTTAAATCGAAGTTTAAATCCGAAATTAAATCATCTAATAGATGTTCTTTAGTTTTATAATGATAGGTTATATTTCCATAACTCTTGCCTAAATCTTTAGCAACAGTTCTTAAAGTTACATTTTGAACACCTTCTGTATTAAAAAGTTCTAACGTTTTTTGTTTTATTAAAGATTTAGTGGTTAACTTTTTCATTAATTAGTCCATTTGGACTAATTTAATAATAAAATTTTTAATTTTTTAAATCTTTTAAAACTAATTGAATAGATTTATGTCCATTCCATTCATTTTCATCTAAAGTATATACAATATTAAAGTCGTTTTTAACTTTAGAAAACTTATTTGCCATACCAAAACCAATAGCATTTAATGTTTGTTTGTTTTCAGCCTGAAAAAGATTTAATTTTAAGTGATCTTGGTTTGTCCCTACTTTTTTGCCAAAACCATTATCTCTAACATTATTAGTCATAAAAACAGGTTTCATATTTTGCGGACCAAAAGGCGCCATTTGTTGAACTATTCTAAAGAATTTTGGTGTTATCTCTGTAAAATCAATTTCTGCATCTACTGTAATTTCTGGAGTTAACAATTCTTTATCTATAGTTTTTTTAACTACCTCTTCAAATTTAGCTTTAAACTTCTTAAAATTCTTTGGCGATAAAGTTAATCCTGCTGCATATTTATGTCCACCAAATTGTTCTATAAATTCTGTACATTCTAGTAGTGCATTATAAATATCAAATCCTTTTACAGAACGAGCAGAAGCTGCCAATTTATCTCCACTTTTGGTAAAAACTAAAGTAGGTCTGTAGTAGGTTTCTGTTAGTCTAGAAGCTACAATACCAATTACACCCTTATGCCAATCTTCTTTAAAAACTACAGTTGAATATTTATTTTCTTCATCATTTTTTATAATTTGAACAATAGCTTCTACCGTAATTTTACCATCTAATTCTTTTCGCTCAATATTAAACTGTTCAATTTCAGCAGCAAAATTAATGGCCGTTTCAAAATCCATCTCAGTGAGTAATTCAACAGCATAATTACCATGTTTCATTCTACCTGCAGCATTAATTCTAGGAGCAATTATAAAGACTACATCAGTTATGGTTAATTCTGTTTTTTTAAGTTGATGAATTAATGCTTTTATTCCGTTTCTTGGATTTGTATTAATTACTTGTAAACCAAAATATGCTAATATTCTATTTTCTTCTGTGATAGGAACAATATCTGCTGCGATTGCTGTAGCTACTAAGTCTAAATAAGGTACTAAATCTTCTGTTGTTTGATTTCTATTTTGGCCTAAAGCCTGAATCAATTTAAAGCCAACTCCACAACCACACAATTCTTTATACGGATAATTACAATCTTCTCTTTTTGCATTTAAAACAGCAACAGCATTAGGCAAAGTTTCACCAGGTTTATGATGATCGCAAATGATAAAATCTATTCCTTTTTTAGTAGCATAATCTACTTTTTCATGTGCTTTAATACCACAATCTAAAGCAATAATTAATGAAAATCCATTATCTTCTGCAAAATCTATTCCTTTAAAAGAAACCCCATAACCTTCTTCATATCTATCTGGAATATAAGTTGCAATGTTGGAAGACTGTTTTTTTAAATATGAATAAACTAAAGAGACAGCTGTTGTACCATCTACATCATAATCGCCATAAATAAGTATATTTTCGTTTTCTTGTAGGGCTTTTTCTATTCTATTCACAGCTAAATCCATATCTTTCATCAAATATGGATTGTGTAAATCTGCTAAGCTTGGTCTAAAAAATTTCTTTGCTTCTGTAAAAGTTTCAATTCCTCTTTGGCAAAGAATTATAGCTATAGTTTTTTCTACATTTAATGCTTTAGCAAGCTCATTAACTTTCTCTTGATTTGGTTTTGATTTTAAGGTCCATCTCATTATAATGTCCTATTCTCTAACTTTTTATTCTTGTTCATGAAGATGAATTTCAGTTTCTATATTAGCAAACTTTCTAAACATTTCCATAACTCCACAGTATTTTGTTACTGATAAATTTACAGCTTTCTGAATCTTTTCTGGTTGTAAGTTTTTATCTTTAAAATGATAATCTACTTTAACATCATGATAATATTTAGGGTGTTCATCTGTTAATTCTGCTGTTACTTCAACATAAAACTCTGCAACTTCAGCTCTCATTTTCTGTAATAAAGAAACTACATCTAAACCAGAACAACCTGCTAATGATGAAAGCATTAATGCTTTTGGAGAAAACCCAACTACATCACCATTATCTTCAGAATTATCAAACATTACTAAGCTATGTCCACTAGGGTTATTTGATGTGAATTGAGATTTTTGAAGCCATTTTGTAGTAACAATATTTTTAACCATTTTTTTGAGATATTTAAATTCTGATGCCTTAACTTGTGCTATTAACAAAAATAAGAAAACACAGGGAAGTTTACTTTTAAGATGAATATTTCTATTAACAAAATACAATCTGTTTGTTTAATAACTTTACTATTATTCAATTCTTTAATCTTCTCACAATTAAATATACCTCCAGAAATTACTGCTACAGGAAGACAATTATTTTGTCCTGGTAGTGCAATTAACATTGTAGAAAATTTTAACATTACAGATGTTGATGATAATAGCATAGATTTTTTTTACATACAAATTTCTTCAGGATACCAATTTGGAACAGATAGGTTAGAATTAACAGGTAATCATCCTAACATTGTTACTAGTTGGAATCAACAAGAAGGTAAACTAACCTTGTCTGGAATTGGTGGTAGCAGAATGACTTTTCCTGACTTAATTAGCGCAGTTGAATCTGTAACTTACAACTCATCTGTTCTAAATGTTCTAACAGAAAAAACGTTTTCATTAACTGTAGATAATGCAAACTATTTACCATCAACAGGAAATTTCTATGTATTTATTTCTGATGTAGGAATAACATGGAGTTCTGCTAGAGCTGCTGCAGAAAACACCTTTTTTTATGGCAGAAGAGGATATTTAGCAACCTTTACTAGCCAAGAAGAAGCAGATTTTGCAGGGAAACAAGCTTCTGGCGCAGGTTGGATTGGAGGAACAGATGAAGAAACAGAAGGAGTTTGGAAATGGGTTACAGGGCCTGAAGCTGGAACTGTTTTTTGGAATGGCAGTCCTTCTGGTACCACTCCAAATTTTGCTTTTTGGAATTCTGGAGAACCTAATAATAATAATGGAAATGAACATTATGCTCATATCACAGATCCTAATACATTTAATGCCATACCAGGTTCTTGGAATGATTTAAAAATTGAAGGAGATCCTCCTGGGCCTTTCCATCCTAAAGGATATATAGTTGAATATGGTAGACCTACAGATCCTTCTTTAAATATTGCAGCTAGTACTAGCATTTATTTACCAGAAATAACAAGTACTACAAATGGAACAGTTTGTGAATCTGGTTTAGTAACTATTTCTGCAACACCTAGCGAAGGTGTAATTCATTGGTACGATACAGCAGATATAACTAATACACAAGAAATCGCTGTAGGTAATAATTTAACTGTAAATGTTAATCAAAATAGTATTTATTATGCATCAATATCTATAAATGGTTGTAACACTTTACCAAGGATTCCAGTAACAGTTACAGTTAATCAAAGACCAACTATAACTAATGTGCAAAACGATTTAATATGTTCTGGTTCAGCAGTTTTAAATGCAACAGCATCTGATGGTGATGTGTATTGGTACGAAACTGCAACTAGCACAACTCCAATTTTTATTGGTAATAGTTTTTCTACTCCAGATATAGCAAGTACAACCAGTTATTATGTAGAAGCAAAAACAACTAACTGTACTTCAAGTATAAGAACAGAAGTTACTGCTGAAGTAGATGCTACAATTCCTAGTTTTGATGTTCTTCAAACGAATGCTGTAATCTGTAAGAATATTGGGAATGTAACCTTAGAAACTATAAATGCACAAGGCAATTATAGCTATGTGTGGAAAAAAGAAGGGGTAATAATTCCTGGTGATTTAGGCTCAATTAGTGTTAACGAAACAGGAAGTTATTCAGTAACAGCAATTTCTGAAGCAGGTTGTAGTTCTGATGAGCAATTTATTCAAGTAGTAGCATCAGAAAAAGCAACAATAACAAAAGATGACATTATTATTATTGATGATTCAAACAACAATTCTATACAAATTGGAATTAGTAATTTAGGTAGTGGAAACTATGAATTTGCTGTTGATAATAGTAATGGCCCTTTTCAAAATTTAGGCTTTTTCGAAAACTTAAGAACAGGTGTACATACCTTATATGTTAGAGATAAAGGAGGTTGTGGCACAGAAGAATATCAATTTTCTATATTGGTATATCCAAGATTTTTTACCCCAAACAACGATGGCGAAAATGATTTTTGGACTATAGATGGTTTTGATACCAGCTTTTATACATCAGTAAATATTTATATTTACAACAGGTATGGAAACCTATTATACAGTTTTTCACAAAATAGTGTAGGTTGGGATGGTAATTATGGTAGTAAAAAATTACCTGAAAGCACCTACTGGTTTAGAGTTATATTAACCGATATTAATGGATATTCTATAGATAAATTTGGAAGCATAAGTTTAATAAGATAACACAAAAATGGCATTAGTAACACCTTTAGCAGCAGAGCACGATTTAGAAACAAAAAAATTAGCAGAATTCTTTAATGAAACCTTAGGGTTTTGTCCAAATTCTGTATTAACCATGCAAAGAAGACCTGCAATTTCAAAAGCTTTTATAAACTTAAATAAAGCTGTTATGGCTAATGAAGGTAGAGTAACATCTGCTTTAAAAAGAATGATTGCTTGGGTTTCTAGCAATGCAACTGGTTGTAGATATTGTCAAGCTCATGCCATTAGAGCTGCTGAACGTTATGGTGCTGAACAAGAACAACTAGACAACATTTGGGAATATAGAACACATCCTGCATTTTCACCTGCTGAAAGAGCAGCTTTAGATTTTTCTTTAGCAGCTTCTATAGTGCCAAATGCTGTGAATGCAGAAGTTAAAGAAGAACTTTATAAATATTGGGATGAAGGTGAAATTGTAGAAATGTTGGGTGTAATTTCTTTGTTTGGTTATTTAAATAGATGGAATGACTCTATGGGTACAACTATGGAGGAAGGCGCTATTGAAAGTGGTAATCAATATTTAGGAAAGCATGGTTTTGAAGTTGGTAAACACGATGGTTCTCAATATTAAATTATGCTTTATTTTCAGTAATTCCTAATAAGTTTTCTAGACTTCCACATTCTACAGAAAGCGCGTTATATTTTCTTTTGAATTTTTCTTTTAGAAAAGAAATATATTTTTCTTCATCTAAACTAGAATCTGGTTTATATTTATAAATAAAGGTTTTTTCTTCTACCTCAGAAAGATAATGCTCATGAATTGGATATTTCTTTGGATCGTTAGTAAAAGGAATAGGAACTTCCTTTTGTGCTTTAATTACAAATACTAATAATTTTGGTTGCATTTTTTTAATTTTATTTTTTGCCATCAACAACAATTACAATCTCTCCTTTGGCTGGCTTTTTAGTATAATATTCTAGGACCTCTTTTGCGGTTCCTCTTTTAGTTTCTTCAAATAATTTGGTTAATTCTCTTGAAACAGAAATTTTTCTATCTTCTCCAAAAAATGTTACAAAATTGGCTAATGTTTTAAGTAGTTTATGAGGACTTTCGTAATAAATCATGGTTCTTGTTTCTTCAGCTAAGATTTCTAAACGCGTCTGCCTACCTTTTTTTACGGGCAAAAATCCTTCAAAAACAAACTTATCATTTGGTAAACCTGAATTTACTAAAGCTGGCACAAATGCAGTTGCACCAGGCAAACATTCCACATCAATGTTATTTTCTACACAAGCTCTAGTTAATAAGAAACCTGGATCTGAAATCGCAGGTGTTCCTGCATCTGAAATTAAAGCGCAGGTTTCTCCATTATGCAAACGCTTTAAAATAGTATCAATCGTTTTGTGCTCATTGTGCATATGATGACTGTGCATTTGTGTAGTAATCTCAAAATGCTTCAGTAATTTACCACTTGTACGTGTGTCTTCGGCTAAAATAAAATCAACATCTTGTAAAACTTTTATTGCTCTAAAAGTCATATCATCAAGATTTCCAATAGGTGTAGGTACAATGTAGAGCTTACTCATTTTTATATTTCTTCATAATTTTCTACAGTAACATCTGCTAAAATATTTCCTGTGTGTTTTATAGATAGGGGTTCAAAAAGCAAAACATGAACTTCTTCTCTAGCAATAGGTTTGTGTTCTACTCCTTTTGGTACTATATAAAATTCACCTTCTTTTATAGTTACAGTTTTATCTCTTAATTGAATTTCTAAAGTACCTTTTTGAACCAAAAAGAGTTCATCTTCGTGCTCGTGAGTATGCCAAATAAATTCCCCTTTTAACTTAGCTAATAAAATTTGTTGACCATTAAGCTCTCCTATTTTCTTTGGAGTCCAATGTTCTTTAAATAAGTTTAGTTTTTGCTGTATATTAATCACACTCATACACCAAATTTACAAGAAAATCTCCTAACAATTCAATTTTATAAAAGCATCTTTATTTCTTTTAATTTGATTAATTTTGCACCTCAATTATTTAGAAAAATGTACAGAACACATTCTTGTGGTGAGTTAAGAGCATCGCATATAAATTCAGAAGTAACTTTAGCAGGTTGGGTACAGAAAAGCCGTGATAAAGGTTTTATGATTTGGGTTGATTTACGTGATAGATATGGCATTACTCAACTTATTTTTGATGAAGAGAGAACACCTGCAGACATCATGGAAAAAGCAAAGTCTTTAGGTAGAGAGTTTGTGGTTCAAATTAAAGGAACAGTTATAGAACGTGTTTCTAAAAACGACAAAATGCCTACTGGTGATGTTGAAGTTCTAGTAACTGAGTTAACTATTTTAAACAATGCTAAATTACCTCCTTTTACTATAGAAGATAAAACAGATGGTGGTGAAGATATTAGAATGAAATACAGGTATTTAGATATTAGAAGAAATCCTGTAAAAAATAGCTTAATCTTTCGTCATAAAGTGGCAATGGAGGTTCGTAAATATTTATCTGAACAAGAATTTATTGAAGTAGAAACTCCATACTTAATAAAATCTACACCAGAAGGTGCACGTGATTTTGTTGTGCCAAGTAGAATGAACGAAGGACAATTTTATGCGCTACCTCAAAGTCCACAAACTTTCAAGCAATTATTAATGGTTGGTGGAATAGACAAATATTTTCAAATAGTAAAATGCTTTAGAGATGAAGATTTACGTGCAGACAGACAACCAGAGTTTACACAAATAGACTGTGAAATGTCATTTGTTGAACAAGAAGATATTTTAAATGTATTTGAAGGTTTAACTCGTCATTTATTAAAAGAAATTAATGGTGTAGAAGTAGATAAATTCCCAAGAATTCAATATGATGATGCTATGCGTTTGTATGGAAATGATAAACCAGACATCAGATTTGGAATGGAGTTTGGTGAATTGAATTCAGTAACAAAACATAAAGATTTTGGTGTATTTAATTCTGCTGAATTAGTAGTAGGTATTGCAATTCCTGGTGGTAATGAATTTACCAGAAAACAAATAGACAATCTTATAAAATGGGTAAAAAGACCACAAGTTGGTGCTCTTGGAATGGTTTATTGTAGAGTAAATGAAGATGGAACTTTTAAATCATCTGTAGATAAATTTTACGATCAAGAAGATTTAGCTAAATGGGCAGAAATTACCAATGCAAAACCTGGAGATTTAATTTGCGTTTTATCTGGTGAAACAACTAAAGTTAGAACTCAACTTTCTGCATTACGTATGCATTTAGCAGAAGAATTAGGTTTACGTAAACCTAATGAATTTGCACCACTTTGGGTTGTAGATTTTCCATTATTAGAATTAGATGAAGAAACAGGTCATTATCATGCCATGCATCACCCATTCACCTCACCAAAAAGTGGTCAATTAGAACTGTTAGCAACAAATCCTGGAGCTGTAAAAGCGAATGCTTACGATTTAGTTTTAAACGGAAATGAAATTGGTGGTGGTTCTATTAGAATTCATGATAAAGCAACACAATCAACAATGTTTAAACATCTTGGATTTACAGAAGAAGAAGCTAAAGCACAGTTTGGTTTCTTAATGGATGCTTTTGAATATGGTGCACCTCCTCATGGTGGAATTGCTTTTGGTTTAGATAGATTAGTTGCCATTTTAGGCGGACAAGAAACTATTAGAGATTTTATTGCATTTCCAAAAAACAACTCTGGTAGAGATGTTATGATAGACGCTCCTGCTCCACTTGATGATGAACAACTACAAGAATTAAATTTAAAGTTAGATATTGAAGAATAATTTAAATCCCGCTAAAAGCGGGATTTTTTATTACATTTAAGTTATGAAAAAATCAATCACTTTACTTATTCTATTTATAACATTTTCAATTTGTTCGCAAAACTTAACTGGAGAACAGTTACTAGAAAAAGCTATTCAGTTTCACGATCCTAACAATAATTGGCCAACTTTTCAAGGAACTTTAAATATTACCATGAAAAGTCCTAATAGATCTCCAAGAAAAAGCATAATTCAAATTAATTTACCTAAACAATATTTTTCTGTTAAGGCAACTAGAGATAGTATAACTACTAATTTTATTGTAGATAAAGAAAAATATAGTTTTCAGTTAAATGGTAAAAACCCAACTGAAGAAGAACAAAAAAAATACAATTTAAATAAGGATAGAGCTAATCTTTACAAGAACTATTATACTTACTTATATGGTTTACCTATGAAATTGAAAGATAATGGAACCATTATTCATGATAAAGTTGAGCTAAAAAACTTTAAAGGAAAACAATATTTAGTTTTAAAAGTTACGTATCCAAAAGATATAGGAAAAGACACTTGGTATTTTTATTTTAATCCAAAAACATATGCTATGGAAGTATATCAGTTTTTTAAAGACGAATCTAAAAAAGATGGTGAATACATTTTACTTTCTGATCTAGAAACTATTAGTGGAGTTATAATGCCAAAAAATAGAGCTTGGTATTACAATAAAAATAATGGTTATTTAGGAACTGATTTTTTGACGGCTACCAAAAAATAACAAAATGCCCACCAAAAACAAATACTTAAAACAAGTTTTACTTTGGAGATATAAATACATCTCAGAAAGGCAATTTGCTTATATGCTTAGTATTTTAGTTGGGCTTTTAGCTGGTTTAGGTACAGCAATTCTAAAAAACCTAACCTTCTTTTTTGAAAATGGCTTACAAGGTAAAATTATAAGTGACATCCACTATTCGTTTTATTTTATATTTCCAATTATTGGTTTGGTTTTAGTTTATTACATCAAAAAGAAAGTAATAAAAAAAGAAATTGGTCATGGTATATCTACCACTTTACATGCTGTTTCTAAGAGAAATGGAATTATAGAAAAGTATAAAATGTATGCCTCTTTGATTACTGCATCTATTACTGTAGGTTTTGGTGGTTCTGCTGGTTTACAAGGCCCTGCTGTAAGTACCGGGGCAGCCTTAGGTTCTTATGTTTCACAGTTGTTTCATATGAATGTAAAAACAAGAATGCTTTTAATTGGTTGTGCAACTGCAGGGGCTATGTCTTCAATGTTTAAAGCGCCTATTGCAGCTATAATTTTTGCAATTGAAATATTCAGTTTAGATTTAGCTTTTACTTCTTTAGTACCACTTTTATTAGCTTCTGTTTCTGCAATTATTACCTCATATTTTTTCTTTGAAAAAGATGCCTTATTTGGTTTTAAGCTTATTGATGCTTTTGAAATAAAAGACCTTTTTTATTACATTATTCTTGCATTTGGTACAGGAGTAGCTTCTGTTTATTTTTCAAAAATTTAT
>JABXIJ010000036.1 GCA_013373105.1 Flavobacteriaceae bacterium | reverse complement strand
ATCGGTAATAATGGTTGTCAAGGAGATGAGTTTACAGTTACAGTTACGGTAGATCCAGAGCCTGTGGTTTCAGATCAATTCCTAACGGTTTGTAGTGAAGGGGCATCTGGAATAGATTTCAATGGCAGTACTACAATAGCAGCAGCGACTTATAATATTACAAATATTGAGTTAAATGGGCTAACTGTGTTTGCTGGTAGTCCTGCAGTAGGTAATGGGCTAACAGCAGCAGATTTAGCAGATGATGCCTTCACCAATACAACAAATACACCAGTAGATGTAGTTTACACGGTAGTACCTGTAAGTGCAGGTGGTTGCCAAGGCGACTCCTTTTTTGTTACAATAACTGTAGAACCCGAACCTGTAATTGCAGATAAAATTGCAGTACTAATTTGTTCTGGTCAAACCTTTAAAGTTGAACCTATGCAAGGAGTTGATGGGAATAATGTTCCTGCTGGAACAACCTACACTTGGACAGTTGTAGATAATCCAAATGTTGATGGTGAATCAGATGAAATTTTAATATCTCAATCCGAAATTTCTCAAACTTTGGTAAATACTACTAATAATATAGAAGAAGTCATCTACACTGTAGTTCCTGTTACTTCTAATGGTTGTCAAGGAGAATCATTCATAATATCTGTCACTGTAAATCCAGAAATACAAGACAATGCAACAGTTACTAATATCTTGTGTAGTTATTCAGATCCTCTTTGTGCTGGAAGTATTGAGATAAATCCTGTTGGAGCAGGGCCGTTTTCCTTTTATTGGTCATCAAGTAATGGTAATGTAAGTCGTCCAGAAAACCAAAATCAATATAATTTATGTCCAGGGGATTATTCACTTCAAATTACTGATTCATCCGGCTGTATCCAATATTTTGAATACACTATAACCCCCCCTGAACCATTAGAAGTCAATTTAATATCTTTAGTTGATATGTCTTGTAATAATATTGGGTTAAATTGTGATGGGTATATCGAATTGGATATCAAAGGGGGTAGTTCTCCATATATATTAAAAGAGTTCTATACAGAAAAAATACCCGGGTCTGGACAATTTGATTTATTAGTAGAATCAGATTCCAACATATTAAATAATGCTTGCAAGGGTAATTACGTATTTAAAGTTATAGATAATAATGGGTGTGAATTGATTTCTCCCATCTATACCATAAAGGAAACCGCTTCCCCAATTAATGTAACAGAAGAAATTTCAAATTATAATGGATATGAAATAAGTTGTTCTGGGACAAGCGATGGATTTATTAATGTATCATTATCTGGAGGTTCGGGAAGCTTTAGCTATAATCTTTCCCCAGGAATGATATTAGATAATGATCTTAGCACTCCAAATATTCTTGAATTTGACAATCTTAAAGCAGGAAAATATACACTAACAATTACTGATAATAACTGTCCGAATAATATAATACTTGAATATGATTTAAAAGAACCCTCAGAGCTAACATCTTCAAGCAATTTAATCTCTGATCCTATCAACTGCTTTGGAGGTAAAGAAGTCTATAAAGTTTCAGCTTCGGGAGGTACAGCTCCGTATAGAGGTACTGGAAATTACACACTAACAGCTGGGATACATTCAATTAAAATCACAGATGCTAATGGTTGTGAAACAACTGAAACTATTACAGTAACTGAGCCAAATGAATTAACAGCAACTGCCATAGTTACTGATCCCATATTATGTAATGGGGAAATGGGGGAAGTTACAATTACGGCCAGCGGAGGTACACCACCCTATAAAGGAACAGGTGTTTTCAACGTTAAGTCTGGTGATTTTATTTTTACAGTAACTGATGCAAATGGCTGTACCTATTCGAATAATATATTTGTTAATGAACCTACTGAATTGTCGTTTACAATTGATAGTATAGAAAACCCAACCTGTTCACCAGATTGGAGTTATTCCAATGGCTCAATTTGTATAACAATTACAGGTGGAACAAATCCATCTCCAATTGGAAGTGGGTGGACGTCATTAGGTGGTGGTGTTTGGTGTTTAAATGGACTTTCAGCAGGAACTTACAAAGTTGACGTTGATGATGTTAACAATTGTTCTACAAATACTGACATTAAAGAGGTTGTTTTAACTAGACCTCCTGTAATAAATGCACAAATTACATCTACAGTTACAGAAGATTGCGACAACAACACAATGATACAAACCAATTATTTATTTATAAATGGAGGAAGTCCTCCTTACGAGATTACTTGGTCTGGAGGCAATATTTGTAATCCATCTAACCCTCAATGTATGGAAACAACAGAATCTGGAACTTATATTGCTTACATCCACGATCAAGAAAGTTTAACTCACGGATGTCCACCAATTGAGATAGAAGTAATTGTTGATTTACCAGAAATAGGTGACGCAAATTTTAGTTACTCATCTACGAATACTAATTTTTGCGACATACTTAGTTTTAATGAATTGATTACATTTAATAATGAGTCAACAGGGGATATTGTCAATTTTTATTGGGATTTTGGAGATGGATCTCCTACAGTTAGCAATATAATGAATCCAACACATTTATATAAAACAGCTGGATCATATACAGTTTCATTAACGGTAGAATATGAATCTAATTGTTGCAAAGAGACATATTCTGAAGTCATTAATGTTACAAAAGGATATGAACTTGAAACTCCAAATTCATTCACGCCAAATAAAGATGGTATAAATGATACAATAAGACCATTATTTTCATGTATGCAAAATGTCAAAATGTATATTTATGATACTTTAGGCACCTTAGTCTATTTCGAAGAAGGTTCGGATCTTAAAGGTTGGGATGGATACATAAAAAACATTCCTGCAGAAAATGGAAATTATTTAATGTTTGTAAATGCTCTTACCTTTAATGGCCAAGAAATAAAAAAACATACACCCATATTATTAATTAGATAACATGAAAAGATTCATAATTATAATAATATTTTATTTCTCAACTGAAAGTAAAGGTCAAGATATATTATTCTCTCAAAGTTTTCTTGTCCCTGAGACAATAAATTCGTCTTTCACAGGTTCAACTAGAGGTACTAAAGCAGGTTTAATTAGTAGAACTCAATGGAGAAGTAGTAGTTTAAAAGTATCATCTAATTTTGCATTTGCCGATAGATGGTTTGAAGGAATAGAGAGTGGAATTGGAATTAGTGTATTAAATCAAAATGAGAGTAGCTCTGGTTATAGTTTTAATCAAATAAATCTTATTTACGCTAAGGCTTTCGAATTAGGTGATTCTTGGTTTTTTAGGCCTAGTATTACCGCTGGAGTTGGAAATAAAAGTTATGGATTTCAAAATTTACTTTTCGAGGATCAAATAACTTTAGGTAATAGTTTTTTTAATCCTACGATAGACCCAACAATTTTAAATTCTCAAAGAATTTTTATCGATATCGGATCCTCCTTTTTAATTAACAACTCAGATTCATGGATCGGAATTACGTTTCGTCATTTAAATAAACCAAATATATCTCTAACCGAGACAGTTAATACACCAATTGATATATATTTTTCAATGCACGCTAAATACTATCTGCCTATTTTATATAATATTGAAACTTGGTTAGCGAAAAAAAGTAAAATATATTTATTGGCAAATTATTTAAAACAAGGACCCTATGACCGTTTAGATGGTGGTCTTCAATATGTTTATGATGATAGAATATCATTGGGATTAACTGCATCAAAAAATGTTGAAAAGAATACTTTCAATTCTAATTACATAAATTCTTTTAATATATTTACTGGTATTCATTGGAAAAATTATAGATTTGGATACTCTTATGAATATAATACTTCTCAATTAATGAATTTTGGTGGAAGCCATGAGTTCTCCATTTCATACGATTTTAATATCAACCAACGAGAATTGGACCGGTATAAATGTGTTGCCTTTTTTTAGACGAATAAATTTAACAACCAATTAAGTAAATTATCTTTATCAGTACCTGAGGTTAATCACGCTGTTAAATAGATTTTGTCAAAAACAGCAAACCCAATTAAGCTGTTAATTTAACTGCAAACAATTGGCTATAGTGAGCATTTTGTCAGAAGTTAATCGACCTAGGTTCATATTATTGATTGAAACTACGAATCGATTCCCCGGGAAGGACATTTCATCAGGATATTTTCCTGTTGAGATAACTCCTTTTTCATTTAAAACATCAATGATTTTAAAGTATCTTGCAGATTTTTTTGAATCAAGGTATAAATCATTATAAATAAGTTCAACATTGCTTTGATTTAATAAATCAAAGAATGAAACTGACCAAGAATTATTATCTTCACCGTTAAAGTTAGCAGTAGTCTGCCAATGCCCCACCATCTTTTTTGACCACTTTGCATAACCTCTTCTTCGAGTGTAATCATTTGTTAATTTTTTTGAATAAATAGAAATAAATGTATCTTCAACTCCACAATTGGCAGGTATTGTGTAAAAAGCATTATAGAATTCATCATACGAATTCAGACCATCGGTCTCTCCAAGATTTTCAATAATTTCAATAATTTCATCGTCTTTTTTATCTGTAGACTGTGAAAAAACAAGGTATTTAGAGTCTTTGGAGACTAAGCAAAAATAGGTTCTTAAATACTCTTTGTTATTTTTGGGCTGAATTGTAACTTTATATCCATTTAGTTTTTGAAAAGAAGATATATTAATTTTTAACTTATCTTCAAATACATAGTTACCAGTGTCCAAAATTAGCTCGGCAAAATAATTCGCAATATTTTCGCTGGTCAATTGTTGGCCATCTAGAAGTCCTAAATTAAAGTTATCTTTGAGCTCGACAATATCAATGGTTATTCTGTCTCCAAATAAGTTATCTTCATAAATGGCTTCTGCAATAGCATTTGATTTTTTCATAAGGCTCTGCATATAAATTCCCCTTGGGAGATCATGTTTTATATCTCTATAAGACACACGATACTTTCCAATATCAGTCAAAGAGTCGGGACAATTAGTCACAAAAAAACTTTTTACAATAAAATTTTTATCATCTGGAAATTTATTGATTAAATCAAAAATCTTTTTTGGAAGATTTGGTTGTTTCGATTGAAGTCTTTTTCTTTCAATTAAATGATCTTCAAAATCTAAATCAAGGTTTTTTTGAATGTTTTGATAATTTATTATTTTAAGATTATCAGTATTTATTATAGATTCTAAAGTTTTAATGTATTTTTTAATATCATCAATTGATTTTTCAGCGCCAGTCAAAACCTTATACCAGTTACCATCATCTGTTACTTCTGACAGAATATAAGATTCTATTTTTTTATCTTCCAGTCTATCTCGGATATCTATCGCTTTATAGTAACTTCTAACTTCTTTAATTTGAACAGCATATGGAATATCTTCATTGATTTCTATATTTGAACATGAAAAGAATGATGGCACCAAAAAGAGGATGAAAAATATTTTAGATAAATTCATTTTTTTCGTTTCTATCAAATATAACATAACCTTATTAAATAAAAAAAACAGTTACCCTTTATAATAGTATAACTGTTTTATTGTTTTAGTAGAGTTCTCTATTGAAATATCGAACATTAGTTTGAGTCCGAGGGACTTGATAGATACTCATCATATAATGACTCTTATTATGAAAAGTTAAACTAATATGATTTAGATTTTTCTAAGCCAAGAAACTTAATTTTACATAAATAAATTATTTCTTTATAACTTTTGATATTCGTAAAACCTTATTAGAATCATCATAAAGTCAAGGTAAATAAATGCCTGTTTTGAGATGATTTAAATCTATGATTTTATCAGAAGTTGTTAAAATTTTTCGGCCAGTTAGATCTATAATCTTAACTTTTTAAAATTTAAATCATTTACTTTTCAGGTTTTGAAAAAATCACTCCTGCAATTGAACTTAAAAGTAGTAAATAAGACCCAATTCCAAGGAAACTAAAAAAATTGATATTGGAACCGGATTGTTTGTCTGCAATACTAAATGCTGCATATAGGCATGCCAATAAGACTATTCCAGAACATATTCTAGCAACTAAATATTTATCCATAAAAGTCAGCACTCCAAATAGGATTACCAAAAGTGTTATTAAAACTAATTCTAGAGTAGCATTTTGTGATATAACGTCTATAAGTGACATACTTAATGGCCCTAATTTAACAAATGGCATAAAAAGTGAAATAATCATTGCTACAGCAATACCTAACCTAATTTTTTTGTTATTGTTCATAATTGTTTGTTTTTGATTAACCTACTTCTGTTTGTTTTTTTGTAGGTATGATTTACCTATTTTATTTAAAAAAAACTTAATTAATAACTAAATTTTATTTCATACAATCCATAGCTTTTGCCATATATGCTCTATACCATATTGCAGCATCTTCTGGATTGTCTATGCTCGCCTGTGCATCTTTCATAAATTTTTGTGCATCTGACTGACTAAATTTGCCAGATTTCAATTTTTCACATACTTCTTTTCCTGCTTTTTCACCAGCTTCTTTAGGATCTGTACTTCCACAACTTACTAAAACTGCTGTAAAAACAATTGCCATTAAAATTTGTTTGATCTTCATAATATTATTTAATTTAGTTTATACCGTCAATATACAATTTTTATTTTAAAATGTTTAGTATGGATTATTTGGTGTGATTTTTTTGACTTTTACTGACAATATTACTGTCATTTTCAGCTGTTTTTACTGTCAGTTTTGAGTATGTTTGGTTTTAAACCTATGGCAATTAGCAACCAAAGTGTGGTTAACACCTACTATTTAACACTCTACTAATACACTACTAAACACTTTTTTTACTTGAGTTTATAGCAAAAAAAGAGTAACCATTTCTGATTACTCTTGTAGTAGACTTCCGTATTCAAATATCGAACATAAAATTCACTCGCAGGGACTTTATTCGAACTACCGAACGGATTGAATACATCTTAAGTAAAAATTAAGGTAATATTTATATAAGTTTTGAAGGCTTCCCTGTTTTTAACGTTTAATTAATAAAAAAACATAGTAGTTTTGCAAAATGGCATTAAAAGATATAGAATTAACGTGTGCAATTGCAAAATCAACTTACTTACTAGGTGACCATTGGTCCTTACTTATTTTAAGAGACATGTTGCTACATCACAAAACAAGATTCAAAGAATTTCTGAATTCAAAAGAAAAAATTGCTACAAATATTTTAACAAACAGACTTAAAACACTTACTGATAAAGGTTTAATAACACTTTTAAATCCAAACAGCACAAAAAAAAACAAACAATATATAGCTACAGAAAAAGGAATTTCTACATTGACTATTATTATAGAACTTTATCTATTTTCTATTATGGATATAGATGAATCTATTTTAAATGAAGATCAATTAAAAATTAAGGAAAATATTCTTGGCAATCGAAAAGCTTTTCAGAATTCTAAATTGAAAAATTATTTAAATTTCAAAGAAAAATTATTGAATGAAGTTAATCAAGCAATAGAAGTTTAGCGTTAGCTAATGAGGAGGTTCAAAAAATTAGTAATAAATAACTTTTTAAAAATATTTTATATTTTTTTAACAAACCAAATTACTACTCATTATCTTGCTTTATGCGCTCGTAAACATAAAATTTTTGAACCTTACCATCTTTGATCAAGGCGTCATGAACCTGTACAACTTTCAAAACTTTATCTCCATCTACTAAACTTAAGTTTAAACTTGAAGTTACCCACTGCTCTATATCACCATTAGTATTTGCTACATTATTAGCAATATAATATTTTGGACTCCATTTTGGCTTATTGGTACTAAACCAAACTTTAAGAAATTCTTCATGTGCCTCTAAACCCTCTATAAACTCTCCTCTCGGACCGTATACCTTAATGTTTTTGGCATTCATAGATTTAATTGCTGCAATGTCTCTGTTATTGTGAGCATCAATATATTTTTCCCAAATAGCAACTGATGCCATTTCTCCTGCGTTTAAAATAAGTTTTTCTCCTTTATTAGAAATTTCGAACCCTATTTGGGTATTTTTAATAGTTTCTTGTTTACAACTGAACAATAAAATTGACAGTATTAATAAAAAGTAAGTTCTCATTGGTTTTTATTTTAAGTTTTTGTGTATTAAAAATTATTGATTTAATGTTTTTTTAAAATAGGATTATACTATTAAAGTAATAAGTATATTTTTGAGTACGTTTATAACTTAAAGCGCCCAAATATTAGTAACACGTCCTTTTTCATCCAATTTAAAAACCTCTACACCATCAAATTTTTCACCCTCTTTTGTAGTTAGTTTTAAATAACAAGTTACATATGGTCCATGTTCTGTAATATTTACTAATTCTTGAACTAGTTGTGCTTCTGTTACAAAACCGAATATAATGCTATTAATTTCATCTGCACCCTTGGCTTCAAGCCCTAAACCTGGAGCTATCATATGATAATCTGGTGTAGTAGGTACTTTTGACCAATCTTCAAATCCTTTTTGCCACTTAAAATTTATTTTATAGTTTTTTATAGCTTGTGCTGTTGAAGATAAACTAATATTCGAAGTTAGTGCTTTCATCATTCCTCCATGATCAAAAAATTCACCATGAGACTCGATTTTACCTTCATCGTCAAAATTAAAATACCAATAACCTTTTAGATTAATCTTTTTACCAGTAATTGAGTTTTTCCCTGTCCAAGTTCCATATGTTCTAACACTTCCATCTGGCTTAAGTGATAAAGTATCAACTCCTGGCAACCAAACTTGGGCATTGTATTTAATATCTTCAAAGTTATCATGATAACTTTTTGTAAGAGATTTATATGCCTCAAACCCTAACGGATTAGAAGCATCATAAATTGTT
>JABXIJ010000039.1 GCA_013373105.1 Flavobacteriaceae bacterium | reverse complement strand
TCAGTTGGGAGAGCATCTGCCTTACAAGCAGAGGGTCGGGGGTTCGAACCCCTCTTCGCCCACCAGAACGCGGAGCGGTAGTTCAGTTGGTTAGAATACCTGCCTGTCACGCAGGGGGTCGCGGGTTCGAGTCCCGTCCAGACCGCAAAAAACCTCAACATATTTGTAATCAAATAGTTGAGGTTTTATTTTTTACGAAAACTTTTTCATTTCTGTATTTAACCATACATTTTTAACAAATGCAAATACAAAGAATCTACTGTGTTTAATAATTTAGTGCCTTCTTGACTAATTTTTGCTTTTACATTTATCTGAGCTACAAAAGAGCGTATTTTTAATATTAGTGATGAAAACGAAAAATAATCTTAATTAAAAACAATTACTCACAATCAAAAACAATTATGTCTACCACAATACAAAAAAACAACACCTTAGTTCCAATAATAATTATCGCTGGTCTATTTTTAATATTTGGTTTTGTTACATGGATTAATGGAGCATTAATTCCTTTTATGAAAACCATAAATGAACTAACTGATGCTGAGTCTTATTTAGTAGCATCAGCATCTTACATATCATTTGTAGTCATGGCTTTACCTGCCTCATCTATTATCAATAAAATAGGATATAGAAAAGGAATGTCATTAGGTTTAATAATCATGGCTATTGGTGCTTTGGTTTTTATACCTGCTGCAAACGCTAGAACATATTGGATGTTTTTAGCAGCAATATTTATTCAAGGTGCGGGTATGACTTTATTACAAACAGCATCTAATCCATATATCACAATTTTAGGACCTATTGAAAGTGCAGCAAAACGTATAGCAATGATGGGTATTGCTAATAAAGTAGCTGGCGCTTTAGGTTCTGTTATATTTGGTGCTATTCTTTTATCTGGTATAGATGAAATAAAAGATAAATTATCTAATGTAGATGCAGTTGAAAAGGCAGGTTTGCTAAATACAATGGCTGATAGTGTTATAACTCCATACATAGCCATGTCTATAGTCTTATTTATACTCGGTATATTAATAAGAAAAGCACCTTTGCCACATGTAGAGGCTGCTCCAATAGAAGGAACTAATGCTAGTGAAAAAACAAAAACCAGTATTTTTCAATTTCCACATTTATGGTTAGGTGTGTTAGCTTTGTTTGTTTATGTAGGTGTTGAAGTTGTTGCTGGAGATACCATTATTGCATATGGTATATCATTAGAAATACCTGTAGAACAAGCTAAGTTTTTTACACTTTTCACATTGATGGCTATGGTTGCAACTTATGCATTAGGCGTATTTTTAATTCCAAAATTTATTAGTCAAGCTTTTGCTTTAAAAGCGAGTGCAATTTTAGGGATTGCTTTATCTTTCTGTATTATTTTTACTTCTGGGTATACCTCAGTTTTATTTGTTGCAGGTTTAGGTATTGCAAATGCTTTGGTTTGGCCAGCTATTTGGCCATTGGCATTAACCGGATTAGGTAAATTTACTAAAACAGCATCAGCACTCTTAATTATGGCTATTTCTGGAGGGGCAATTATTCCTCCATTATATGGCGCTTTGGTAGATAATAAAAAAGAGAGTTTAATAGTAAGTGGTTTAAACGAAGCTACAGCAATGGCAGAAGCTGCCTCATTTGGTTATTGGATTTTACTGCCTTGCTATTTAATTATTCTCTATTATGCTTTTTGGGGACATAAAGTAGGTTTAAAGATTATAGATTCATAATCAATATTAAATCTAAAGTAAAAGGTAAAAACAATTTAATTATATGTTGAAATAAGAAAAAAATATTATTTTAGTTATTTATTCTTGAAAATTATGAAAAAAGCGTATTTACTTTTTGTAATGGTAATCATTTGGTCTTGTAGTAATAATGATAGTGAAAGTTTAAATTTAGCTACACCAGTGGCACTTGAGGCAACAATAATTACTGATAGTAGTTTCTTTGCTGATTGGACTCTTGTTAATGAAGCTACTGAGTATCAATTACAGGTGGCAACAGATAATATGTTTGCTAATATTCAGTCTACTCTTAATAATTTGGCAGGACCATCAAATGTTTCTAATTTAAATGCAAATACGCAGTATTATTATAGAGTTCAAGCAAGTAATTTAAATACTAATTACTCATCCTATTCAAATATAATTGGTGTGCATACATTACCTAGCACACCAATAGCAGAAGCTGCTTCTTCTATTACAACCTCATCTTTTGTTGCTAATTGGCAACCTGTAAATGGTATTTCTACTTATTTGTTATATGTTTCTAAAAGCTCTCCATTTTCAGAAACATCAGTTCTTTCATCATACAATGGTATTGAAGTAACTGGTAATTCATTCGAAGTTAAAGGTTTAGATTTTAATACTACATATTCATATGTAATTAAGGCTAAATCTAGTGAAAGAGAGTCAGAATTTTCTAATTCAATAAGTTTGTTAACACTTTAAATAACAGCTAAACACAATATTATAATCCTTATTCTTCTAGAGAGATTCAACTTTATAAGCTATATAATTGGTTTTGGCCAACCAAGGCATAGATTTGTATCGTTCTTTGTAGTACACTTTTACTTTTTTACCTTCTAAAGTTTCAAATATTGGAATAAGTTCTTTATTTATAATAGAAAATTCCCACATATTACCTTCTAAACCATTTTCAACTTGAACTCCACCCAAATTTAATTGTGCTTCAAAGGTTTTAAACACAAAGCCTTTTTTGGCAAGTTTCACCAAGTGTCCAGAACGAGAACCTTTAGAATAGGTAAAAGAGCATATCCATAAATATAATACAAAACCTAATACAGCAATAAGTAAACTGTATATACCAATTTTTTTCAAGGTAACTGCCATAGTTTAAATTTTGAGTTAAAGCTAAGCAATAATTTTAAAAAGTTAGTAAAACAAATATGATAATTTATTTAAACTCTACTAAGTTAGTATGATTTAGAAGAACTGTATATTGCTCATTTCTTGTGTAAAGAATTAGAATACTTTGTAAAAGTGATTTATACCAATATAAAACTACTACTAAAAGAGTTAGCATTGCTGTTAAGATAGAAATCTATTTTTTTACTTTTTTCTGTATTATTGTAGTTAGTGAGCTGTAGTATTGTTTGTTAGCCTGTATTATAATGACGATTAAAGTAGCAAAACGTTACAAATTTGATTTTTTTTCAAATATTTTGTCCTAAGATTTGCATATCAAAAATTAATATTTAGATTTGTCTTTCAAAGCAAACAAAATGAACAAATCAACTTGGCTAGGGTATTATTTTTACTTTTATTTTTTCAATAAGAGTTGAGACTATAGTGCCTTAAGTTAGTTGCATAACATATAACCTATAAAGTCTCGAATTTCTCGAGGCTTTTTTTTTGATATGAATAAAAAAATAATAGCCATACAAGGTGCAAAAGGATCTAACCACCATAGAGTTGCACTTGACTTTTATGATGATTCTGTTGAAGTAATAGAATGTATGTCTTTTGATGCTGTAGTAGATAGTGTATTAGCTAATGAATCTCAAGTTGGTATTATGGCTATAGAAAATACTATAGCAGGTTCAATAATTCCTAATTATGCTTTGTTAGATAGTAGTAATTTACACATTTGTGGTGAAGAATATTTAAATATTCATCATCATTTAATGGCATTAAAAAACCAGAAGATTACTGATATTAAAGAAGTTTGGTCGCATCCAATGGCTTTATTACAATGCAAAGTATTCTTCAAACAATATCCTCAGATTAAATTAGTAGAAGATATAGATACTGCTGAGGTAGCAAAAAGAATTTCTGAACAAAAACTAAAAGGAATTGCTGCAATAGCACCCAAAATAGCTGCAGAGATTTTTAATTTAGAAATTTTAGCAGACGACATACAAACCATAAAAGAAAATTCAACTCGTTTTGTAATTCTACAAAAAGAACAACTTAAAGAAAATGACCATATTAATAAAGCATCTATAAAATTTCAGCTAGATCATAAAAGAGGAAGTTTAGCAGCTATATTAAATGCCATGAGCGATTGTAAAATGAATTTAACTAAAATACAATCATTACCTGTAATAGATAAACCATGGAAATATTCTTTTTTTGTAGATATTACATTTAATGAATATGCCAATTATAAAAAAGCAATATCTCTTATAGAAATTATGGCAGAAAATTTTAAAGTATTAGGTACCTATAAAAGTGGAAATAAATGATTAAACCAGCAAAAAGGTTAGAAACTGTTAGAGAATATTATTTCTCTAAAAAGTTAAGGGAAGTAAGGTCGTTAAGTGCTGCTGGTAAGCCCATTATTAATATGGGAATTGGAAGCCCAGACTTACAGCCACCACAAGAAGTTTTAGAAGCAATTCAAGCAAGTTTAAAACATAGCAATGCACATCAATATCAATCTTATCAAGGATTACTTTCTTTACGATTGGCAATAGCTAACTTCTATAATCAAAAGTTTGGGGTTAATATAAATCCTGATATCGAAGTACTTCCTTTAATGGGAAGTAAAGAAGGTATTATGCATATTTCTATGGCTTTCTTAAATGAAGGAGATCGTGTACTGGTTCCAAATCCTGGTTATCCAACGTATACATCAGTTACCAAACTATTAGGAGCAGAACCTTTGTTTTACAATCTAGATGAAGATAATAATTGGCAACCGTATTTAGAAGAATTAGAACAAGAAGATTTATCTAATGTAAAAATTATGTGGGTGAATTATCCTCATATGCCAACTGGAGCTAATGCATTGAATGAAACGTTTAAGAAGTTAATTACATTTGGTAAAAAACACAATATTTTAATTGTTAATGATAATCCATATAGTTTTATTTTAAATGATAATCCAAAGAGTATTTTAGCAGTAGAAGGTGCATTTGATATTGCTTTAGAGTTAAACTCACTCAGCAAAACTTTTAATATGGCAGGTTGGCGTGTAGGAATGGTATTAGGTAATGCTTCTTTTTTATCAGATGTTTTAAGAGTTAAAAGTAATATGGATTCTGGTATGTTTTATGGCATTCAAAAAGGTGCAATTAAAGCGCTACATATCTCAGAAGATTGGTTTAACAATCAAAATAATATTTACAAAAAGCGCAGAAAATTAATATGGCAATTAGCAGATAAATTAAATGCAACTTATAATAAAAATACTTCAGGCTTATTTGTTTGGGCAAAATTACCAAAGGATAAAAAAGCAGAAGAATTTATAGATAAACTTTTAGTTGAAAAAAATTTATTTATTTCTCCAGGAACTGTTTTTGGAAATCAAGGAGAAGGTTATATACGTTTTTCATTATGTGTAGAAGAGTCACTAATTAAAGAAGCAATAGCAAGATTATGAAAAATGTATATTTAATTGGAGTAGGATTAATTGGAGGCAGTTTTGCTATAGATATTAAAAAGAAACACCCAACAGCTAAAATACATGGTATAAGTAGAAAAGATGGCACATTAGAGAAAGCATTAGAAATAGGAATTATTGACGAAAAAGCTACTCTAGAAGATTTAAAAAATGCTGAAGTTGTAATAATAGCCATACCTGTAGATGCTACTGTAGAACTATTACCAAAAATACTTGATAAAATATCAGATAACACACTTGTAATAGACGCAGGGTCTACCAAAGAAGCCATTTGTAAAGTAGTCTCTAATCATGAAAGAAGGAGAAATTTTTTAGCATGTCACCCAATTGCAGGAACTGAAAATTCAGGACCAACTGCAGCTATATCTAATTTATATAAAGGCAAAACCAATATTATTTGTGAGGTAGAAAAAACAACATTTAAATTACAAGAAAAGGCCTTAGCCTTATTTACAGATTTAGGGATGAGAATTCGCTATATGGATCCTGTTGCTCATGATAAACATATAGCATATGTTTCACATTTATCACACATTAGTTCTTTTATGTTAGGAAAAACAGTAATAGAAAAAGAAAAAAACGAACGTGATATTTTTGATATGGCTGGTTCTGGTTTTGCTTCTACTGTACGTTTGGCAAAAAGTTCGCCTGCTATGTGGACACCAATTTTTAAGCAAAACAAAGCAAATGTTATAGAAACATTAGAAGAATACATTAATAATCTGCAACAATTTAAAGAATTAATGCAACAAGATAATT
The DNA here is from genome assembly GCA_013373105.1 of Flavobacteriaceae bacterium. Classification (GTDB taxonomy): domain Bacteria; phylum Bacteroidota; class Bacteroidia; order Flavobacteriales; family Flavobacteriaceae; genus Polaribacter. The sequence goes on along the minus strand of JABXIJ010000039.1, from coordinate 33,817 downwards.
TCCATGAAATTTATAACGAAATGGAAAATACAAACTATATAAAACAAATTTTAAACGGAATACAATAACATCGAAAAAAAAGAATATGAAGAATTCACCAGAATTAAGAACATGGTTAGATGATATGAAATTATCTCACCCATTAGTAATTGCAGGACCATGTAGCGCAGAAACAGAAGAACAAGTTTTAAAAATTGCCCACGAATTAAAAGATTCAGATGTTAATTATTACAGAGCAGGAATTTGGAAACCAAGAACTAGACCAGGAAACTTCGAAGGTGTAGGAGCATTAGGCTTAAAATGGTTAAAAAAAGTAAAAGAAGAAACAGGTATGAAAACCTGTACAGAAGTTGCTAATAAAAATCATGTAGAACTAGCAATTGAGAACGATGTAGATTTACTTTGGATTGGTGCACGTTCTACAGTATCTCCTTTTATTATGCAAGAAATTGCAGATGTATTAGAAGGCACAGATAAAATAGTATTGGTAAAAAATCCTGTGAACCCAGATTTAGCTTTATGGTTAGGAGGTATAGAGCGTTTGTATTCTGCAAACATTAAAAACCTTGGAGCCATTCATAGAGGGTTTTCTACATACGATAAAACTAAATATAGAAATAATCCTGAATGGCAATTGGCCATAGAATTTCAAGATAAATTTCCAGATTTACCCCTAATTTGTGATCCATCTCACATAACAGGTAAAAGAGATATGATTTTTGATGTGTCTCAAACTGCACTAGATTTAAATTACGATGGTTTAATGATAGAAACTCATACAGATCCTGATAACGCATGGTCAGATGCAGCACAACAAGTAACACCTTCTAGATTAAAACAAATCATGGAAGATTTAAAAATTAGAAAAGAAACTGAAACAGATTCTAACTATAGAACTTCTTTAGAAAACTTACGTGCACAAATTAATGTGGTAGATGATCAATTAATTGAATTGTTAGGGAAACGTATGAAGGTAGCTGATAAAATTGGTGAGCTTAAGAAAGAAAACAATGTTGCTGTTTTACAATCTAGACGTTGGAATGAGATTTTAGGAAAAATGGTTTTAGAGGGTGAACAAAAAGGATTAAGTGAAGAATTTGTTTTAAGAATGTTTAAAGCTATTCACCAAGAATCAATTAATCATCAAGAAAAAATTATTAAAGAATAAAAAAACCGCCATTTGGCGGTTTTTTTATTCTTTTTTTATTCTTTTTAAAATATATCTCGTAATAAATATACCATTAGTGTCGCCTTTACCTGCATAACTTTCTACAGCACTTGATGTAAATGCTAGTTCCCAACCTTCTTCTGCTAAAGCATTTATTTTAGAGGTTGTTACCACATCATTGGCTGCAATGTTTTGAAACCTTATACCAGCAATATTAAAAAAATTTAAAAGTTTAGTTTCTTCGAAGTTTTTTACCCTAATATTAGATCTTTTTGATTTATTTCTGTGGTCATTTTCTTCAGTTCGGTTTGAAGAAAAATCTTTATAATCTCGTGTTTCATTTGCATCAATTAATCTAGATCTTCCAATTCCACTTGGAATAATTGATTCCACAGAGGTGATAATTTTATACTCATATTTTTGCTGAGCATAATTAATTAATGTAAAAGTTAAAAGAAAAACTGAAGTTAAGATACTTTTTTTCATTTGTGTTTTTTTAAAAAATTAAATAAATATAAGTTTAATTTTGAAAATATTTTAAAAAGAGTAATATCTTTTTTCGAAAATTCAATAATAAATACAATCTTTGTTTCATGACAGGAACTGTTTATAAATCTACAGGAAGTTGGTATGATGTAAAGGGTAGTGATGGGGTTTTTTATCCATGTAGAATTAAAGGGAAATTTAGAATTAAAGGAATAAAAAGTACAAATCCTTTAGCTGTTGGCGATAAAGTTGATTTTGAACTAGAAAAAAAAGGCGATGAGGAAATAGGCATAATTAAAAACATACATGAAAGAGAAAATTATATTGTTCGTAAGTCTGTGAATTTATCAAAGCAAACGCATATAATTGCAGCTAATTTAGATGTTGTTTTTTTAATGATAACAATTACGAATCCTCCTACTTTTACAACATTTATAGACCGTTTTTTAGTAACTACAAGAGCCTATAGAATTCCAACTGTTTTACTTTTTAATAAAATAGATGCTTATGCAATAGAAGAAAAAGCTGAGATTTTATATTTAAAAGATATTTATGAGCCAATTGGTTATACCTGTATAGAAGTGTCTGCCACAAAAAATATAAATCTAGATAAAGTAAAGGAGCTAATGATTGGTAAAACCTCAATGTTTGTTGGGCATTCAGGAGTAGGAAAATCTACTTTAGTAAATGCAATTGAACCTTCATTACAGCTAAAAACTCAAGAAATATCAGATCAGCACAAACAAGGGCAGCATACCACTACTTTTGCAGAAATGTTCGATTTACAGTTTAATGCTAAAATAATAGATACTCCAGGTATTAAAGGTTTTGGTGTTGTTGATATGGATAAATATGAACTAGGTGATTATTTTCCAGAGTTTTTTGCCTTAAAAGAATATTGTAAGTTTAACGATTGCTTACACATAAAAGAACCTCACTGTGCTGTTAAAAAAGCTCTTGAAGATGAAGAGATTTCTTGGTCGCGTTATAAAAGTTATTTACAAATCTTAGAAGGTGAAGAAGAATCTGAACATTACAGAACAGATATTTGGAATGAAGAAGATTAACCTATGAAAGTTGTACTACAAAGAGTTGCTGAAGCTAGTGTTAACATAAACAACAGAAAAGTTGCAGTTATAAATAAAGGTTTATTAATATTATTAGGTATTGTTGATGAAGATACCCAAAATGATATTGATTGGATAGTAAAGAAAATTGCAAATCTTCGTGTTTTTAATGATGAAAATGGTGTTATGAACACTTCAGTTAAAGATGAAAATGGAGACATTATTGTAGTTAGTCAGTTTACTTTGTATGCATCTACAAAGAAAGGCAATAGACCAAGCTACATAAAAGCGGCTAAACCACCTGTAGCAATACCATTATATGAAAAATTTATTATTTGCTTAGAAAATGAACTTGATAAAAAAGTTCAAACAGGAGAATTTGGAGCAGATATGAAAGTTGCCTTACTTAATGATGGTCCTGTAACTATAATCATCGATTCTAAAAACCGAGAATAACACTATTTTAATTTGTTAAAATTCTATTAAATATCAAAATAATTTCCATGGAAAATAAATAAATCTTATATTTGCCATGGAAAATAAATTAAGAACTAATTAAATTTTAAATAAAATGAAAAAAATAGTTTTATCATTAGTAGTAGTAGCTACTGTATTAACCGCTTGTAAAGGTGAAAAAAAAGAGGCAGTTGCTACAAATGATGCAAAAAATGTATTAGAAAATGTTTCAGACTTAAATAATGTAAGTACAGAAACTTCAGTAATAACTTGGAAAGGATCTAAACCAACTGGAACTCATAATGGAAACGTAATGTTAAAAGATGGAGATTTATTGGTAGAAAATGGCGAATTAAAAGGTGGTGAGTTTGTAATTGATATGAATTCTATTAAAGTTTTAGACATACCAGCTGATAAAGAAGGAAATGCAAAATTAAGAGGTCATTTAACAAGTTCAGATTTCTTTGATGTAGAAAAATACCCAACTTCTAAATTTATAATTACCAAAGTAGAAGATAAAGGAGATAAATTACATGTAACTGGTAACCTAACTATAAAAGATGTTACTAAAAGTGTAACTATTCCTGCAACTTTATCATCAGAAAATGGAGTAACTACATTTAAAAGTGAAACATTTAATATTAATAGAGCAGATTTTAATGTAAAATATGGTTCTAAATCTTTCTTCGATAATTTAAAAGATAAATTTATTGATGATATGATGGAAATGACTTTTACAGTAGTTACAAAAGCTTAATTACATGAAACCATTAAAAGTAGACAGACCAAAATGTGGATGTGGTAACACATCAGATAAAGATGGATATTGTGATGGTTCACACAACAAAAAATAAACTACTTTAATAATATTTTTAAAACCCAAAACTTTGCAGTTTTGGGTTTTTTTATAGCATTACTTTAGTGGTGTTTTTTAATTCTTCTATCGCAAAAGTACTATGGGTACTGCCTATAAACTTTATAGCAGTTAGTTTGGTAACCATAAAGTTTCTATAGGCTTCCATGTCTTTAACGTAAATTTTTAGAATATAATCATAATCGCCACTTACATGAAAACACTCAGATACTTCTGATAGTTGTAGAATTTCTTTTTCAAAAGTAGCAACATGTTCTGTGGAATGTTGCATGAGTTTTACATGGCAAAACACTAAAAAGGATTTTTCTACTTTTTTCTTATTTATAATAGCAGCATATTGTTGAATAATTTTTTGATTTTCTAATTTCTTAATACGTTCATAAACAGCTGTAACCGATAAATTTAACTGTAAACTCAATTGCTTGGTCGTTTGCTTGCAATCATTTTGTAGTAGATTAAGAAGCTTTTTGTCAATAGAATCTAACATAAATTTTTCTAAAATTTAATTTAATAGCACTAAAATATAGATAAATATTTTATAAATATAGTTATAGTAGAAAAAAAAACTAAATATTAATGTATATTTTGATAAAATAACTATGTTAATTTATTTTTGTTTAAAATTAGGAAACCATGAAATTTAATCCAGCAGATAATATTCAAGACTTACAATATTTTGGCGAATTTGGAGGTGTAAATCCTTCAATTTCAGACTCATCTACTTATACTTTTTTATCAGCCAAAACCATGTTTGATACTTTTGAAGGTAATGCAGATGGTTGTTATCTATATTCTAGGCATTCATCACCTTCAAATTTATATTTAGGACAAGCTTTAGCAGCTATGGAAGGTACAGAAACAGCCAATGTTACTGCCTCAGGAATGGGAGCTATTACTGCTGTATTACTACAATTGTGTGGTGCTGGAGATCACATAATATCTAGTAGAACTATCTATGGTGGTACTTATGCTTTCTTAAAAAACTTTACGCCTCGTTTTTCTGTAGCCACTAGTTTTTTAGATATTACAAACTTAGCATCAGTTGAAAATGCAATTACCAAAAACACAAAGGTTTTGTACTGTGAGTCAGTTAGTAATCCTTTATTAGAAGTAGCAGATATAGAGGCCTTGTCTAAATTAGCTAAAAAACACAATTTAACTTTAGTTGTAGACAATACATTTTCTCCTTTATCAATTGCCCCAGCTAAGTTAGGAGCAGATGTTGTAATACACAGTTTAACAAAATTTATAAATGGTTCTTCAGATACTGTTGGTGGTGTAATTTGTGGTACTCAAGAATTTATAAACGATTTACGAAATGTAAACGATGGTGCAGCTATGTTGTTTGGCTCAACTATGGATAGTCTTAGAGCTTCATCAATTTTAAAGAATTTAAGAACCCTTCATATTAGAATGAAACAACACAGTGCAAATGCTATGTATTTAGCAAAAGCTTTTCAAAATATTGGATTAAAAACTGTGTATCCAGGCTTAACGTCTCATCCATCTCACGAACAATTTTCTAAAATGATGAATTCTGATTATGGTTTTGGAGGCATGCTTACTATAGATGTTGGTTCGTTAGAAAAAGCAAATGAATTAATGGAGTTAATGCAACAACGAAATTTAGGATATTTGGCAGTTAGCTTAGGCTTTTATAAAACTTTATTTTCTGCTCCAGGTTCTTCTACTTCTTCTGAAATTCCTGAAGATGAACAAGCTGAAATGGGACTTACAGATGGACTAATTCGTTTTTCAATTGGTTTAGATAATAACATCGAAAGAACTTTTAAAGACATGAAAAAATGCATGCAAGAAGTAGGTGTTTTGCCACAAAATGTTACTATTTAAGGTTTTAATTTGCTACTGTATATCTACTATAATTAAGTTCAAGAACTTTTTAAAATAACTTAAGAGGTTGTGACTATTTTACTTAGGGAGTCCTTAGATTAAACTTGTGTAAGTCTGTGTAAAATCGTAAACTTACATTCTTAAAAATTCTACATGGCAGAAAAAAATAACCTATCAGAAATAGAAGCAGAAGATCAAAAAATTATAGAAAATAAAGAATTAAACCTATTTGAGTCATTAATACCAGTAGTAATATTAATGGGTTTATTGGCCTACAATATCTTTTTTGTAGAGGGTCAAGAATGGTTTGGGCAATATACCAATCAATTTATTTTACTTATAGGAGGTGGTATAGCAGCCATTGTTGGATTTTTCAATAAAGTTAGTATTAAAACTATGCTAGAGGAAGTTATTGAGAATTTAAAAAGTATTTTAATACCAGTTGCTATTTTATTTTTAGTAGGTGCTTTAGCAGGAACTTGGCTGGTTAGTGGAATTATTCCAGCTATGGTTTATTATGGTTTACAAGTATTAAGTCCTGATTTATTTTTACCTGTTTCTGTAATCATTGCAGCTGTAATTTCTATAGCAACTGGTAGTTCTTGGACCACGTCTGCAACAGTTGGTATTGCATTAGTAAGTATTGGTAGTGCTTTAGGAATTCCTGCAGGAATGATAGCAGGTGCAGTTATATCTGGAGCCTATTTTGGAGATAAAATGTCGCCCTTATCAGATACCACAAACTTAGCACCAGCTATGGCTGGAACAGATTTATTTACACACATTAGGTATATGTTTTATACAACTATTCCTAGTGTATTAATTGCTTTAATAGTATTCTCTATTTTAAGTGGATCTATTGAAACTACAGGTAATGCTGATGTGAGTAATTTATTGACAGTAGTAAATGATACATTTACCATAACTCCATGGTTGTTTGTAGTTCCTTTAATTGTTATTGTTTTAATTGTCTTTAAAACTAAACCATTAATTGCTCTTGGAGCAGGTGTTTTATTGGCAGTTATATTAGCTTTTATTTTTCAAAATGATATATTAAATTCATTAACATCTTCAAAATTTAGCACAATTTTAAATGCAATTTTTACAGATACTCAGATAGAAACAGATAATGAAAAACTAACTCAATTATTTTCATCAGGAGGTATGCAAGGCATGTTATGGACAGTTTATTTAATTATAAGCGCCATGATTTTTGGTGGTATTATGGATGGAATTGGAGCACTTGCTAAAATCACAAAAAGTTTATTATCTGTAGCAACTTCTATTTTTGGGTTATTTGCAAGTACAGTAGCCAGTTGTTTAGGATTAAATATTATTGCATCAGATCAATATTTAGCTATTGTTGTACCAGGAAAAATGTTTAAAAAAGCTTATGAAGATAGAGGGCTTGCTCCAGAAAACTTAAGTAGAACCCTAGAAGACTCTGGTACTGTAACTTCTGTGCTTATACCTTGGAATACTTGTGGAGCTTATCAATCTAGTGTATTAGGAGTAAGTGTTGCAGACTACTTTATTTATGCTGTTTTTAATTATTTGAGTCCAATAATGACCTTAATTTTTGCAGCATTTAATATTCAAATCAGAAGACTAATTCGTAAATAAAAAGATTTAATTCTGGCCTTTTTTTGTTAATACAGTTGAAAGATTTAATAGCAATGAAATAATTAGAAGTACCCATGGTGAGCCATGTAAAAGTACATCAAACCAATCCATAAACTGCATTCCTTTTTCTTGATCAAATGCATTACCTCCTAAAATCCATTGAATCTTACCTAAAATGTGAGGTGGATTAAAAGGTGCTAATCCTAAGGTAAGAGAAGCTAATAGAAAAAGTTTCCAGTTATTTTTTAGTTGACTTTTCATTTATATAAACCAGTTCCAAACTACACCAAAACGTATGGTAAAATCTCTAAAAGGATAATTTGGTGCAGTAAAATAATTTTTAGATGTAAACCCCGAAGTTACATTGTCTATTTGTAAGTACAATCGTGTTCTTCTAACCCTAGCATTAAAGAAAAAGTCTACAGTTGGAAAACCAATTTCCTCACTATTTTGTAAGTGAAATTCTGCTAATAAAGGGTTATAAGCATTCATATTATAAGCTGTAAAATAGCGAAAAGTAAAACCAATATTTACCAACATTGGTTTGCCTTTAAACCATTCATCTACATAGTAAAATGTATTTCTGGTTATAAACTCTGGAACTCTAAATATAGAACTACCATTACTAACATTTTGATACATTAAGGTGTTGTCTAAAGCAAATTTCCAAAATTTAAATTCACGATTTACTTTAACCTTTAAATAAGTAATTTGATCTGTAAATTGTTGTGCAATGCTGTTTTCATCAAAATAGGTATAGTTGTCTATATTAGTGAAATTCACACTTCCATTTAACCATTTAGATTGTAAATCAAAACCTAAATCTCTTGTATTAATATTACTAAAGTTATTTTGCCAGTTGTAATTATCGTATCTGCTTTGATGTAATAACGCATTAAAGTTAGGCGACTTTGAACTTAGTAGTATACTCCCTTTAACTTTTATAACACTGTCTTTTTCATAAATGGCTTCACCTTTAATAAAATTACTAGATAAACGTCCAGAACCTGGTGTTATATTGGCGTTTGCATTTAGTTTAAAGTTTTTAATTTTTGCATTCCAAGAACCACCAAAAGAAATAGCATTTCCTCTTAATTTTAATGTATTAATGTTCGCGTTACTATTTAAAATAGTATCATAACCATAAGAATAGCTTGTTAAATGTACTTTAGCTTTAAATTTTCCTAAAATATATTTCGAGTTAAATTCTAAATTAAATTCATTATCTGTTATGGTACTTGTAGCATCATTATTACTAGCATTTGTACTGCTAGAATTACCAAAAATTGATGGTGTTAAAGTGGATTGAGAAAAATTATAGCTCTTATTTTCAGTAATAAAAACATGACCTACTTTTAAGTTTGTAAAGTCTTTTTTTGAAACTGAGTCTTTGCTTGAAAGCAACTTAAAACTATGTTCAAAATAAAGTCTACTACTATTAAATTGATTTTCGGCATCGTTCAAGTTTACATCTAGTCTAGAGCGTTGATTAAAGTTAGGGTCTTCGTCAATAAAGCTTTGCAGAGCAGAGGAAGTTAACCCTCCATTTTCTTCATGAAAGAAATCTTGCGTGGTTATATGTCCTCTAATTTCATATTGATTTTCTTTAGTTCTATACCCAAAAGTGCTCCTAAAATTTCCTGAACTTACTAAAGAACGTCTGTAAGCACCTAAAGAACGTAAACCTTTATAGGCTAGTGAAACATTTAAGCGTCTTGAAAAATTGAGTGTAAAAATTGCATCTACAAATTGCCCTTGTTGTAATCCTGTTTTATATGTTATTTCTGATGTTGGCGTAGGTACCTCATAATACTTAATATCTTCAACATTTAAGTAAGGAAATTGTTTTGCACTAAAACCAATGTCTGGTAATCTACTAACGTTGTCAAAACCATACCCTAAATTGTTATACGTTTGCCCTTGGTTATGAAACTGTAATAATTCGAAATTGTCTTTTCGTAAAAAGTTGTATTTGTAATGCTTTTTAAGAGTTAAAGTAGTATCTATATAAGCTGTGTCTCTGAAGTGCGAAAAGATTTTGTAATCTGTATATTTAGTTTTACCAGATAAAATTACCTTGGTAGTTTTAGAAGTATTTAAAGTATCAATTCCACCTAATCTTTCACCTCTTGTAGTACCCCCACCATCACTACTTATTCTTTGAGAAAAAAGCTGATTGCTACACACAAAAAATACTACAAAAAATATGAATAAATTGTTTTTCATTCCACGTTTTAACAAAAGCAAAAGTAAAATAATAAAACGAATATTATAAGCTATAATTACTTTGAAATCTGTTAATTTGTAGTATGCTAAAGTTAAATTACAGTGGTTTTAAACTTGAAGCAGGAACAGATGAAGCTGGTAGAGGATGTTTGTCTGGCCCTGTTGTAGCTGCTGCTGTAATTTTAGCAGAAGATTTTACGCATCCTTTGTTAAACGATTCCAAACAACTTTCTGAAAAGAAAAGACAATTGTTAAAACCAATAATAGAGCAAGAAGCTATTGCGTTTTCTGTTGCTTTTATAGACAATACAGAGGTTGATAAACTCAATGTCTTACAAGCTTCTTTAACGGGTATGCATCGTTCTTTACAACAATTAAAGGTAGCGCCAGAATTTATAATTGTTGATGGTAATAAGTTTAAAAATTATAAAGATATTCCTCATAAAACCATTATTAAAGGTGATGCAAAGTTTATGAGTATTGCTTCAGCTTCAGTTTTAGCAAAGACCTATAGAGATGAGTTTATGGAACAAATTCATCAAGAATTTCCACAATATAATTGGAAAAAAAACAAAGGTTATCCTACCAAAGAACACAGAGCAGCTATTAAAAAATATGGCATTACAAAGTACCATAGAAAAACCTTTAAATTATTACCAGAACAATTAAAATTAGCCCTCTAATTTTATATTTTTACGCTCCAAAATTTTAGATAATGATTAAAAAATCGACTGCAGAAATTAGCAAGTGTATATTGCATAAAGTAGCCAATAAACACAATAGTGGTCAGAATGTTTTTTCTGAAGAATTAATTCGTTTCGATCAAGAGACTTATGATTTAATGAAAAATTACTTGTTAAAACCATTTGGTAATTTAACCCAGAGTTATCGATTTTCACATCATGCAGATGTTCGTTTAAATGAGATGAATAATTATGCATCTGAGATTTTTTCAAATCCAGAAGTGTTTTTAGAATACTCTAAAAACATGGTAAATCACTTGTATGAACAATCAAATTCACCACAAATAAAAACAGGTGATGTTTTGGTGGTTTTAATAGAGGGCATAGTATATAAGGATATTGTAACAGATGCAGTTGGTGTATTTAAAATTGAAAATAAAGTTGATTTTTTTCAGACTTATTTAGACGATAATGAAAGTTGGGATCTTGTTGTTCAACAAGGTATTTCTACAAGAAAAATAGATAAAGGCTGTTTAATTTTAAATACTGCAGATACAGAAGGTACAGTTGTCTTTTCAGTAGATAATAACAACTACGATGCACAATATTGGATTAAAAACTTTTTATCTGTGAAATTAGCAGACGATTACAATTCACACACTCAGAATTATTTAGAAATGTGTTCTTCGTTTTCAGAAGAGGTTTTAAAACCAGAATTTGGAAAACAAGAGCAAGGTAATTTCTTAGCCAATACTGTCGATTATTTTAAAGAACATAAAAGTGTAGATTACCATGAATTTAAAGAAGATGTTTTTAATGAAGACAATCATAAAGACCTTTTTGAAGATTATAAAAAACACTACGAAACATTAAATGAAGTGCTCATTAGAAATAATTTTGATGTTTCTGGAGTGGTCTTAAAGAAAGAAAAGAATAAGCTTAAGACAGAAATTAAATTAGATACACATATTCAAATTAAATTAGATGTTAATGCACCAGATGCAGCATCAGAATATTTAGAAAAGGGATACGATGAAGTAAAAAAAATGAAATACTATAAAGTGTATTTTAATCAAGAGAAATAGGCATTTAATTTAGAAATAAAATACCTATTTTATTTATTCTTTTTTTCTACTACAAATTAAAATTAGACTAATAATTTAATTATATTTAAAATTGATAATTATTTTTAAGTAAAATACTTGTATTTACTTATTATATAATAGCTATAATTAAAATATGTATTTCGAAAATTTAAAACATTTAGAGAAAGGGTTATTAAAATTACAGTCTGAAGAAGCTATAAAAGGGATTATGCTATTTGGATGTGATAAAAATAGTACTAATGAAAATGAGTTAAAAAAAATTTTAAAACTTAATAAAAAACCCTTGCTTGGCAGTGTTTTTCCAGAGTTGTTTGCAGATGGTGAGAGAAAAGAAATAGGTTTTTTAATTCAACCTTTATTTAAAGATTTAAAAGTTTTGTTAATAGATTCAGATATAGAAACTTCTATTGCAAATCAATTATCTAACCAATTAAATAATTTTTCTACAGATTATAAAAGTGTTTTTTGTTTTTTGAATTTTCTATGGAAAGAAAAAAATATTTTTGTAAAAGAGCTTTATAACGAATTAGGACCATTTGTTAAATACCTTGGTGGTTGTACTGGATCTTTAAAACGTAAATCTTTTCCGTGTGTTTTTGCTAATCAAGGTATATATGAAAATGCTGCAGTTTTAGGATTGTTTAAAAATGATATTTCATTTGCTTCTCATCACGGATTGGAACAAATTTCAGATCCAATTAAAATAACAGAATGTAAAGATAATACAATACTAACTTTAAATTGGGAGCCTGCTTTTAAGTATTATGAAAATTTTATAGAGTCTCATTCAAAAAAAGTTATCAATAAAGATTCTTTTTTTGAGTTATCAAAATCGTATGCTCTAGGATTAGTAAATTTAGATAGTGAATTAATAATTCGTGATCTATTTACTAATGACATCACAAAATTAAATACATTTGACAAATTAATAGAGGGGGAATATATTAGTATTATGTATGGAAATGCTAGTTCTCTTCTTAAAAGTTAAAAAAGTGCTGTGGAAGATTTACCTAAAGTTAAATTTCAAAGACATACTCAACTAACTATTGATTGTATTTCTAGAGCAATATTTTTAGGTAAAGATTTTGATGATGAAATTAAACATTTAAACAAATTTTAACCAGTTAATGGAGTTTTAAGTATTGGAGAAATTGCTAATAACGGAAATACAGTTCTTCAAATATTAAATAAAACAATCGTTGTAGCTCAATGGATAGAGAAATAATTGAAGGTCAAGTTCTACTAGATATTTTACTAAACCAAACAATAAATAGTAATTCAAAAAATGAATTACCAAAAATTCTTGATTTATACTTGAGAAAGTTAAGTTGTTTTGGAGTTGCAATATACAACCAGCAAAAGTGGACCTATATTGCTCCTAAAGCATTAAAATTGAACACTCAATGGAGTAACTTTTTAAATGAATTCTCTAATGAAATTGACAATGTAAAAGAACCGTTTTATAAGTCCGTTAATAATTCTTATGTTTATTTTTTTCCACTTTATGAATTTGGTTATTTAGTCTTACTGAGAAAAAATATTTTTTCAAAAACAATGTTTTTTGAATTAAAAAAAGTTGTAGATCGCTTAGGAAGAGATTTGTGTCGAGAAAGAGAAATTCAAAAACTCAATATTCTAAATGAACTTATTAATAATCATTCAGATTCTGTTCAAATAGCAGAAGAATCTGGAAGAATGTATTATATCAATAAAGCTGCTTCTTTATTTTTAGGAATACCTCAAAAAGAAGTTAATAGATATTCTGTTGGAGACTTAGATGAACAATTTAAAAATAATTTAAAAGGTTGGAAAGAACATGTTGAAGATTTGAAAACTTCAGGTCAATTAATTATAGAGGCTGAAAATATTAATCAAGTTAATGGAAAAAAAATACCAGTAGAACTTACAGTTTCAACTACATCATTTAATAAAAAAAATTTTGTGATAGGTATTTCTAGAGATATTAGCAAAAGAAAAAAACAAGAAAATAAACTAGCACAAACTAAGCAGCAGTTAGAAAGTATTTTTGACGAAATGACAGATGCAGTATACTCTATTAAATTACCTGAAAATAAAGTATTATTTGTAACCCCAAGCTTAAAGTCTATTTTTGAAATCAATAATTCATTGATTACCAATAATCAAGATTTATTGAATTTAATTATGGTAAAACATAATTATGATGTTTCTAAAGAAATACAATTTGACTTGGAAAAGAATGGCCATTTTACTAAAACATATAAAATTGAAACAAACACTGGATCAACTAAATGGATTCGTAATAAAGGTCAAATTATTTACGATAATAATTCAAAACCAGTTAGATTAGATGGTGTTATTTCTGACAGAACAGAAGAATATTTTGCTAAAAAATCTCTAGATAAAGAAGTGAAACTTCAGAATGTATTGATTGATATCGCTTCAACTTATATCAATTTAGACCCCAAAAATCTGGAAAGTGTTATTAACAGTTCACTTGAGAAAATAGGTCTTTTTGTAGATGCAGATAGGGCGTATATTTTTGATTATGATTTTAGTTCAAATACCACTTCTAATACATTTGAATGGTGTAAGGAAGGTATTACACCAGAAATAAATAATCTTCAACAAGTACCTACAGAATATATACCTCAATGGCTTGATAAGCATAAAAAAGGAGAACCATTTTATATCTCAGATGTATCTTTACTAAACTCTCAAATATTAGAAGAAAAGGCTTTAAAAGATATTTTAGAGCCTCAAGGAATTAAAAGTCTTTTAACTATTCCAGTAATAAATGAAAATGATTTAATTGGTTTTGTTGGTTTTGATTCTGTAGAAAAACATCATGTTTATAGTGATAAAGAAAAGAAAATTTTATCACTCTTTGGTATGATGTTAACAAATATTCGAAACAGACAAAAATTAGATAATCAACTTAGAGTTGAAAAAGAGAAGTTCCAAAATATTATTGCTAACATGAACCTTGGATTGTTAGAGATAGATTTAAACGATAAAATTATTTTTGCCAACCAGAGTTTTTGTGATATGTCTGGTTATAATCTGAACAATATAAAAGGAGAAAATCTATCTAAATTTTTCTTACCCGAAAATATCTTGGATATAATCTATTTAGATCAAAACTCTACTAATAATAAATCTGATAGTTTTGAAATTAATTTAATAGATAAACGAGGAGAAGAAAAATGGTGGTTCGTTAGTAGTGCAAAAAATTATAATGAAAAAGGGAATTTAATAGGTCGAATAAGTATTCATTTAGATATTACTATTCAAAAACAATTAGAAAAAGAATTAGCAAGAGCTATAAAAAAAGCAGAATCCGCTTCCAAAGCAAAAGAGCTTTTTTTAGCTAACATGAGTCATGAGATAAGAACGCCCTTAAATGTAATTATAGGGATGATAAGACAATTAAATAGAGAAGAACTGACATTAAAACAACACTTTTACGTTACCCAGTCTGAAAATTCTGCTAAACACCTATTGACAATTCTGAATAACATACTAGATATTACTAAAATAGAATCTGGTGAAATGGAGATAGAGAATATTTCCTTTAGCCCTAGTGCTTTGGCATTTAATATTCATTCTATATTTTCTGGGCAAGCTCATGAAAAAAACTTAAATTTCACAGTTGATGTCTCAAAAGAAATAGCTCCAGTATTAATTGGAGATGATAAAAAATTAAGACAAGTCTTATTTAATTTAGTTGGAAATTCTATAAAATTTACTAACAAAGGCAGTGTTAACTTAACGGTAGATTTAATTGAAGATTATAGAAATAGTCAAACATTAAAATTTATAGTTATTGATACTGGAATTGGTATGACTAAGGATTTCATTTCAAAAGTATTTGATAAATTTACTCAAGAAGAAAGTAATTCTAATAGAAGTTTCGAAGGAAGTGGACTTGGTTTAACTATATCAAACGATTTAGTTAAACTTATGGGAAGTGAAATAAATGTCGTAAGTTCTAAAGAAAAAGGATCTAGCTTCTCATTTACTTTAAATCTTAAGAAAGGAGATCTTAAAAATTTAGAACCTAACTTATTTCAAGTTCAAAAAAATTACTTTAAAGGTAAAAAAGTACTTTTAGTAGAGGATAACGAAATGAATAGATTTATAACTATTCAAACATTAGAATTCTTAGGTATTGAAACAATAGAAGCAGAAAATGGAGCTGAAGCTATAAAGTTATTTGAAAAGCAAGATTTTGATCTTATTTTGATGGATATTCAGATGCCAATATTAGATGGTGTAGAAGCTACAAATCATATAAGAAAAACACTTTTAAGTAAAACTCCAATTATTGCCCTTACTGCAAATGCATTTAAACATGAAATTGAATTATATCTTGAAATTGGTATGAATGATTATCTTATCAAACCATTTGATGAGGAGGAACTTTGTCGAAAAATAGAACAGGCTTTTTCTTCGCCAAAAGTAGCTTTAAGCAATGACAATAAATTACTTTATAACTTGAATTCACTCAAAAAAAAGGGAAGGAATAATAATGACTTTATCAAAAAAATGATTAATTTATTTATTAATGAAATTTATGATAAACCAAGTTTATTAGAAGATGCACTAAAAAATAATGATTTTAATACGATAAAAAAAATTATACATAAAGTTAAACCAAGTATTTTAGAATTAGAAATAACTAGTTTAGAAAATGATCTTGAGTATATACTTTCATGCGATATGCACTCAACTATTACTAAAAAGATTAACTCTAGTACACAGAAAATAATTCAAACTTTAATAGAAGTATGTGAAGCATTAAAAAATGAGTATTAGTTTCCTATATTTTTTAACTTAATTGTAAAACTCATAATCAAACAAGAAATATGTCAAGTATCTTAAAAGCTTATATTATAGAGGATAATAAAATGAGTTTAGAGATTTTAAAAGAGCTTTTAAATAAATATTTTCCCAATATTACAGTTATTGGTGAGGCTAATAATGAAAAAGAGCTTATTGAATTACTTCTAAATAATTCTGCGGATATTATTTTTCTTGATATTGAATTGGGTGGTCAAAAAACATCATTAGACATATTAAAAGAATTCGAAAATATAAAAGCAGATATCATTATTACTAGTTCAAGTAAGGAATATGCATTAAAAGTACTAAATGAATATAATGTTACTTCTTATTTGATAAAACCATTGGATGTTTTATCGCTTCGAAAGGCTATATTGAATTTAAATAATAAATTAGATGATAAGTTTAAAATCAGACAATTAGAAGAAGCTGGAAAAATTAGTGAACAAGTCTTAGCCTTGCCAGGCATCAATAAAATTGAAATTATAAATATAAATCATATTTTATATGTAGAAGCTGATGGTAAATATTCTAGATTTTTCTTTGAAGATGGAACTGAAAAATTTGTGTCAAAAAATATAGGCATATACCAAAGTATACTTCCTCCTAATATGTTTTTTAGAATTCATCATAAATATATTTTAAATATCACTAAAATTGATAGTATTCATAAAAATGATGGTCTTTATTGCCATATTAAAGGAGGTAAAAATTTACCAATTGCAAAAAGACGTATTATAGAGTTTAGAAATTTTTTAAATCTAGAGTAACATTATAGATTTGCTGCAGTTACAGTTTAATGTTTAATTAAAATGTAAAACCTCTAAAACAAACCCACTTATTCTTAAATATAATCGGTTATTACTTTCTCTAACATTGCGAGAATAATGTAAATTATTTTTGCACCTAGTTATTTGGAATATGAGTAAGACAAATAGCATAAATAAATACATACTAGAGATTATAAATAACATAAAATATGTATTCAAAATATTTCCGTCTGCTTCGTGTATTAAGTGTGATTATAATTTTAAACATGATGTCATACTATTAGTAGCTACACCAAAGAAGTTGTTTTACATATCCAGTAAAAGGAAACCTATATTAGATTACGATATTTAAAATATTATATATCCTTCAATTACAACATTACTAAAATTTTATGGGGGTGTGGCTCTGAGATCTTTTTTCTATAACGAACATTAATAATCTACAAGTTCTTGGGGCCACTTTTAATATAAGTTCATAGTATTTCAAAGTTAACTTAATATTCAAAATAATTTCACATAATATCTGAACATAAGTTTTTTTTATTAATAGTTATTGAAAAAAATAACATTTAAATATTTCGAATAAGCTACGTTAATTTAGAATTTTATAATAAAAAAATAAATCTTAATACACTATACAGTAATGAATGAGATTGTAAATAGTATTAGACAAGAGATTGAGCCTCTACGTAATAAAATTATTAATCACAAAGTTTATTCAGTGATTAATGATATTGATGATTTGAAAGTTTTTATGGAGTATCATGTTTATGCTGTATGGGATTTTATGTCTTTATTAAAATCACTACAAATTAATCTAACTTGTGTAAGCATACCTTGGTACCCAAAAGGATCTGCAGAAACAAGATATTTAATTAATACGATTGTTGCAGAAGAGGAATGTGATATTGATCAAAATGGAATTAGAAAAAGTCATTTTGAAATGTATTTAGATGCAATGAAGCAATGTAATGCAAACACCAAGACAGTTCAAGATTTATTAAGTACACTTATAACTACAAATAACATATGCTCTTCTGCAACTATATCTAATATTCCACAAGAAGCAAAAGAATTTGTAAAATCAACATTTAATGTAATAAAAAGCAATAAGGTTCACCTTCAAGCAGCAATTTTTACTTTTGGACGTGAAGACTTAATTCCAGGAATGTTTATATCACTTGTTAACAAACTATATCAAAAATTTCCTGAGAGTATTTCAAACCTTAAATATTACTTAGAAAGACATATTGAAGTTGATGGTGGTAGTCATGGTGAACTTGCGTTACAAATGACATCTAATTTATGTGGAAATGATAAAGCATTGTGGCTTGAAGCTAAAACTGCAATAATAGAAACATTACAAAATAGAATTAAACTTTGGGATGCTGTTTATAATGAAATCAACAAAAGAAATAATCATTCTAAAAAAGAAATAAATTATCAAAAAATTATTGTTTAGATTTTTACACTTAACTAACAATCTAAAATTAAATAAAAGATTAAATAGTTGTGTATATTTTTCTTATCTCAAATAATCTTTTAAAGTGCTTTAATATTTTTTGTTTTACTTCCTCTAAGTCTAGTTTTTTATTCAACTCAGCTTCCATAGAAGTTACTGCTTTACCTCGAATTCCACATGGAATAATATTGTCAAAATAACCTAAATCTACATTTACATTTAAAGCAAATCCATGCATGGTTACCCAACGTGAAGAGCGAATTCCCATTGCGCAAATTTTTCGTGCAAATGGAGTACCTACATCTAGCCAAACTCCAGTTTCACCTTCACTTCTAGTGCCTTTTAAACCATATTCTGCTATGGTTAAAATAATGGTTTCTTCTAGTAAACGTAAATATTTATGAATATCAGTAAAAAAGTTTTCTAAATCTAAAATTGGATATCCTACAATTTGTCCTGGACCATGATAAGTAATATCTCCACCTCTATTTATCTTATAAAAAGTAGCTCCTTTTTCCTTAAGCTGTTCTTCGTTTAACAAAAGGTTAGCTAAATCGCCACTTTTACCTAAAGTGTACACATGTGGATGTTCTACAAAAAGAAAATGATTTTTGGTTTTATTAGTGGTGTTATTTCTACGGTTAAAAATCTTAGTATCAACAATTTCTTGAAGTAATTCTGTTTGATAATCCCAAGTTTCTTTGTAGTCTTTTTGAGTTAAATCTTGTAAAAAAACACTTTTATTCTTCATTGAGTACAAAGGTAAGAATACATTATATTTGATAACTAGATAAATTACCTTAAAAATATGTACAAAAGAAAATTTATCCAGTTTTTATGCTTATCCCTATTTTTTACCTTATATAGCTTTGGGCAAAAAACTTGGTATAACTCAGCAAAGATAGAATATGATGCTAATGATTTCATGTTATATCAAAAAAAGAATGTTCCTTCTAACTATTCTATAATGTCTTTAGATATTAATTTATTTAAAGGCAACTTAATAACATTAGGTAAAGGGAAATCTCAAATTATTGAATTACCAAATGATAAGGGCGAATTAAAACAGTTTTCTATTCAAGAAACTTCTAATTTTGAACCTGCTCTTCAAGCTAAATTTCCAAATATTCGTTCGTATACTGCTAAAGGTATAGACGACCCAACTGCAATTGCAAAGTTGAGTTTTGGAACAGAAGGACTTCATGGAGTTATTCATTCAGGTAAGCATGCAACTGTTTACATAGATCCTTTTACGAAAGATCATAAACAATACATGGTGTATAGTAGAAATGATCTTGGAAAAAATGGGCATGAACATCAATGTTTAACAGAAGATAAGAGTTTAAAAAACGATGGTAATTTAGAGTTTAATAGAGTTGTAAACGATGGTAATTTAAGAACCTACAGGTTAGCTATTGTTACTAGTGGAGAGTATGCACAATTTCAATTAAATAGACAAGGTGTTGATAGTTCAGCTTCAGATGCTGTTAAAAAAGCTGCTGTGCTTTCTGCTATTAATACTTCAATGACAAGAATAAATGCAATTTTCGAAAAAGATTTAGGAGTTACTATGGTTTTAGTTGCTAATAACGACCAAGTAATTTTTCTAAACAGCGCTACAGATGGCATAACTGATGGAACTGCCTCTACAATGATAGATGAAACTCAACGAATTCTTGATATACGAATTGGTGATTCAAATTACGATGTTGGTCATATTTTTAGTATTGGTGGAGCTGGTTTAGCAGGATTAGGTGTAGTTTGTAGAACTGGTCAAAAAGGTAGAGGTGTAACAGGAATCTCAAATCCAGTTGGTGATCCTTATGATGTAGACTATGTTGCACATGAACTAGGACATCAATTTGGTGCAACCCACACACAAAGTAATTCTTGTAATAGAACTCAAGAAACTGCAGTAGAAGTAGGAAGTGGTTCAACAATAATGGGTTATGCTGGTATTTGTTCACCTAATGTTATTGGTGTTGGTCCTTCAACTGGAAATAGTGATGATTACTTTCATGCTGTAAGTATTTCGCAAATGCAAAACTATATTCAAGTTAATGCAAATTGTGCTACTTTAACAAATACAAATAATGCAGTACCCACTGCGAATGCTGGTTTAGACTATACCATTCCTCATTCTACACCTTTTAAATTAACTGGTGTAGCTACAGATGCAGATGGTTTAAATGGATTAACCTATAATTGGGAGCAGATAGATAATGAGTCTGCTCAAATGCCTCCAGTTTCTACAAATTTTGAAGGACCGTCATTTAGGTCTTTACCATCTAAAGATGTTCCAGTTCGTTATTTCCCAAATTTAAATTCAGTTTTACAAGGCGATACTCCAGAATGGGAAGTTTTAGCTTCAGTTGCAAGAGAATATAATTTTGCATTTACAGTAAGAGATAATCATCCAATAGCAGGAAATACAGCTAGAGATGATGTAAAAATTACAGTTGCAAGCACAGGTGGTTTTGCTTTTACATCTCAGCAAAATAGAGGGGAAACTTGGGATGTGGGAAGTACACAAACAATTACATGGGAAGTTGCAAGCACAAATACAGCACCTGTAAATACAACTTTAGTAAATGTAAAAATGTCGACAGATGGTGGCTTAACATTTCCAATAACGTTGGCAGAAAACACACCAAATGATGGTTCTGTTAATGTTTTGGTGCCAAATAACCCAAGTACAAATGTAAGGTTATTAATAGAGCCTGTAAACAATATTTATTATGCTGTAAATGCAGGGACAATAGTTGTGAATTCTACAGCTCCAACATTTATTATTTCCGATCAAAGTGGTACACAAACCCTTTGCAATTCTGGAAATCAAACAGCAACTTTTAATTTAGATTTTAATTTTGTAAATGGTTTTAATGAATCAGTTGCTTTAACAGCTAATAACAACCCACAAGGAACTCAGGTAACTTTTAACCCATCAACCATATCTGCTAATGGTTCAACAGTTATGAC
This sequence comes from Flavobacteriaceae bacterium, assembly GCA_013373105.1. Lineage (GTDB taxonomy): Bacteria > Bacteroidota > Bacteroidia > Flavobacteriales > Flavobacteriaceae > Polaribacter. The sequence goes on along the minus strand of JABXIJ010000039.1, from coordinate 12,242 downwards.
AGTGACAAATTTAGATGGATTAACTCCTCAAATTTATGACATCGAAGTTGTTGGAACTGCTAATACTATAACGCAAACCTTAGATGTTAGCTTAAAAATTGTATCCAGTACTTTTAACCCAATAAATTTAACATCGCCTGTAGATAATGCATTAGATGTACCATTAAGTGCAAATTTAATGTGGGATGAAGATATATCTGCTGAAAGTTATGATGTACAAGTGGCTACAGATAATGCTTTTGCAAATATTGTAAGTAGTGGAAATGTTGCTACAAATTCATTTACGACGACTACTTTAGATGTAAAAACACAATATTTTTGGAGGGTAAAACCCAAAAATCTATGTGGTGAAGGAAGTTTCTCCTCATTATTTTCTTTTACTACAGGAGATTGTTCAATATGTGGATCTACAGGTAATTTAGATTATGCAACAAGTACAACTTTAGTACAGTTTAATACTATAGATAATGCTTCAGGTAAAACAGTGCCTTATAATGATTATACCTCAATTTCTACAAATGTAAAAAGAGGTGATACACATAATTTATCTGTTAGTGTAAATACAGATGGTAACTATAGAGTGCAAACTAAAGCTTGGATAGATTGGAATGGAGATTGTGTTTTTGATACAAGTACAGAAGAGTATGACTTAGGTAGTGCTTCAAACACTGAAAATGGAGTTACAGATTCAAGTCCATTTTCTATAACAGTGCCTGCAACAGCAAAATTAGGGTCTATTACAATGAGGATTTCTACAAAATATACTGACCCAGATCCTCCTATTGTTTACCCTACAGCATGTGAATTAGATTTTGATGGTGAAGTAGAGGACTATACTTTAGTAATAGAAGATGCAACTGCCTCTATTGAAGATGTAGTCTTTGAAGGTTTTAATTTATTTCCAAATCCAAATTCAGGTACTTTTACCTTACAGTTTGATACTGTAGACACAGCAAAAACTACTCTTGAATTGTTTGATCTAAGTGGAAGATTAGTAGGTAAAAAAGTGTATCAAAATTCAAATGTAGTCTTTAGAGAAGAGGTTCATTTTTACGATGTTTCTAAAGGTATATACCTATTAAAAATAAATAATGGTAATAAACGAACTACAAGAAAATTAATTATTAATTAATAAAAAAAGCCTCATCAAATTTGATGAGGCTTTTTTTTTATGATGTATGTTCTTATCCTAAGAAAGGATATTTGTAATCTTGAGGAGTAACAAATGTTTCTTTAATCAATCTTACAGAAGCCCATCTTAATAAGTTTTGAGCAGAACCTGCTTTGTCATTTGTACCAGAAGCTCTAGCACCACCAAAAGGTTGTTGTCCAACTACTGCACCTGTAGGTTTATCATTAATATAAAAATTACCAGCAGCATTTTCTAAAGCTTCAGAAGCTTTTTGAATAATGTATCTGTCTGTAGAGAAAATAGCACCTGTTAAACCATATTCAGTAGATTCATCTACTAACTTTAATGAAGCTTCCCAATCTTTATCTTCATAAACATAAATAGTAATTACAGGACCAAACAACTCGGTTGTCATAGTTTCATACAAAGGGTTAGTAGTTAAAATTACAGTTGGCTCTATAAAATAACCTTTAGATTTATCGTAGTTACCACCCATTATAATTTCTGCATCATTACTATCTGCTACGTTATCTATATATTTTGCAATTTTATCGAAAGAACCTTCATGAATTACTGCAGTAACAAAATTTGATGGATCTTCTGGAGAACCCATTTTTATTTCTGCAACTTGTTTTGCTAAATGTGTTCTAACTTCTTCCCAAATTGATGCAGGAATATAAGCTCTTGAAGCAGCAGAACATTTTTGCCCTTGGAATTCAAAAGCACCTCTAGTAATTGCAGTTGCAACTTGTAAAGGATAAGCTGAATTGTGTGCCCAAATAAAGTCTTTACCACCAGTTTCACCTACAATTCTTGGGTAGGTTTTATAATTGTGAATATTTACACCAATTTGTTTCCATAATTCTTTGAAAACAAAAGTTGAACCAGTAAAGTGTAAGCCAGAGAAATCTGGAGAAGCTAATACAGTATCTGTAATCATTACAGGATCTCCATAAACTACATTAATAACACCATCTGGCAATCCTGCTTCTTTTAATAAGTCTACAATTACTTTAGCAGAATATATTTGATGATCAGATGGTTTCCAAACTACAACATTACCCATCATTGCTGCAGAAGCAGGTAAGTTTCCTGCAATGGCAGTAAAGTTAAATGGTGTAATTGCGTAAACAAAACCTTCTAAAGGTCTATATTCAACTCTGTTCCAAATTCCTGGTGCAGAATCTGGTTGATCTTTAAATATGTCTGTCATGTATTGCACATTAAAACGGAAAAAGTCTATTAACTCACATGCAGCATCAATTTCTGCTTGGTGTAAGTTTTTAGATTGTGCAATCATTGTTGCTGCATTCATTTTTGCTCTGTAAGGTCCAGCTAATAATTCAGCAGCTTTAAGAAAAATAGAGGCTCTTTCCATCCAACTTAATCTAGACCAAGCTTCTCTTGCTTCTAAAGCAGTTGCAATTGCAGTGTCTACATTCGATTTTTCGGCTAAATGATATTGTCCAACAACATGTTTGTGATCATGAGGTGGAGTTATATTTCTTGTATTTTCTGTTCTAACTTCTTCGCCATTGATGTACATTGGAATGTCTACATTACTTGAAAACATTTGTTTGTAAGTGGCTAATACTTCTTCTCTTTCTGGAGAACCAGGAGCATAACTTTTTACAGGTTCATTTACTGCTTTTGGAACATTAAAAAATCCTCTATCCATTGTTTGTATTTTTATGATTAAATCAACTAATTTTGAAAGTTGCAAAGTTACGACTTTTCAAACGATTTCGTTTTTCTTTGAAACGTCATTTTTAAACTAGTTTATGTGTACAGTTACTTTTTTACCAACTTCAAATACTAATTTTATTTTTACTAGCAATAGAGATGAAACACCTTTAAGAAAAACATTACCACCTAAAGTTTATCATGAAAATGGGGTTGCAATTCGCTATCCAAAAGATGAATTGGCTGGAGGAACTTGGATTGGTACTAGTGAAAAAAATAGGATAGTATGTGTTTTAAATGGAGGATATCAAAGTCATGAAAGACAACCGCCTTATAAATTAAGTAGGGGAGTTATTGTAAAAAACGTGTTATCAGCAATTGATGTCTTAGCTTATATTAAAAGTTTTGATTTTACTAATATTGAACCCTTTACTTTACTAGTATTAGAGTGGAATACAATCAACTTAAACTTTATGCAATTTGTTTGGACAGGTAAAAATCTTGATATTAAAGAGTTGCCTAACAAACCTCAAATTTGGTCTTCATCGAATTTGTATAATCCAAAAATGAAAAAAGAAAGAGAAAACTGGTTTAATGAATGGTTAGAAAAAACTCATGAACTTACTCAAGAAAAAGTTTTAGCTTTTCATTCAAATGAAAATTTAGGTACAAAAGCAACTTCAATAAAGATGAAAAGACCATTTATAGAAACAGTAAGTATAACTTCAATTCAAAAAGGACAAGATAAAGTTACAATGGATTATGTTGATTTTTTAAAAACTAAAAAATCATAAAAGAAAAAACAAAAAGAAGCCCAATACCAATACTAGAAAGCATAGCAAAACTACCATTTAACAATAAAAATTTTAGAAAAGTTTTTATAAAACCTTGTTGGTAGAATTTTCGCATAGATAAGAATAAATATACTGCAAACAATGCGAAAGGAATCCATACTTCTGGTATAATACCAAATATTAAGAAAATGAAATGGATGCTTAGTAATAAAAAGAAAACGGTTTGTGAATTAAACACAAAAACTAGATGATCTATGTAAGTAAAATCTCTTCTAATATAAAAGAATTTAAGAAAAAGTGTAAATATTGGTAACAATAAAAATAGTGCAACAGAACCATAAGATAAAAGTTGCGAAAAAAATTGATCTCTTGTTTCTTTGCTTTTATTTAATGAATAGATTGTTTTTGCTCTTGTTAATAAAAATCTATTTTTAAAATTCTTTTCGTAACCTAGACTATCTAGACCATCATCAATATTAATATCTGGGTGTTTACTAATAAATTGCACATATTTATCAAGTGTTGTGGGGCCACCAAAATTTATATTAAAAGCTTTAACCTTTTCATCTTCATTAATTTCTTTTAAGAAGGTACTGTCTTTGGCTTTTTTATCCATTTCCTTTAAAATTCTATCTCTTGTTTTTTTTGGAATAGGAATAATTGATTTTTCCATTTTCGCATTAACTTCTTTTTTAATAGAATCTATTTTTTCTGATGTTAACTTATTGTTTTGTGTAACATTAGTTGAGTCTTTTTTAGTACTTTCTTTTTGTTCTTTAACTACTTCTGATATTGTGCCTTTTGTTAACTCATCATATTTTTGTTTGGTTTTGTATAAACCAACAATCAAAAAAAACAAAATACTAACAGTTAAGTAAAAACGAAAAGGATTCGAATAACGTTGTCTTTTGCCATCAATATAATCTCTAGAAACTTTACCAGGTTTAATTAAAAGAGGTATAAATGTACTCCAAAACCTACCATCAAAATCAAAAAAACCATTAAAAACATCCATTATAAAATTGGTGAATGTTATTTTTTTGCCCTTATTAGCTTGGCCGCATTCTGGACAAAACTTTTCATGACCACTAAAAGGGTGTCCACAATTTAAGCACTCAATATCATGAATTTTTGCTGGCTTATTATTTTTTTTAATTAGTTTAATACGAATGGAGATTGAAGTTGAAATGTTGGTATTTGCACTTTTATGTTTTTTTGATGCTCTACATTTAACATGGTATAATAACCACTCATTGCACCCATAGTCGATTCTAAATAACAACCAGATGTGTATGAATAAGAATCTGCAGGTTTTAAAATTGGCGTTTGCCCAACAACTCCTTCACCTTCTACAAAGTCAATTTTATTTAAAGAATCGAAAATTTTCCAAAAACGATGTGTAAGTTGAAATGTATGGTTAGATTTATTTTCTATTGTTATAAAATAGGCAAATACATAATATAGCCTATGGTTTCTGTAACTGGTACCTTTAAACCTAGTTTCTACAGATATTTTAACACCTTGTGTAATTTGTTCTACCATACTTGAGTAAATGTAGCTTTTTTGAACAAAAAACACAAATCTTTAAGCTTCTTATCTATCAGGATTAAAAACACCTGAACCAACACCAACAACCCTATCGTACAATGCACCAATAGCTTTAAAGTAAACGATTACTTTATATTCATTTTCAGTTTGAAAAAATGAACCCATAACTTTCTTATAATCAAATTCTTTATATTTATTTGCAGTAACAAAAGTGTAGTTGTAAAAACCTTGTTTTAATAAAATCTCAGCAGTGTAGGCGTTTATGTTAAGGTTGTATTTCATTTTATTTTCATCGGAAATTTCAAAATTATTAAAAGCACCATACACATAAACATCTTCATCTAAAAAAGGAGTTTCTGCTTTTAAGGTAAAATGCATCATAGCATAATCTGCTTCTGTTGAAGGTGTATTACCTTCTAAAGTTCTTATGATAAATTGCCCATTTATATCTGGATTATAAGTGTATTTTATATTTGGATTATATTCTGTAGGATAAATATAATGATGAAACACCTCTCTGTTTTTCTGTGTAATTTTTACAATGTTTAAACTTTTATTTCGAATTATTTTACTGTCGAAATTTAAATATTCGTTCTCTCCATAAAAGTTAGTTTTGTTGCTATAGGTATATCGTAGCGAGTTTTGTTGAAAAAAGGTAGGCTGTAAACCAGTTATGATTTTATTCCAATTGTCGTTTTTAATTAATACAACATTTACTTCTTGTTGTGGGTTGTTTATTCTCAATTTTGGATGACTTATACTAAACTCAACAGTTTGCTGGGTATCTAACTTAGTTGCATTTCTACTTCTAGAAACTGCTACACCAACTGTAGCTGCATTTTCATAAAGAACAAATTTTCTGGTAAAAATAACTTCATCATAAGTGTTTAAAACTGATAATAAATAATTTCCACTTTTAGTGATTATGGTATTTCTATTCGGAATTTTCACAGAATAATGAGTATAACTTTGAAAAGTATTGAAAGAGTTGGTAACGTTAATAATTGTATTCTGATCAAAACCATCTATATATTGGCTAGAAAGCAACCTGCTTTTTTTCCAATCATGTGTCATGTGCTCTATTTTGTATTGATAGTCTTTAGAATCTGCATCTAAATCATCGAAAGAAAGCTCTAAAATTGTTCCTAATGGAACAATGGCTGAAAAATTATTTTCATTGGTTCTGAGTTGAATAGATTTTATGTTTTGTCCAAAGGATAAAACAGTAAATAAAAGCTGAAAAAGCACTACAAAAATTTTCTTCATAATAACAAAATTAGGAATCTTAAATTAAAAGAAATCAAAATACAAGCCAAAAGATACTACTAAAACGTTTTATTAATTTATTATTATTTAGAAGCATTATAAATAGTATTTTTTAACGAACATATAAGATGTTTTGTATTTAAAATATTTGCTAAAACCCGTAAATTTGCATGATTTTTTTAGATAACTAACAATTCCATTTACTATGTCAAAAGACATTCGTATTAAAAAAGGCTTAGATATTAAGCTTGTTGGTGAAGCAGAAAAGAAAACTACAGAATCTTCAATTAGTAGTTTATATGCTGTAAAACCAGAAGAATTCCATGGAATTATTCCTAAACTTATGGCCAAAGAAGGCGCTGAAGTAAAAGCAGGTGAAGCACTTTTTCATTCTAAAAGTGATGAACGTATTTTATTTCCAAGTCCTGTATCTGGTAAGATTGTGGAGATTGAACGTGGAGCAAGAAGAAAAGTTTTAGCAATTAAAATTGCAGCTGATAAAAGTTTAACATATTCAGATTTTGGTTCAAAAGACCCATCATCTATGAATACAGAAGAAATTAAGAATTACTTATTTTCATCTGGTTGTTGGCCTTTTATAAAACAGCGCCCTTTTGATGTGATTGCAAATCCTAATCAAGCGCCAAAAGCAATTTTTATTTCAGCTTATGCAAGTGCACCTTTAGCTGCTGATTTCAACTATACTTTAACAGGTAGAGAGAAAGAAATTAAGACAGCATTACAAGCTATTACTAAACTAACAGAAGGTAAAGTGCATGTATCAGTTGGTAATGGGGGAACTACTGTGTTTAATGGGGTAGAAGGTGTACAAGTACATCAAGTTTCTGGTCCTCATCCATCAGGAAATGTTGGAACACAAATTGCAAAAATTGATCCTATTAATAAAGGAGAAGTTGTTTGGGTGTTAAACCCTGCAGACTTAGTAGTTATTGGTGAGTTGTTTTTAACTGGTAAATTTAATATAACAAGAACTGTAGCAATTACAGGCTCTAAAATTAAAACACCTAAATATGTAACTGCTATTGCAGGTGCAACAGTATCTGATATTTTAGGAGATGCATTAGATAACGATAACACAAGAATTATTAGTGGTAATGTTCTAACAGGAACTCAGGTAAAAAAAGATGGTTTTTTAGGTTATTACGACAATCAAATTACGGCTATTCCAGAAGGAGATGATTATGAATTCTTTGGTTGGAATAAACCAGTTTTCGATAAAATTTCAACTTCAAGAGCCTTAACTTTTTCTTGGTTAACACCTAATAAAAAGTACGATTTAAATACCAATACAAATGGAGAACATAGAGCATTTGTAGTAACTGGTTCTTACGAAGATGTGTTTCCTCTAGATATTTATCCAATGCAATTATTAAAAGCATTTATGTATAAAGATTTAGACGAAATGGAAGCTTTAGGAGGTTATGAAATAGCTCCAGAAGATTTTGCACTAACAGAATTTATTTGTGTGTCTAAGCAGCCTCATCAAAAAATTATCAGAGAAGGATTAGATTTAATGAAAGAAGAATTAGGATAGAATTATGAGCTTAAAAGAAAAATTACATAATCTTAAAGAAAAGTATAAAGGAACTAAAATGGCTCCTGCATTTAATGCGTTTCATACTTTTTTATATCTGCCTAACGAAGTAACTCATGGAGGAACTCACATTAAGGCAGCAGACGATTTAAAACGTACCATGAATACAGTAATTATGTCATTAATTCCTGTGTTAATTTTTGGTATGTTTAATGCTGGATACCAGCATTATGCAGCAATAGATAGTTCGTTAAGAGCAGATGTATTAGCTAACTTTTTTACTTGGGATAACCTTTGGATTGGTATTATAAAAGTATTGCCATTAGTAATTGTATCGTATGCAGTTGGTCTTGGTGTAGAATTTATTTTTGCCATAATAAAAGGTCATGAAGTAGAAGAAGGGTACTTAGTTACTGGTATGTTAGTGCCATTAATTGTACCTGTAGACACTCCATTATGGATGTTAGCAGTGGCAGTTGTATTTGGTGTTGTTATTGGTAAAGAAGTTTTTGGAGGTACAGGAATGAATATCTTAAATCCAGCCTTAACCATAAGAGCATTTTTGTTTTTTGCATATCCAACTTGGATGTCTGGAGACAAGGTATGGGTGCATGATGCTGTAAACAGAGCAGGAACTGCAGATGCAATTTCAGGAGAAACAATACTAGGTAGCTATGCACAAAACCTGCCAGTAGATTATTCGACTTGGGATAAGTTTATGGGCTTTATACCGGGTTCTGTTGGAGAAACCTCTACGTTTTTAATTCTATTAGGAGCTGCATTTTTAATTTTTACCAAAATTGGAAGTTGGAGAATTATACTTTCTACATTTATTGGAGCTGCTGTAATGGGTATGATTTTTAACTACGGAATTGTAGATACAGGAGTTATTTCTGAATCAAGCAAATTTTACGGTCTAATGAGTACAGACTGGTGGGAGCATTTAATGATTGGTGGTTTAGCATTTGGTGCTGTGTATATGGCAACAGATCCTGTAACTGCTTCTCAAACAAATAAAGGAAAATGGTTTTACGGTTTCTTAATTGGTTTTATATCAATAATGATACGTGTATTCAACCCTGCTTATCCAGAAGGAGTATTCTTAGCAATATTATTAATGAATGTGTTTGCACCAACAATCGATCATTATGTGGTGCAAGCTAATGTGAAAAAGCGTTTAAAAAGAGCTACAGTTAAAACTGCATAAATTATGAGTAAGAAAACAGAAGGTAATGTATATACCATTGGTTTTGCTATAGTAATGGTTATAGTGGTGGGTTCTTTATTAGCTTTTATGGCATCATCATTAAAACCAAACATTAAAGAAAACCAACGTATAGAAAAGCAACAAAACATCTTATATGCAATGGGTGTTAACGAAAATGATGAAACAAGTGCAAACTTTGTTTCAACTACTGTTGCAGGTCAAGAATTTGCGAAATACATCAAAAAGCAATTAGTAATTGAAGATGGAAAAGTTACTGAAAACGAGAATGCCTATTTAATTGATGTTAAGAAAGAAAAAGATAGAGCAAAAAAAGGTGAAACAAGAAGACTACCATTATTTGTTGGTGAAAAAGATGGTAAAACATTTTATGTAGCACCAATAAGAGGTAAAGGTCTTTGGGATGCTATCTGGGGATATGTAGCTATGGATGAAAATATGGTTGTTCAAGGAGCCTATTTTGATCATAAAGGTGAAACACCAGGTCTAGGTGCCAACATAAAACAGCGCTATTTTATGGATGATTTTATTGGAGAGCATTTAATGACAGATTCTGGAGAGTTCAAAGGAATTACTGTTGCTAAAGGGAATAACGATCCAACAAATGAAGACAAAACTGATCATGAAGTAGATGCACTTGCAGGTGCAACAATTACAGGTGATGGAGTATCAGCAATGATAAAGGGAGATTTAGCATTGTATGTGCCATTTTTTAAATCATTAAAAAAATAATTATGGGAATTTTATCGAAAAAAGACGCAGCATTAATAAAAGATCCTTTATTCGACAATAACCCTATTACTATTCAAGTACTAGGTATTTGTTCTGCATTAGCAATTACAGCTGAGCTTAAAGCATCAATTGTAATGGCATTGTCAGTATTATTTGTATTAGGTGTAGGGAATGTAGTTATTTCTTTAATGAGAAATATTATTCCATCTAAAATTAGAATTATAGTACAACTAATAGTAGTTGCATCTTTGGTAATTATAGTAGACTTAGTTTTAAAAGCCTTCGCTTACGAATTAAGTAAAACACTATCAGTTTTTGTTGGATTAATTATTACGAACTGTATTATTATGGGGCGTTTTGAGGCTTTTGCTTTAGGTAATGGTCCATGGAAATCGTTCTTAGATGGTGTTGGAAACGCATTAGGATATGGTGTAATCTTAGTTATAGTTGGTTTCTTTAGAGAACTTTTAGGTTCAGGAACTTTATTAGGTTTTAAAGTTTTAGGAGATCCAATAGAAAAAACAGGATTATATGCAATTGGATATGAAAATAACGGTTTTATGCTTTTATCGCCAATGGCCTTAATTGTTGTAGGAATCATTATTTGGGTACAAAGAAGTAAGAACAAAACATTAATTGAAGAAGCATAATTATCATGGAATACATTGAATTATTTTTTAAATCGATTTTTATAGATAACATGGTATTTGCTACATTCTTAGGAATGTGTTCTTACCTAGCAATTTCTAAAAAAGTATCAACTTCAGTTGGTATGGGAGCTGCAGTAATTTTTGTATTAACAGTTACTGTTCCTTTAAACTGGTTGTTAGATCAATATATTTTACAAGAAGGTGCTCTAGCTTGGTTAGGACCTGAATTTGCAGAATATGATTTAAGTTTCTTATCATTTATCATGTTTATTGCTACAATAGCAACCATGGTACAATTAGTTGAAATTATTGTAGAAAAGTTCTCTCCTGCATTATACAACTCTTTAGGTATTTTCTTACCATTAATTGCTGTAAACTGTGCAATTTTAGGAGGTAGTTTATTTATGCAATCTAGAGAAATACCAAGTTTTGGTTTAGCTGTAACTTATGGTGTAGGTTCAGGAATTGGTTGGTTTTTAGCAATTTTAGCAATTGCAGCTATTCGTGAAAAAATTAGATACTCTGCAGTACCACCAGCCTTAAGAGGTTTAGGAATTACCTTTATAATTACTGGTTTAATGGCTATAGGTTTTATGAGTTTTGGAGGTATGTTAACAGGTGGAGATGAAGAGAAAAAAGATACTAAACCTGAGGTAGAAGCTAAATTAGAGCTAGATAAAAAGAAGAAAGAAGAATCTGCTAAAATTATAGCAGCCAATAACACAATAAATGAGTAGTATAATGATATTAGCAGCAGGTACAACAGGAACCATTTTAGCTACAGTAGCAGCTTTTTTACTAATCGTATTATTATTAGTTACCCTATTGTTAGTGGTAAAACAAAAGTTGTCTCCTTCTGGTCCTGTTACCATAACTATTAATGGAGAAAAGAAAATTGAAGTAGGTTCAGGTAGTACTTTACTAACTACTTTAGGAAATGAAAAAATATTTTTACCATCAGCTTGTGGTGGAGGTGGTTCTTGTATTCAATGTGAATGCCACGTTTTAGAAGGTGGAGGAGAAGCTTTACCAACAGAAGTACCACATTTTACTAAAAAAGAATTAAAGGCTGGAGCAAGATTAGCATGTCAAGTTAAAGTTAAACAAGACATGAATATTACCATTCCAGAAGAAGTTTTTGGTATTAAAAAATGGGAAGCAACAGTAGTTAGAAACTACAATGTCGCTTCATTTATAAAGGAATTTGTAGTTGAAATTCCAGAAGATATGAATTACAAAGCAGGAGGTTATATTCAAATTGAAATTCCACCTTGTACTGTTAACTATAAAGATATAGACATTACAGCACACCCAGAAGAGCATGAAACACCAGATAAGTTTCAAGATGAGTGGGATAAATTTGGTTTATGGCCATTGGTAATGAAGAACGATGAAACTGTAGAACGTGCATATTCTATGGCTTCTTACCCTGCAGAAGGAAGAGAAATCATGCTAAATGTTCGTATTGCAACTCCACCATGGGATAGAGCTAAAAACCAATGGATGGATGTAAATCCAGGTGTAGCATCATCTTATATATTTAATTTAAAGAAAGGTGATAAGTGTGTGATTTCTGGTCCTTATGGAGAATTCTTTATCAACGAATCTGATGCAGAAATGCTTTACGTAGGTGGTGGTGCAGGTATGGCTCCAATGC
>JABXIJ010000047.1 GCA_013373105.1 Flavobacteriaceae bacterium | reverse complement strand
TATCAAGCTTCAACATCAGAATTGTATGGTTTAGTTCAAGAAGTGCCACAATCTGAAACTACTCCTTTTTACCCAAGATCTCCTTATGCTGTCGCTAAAATGTATGCGTATTGGATCACCGTAAATTATAGAGAAGCTTACAATATGTTTGCTTGTAATGGTATTTTATTCAATCATGAATCGCCTTTACGTGGTGAAACGTTTGTGACTCGAAAAATTACGCGAGCAACTGCAAAAATAGCTTTAGGTCTACAGGATAAGTTTTATTTAGGAAATTTAGATGCCCAGCGAGATTGGGGGCATGCTAAAGATTATGTACGCATGATGTGGATGATTTTACAAGCAGAAACTCCTGAAGATTGGGTAATTGCAACAGGTAAAACCACTACTGTTCGAGATTTTGTTAAGATGAGCTTTGCTGAAGTAGGGATTGAGTTAGCGTTTACAGGTGAAGGTATTGAGGAAAAAGCCTATATAAAATCATGTGCTAATACTGCATATCAACTAGAAATTGGTAAAGAAGTTTTAGCAGTAGATCCTAAGTATTTTAGACCAACAGAAGTTGATTTATTGATTGGTGATGCTACAAAAGCAAAAGAAAAACTAGGTTGGGAGTGCGAATATGATTTGAAAGACTTGGTAAAAGATATGATGCAATCTGATTTAAAATTAATGCAAAAAGACCAGTATTTAAAAAATGGAGGTTATATGACCTTAAATTATTTTGAATAAAAATTATCTTTTCTTTTGTGTAATTAGAAATCTATATTATATTTGCATCCGCTAATAGCGAGGGCGCGTAGCTCAGTTGGTTCAGAGCACTTGGTTTACACCCAAGGGGTCAGGGGTTCGAATCCCTTCGCGCCCACAGATAAAAGCAAAAAGTCTTACCAAATGGCAAGGCTTTTTTTATTTGTGCAAACTTAAGACCTGTCTTGAAAGTTTGTGGAGATAAAAAATGAATGCTTTTTTGAAGAAAAAGAATTTTTAGCTTTTTCAAAATGGGGTGTAAAGGGATATATAATCCCTATTCAGCAAATAAATTTTTATAAGTGTACCCACAACAACAAACCTCATCAGAAACGATGAGGTTTTTTTATTTGATAATTGCTTTGTGTTATTTTATTTATATTTTATTTTCAAAAGCTTTAAATAAGTATTATGTAGGAAGTACATCAAATATAGATGAGCGTTTAAAAAAACATCTTTCTAATCACAAGGGATATACTTCTATTGCTAAAAACCTTTTTTGTAAATTCGCCTTTTAAATTTCTTTATTTTGAGTATTATAAAAATTGGAATTATTGGTCTTGGATATGTGGGTTTACCACTTGCAAGACTCTTTGCAAAAAAATATAAAGTTATTGGTTTCGATATTGATGAAACAAGAGTAAACCAAATTAAAAATGGAGTTGATAAAACTAATGAAGTTAATAATAAAGCTTTACAAGAAGTATTAGTTGAAAATTCAACAGCACCTAAAGGCTTTTATCCTACTACAAATAAAACCTTATTAAAAGAGTGTAATTATTTTATTGTAACTGTGCCTACTTCAGTAGATAAAAATAATCAACCTGTTTTAGGTCCTTTACTTTCTGCAAGTAAAACTATTGGAGCTTTTTTAAAAAAGGATGATATTGTTATTTATGAATCGACAGTTTATCCTGGAGCCACTGAAGAAGATTGTGTACCTGTTTTAGAGGCAGTATCAGGATTAAAACTTAATACAGACTTTTATGTAGGTTATTCTCCAGAAAGAATTAGTCCTGGAGATAAAATAAAAACAGTCGAAAATATTTTAAAAGTAACTTCTGGCTCTACAAAAGATACTGCTTTAAAAGTTGATGAATTGTATAATTCTGTTTTAAAAAATGGGACACATTTAGCTCCTTCAATTAAGGTAGCTGAAGCTGCAAAAATTATAGAAAATTGTCAAAGAGACATCAATATTGCATTTGTTAATGAGTTGGCTAAAATTTTTAGTTTAATGAATATTAATACTTCTGAAGTTTTAGAGGCTGCATCAACAAAATGGAATTTTTTACCATTTAAACCAGGTTTGGTTGGCGGACATTGTATAGGGGTAGATCCATTTTATTTAGCTCAAAAAGCACAGCAATTTGGGTATTACCCAGAAATAATTTTATCAGGGAGAAGATTAAATGATAGTATGGGTAATTTTATTGCCTCAGAAATCGTTAAATTGATGATTGATAAAGAAGTTAAGGTTAAAGGAGCAGAAGTTCTGATTTTAGGATTTACCTTTAAAGAAGATTGTCCTGACGTAAGAAACACAAAAGTAATTGACATGTATTTAGCCTTAAAAAGCTTTGGGACTAAGGTAGATGTTTATGATCCTTTGGCTAACGAAGAAGACGTTAAGAGTGAGTATGATATTCATCTTACAAATAATTTAGATCAAAAAAAATACGATTCTATTGTATTAGCAGTGCCTCACAAAGCGTTTATTTCAATTGATATTGATCAACTCAAAAAAGATGATGCTGTGGTGTACGATATCAAAAATTTTTTAAATCAAAAAGATAAAAGTTTATAATGAAGAACTTTGCCATGATTGGGGTTGCAGGTTATATTGCACCCAGACATTTAAAAGCTATAAAAGGCACGAACAATAATTTACTGTGTGCTTTAGATAAATTTGATAGTGTGGGTATAATGGATTCTTATTTCCCAAATACGGATTTTTTTACTGAATTTGAGCGATTTGACAGGCATGTAGAAAAGCTAAGAAGAAATGGAAAAGGATTAGATTATGTAAGTATTTGTACACCTAATTATTTGCATGATGCTCATATTAGAATGGCTTTACGTAGTGGAGCACATGCGATTTGTGAAAAACCTTTGGTATTAAATCCATGGAATGTAGAAGCTTTAATGGATATTGAAAAAGAATCTGGTAAAAAAATAAATACCATTCTGCAGCTTAGGCTACATCCAAGTATTATTGCCTTAAAAAATAAAATTGACCAAAATACTTCCGCTACAAAATACGATGTCGATTTAACGTATATTACTTCTAGAGGAAAATGGTATGATATTTCTTGGAAAGGAGATGAAAGTAAATCAGGAGGCATTGCTACAAACATTGGAATTCATTTTTTTGATATGCTTTCTTGGATTTTTGGAGATGTACAAGAAAGTAAGGTGCATGTAAGAGAGAAAGATAAAGCTTCAGGTTTTTTAGAATTTGAAAATGCAAGGGTACGTTGGTTTTTATCTATAGATGAAAATAGTTTGCCTAAAGAAATTAAAGAAATAGGGCAAAAAACCTACAGGTCAATTACTATCAATGATGAAGCACTAGAATTCAGTTCAGGGTTTACAGAATTACACACAGAAAGTTATAAATCTATTTTAAAAGGAGAAGGTTTTGGGTTGTTAGATGCAAAATCTTCTATAGATATTGTTTACGATATTCGAAATGATGCTTTAAAAAATAACGGAGAAAAGCATCCTTTTCTAGTTAACTAAATATTTTCTAAAAGATAAAAGAGATTTACAGATTGATTTTCATGTAGTTTCAAATCCAGAATTTTTAAAAGAAGGCGCTGCTATCGATGATTTTATGAAGCCAGATCGAGTGGTTATTGGAGCAGATTCAGTATATGCTTTCGATGTAATGAAACAATTGTATTCGCCTTTTTTCAGAACACACGATCGTTTTATTACTATGGATATACGTTCTGCTGAAATGACCAAATATGCAGCAAATGCCATGTTAGCAACTAAAATTTCATTTATGAATGAAATTGCCAATATCTGCGAACGTGTAGGTGCAGATGCAAATCAAGTACGAATTGGTATTGGTTCTGATAAAAGAATAGGTTATCATTTTATTTACCCTGGTGTTGGGTATGGTGGTGCATGTTTTCCAAAAGACATTAAAGCTTTACAAAAAGTAGCTGAGGCATATCACTATCAACCAAAAATTATAAAGGCAGTTGAGCAAGTTAATAATGAACAGAAATTAGTCATTGCGCATAAAATTGTAAAACGTTTTGGAGAAGATTTATCTGGTTTTACTTTTGGTTTATGGGGGTTAGCTTTTAAACCTGGAACTGATGATATGCGTGAAGCACCCTCTATTTACGTAGTGAAAGAGTTGGTAAAAAGAGGCGCGAAAATAAAAGCCTACGATCCAAAAGCTATTGAAGAAGCAAAAGAATTTTATTTAAAAGGAATTAAAGAGGTTATTTACTGTAGTTCTAAATACGAAGTATTAAAAGATTCGGAAGCATTGATTTTATTAACAGAATGGAAAGAATTTAGATCTCCAGATTTTGAAGAAATAAAAACCCAATTGAAAATGCCTATTATTTTTGATGGTAGAAATCAATACAATGCATTTAACCTAGAGACAAAAGGCTTTGAGTATTTTCAAATAGGGAAATAAAAAACAATCATCGATTACCGTTTATCGTCTATCGAATAACTACCAACGACCAACGAAAAGCGGTCAACAAAAAACAACCCACTATAGGGCAAGAAGTCCTTTCTGTTGATCCTGCTTACTTTCGTCCAACAGAAGTAGATTTATTATTAGGAGATCCTACAAAAGCAAAAGAAAAGTTAGGTTGGGTACCAGAACATGATTTAGCCTCTTTGGTAAAAGACATGATGGAGAGCGATGTGAAGTTGATGCTAAAAGATGTTGACTTGTTGAAAGCGGGGCATGAGATTTTGAAGCAGCTGGAGTAAACTCTTGTATTTCGTTTCTAATAAGTTAAAAAAAAAGCGCCTCTAGCGAGACGCTTTTTGATTATTGCTTTTTTTTTGATTACATTATCTTTATCAATTTTAAAGCATTGAATGTTCCGTTTTTTAAAGGATACAATGTTGCGTTTAGCTCCTGTAAAAACTCAATCTTTAAGAGAAACATTTCTACCCCCTGACCATTAGCAGGTGTTGCGAAGCTTAGGGTAACCTCTGTAGCAATGTTGTTTATAACACTACTGATTACATTGCTGATGACTAGATCGCTTTCGCCCGTAGAAAAATTGTAATTTACATGTGCAGCATATAGTTTGATGTGAGTAGCCCCTTGAGGAGCCGCTAACATTACACTAGGTGTAAATGCCGTAAATTTGATTTCTTTCGTTGTTGTATCTAGCGAATAGTTACTGCGCAATACTGCATCTAAAGGCGCATTCTTATTGAATTCGAAACCCGTTAAAGACTCTTTGCCTTCTGGGGTTTGCATCCCTAAACTTACTTTACGTTGCCCTCTTACAGAGTTGGTGTCGAAGTTTTTAACTTTAAAAAGTTTACTAGACAGTCTGTTGGTTTTTGTACTGTCTTTTACGTTTGCTAATAGCTCTATAAGTGCACGTCTTAATAATTTACCACTTTTAGAGACTTCTGTAAACTCTTGGTTGTTTTCACGTGTTCTTTCGAAAGCGGGATCATTGAGGATTTTGTCTTTACTAACGCCTCCTTTTGTTCTTACATAGTATTGCCCATCGGCTTTTTTGTAGAAGGTCATACCGTCTAAGGTCCCTTCTATTTTTAATAATGACTTAAGTTTTGCCATAATCATATAGTTTAAAAATTTATATCTATAATACACATTTGGGCTTGTCTTGTTTCAGGTGCTTTTCTGCAGCAAAGCTTGAGTGAATACAAAGATTGGATCCGAATGCTGTTACAAATTTAATTTTTGAGATTACTGCAATATTGTATTTATTGGTATTGGTTTTTTTTATTTTGATTGTTTTGGTATCTGTTCCTTTTTGTGCTTTTTTTTCTGTTTTTTCCTTGTTGTATATTTATTTAAGGAAGCATTTGTGTGTGACGTTACTCTGGGTTTACTGTTGCTTAACTGTGGCTTTACTGTGTGCTATGTTTGCGATGTATTATGGTTTTGTTGTTTTTTTATTATCTTGAGACTGAAAACAATATTTACTTTGCTATGGAACTATTTCCTGTTTTGTATTCAGAAAATCCTTTTGAAGAAGCACTCACCTTTCGTATTGAAGGCGCATCCAATAAAGATGTAAAAGCCTTGTACCAATTATTTGTTAAAAACTTGGTGGCTTTTGTTTATTATGAAACTAATTATCATTACAATCATTTATTTTATGAATTTGAAAATCAAGAACCCCTTATTGAGCAAGACGAATTATATGAACGGTTTTTTAAAGGCATGCTTTTAACCCAAATTGAATATCAGATTGCGATTTCGCCAATTTTGAGTTTTTGTGCGCATGAAGCTACTTGTTATCATGCTTTGTCTACTGAAGATTGCAATGCCTATATGGGCTTTATTGATACCCATAAGGCTGTTTTTAGACGTATTGATGCTTTGGTAGATACGTCTTCTAAATTGTCTAGGGGTGAGGAGTTTATGGAGTATCTACATTCTAATCATTTTGTGTATCCTTACTTAAATATCGTTCAGCTTGGTAGCGTGTTAGAAGATTTTTTTATGAATGTTTGTAAGATGTTGAGTTGTTCTTATCTAGCTTATTTTGATGAGCGAGACTTTTTTACAGCCAATTTAACAAAGGAATTTTTACAGGTACGGCTTGCTATGAAATTGGATTTGCTTGAGGACCAAAACCAACTTGAACTCGTAAGGTATAGTTATAAATGGTTGACTTACCTTTTTAATGATTTTGGGATGACTTATGATATAAAAGATGCTTTGATGCCTGCTGCGACTCCTTTTTTATTTGAAGCAGTTATGGAGCAGTTTGCCGCTTATTTTTCTTTTAACAAAACACTGTTAGCTGCTTCTAAAGACTTTCCGAAATACATATTTTCTAGTTATGAAAGCTATCTTTTGTTTGATACCTTAGCGAAGGGATTGTATGCTAAGGTTGCCATTAGTTATGTATATCGATTTTTATTTGAAAAAGGGCTTATTGTAGTGAAAGATACCCCTTTTAGAGAATGGTATAATGCGCAAGATTACCCTATACATTTAACGAGTGCTACTGAAACTTTACAAAAATCGAGAAGTACTGATCGTGAGCAATTTGTTACAATAATTGCCAATTTACTAGATGTAACTCTTTGATAATTAACGTGTAGTAAATTAGCTTTGTAAACTAAGTTTATTTTCGGATAAACTCATGTATACTTTTTTTTGTGAGCCAGCATCTCTTTTTATTTTTGGGTATGTATTTAATACGTTATGCCTTATGAAAGTATTTACAAGTTCTATCGTTTTTGAAAAAGAGTTGGCTCTTTTTTTAAACTGTCATCGAAAAACAGCTAAGAAATATTATCAAAAAATATTGCAATTTTATAAAAAGAAGCCCTTTGGATTGTTAACGTTGGCTGAAGTAGCTGCTTATTATGATTTGACTGTTGAAGATTTACTTTCTTTTGAACGATAGTTTACACTTATGAAAAAGCGTCCTCATTTGTTGCATCAAATTACACCACATGATATTGTTGTGTATCGAGAGGTTTGTTATGAAACCGCTAGAAAGGAATACAACGCTATTTTGGATTTTTATGAGCGACCTGTTCGTTTTTTAACGTTTAAAGATTTACTTACTTATTACGACCCCTTGCATGGTGATGCAGCTCTTTTTTGGGAGCGCTATGAGATGTTGTCTCAAAGATGAAAGGTCGATTATTCACAAAAGCCATATATTACTAACTAAGGTAGGGCACTTGTGCTTTGAGTTTATTTAATTCGTGTATCAATAATTTTTTCTATTGTATTTGAGCGTTTAAGTCCCTTTGTTACATTTGTTGTGTTTTAAAGCAAAACTATGGCATTTTAACAACTGTTACATTTACAACGCTTTATTTTTACTTTTATTGATATGCTGCTTGTTATCGTAGATTAAAAAAACTTTTTTTCTGCAATAGATCTCCATCATTTATCTTTTTCTGTACTATTTTACAAGCAGCTTCTTGTCTAAAGAGAAACTATCATAAAAGTTTCTATTAGTTGACGCATGCTATTCTTTTTAATTGTTAAAATAACATCTATATTTGTAAAAAAAATATGAAAAAAATAATGTTTTTTTTATGCTATAAGTAAAAGCTATTTGAAAAGATTTTATTTCATTTTTAGAGCATCCAAAGATGAAAACCATAGGTGAATCAAGTAAATAATTACGTTTATTATTTTCTTTTTTTAGTGGCCTGAATCCTATTTTTTTCGTTGACATTTATACAGGTATTTATAAAAAAAATTGAAATGAAGCAACACTTAAAAATAAGCAACCTTATATGAGTACGGTAGCTGCTAAATATTGGTTTGTTGTGTATACCAAACCCAGAAATGAGTTGAAAGTACTCGAAAGACTTTTAGGGATCGGGATTGTTGCGTATAC
>JABXIJ010000002.1 GCA_013373105.1 Flavobacteriaceae bacterium | reverse complement strand
TCAGGAATTCCATCATTATCTGAATCTAAATCTAAAGCATCTTCAATTCCATCTCCATCAGAATCTTTTGAAAAGCAAGTTAATTGAATATTACCACTAAATGTAGTAGGGTTTGATAACCCATTTGATTTAAATTCAATCGAAAATTGATTTACTTGATTTGCAACAAACTGATACGTTGCTGCACCTGAGGTAAAGCTTGGGTTTATTTTAAAGCGGATTTCTGAGGCTGATATTTGTGCTGATTGGTCATCATTACCATCAAAAGCACCATCAAAATTGGTGTCTACTAACACCTGATCATCTGGATCTAAGAGTGTTACATTTTTAGAATTTGGCCCAATTTTTATGATATAAAATACATCGTCGTTATTAGTAGCATCTGCAGTTTGTGTAAATTTTAAATTTACATTTTGTGTAAAATCTAATTGATACAATAAATCTGAATCACTAGTATCAGGCTCTATAGTTGCTAAAAAATTACCAGTATTTGTACCTGTAAAAGAACTTGTAACTAGAGTAGAAGTCTGTGTTGCAGAGATTATTGCACTATTAGTTGAGCTATCTTGAAATATAATACTTGGACTGGCACTAGCAGTTAAATCAATATTTGCATTTCCTAAAGATTCATCACAATTTAAAATTCCATCATTGTCTAAATCTACATCTAAATTGTCTATAATTAAATCTCCATCAAAATCGTCTGGACATAAACTTACAGGTACTTCAAATGGTGGTAATTCTTCGTTAGTACATATTATTTTTGCTACAAGTCTATATCTACCGGTTTCGGTTTCTAATGGTTTGTATGGTTTATTTATTTCACCTTTTTGAACCCAAGTTGAGGTGTTTTCATCAAAATATTCCCATTTATATTCAAATAAGTTGGTGTCTGCAGATGTTTGTAGCGTAACATTTGGAACACAATTACCTAGTGCTTGCACTGTAGCATTAAATTCTATTTGTGGCGCATTTGGAAATCCTGAGTAGAAAGCACCAGTTGTTGCAAATGTATTTGCATTAAAATAAGCACAGTATAATTCTTGATCACTAGTTACTTTAATATTTCCTGATAAGCCTCCAACTTTATAAGTTATATAGTTATTATTACCTATAACATTAAAAGGACCAGAAACATTATTAATATTATTAATTGGTTGGCCATTAATTTCTACATTAGCTCCAGTATTTGTTACTATTGAAACTGTTCCATTAAATATTGCATTATTTATACTGTTAATAAAAGGAATATTATCTACATTACCTTTATTTTCACAGCTTAATGGAGGGACAAAGAATAAACTTTGGTTTGCTCTACTTCCTGTTCCTCCAATTCCTTGATATACAAACACAGGTTTTGAAGTAGAAACATACATATTACCATTAGTGCCATAACTTTCACCTTCAATAACTTGATATTCACCTGCATTTATATTTGTTACAAAATTTCCATTTATATTTATTGCAGTGTTATCTTCATGACCAACAACTAAGACGTTTTCAACTTCATTAGTACCACTTCCTCTTACTAAAATGTATTCATTACCAATTTTATCAGCCCCAACAATTTGGTCAAAACCATAATCTTGGCCACCTTGATTTGGCATATTTATGCCAAAACTTCCTTGTGCAGAACCAGAATTAACAACTATTGGTTTATCACTAGTTAATAATGTCCCATATAATGTAGCAGGATCTTCATTTCCGCCCATAGCTATAATGAAGCTTTCACCTTCATTTAGAGTTACTGAATTAGGTATTGGGTCGCCTGTAGGATATTGAGAACCAGTTGGGAGTCCTGAAATTAAGACAGTTGTATTATCTTCAGTTGCCATAAAAGAACCAAAAGAAGTGTGTTCAGCAGGAATACCTGGTTCATTAACCATGCCACCAAGCCTAAATACTGTTCCTAAAGCTGAACTCCCTTTACTTACAAGAGCACCAGCGTGAACAGGTATTCCATTAAATAAAGTAGAGCTTCTAACTCTAATAGAAACATAAATTACATCACTAGCTTCTATGATAAATCCTTTATTAGCAATTTTATTACCATTTATATTATTTCTATTGATATGTAATTGTGTATCACTATCAACATCTGTAATTCCATTTTCATCTAAAATAGCTTGCTCAATTGGGCTACCATTAGAAACGACTCCACTATAACTTGCTAATTCTGGTTTTCCTATGGGAATAATTTTGTAACTTACGTTAAACGTTTTAGGAGTAGAAATATAAATAAATTGTTCTCCAAAATTATCACCTGAAGTTAAAGGTGGTATGTAATGTTTTTTACTTAATTGACTATAAACATTTGAAAATAATAAAAGAAAAAATAATAAAGATAAGTGCCTAAACTTCATGTTAACGTTATCAAAAAACATATAACGTCAAATATATTTAAAAAGTATTACAAATCTCGCTTCTTTAACAGTGTATATGATAAATAAATAAAGATAAATGTCCATACAGAAACTATAAGTACAGTAGAGAATTCAACTGAATAACTCTTAGTAAAAGTTTCTCCCATTGTATTGGCTGCAGATCTAACTGCACCTAGTCTAGAAAAAGGCTCTTTAATTAAGTTTGTCATGGCTTCAAGTGGTAAAAACTGCATAATTGCATCAACTCTATCACCTGTGTTATCAACATCTTTAAACTGCCAATATAAATAACCTTTAAACATGCTTTCTGCAATTAACCATACAAACATAGCTCCAACAGCAAAAGCAGAACGTTTTACTAGAATTCCTAAAAATAATCCAAAAGAAAAGAATCCTACTAATTTTATAAAAAAGGCTAATAAGTATTCTAAATCAGAAGTTATAATGGCTAATTCATTATAATCTGAATAAATTAAGCCTAAGACTAAAGAAACTACAAAAACAAAAATTGTAGAAATTAGTGCAAAAGCAATAACAGTATAAAATTTAGAGAGTATAAATTCTTTTTTGCTTAAACCATCTATTAAGTTTTGTTTTAATGTTTTGTAGCTGTATTCGTTAGACATCATAGAAACAATAACTAATAACAAGAAGAATTTAAGAATAGCAGCAATGTAAGTGTTAAAATGCCAGATGTAAGGAAAATTAAAAATTCCAGCATCAGCAAGATGTAGTTTAAAATCGCCAAACTCAAATTTTATAGCTGCTATTAAAGCAATTGAAGTTAGTAAACCAAAGTAAATTATAGATAATACTTTACTGGCTTTATTGTATTTTAATTTATGAAATTCTATAGTAAGTAGTCTAAACATGACTGTATTTTTAAGTTTAAATTAGTTGTTTTTTGTTAAATCTAAGAACTGTTGTTCTAAGCTTGGCTTACGTTTTACTAGATGCGATAACACAAAGCCATTATCAAACAAATATTTGTTTACTATTGTTGATGAAATTTCTTTATTCAGAGTAGCAATAATTAAATCTTGGTCTTTTTTAACATCAGCTATTGCATCATGATTTTTTAAAGTTTCAATTAATTTCTCTTCATTCGATTCAACTTTTACTTCTAAAAATCCATTAGAAGCTGTCATTTCATCAACTCTACCACTATATAATTTTACTCCTTTTCGAATTACAACTACATGTGAACAAACTTTTTCAACTTCATCTAATAGGTGAGAAGCTAATAAAATAGTAGTACCATTGGCTGCAATCTTTTTAATGATTTGACGAATTTCATGAATTCCTTGAGGATCTAAGCCATTTGTAGGTTCATCTAGAATTAAAATTTCTGGATCATTTAACAATGCAGATGCAATTGCTAAACGTTGTTTCATACCTAAAGAATAAGTTCTAAACTTGCTATCTCTTCGTTCATAAAGGTTTACAATCTTTAATTTATCATCTATATTGTCTGATGAAACTCCTTTAATTTTACAAATTAAATTTAAGTTTTGAACAGCAGTCATGTAAGGATAAAAATTAGGGCGTTCTATTATTGCACCTACTTTTTTTAAGGCTTCATGAGTTGATAGATTTCCATCGAACCATGAAAATTCGCCAGAAGTTTTGTTTACAACATTTAATATGATACCAAGTGTAGTAGACTTACCACTACCATTTGGTCCTAAAATTCCATAAACATTTCCCTTTTGAATATCAAAAGACAAATTGTTTACTGCATGAACTTTACCATATTTTTTGTCTAAATTTTTAAGAGATAAGATTGTTTCCAAAAAAGTTGATTTAGTCAGTTATACTATTTATGACGACTAATTTACAATTTTGTTACACATATAAGAAGTTTGCATTTGAAGTTTAGCAATTAACTCCAAGAATAAAATCTAAAATATTCAGCTTTTTTATGGGAAAAGAAATCTTTAAAAAAAAGCATATTAAAATTAGTATTCGTTAAAATCAAAATCATCAAAAGGGTCGAATTCGTCTTTAAAGTCGTCTTCCTCTTCTTCAAAGTTTTCAGCAACAAATTCTTTTTCAGGAGCTTGCTTTGGTACTTCACCTACATTTAGAATAACCATAGGTAAATCTTCTTTTTGTTCATCTGAAATTTCAACAACATCAACATAGAATGTCCACATATTTAAAAAGTCGTAAACATAAATTAGTTTATCGTTTTCTAAAGGTAAAGTTTCCTTTAAAAAACAATTTTTCATAGAGATTGCTTCTCCTTCTTCTGCCATGTTAAAAAGCGGAATTTCTTCACCTTGATTCCATTCATCATCAGTTCTGTAGAAAGATGCCATTTCTTGTCCATCAAAACCAAAAGCTTCACAAATAGATTTATGTAAGTCTTCTAAATTAATAGAATCATCAACTAAAATAGTTCTTATTACATCTTCTTTTGTGTCAAGAATAACTCGAATTTTATACATAGAATTTGTTAGGAATTAGTTAACAAAAATACAACTTTTTATGCGTATTTTTATGCATAGAATATTAGAATAATGGACAAAGAAAAGATATTGAACACACTTAATAATATGAATAAAAATACATTGATGGAAACTCTTGAAATTGAGTTTGTTGATGTTGATAATAATTATTTAAAAGCCAAAATGCCAGTAAATTCTAAAGTATATCAACCTTTTGGAATTTTACATGGTGGTGCAACAGCAGCACTTGCAGAAACTGTTGGTAGTTGTGCGTCTGCTTTGTCTGTAGATACAAAAACAAAAATTATTAAAGGTATTGAGTTAAGTTTAAACCATTTAAAGAGTAAAAAAGAAGGTTTTGTTTTTGGTATTGCTAAACCAATTCATCAAGGTAGAACTACACATTTATGGGAAATTAGAATAGAAGATGAAGACCAAAACCTAATTTCTCTTTGTAAACTAACAAACATAGTTTTAGATAAAAAATAGTTGATTACCATAAAAAAAATCTACAATTTGAAAGTTTTAGACTTACTTAACCTTAACTATAAAAAAGAACTTCCATTTGTTGTATACAGAAAGCCAAACTCAGAAAGTATATGTGGTTTTTTTTGCGAAAATAATAGTTTAATATTTACAGATACATTTAAAGAATCTGGATTTGTTTTTGCACCTTTTAATAATGAATCAAAAACAATTTTATTTAGTCATAAAAATTCAACTTTTGTTGAAGAAGAAATAGTTGAATTATCAATCAATGAAAATAAAAATGAACATTTTAAAAGTGAGTTTGGTAAAGATTTTCATATAGAACTAGTTAATAAAGCAGTTAAAACTTTAAAGAATACTGATTTACAGAAAGTTGTAATTTCTAGGAAAGAAGAGGTTTTATTAGCGGAGTTTAATTTTTTAAATACATTTAAGAAGTTATTAAATAATTACCCTAATGCAATGGTTTATGTTTGGTTTCATCCCAAAATAGGACTGTGGTTAGGAGCTACTCCTGAAACACTTTTAACTTTAGAAGACTCAATTTTTACAACCATGTCTCTAGCAGGAACGCAATTGTTTAAAGGAGATTTAAATGTTGTTTGGAAAAACAAAGAAATAGAAGAGCAACAGCTTGTTTCAGATTTTATAGAACATCAAATCTCTTCATTATCAGAAAACTTTACAATTGAAAAAGCGAAAAGTATTAGAGCTGGATCTTTATTGCACTTAAAAAGTAGAGTAGAGGGTAGCTTAAAATCAAATTCTACTTTGAAAGAATTAATTATGGCTTTGCATCCAACTCCAGCAGTATGTGGTTTACCAAGAGATATGGCTAGAGACTTTATTGTAAATAATGAAAACTACAAAAGAGACTTTTACACAGGGTTTTTAGGAGAAATTAATAGGCAAACAAATAATAAATTGAAATCTAATTTATTTGTGAATTTACGTTGTATGAATATAATTGCTAATAAAGCAAATATTTATGTTGGAGGTGGTATTACAAAAGATAGTATTGCAGAGCATGAGTGGCAAGAAACAGTAGCCAAAACCACAACAATGAAAAGTGTTTTGTAATAAAAAACCGCAAGCAAAAGTACTTACGGTTTTTAGTGTAAATCGAATTTGAATTAATACTTAATTGTATTTGAATTTACTATATATCATCAAATGATATATCTGTAAAGTTTTCTGTAGTTTTTTCAGTAGAAACCTGTTCTTCTTTTTTGTAATCTTTTTGATGACGTTCACTAATAACTTCGTCACCTTTTTCAGTAACTATAAAGTCTGTTGCATTTTTAAGCATATCTTGAAAATCATTAAAATCTTCTTTATAAAGATATATTTTATGCTTTTGATAATGGAAAGATCCATCATCGTGAGTAAATTTTTTACTTTCTGTTATTGTTAAATAATAGTCATCAGCTTTGGTTGCTCTTACATCGAAAAAATAAGTTCTTCTTCCTGCTCTCAATACCTGTGAAAAAATCTCCTCTTGTTCAATTCTCTCAGCCATAATTTTCTAAATAATCGTTTTCATTAATCAGTTACTCGCACAAATCTAATAAAATATTTTACTTGGCAAAGGCTAAGATTAAATTTCTTTTTCTAAAAGTTGTTGCTCATAAAGCTCTTTGTAAAACCCTTGCTGTGTTATTAATTGATTATGAGTACCTTGTTGAATAATTTTACCTTCATCTAACACTATAATTTTGTCTGCATTTTTAGCAGATGATACTCTATGACTAATTATAAAGGTGGTTTTACTCTTAGAAACTTTTTGCAAATTATTTAATATTTTTTCTTCAGTTTCTGTATCTACAGCTGATAAACAATCATCAAAAATTAAAATTTTAGGATCTTTTATTATAGCTCTTGCAATAGATATTCTTTGCTTTTGTCCACCAGATAACGTAACACCTCTTTCTCCAAGAATGGTATTATATTGATTAGAAAATTCTATTATATTTTTATGCACATCAGCATTTTTTGCAGCTGCAATTATTTCTTCTTTACTAGCATTTTGCTTACCAAACTTTATGTTGTTTTCAATAGAATCTGAAAATAAAAATGGATCTTGAGGTACAAAACCTATCTGATTTCTTAAATCATTAAGGTTTACTATTTCTATTGGTACATCATCAAGTAAAATTTCTCCTTTAGTTGTGTCATACAACTTTGCTATTAATTCTATAATTGTTGATTTTCCTGAACCTGTTTTACCTAAAATAGCTAAAGTTTCTCCTGGCTCAACAGTAAAGTTTATATTTTTTAATGCAGTAATATTTGTGTCATCATAAGTAAAAGTTACATCTTTAAAAGTTACCTTACCATTAATTTCTGAACTGTTTGGGTTGTTGTTTGCAATTTCAGGTTTTTCGTTTAAAAATTCATTTATTCTTGTTTGAGATGCTTCAGCTTGCTGAATCATTGAGGTTACCCAACCAACAACAGCAACAGGCCAAGTTAATATGTTGACATATAAAAGAAACTCTAAGACTACACCAATTTGAATTTCTTTGTTTATGTATTGCATTCCTCCAACATAAATCACAATTAAGTTGCTAATACCTATTAGAAATATCATTGTAGGAAAAAACAAAGCATTAGCTCTTTGCAAGTCTATATTTTTCTCCTTGTTTTTATCTGCTATTGTGTCAAAATCTTTTATAATTGAAGCTTCAATACCATAAGATTTAAGTACTCCAATTCCTGAAAAAGTTTCTTGATTAAAAGTGGTTAGTTTCGATAAATACTGCTGAACTATTGTACTTCTTTTATGAATTACTTTACTTAATATAAAAATCGAAATTGATAAAAGTGGAAAAGGAATAAGTGTGTAAAGGGTAAGTTTTAAGTCAACTTGTATCATTTGTGTAAAACCAACAATAAAAAGTACAATCATGTTCATGCTATACATAATTGCAGGGCCTACATACATTCTAACTTTAGAAACATCTTCACTGATTCTATTCATTAAATCTCCAGTTCTATTTTTTTTATAGAAGTTTAAAGATAGTCTTTGGTATTGCTCATAAATTTCATTTTTTAAATCAAATTCAATAAGTCTAGAAGTAACAATTATAGTTTGACGCATTAAAAAAGTAAAAAAACCACTGAGTAATGCAACACCAATAATTATTAATACGTTAATTAGTAAATCGTGTTTAACCTCTGCTAATGTTACTGAGGAACCATTTTTATATTCATCAACTGTATTAAGAGAATTTCTAATAATTTGAGGAATTTTTAAAGCTAAAAGCTTAGAAAAAACGGTTATTAGCAAACCTAAAAGAATTCGCCATTTATATTTTGCAAAGTATTTATTAAGATACTGAAGTGCCTTCAAAGAAATAGTTGTTTAAAACAAAGCACGAAGATACAAGTTTAAAAAAGAAAAATTTCCTTAAAAAACACTTAAAAAATAATTGTGGCAATCAAATTAATAGTACTTTTGTCGTGCAAAAAAAGTTAGCAAATTTAAGTTCTTTTTATATGATTAACAGAAGACATATTCGTGTAAAAGTAATGCAATCTGTATATGCAATGTTGCATGCTAAGAATGATGATTTAATAAAAGAAGAAAAATTCTTAAAACACAGTATTTTAAAAATGGCTGATTTATATGTGCTAAATCTGCATATAATTGTACAAGTACAAAAATTAGCCAATAAAAAATTAGAACTTTCGAAAAAGAAAATTCTTGCTACCAAAGAAGATTTAAAACCCAACACTAAATTTATTGATAATAAGCTAATTAACGCAATTAAAGAGAGCGTTAGTTTAGATAGTTATTTACATTTAAATAAGTTGTTTAATTGGAATGATGATGACGAATATGTAAAAATTATTTTTGACGAATTACAAAATAGTAATCTCTATAAAAGGTATTTAAACACAACTGAATCTTCTTTTAAAATAGATAAATCTTTTGTTATTGATTTTTATAAAGAAATTATTGCTCCAAACGAAAAGTTAGCTGAATATTATGAAGACAAGATGATTTCTTGGGTAGATGATATTCCTTTTGTAAATACTTGGATTGTTAAAACTCTAAGTAAACAAAAAGCAAATAAACCCTTTGTTTTAGGAAGTTTGTATAAAGACAAAGATGATGAAGACTTTGTTTCTGACTTATTTAAGAAAACAATGCTTCATCAACATAAATTTGAAGATGAAATAGCTATAAAAACTCCAAATTGGGAAAAAGATCGAATTGCCGATATTGATATGATTTTGATAAAAATGGCAATTACAGAGTTTTTGTATTTTCCATCAATACCTGTTAGAGTTACCATTAACGAATATATTGAAATAGCAAAAGATTATTCTACTCAAAAAAGCAGCTATTTTATTAATGGAGTTTTAGATAAAATTTCTAAAGAATTTATGGCAAATGGAACCCTTAAAAAAATTGGTAGAGGTTTACTCTAATTAATTGTTTAAGAAAATTTATTTAGTATTTTTACCAAAAATAATATCACATGAGAAAAATTTTAACAGCAATAGTTTTAGTGTCATCAATAGTTTTAACTTCTTGTAAAAACAACGATGCAACTTCAAAAATTAATGCAGACAATGTAGAAACTGCAAAGAAAAGAGATGTAAAAATAAACAGTGGTGCAGCAGAAGTTACTTTCGATAAATCGCAACATGATTTTGGTACTGTTGTAGAAGGTACAATTGTAGAAACTACATTTAAAGTAACCAATTCAGGTAAAACAGATTTAATTATAACAGATGCACAAGTTACTTGTGGTTGTACAGTTCCTGTTTGGCCAAAAGCGCCAATTAAACCAGGACAAACAGAAGATGTTAAAGTTAAATTTAATACCAATGGTAAATTAAATAGACAATCTAAAAACATTACTTTAATTACCAATACAAAATCTGGAAGAGAAATATTAACTCTAAAAGGTATGGTTACTCCTAAATCAAGATAAATTATGATTTTAAACATTGTATTACAATCTGGTTCAGGTGGCTTAGCAAGTATGTTGCCTTTTATTGCAATGATAGCTGTTTTGTACTTTTTTATGCTTAGACCACAAATGAAAAAGCAAAAGAAAGAGAAGGCTTTTCAGGCTCAATTAAAAAAAGGCACAAAAGTTATTACTACTAGTGGAATTCATGGAAAGGTTATAGATATTCATACAAATGATAATACTGTTACTATTGAAACAGGTGCAGGTAAAATTAAATTTGAAAGATCTGCAATTTCAATGGAACTCAGCAAAAAGTACATGCCAGAAGTTAAAAAGTAAAATCAAAAAAAATAGATTTAAGAGCTTTTATTATTTGAATAAAAGCTCTTTTTTTATGTCTGTTTTTTAAGTAGATTGCATAAAATTTAAAGTATTGAAGTATACCAGTAAAATATCTAAAACCTTTTTTGTATTTCTTGTAGCTTCCACATTCATATGGTTATTAATAACTTTTTCTAAAGAGTATAACTCAGAAGTTACCTACACTATAAACTACGAAAACATTCCTTTAGAAATGCAATTACTAAATGAACCATTAAAAGAAATTAGCATTCAAGTTAAGGGAACTGGTTTTAGGATTTTTGCAGCCAGTTTAATAGATAAAACTATAACTCTAGACGCCTCTAAGTTTAATAAAGGTAAGTTATCTAATTATTATATTTTAGTTGATAAAGAGCTTAACACATTTAAAAATCAAATACAATCTGGTTTAGAAATTCAAGCCATACAAAATGATACATTGTTTCTTAATTTAGGAACTTTAAGCTCAAAAAAAGTTGCAATAAAACCAGACATTCAACTCAATTATCATATAGGATATGATTTAATAGATAATATTGTGCTAAACCCAGATTCGGTAGTAGTTTCTGGACCAGAAATAAAACTTAAAAAGTTAAATGATATTAAGCTAAAACCATTAATTCTAAATGATGTAAAAGAAGATTTTAATGCAACTGTAGAAGTAAAAGAAAGTTATTTAAAGCAGGGATTAAAACTTAAAAATAGACAAGTTCAAATTTCGGGAAAAGTAGACAAGTTTACAGAAGGTTCAATAAAAATTCCTTTTTTAGTAAAAAATGTACCAGACAGCATCAAAATAACTACTTTATTAGAACAAATAGAAATAAAATATATAGTAGCCTTATCAAACTTTAATAAGGTTTCAACTAATTCTCTTCAGATAGAATGCGATTATGCTACAACTAAAGAAAACAATTTATCATATTTAATTCCTAAGTTAGTTTATAAGCCAGATTTTATTAAAAGTTATAAGATTATACCAAATAAAATAGATTACTTAATTCGTAAAAAATGATAATAGGTTTAACTGGTGGAATTGGTAGTGGTAAAAGCACAGTTGTTAACATGTTTGCTGAATTCAATGATATAGCTATTTACATAGCAGATATTGAAGCAAAAAAACTAATGAACACATCATCAGTAATAAAAGATAAATTGATTACGGAATTTGGTAAATTAGCAGTTGAAAATAATGAGGTGAATAGGTCTTATATATCTAGTATAGTTTTTAATAATACAGAAAAGCTAAAAAGGTTAAATGCAATAATACATCCAGAAGTAAGAAAAAATTTTTATGAGTTTGCAGCAATGAATGCTAATAAGAGTTATATTGTTTACGAAGCTGCAATATTATTTGAAGCTAATGCAGATGTTTTATGTGATAAAGTAATTACAGTTTATACAGATAAAGAAACAAGAATTAAAAGGGTTTTAGATAGAGATAACACAACTAGAGAAGAGGTTGAAAGTAGAATAAAAAATCAATGGAAAGACAGTAAAAAAATGTTACTTTCAAACTATATTATTTATAATTATAATTTAAAAGACACTAAGCTTCAGGTTCAAAAAATCCATAATATTTTAACAAATTATCGTTAGGTAATTTAATTATTCTTATATTTTTTGTTAAATTACTCTTAAAATAATATACAATTTGTTAATCTAAGTTAAAAAGAATAATCAATTTTTTAATTAGTTTAATTTTGATTTATGGGGAAAAAAATGTTTGTTCTCATAGTAGTTTTAATGAGCATTTCCTTAATAGGAATTATTGCTGTTCAACTCTATTGGATAAACAATACTGTAGAGAGTAAAAAAGAACAATTTAAAAATGATGTTCAAAAATCTTTAGGTAGTGTAGCAGAAAGAATTAACACCAAAGAAAAAGATCTTTTCGAAAACATGTTAGAGGGTATTTTAAGTAAACAATTACTTGCCAATGATGCTCAAATAAAAAGTATGTTTTTTCAAGAAATAGATACTGTTAACAAGCAAAAAATATCATTTGGTTCTACCATTTTAGAAGAAAACTTTGAAATACCTGTAGATTTTTTAGATAATGATACTATTATTTACAAAAGAGTAACTGGAAAAAAAGATTTCTTTCAATCTAAGTTAATCAAGAGTCCAGATAATTTGTTCAGTACTACAGACGAAAAAAAGTTCACTTTTACAAAAAGATTAAACAGTATAGAACAAAGTCAGATAGATAGTTATTTTAAAGATTACAACACCTTAAAACCAATTCATCAACGAATAAGTAATAGAGAATTAAACAATACAATAAAAGACGAATTAAATAAGAGAAATATAGATATAGACTTTAAATATGGTGTTTATGGTTCAGATGGTTTGGCAACAAAGTTAAAATCTGGTTACTACACAGTAAGTCCAGAAAATAGTTACCAATATCCTTTATTTTTTAATTATGATAATGAGCCAGAATATATTTTGCATGTAACATTTCCAAAGAAAAATGAACATATTTTAGCAGGTATATCTAATATTTTGTTACTCTCTTTATTTTTTATTTTCATCATAATTGTAACTTTTTCAAGTTCATTATATCAATTAATTAAGCAGAAAAAAATATCAGAAATTAAAACCGATTTTATAAATAATATGACCCATGAATTTAAAACGCCAATAGCAACCATAAACTTGGCTTTAGATTCAATTAAGAATCCTAAAATTTTAAACGATAACGAAAAAGTAATGCGTTATGTTAAAATGATTAGAGATGAGAACAAAAGAATGCATACACAAGTAGAAAATGTGTTAAGAATTTCTAGGTTAGAAAAAAATCAGTTAACAATTAGTAAGAGTATAGTAGATATTCACGACATAATAGATGATGCAATTAGTCATGTAAGCTTAATTGTAAGTAATAAAGGTGGAACTATTAGAACACATTTTGAAGCAATAAGTATAGAATTACCAGGGAATGATTTTCACCTAACAAATGTATTTGTAAACATGCTAGAAAATAGTATTAAATACTCAGAAAATGCACCAATTATAGATGTTTTTACAGAAAGTACAAATAAGAACTTTATTGTAAAAATTAAAGATGAAGGAATTGGTATGAGCAAAGCTGCTCAAAAACATGTGTTCGATAAATTTTATAGAGAACAAAAAGGAAACATTCATGATGTAAAAGGTCATGGATTAGGTTTGGCATATGTAAAAGAAATTATAGATAAACATCATGGTACTGTTTTTGTGGAAAGTGAAAAGGGACATGGTAGTATTTTCACAGTAAAATTACCTTTAAATTAAAAATATTAAAAATGGGAAGTAAAAAAATTTTATTAGTAGAAGACGATCCAAATTTTGGAACAGTTTTAAAAGATTATTTAGCATTAAACGATTACAATGTAACACATGCTAAGGACGGAATTGAAGGTTTAATTATGTTTAAAAATAGTGATTATGACTTATGCATATTAGATGTTATGATGCCTCGTAAAGACGGCTTTTCTTTAGCAGAAGATATTAGATCAACAAATAAAGATATTCCAATTATCTTTTTAACAGCTAAAACATTAAAAGAAGATGTTTTAAAAGGCTATTCAGTTGGAGCAGATGATTATCTAAATAAACCTTTTGATTCTGAAGTGCTATTGCATAAAATAAAAGCAATATTACAACGTAAAGAAAAAGACGCAAGTCCAGAATCAGAACAATTTGAATTTAATATTGGATCATTCTTCTTTAACTCTAAATTAAGACATTTATCTAAGGGAGAAGATAGTGAGCCAACTAAACTTTCGCCTAAAGAGAGCAAGTTATTAAGAATGTTAGCTATTCATAAAAACGATTTAATGCCTCGTGAATTGGCATTGACAAAAATATGGAGAGATGATAACTACTTTACTTCAAGAAGTATGGATGTATACATAGCTAAGCTTAGAAAGTATTTAAAATCTGATGAGAATGTAGAAATTTTAAATATTCATGGAGAAGGCTTTAGGTTAGTAGACAAATCCTAAAAACAATTCTTTCCAATCATATAAAACTCAACTACGTAAATTAGTTGAGTTTTTTTATATCTTTATAATATGGCAGAATTCGTTAAGATTTATAATGAAAATCCTAACCCTAAGGAAATTAAGAAGGTTGTAAATATATTAAAATCAGGTGGTTTAGTGATTTATCCAACAGACACAGTTTATGGTTTAGGCTGTGATATTATGAATGCAAAAGCTCTAGAAAAAATTGCAAAAATCAAAGGTATCAAAATTGAAAAAGCTAAATTATCTTTCATTTGTAACGATTTAAGCCACCTTTCTGATTATGTTAAACAAATAGATACACCAACATTTAAAATTCTAAAAAGAGCTTTACCTGGTCCTTACACCTTTATTTTACCTGGTAGTAACAACTTGCCAAAAATTTTTAAAAAGAAGAAAACTGTAGGTATTAGAATTCCAGATAATAATATAATTAGAATATTAGTTGAAGAATTAGGAAACCCAATCGTTTCAACTTCTATTAGAGATGATGATGATATTTTAGAGTATACAACTGACCCAGAATTAATCTTTGAAAAATGGAATAATCTAGTAGATGTTGTAGTTGATGGAGGTTATGGTAGTAATGAAGGTTCTACAATTGTTGATTTAACTGAAGGTTTCCCTGAAGTTATAAGAGAAGGTAAAGGTAGCTTAGACATTCTTTAAGACAGAGAATTTTTTCTTTCTTAAAACGAAATATTGCCATACAATACTTTTTACTCTATAATATTTTACAGATTGCTTTACATTCTTTCTCTTTTTTAGAAATTTTATGAAGTAGTAATAAAAACTAAAGTGTGCTTTAATTATAGCAAATGTATGATTGATTTTAAATTGTAGAATAAATCTTATCCCTGCTAAACCATCTAAAAATAAACGTGATAATATTATAATTATCATCCAGTTACTAGGAGTATTTTTTATAATATTAAACAAACTATTTCTAAAGTTTAAAAATGTTTTTTTAGGATGCATATTGTTTAGTGTTGCACCTCCAACATGATATACTATAGACAAACCACAATACTTTATAGTGTAACCTAGGTTATGAATTCTCCAGCATAAATCTATTTCTTCTTGATGAGCAAAGTAATCTTCATCAAATCCATTAGCTTCAAAAAAAACAGCACTTTTTACAAATAAACATGCACCAGAAGCCCAAAAGATTGTTGCTTCATCATTATATTGATTATAATCTTTTTCAATTGAGTTAAAAATTCTTCCTCTACAAAAAGGAAATCCAAAAAAATCTAAATAACCACCAGCTGCTCCTGCATATTCGAACTTAGATTTATCTTTAAAATCTAAAATTTTTGGTTGTACTACTGCTGTTTTTTCATTTTTATTAAAAACATCAATAATTGGTTTTAACCAATTATTAGTTACTTCAATATCTGAATTTAACAAACAAAAAATATCAGCTTTTATATGTTTTAAAGCATCATTATAACCTTTTGCATAACCTCCATTTTCTTTGTTAACAATAATATTTATTTCAGGGTAGTTTTCTTTTACAAAAGCTATAGAATTATCTGTAGAAGCGTTGTCAGCAATGTAAACATCAGCATATTCTAATGAATATTTTATTACAGATGGTAAAAACTTTTCTAAAAGTTTTTCTCCATTCCAATTTAATATTACAATTGCTACTTTCAATTTTAGTTTTTGTACTTAGGTAAATCTTTTAAAAAAACATAGGATTCATTTTCAAAATCCATTTTGCAATAATAGTGATGAATTCCATTAGTTACTACTAAAAACTCAGCTTTTAACTTTAAATTATACCTTGCAATTTGATCAAAAGTTTCTTGATTTATAGTAATATTTGGCGCTTTACATTCAACGATAATATTTGGTTCACCATTTGTGTTAAACACTAATATATCTGTTCTTTTTACTAAATTTAAAACCTTAAGTTGCTTCTCTATTGCAATTAGTGTCAAAGGATAATTTTTTTCTTTAAGTAAAAATGTAGCAAAGTGCTGACGTACCCATTCTTCTGGAGTTAATACCACATATTTTTTTCGGAAATTATCAAAAATAAGCGTCTTATTTTCTGTACTTTTGAGTTTAAATGTGTAGTTAGGAAGATTGAGTTTTTGCATCAATCAAAAGTAATAAAATGAATGAAATTAACGCTATAGTTGCCGACATAAAACAAGGAAATGCAAAGCCAATTTACTTTTTAATGGGTGATGAACCTTATTACATAGATTGGCTATCAGATTTTATTGAAGACAATGTTTTAGATGAAACTGAAAAAGGTTTTAATCTACAAGTAATGTATGGTAGAGATGTAACTATAGACGATATTGTTATGGCTGCTAAACGTTTTCCAATGATGGCAGAAAAACAAGTTTTGATCGTTAAAGAAGCTCAAGATTTAAGTAGGTCTATAGATAAACTGTTAAGCTATGCAGAAAACTGTCAACCAACAACAGTTTTAGTCATTAATTACAAATACAAAAAGCTAGATAAACGCAAAAAGCTTCATAAAGCAATTGCAAAAACTGGAGTTATTTTTGAAAGTAAAAAACTTTATGAAAATGATGTTGCAACTTGGATAACTAGAGTGCTAAAAGGTAAAAATTACAAGATAGAACCAAAGGCTTCTCAAATGTTAGTAGAATTTTTAGGTACAGATTTGAGTAAAATTGCTAATGAGTTAAAAAAATTAATGTTAATACTGCCAAACAATTCTATTATATCTGATCATGATATAGAAGAAAACATAGGTATTTCTAAAGACTTTAATAATTTTGAATTGTTAAAAGCAATTGGTAACAAAGATGTTGTTAAGGCAAATAGAATTATTAATTATTTTATAAGTAATCCTAAAAATAATCCTACAGTTATGACAGTGTCTTTACTAAATAACTTTTTTACCAAACTTTTGTTATTTCACGGTTTACAAAATAAATCTAAAGATGCTGTTTCTAAATCTTTAGGTGTAGGTTTTTATTTTGTTGATGATTATTT
The DNA here is from genome assembly GCA_013373105.1 of Flavobacteriaceae bacterium. Classification (GTDB taxonomy): domain Bacteria; phylum Bacteroidota; class Bacteroidia; order Flavobacteriales; family Flavobacteriaceae; genus Polaribacter. The sequence continues at coordinate 74,560 of JABXIJ010000002.1, read as the reverse complement.
TTTAGCTGCAAGAAATTATAACATGCGAAAAGTTGCCAATGTTATTAGTATTCTAAGAGAGGCAGATGTTAAAAGTAAAGGAGTAGGAGCCAACCAAACTCAAGGAGATATTTTAAAAGAATTAATCTTTAGAATATTACATTAATTAACAATTAACTTGGCTATCTTCCAAATCAAATCTATAGTTTCTGTAGGTTTATCATTGTTTTCAGAAAAGAATTGGATACTTTTTACAAAATTTTCCATTTCTATATCGTTTTTATGAAATTCATGATATACCATACTCTAAGAAGGAAAAATTCAAAGTAAGATAGTAAACTTATTACACCAATTGCTATCATTAAAAATGATAATAGGTTAAGTGTAAAAGTGTATTTCTTTTTCTTTAATATAATTAAATTTATTGCAGATAAATAAACGCCAAAGATGTGTTTGCTTTCATGGTAGAATCACTAATTGCTAATAAAGAAACTAAATTGCTATTTTTAGTAATCCACCCAAATAAAACGAATATACTTAAAAATCCAACAACAGAAGCTAGTACCTTTTTAAAATACATTTTATTAATGTCATTAGAAAAGAACCTTGAGTTATGAGGGGTGCTCATTACAATAAATTTTAATTGTCATGTATAGGGAAATCTATGACTGTATTCAAACGAATATGAAATTTTTACAACTTAGCTATAAATTTTATTGTATAAGTCTTTATAAATATCCTTAATAACAGAACGTTTCATTTTCATTGTTGGCGTTAAATGACCAGCATCTATAGACCATTCATCAGCAGTTAATTCAAAGCGTTTTATTTGTTCCCATTTGCCAAAATGAACGTTACATTCATCTACCTCATTTTGTATAGCATCTATAACTTTTTTATTACTAACTAATTCTTGATTTGAACTAAAAGAAATTTTATTTTCTTTTGCCCAATCTTTTAAATACTCAAAGTTAGGTTGAATTATTGCGCCTGGCATTTTTTCACCTTCACCAACTACCATTACTTGTTCTATGAATAGAGATTGTTTTAATTGACCTTCTAATAAAGGTGGAACAATGTATTTACCACCAGAAGTTTTAAACATTTCTTTAGTTCTACCTGTAATTTTTAAGAAACCATCTTTATCGAATTCACCTTTATCTCCAGTACAGAAATAACCATCTTTCATAACAGAGGCTGTTTTTTCAGGGTCTTTATAATAACCTTGCATTACATTTGGTCCTTTCACTAAAATTTCTCCATCGTTACCAAATTTAACATCTACACCCTCAATTATTTTACCTACAGTACCCACTCTAAAATTACCATCAATTTGATCGTTTACTGAAATTACAGGAGAAGTTTCAGTTAAACCATAACCTTCCATAATTGGCATTCCAGCAGCAGCAAAAATTCTTGTAAGTCTAGGTTGTAAAGCAGCACTTCCTGAAACCATTAATTTAAGTTCTCCACCTAAAGCAGCTTGCCATTTAGAAAAAATAAGCTTTCTTGCTAAGCCTAATTTTTTTTCATACCACCAACCATTTTCTCCATAAGGCTTATAATTTAAACCAAGATTTACTGCCCAAAAGAATAATTTCTTTTTTATACCAGAAAGTTCTTCACCTTTTAAAATAATTTTATCATAAATTTTTTCGTACAAACGAGGTACTGCAGTCATTACTTCAGGCTTAACTTCTTGAGCATTTTCAGTTAATTTTTCAATTGATTCAGCAAAATAAATATCAACACCACAGTATAAGTATAAGTACAAAATCATTCGTTCAAAAATATGACATACAGGTAAAAAACTTAATGCCTTTGAATTACCATAATCTAAAGGAACACGTTTTTTTGAAGCAATAACGTTAGATACTATGTTATTGTGTGATAACATAACTCCTTTAGGTCTACCTGTTGTACCTGATGTGTAAATTATACTTGCTAAATCTTCTGGCTTGACAGTATTTTTTCTTTCTTCAACTTCGTTTTGGTTTTCATCACTTAAACCTGACTCTAAAAGCTCGTTAAAATTTTTCTCACCTTTAATATCATCAAAAGTATAAATTGCCTTAAGCTTAGTATTTTCTTTAATTTGATTTAGCTTCTCTATAATAGTTATATCTGAGACAAAACAGTAAACAGATTCTGAGTGATTTAATATATACTCATAATCTTCTTTAGAAATAGTTGGATAAATAGGAATTGTTTGAGCACCAGTTTGTAAAATTCCTGTATCACAAATATTCCATTCTGTTCTATTTGTAGTAGAAATTATGGCTATTTTATCATTTGGTTTTACACCAAGTTTTAATAATCCTCTACTTAATTGGTTTGCTTTGTCTATAAATTCTTGTGTTGAAAGCGACTGCCATTTTCCATCATATTTAGTTGAAAAAGCTTTCTTTAAATTATAAGTTTCTAGTTGGTAATAAGGAAAATCAAATAATCTTGTAACTTCTACTGCCATATATCAAATTTTATTATGGCAAATTACTAAAATTAGTAGTATTTTACAAGTTAATAATACAACACACAATTTATTATGAATTGTATATTTTTTCGTATAAATCTTTGTATTTTTCTTTGATTACTTTACGCTTCATTTTCATTGTTGGCGTTAAATGACCTGACTCTACTGACCATTCATTTGGAGTAATTTCGAACTTTTTGATTTGTTCCCATTTTCCAAAATTCTTATTGTAAAATTTAACTTCTTTTTGAATTCTATCTATTACTCTTTGATCTGTAGCAAAATCAATAATGTCATACGATTTTATTTTAGCCCAATCTTTTAAGAATTCAAAATTAGGTTGTATTAAAGCTGCAGGCATTTTTTCACCTTCACCTATAACCATAATTTGTTCTATAAACCTAGACTGTTTTAAATCACTTTCTAGTGCTGCAGGAGCAATGTATTTACCACCAGATGTTTTAAAAATTTCTTTTTTACGATCTGTAATAGTTAAAAAACCATCTTTATCTATATTACCTATATCACCAGTATGTAAGTAGCCATTTATTATGGTTTTGTCGGTTAATTCTTTATTCTTATAATAGCCCATCATTACATTTTCTCCTTTCATTAAAATTTCACCATCATCAGCTATTTTAACTTCGATATTTTCTAGTGGTTTACCAACTGTGCCTATTTTTAATCCATTATTTCTTAAATCATTTAAGGTGCCACCAGGTGAAGATTCTGTCATTCCATATCCCTCAAAAATATCGATTCCAGCTGCTGTAAAAACACGTATTAATCTTGGCTGTAAAGGAGCACTTCCAGAAACCATAAACTTTAAACAACCACCTAAGGCATCTTGCCACTTAGAAAAAATTATTTTTCTTGCTATGTTTAATTTAAAATGATAAAATTTTCCATTTTTTTCATAAGCTTCATATTGCTCTCCAAGCTGTAAAGCCCAAAAAAACAATCGTTTTTTAAGACCGGTTAACATGCTACCTTTATCAACAATTTTGTCGAATATTTTTTCTAATAATCTTGGAACAACAGCTAAGTAATTTGGTTTGACTTCTCTAATATTATCACCAATTTTTTCAATACTTTCAGCAAAATAGATTTCAAAACCCATATAAATATTATAATAAGAAGCAGTTCTTTCAAAAATATGGCAAATAGGTAAGTAGCTAATTATTCTATTTTGGTTTCCTGTAAGATTTAATCTTTTAGCAGTTCTAAAAACAGTAAAAACTATATTGTTATGAGATAGCATAACTCCTTTTGGTGTACCAGTAGTACCAGATGTATAAATTATTGTAGCTAAATCTTCTGGTTTTACTTTACTTTTTAAATCTATTATTTGTGAGGCGTTATCTGCTTTTGAGCCAATTTCTAAGAATGAATTCCAACTATAATCAGTGGTGTTTTCTTCTAAAAAAAACACACCCAAAAGCTTTGTTTGACTTTGTATTGACTTAACTTTTTGATACAATTCCTTATCTGAAACAAAACAATATTTTGAGTCTGAATGATTTAATATATAAGCATAATCTTTAGCAGCTAAAGTTGCATATAATGGCACATTTTGAGCTCCAATTTGTAAAACACCAATATCTAAAATATGCCAATTAGGATTGTTGTTACTACTAATTACAGCAATCTTGTCATTTGGTTGAACGCCTAATTCTAACAAAGAGCAACTTACTTTATTCGAACTATCTATAAAATCTTTAGAATTAATAGATTTCCAAGTGTTGTTTTCTTTATAATTAAAACATTTTTCTTGTGGATAATTTTCTAGTTGATGATAAGCAAGATCGAATATTCTAGAGATTGAATTAGACATATACATTTATTTGCAAACAATTTACAAATTTGATGTAAACAAAAAAAGGATGATTGTTAAATCATCCTTTTTAATATTATCTATTTTTTATTAGTTGTTTTTCGGTAAATATTTACTAAAACCACTTCCATTAATTTTGGTGTATTTAGAGTCTATATCGTAAGCTACTTTCATGTTAGTTACATCAAAATCTCCACTAACATTCATGTATTTTATGTTTAAATCTTCTTGAAAATCAGTTGAATTAAAAGATACTCCATCTTTAAACTTAGTGTATTTAAAAATTGCTGAGTCTTCGAATACAGATTTTGCAAAACTAACTTTAGTTCTAAATTCTGCATATTTAAAAGTAGCTATTTCATCGAATTTAGTCTTTTCAAAATTAGCATTTTGGTCAAACTTTGCATATTTAAATGTTGAATCATCATTAAAAACAGATCCTGAAAAATCAGAATCTTTTTCAAATTTAGAATACTTAAACATAGCTTTTCTTTCAAATTTACAGTTTTTAAAAATGGCTTTATCTTCAAAATCAGCAGTAAAAGTATAACCAGAATCTTCATCAGGTATATAAGCTAAAACATCATCTTTGAAAGTACAGTTTTCAAAAGATACGCTTACTTCTATCATCTTTTCTACTTGGTTAGAATTATTATTATTTCCCCACCAAGACCAACTTCGCTTTTTTCTTTTTGGTAATTTTGTTATGGCATCATCCATAAAAGTAAAGTCTAAAGTACCTACTATTGTAATATTTTTATAATTAATGTCTTTACCGGCTTTAATGTCTGCCATTATTGAAGTTGCATTTACAGTTTTTTGAGCATAAAAACTTGTTGCTAAAAACATGAAGATAGATAGTGAAATGTATTTTTTCATTGTTATAAATTTTATAATCTTTATTCAAAAGACTATTAAATTTATAAATTGTGACATTTTAAAAAGAATAAGATTAAATTTTTACTAAACTTAAAATAAAATATTACTCATATTACTATTGAATATATTAGTAAATTTTATAACTTGTACATGCAAAAACGTACACTTTTGTTTACACGAATATTAGATTATGAGCACACTTATAGATAATATCTTACTCGTTGATGATGATAGTTCAACAAACTTTTTAAATGAGATTTTAATAAAGAAAAATGATGTAGCAAAAAATGTTGAGGTTTTTAATAATGGAATGAATATTATAGAGTATTTAGGTGATGAAAAAACCATAACCCCAGATGCAATTCTACTAGATTTAAATATGCCAATAATGGATGGTTGGGAAGTATTAGATTTTATAGAAAATACAGTTAACAACGATGAAGTTAAATGTAAGATTGTAATACTAACAGCTAGTTAAAAATCCAGATGATAGAGAGAAAGCTAAAAATTACGATTGTATTGTTGGGTTTATGAACAAGCCTGTAGATATAAAAAGACTTAAAGATTTTTTATCATAGTTCTTAAAATAAAAAACCAGAAAATTTAATTCTGGTTTTTTTTATATATAAATGTTTTAAGAGTTTTTCTCAATCCATTGTCTTGCATTAGTAAATGCCTCTAACCATGGTGAAACTTCATCTTTTCTATTTTTAGGGTAATTTGCCCAGTTCCATTGAAAAATAGAACGTTCTATATGTGGCATTGTTACCAAATGACGTCCTGTTTTATCACATAACATTGCAGTTTTAAAGTCAGAACCATTTGGGTTATTAGGATAACCTTCATAACCATATTTAGCTACAATATTGTAGTCATTTTCTTGCTGAGGTAAATGGAATTTTCCTTCACCATGTGAAATCCAAACACCTAATTCTGTACCAGCTAAACTTGAAAGCATTACTGAGTTATTTTCCTGAACTTTTACAGATGTAAATGAACTTTCGTGTTTAAATGAATTATTATGATGCATTTTTCCATGTTCCTTGTGATCGGGATTTATCAATTCTAATTCCATGAATAATTGACATCCATTACAGATACCAACTGATAATGTATCTTTTCTTTCAAAGAAATTCTTTAAGGCTTTATTTGCTTTTTCATTGTATAAAAAAGCACCAGCCCAACCTTTAGCAGAACCTAAAACATCTGAGTTAGAAAAACCTCCAACAGCCCCAATAAATTGAATATCTTCAAGTGTTTCACGACCAGAAATTAAATCTGTCATGTGAACATCTTTTACATCAAAACCAGCTAAGTACATAGCATTTGCCATTTCTCGTTCTGAATTTGAACCTTTTTCTCTTAAAATAGCTGCTTTTGGTTTTGGCTTACTATTATCGAAATTAGGAAGCTTGCCTGTAAAATGAGTAGGGAATTTATATTGTAAAGGTTGTTTTTTATAGTTGTTAAAACGTTCTGTTGCTAAATTATTAGAAGTTTGTTTTGAGTCTAATAAAAATGAGGTTTTATACCAAGTATCTCTAATATCTGATACATTAAACTCAAAAAATTCTGAATTATTTTTTATAGTAACTTTTCCAGATAGATTAGCTGAACCAATTTTTATTACTTCTATATTTTTTTCTTTAAATACTTGTTCAACATTATTATCTGCTTGAAAAACTATACCAGCATTTTCAGCAAATAAAACTTTAATTGAATCTTTTTCTTCTAATTCTGTTAAATCAAAATCTGCTCCTAAACCTGCATCAGCAAAACACAATTCTAATAAACTTGTAATTAGTCCACCAGAAGCAACATCATGTCCAGCAACAATTTTATCTTCTTTAATTAATTGTTGTATCATATTGAACACATTTTTAACATAAGCTGCATCTTTTACGTCTGGAGCTTCACTACCAATTGTATTTAATACTTGATTGAAAGAACTACCACCTAATTTATATGCATCTTGTGAGATGTTTATGTAATAAATATTTCCACCATCAACCTGTAAAATTGGTTCTACAACTTTAGTAATATCATTACAGTTTGCAGCTGCAGAAATGATAACTGTTCCTGGAGAAATTACTTCTTCATTAGGATATTTTTGTTTCATAGAAAGCGAATCTTTACCAGTTGGAACATTAATTCCTAAGTTGATAGCAAATTCTGAGACTGCTTTTACTGCATTGTATAATCTTGCATCTTCACCCTCATTTTTACAAGGCCACATCCAGTTTGCAGATAAAGAAACAGATTGTAAACCGTCTTTTAATGGTGCCCAAATAATATTTGTTAAGGCTTCTGTAATTGAATTTCTACTACCAGCTTCATCATAGATTAATCCAGAAATAGGAGAGTGGCCAATAGTTGTTGCTATACCTTCTTTTCCTTTAAAATCTAATGCCATTACTCCAACATTATTTAAGGGTAGTTGTAGGTTTCCAGCACATTGTTGTTTAGCAACTCTACCACCAACACACCTGTCAACTTTGTTGGTTAACCAATCTTTGCAAGCAACAGCTTCTAATTGTAAAACTTGCTCTAAATAATCTTTTAAATTATCAATAGAATAAGAACTATCTGCATATTTCCTTTTTATAGATTTATCAGACATAATGGTTTTGGGAGATGAACCAAACATATCTTCTAAAGCTAAATCCATAGGTTTGTCACCTTTAGATTCTGATTCAAAAGTAAATCTATTATCATTTGTAACATCACCAACTACATACATTGGTGACCGCTCACGTTCAGCAATTTTGTTTAGAGTTTCTGCGTGTTTTTTATCGATTACGAGTCCCATTCTTTCTTGAGATTCGTTACCAATTATTTCTTTAGCAGATAGAGTAGGGTCTCCTACAGGTAATTTATCTAAATTGATTTTACCTCCAGTTTCTTCTACTAATTCAGATAAACAATTTAAATGCCCACCTGCACCATGATCGTGAATAGAAACAATATAGTTTTCATCACTTTCAACCATTCCACGAACAGCATTTGCAGCACGTTTTTGCATTTCAGGATTAGAACGTTGTACGGCATTTAATTCAATTCCTGATGCAAACTCACCAGTATCTGCAGAAGATACTGCTGCACCACCCATTCCAATTCTATAATTTTCACCACCTAAAATAACTATTTGATCACCTTTCTTTGGGGTATCTTTAATAGCTTGAGAAGCTTTACCATAACCAATTCCTCCAGCTAACATAATTACTTTATCAAAACCTAATTTTCTTGCTTCTTCTTGATGTTCAAATGTTAATACAGAACCACTAATTAATGGTTGACCGAATTTATTTCCAAAGTCAGAAGCTCCATTTGAAGCTTTTATTAGAATGTCCATTGGAGTTTGGTATAACCATTTTCTTTCTTCAAACTTTTGTTCCCAAGGACGATTTTTTTCTAATCTAGAATATGAAGTCATGTAGACTGCAGTTCCAGCTAAGGGCAATGAACCTTTACCACCTGCAAGTCTATCTCTAATTTCACCACCTGAACCAGTTGCAGCACCATTAAATGGTTCAACTGTGGTTGGGAAATTATGTGTTTCTGCTTTTAAAGAGATTACAGATTCAAATTCTTTAGTGTCATAAAAATCTGGTTTGTCTGCAGATTTTGGTGCAAACTGCTCGACTTTTGGCCCTTTAATAAAAGCTACATTGTCTTTATAAGCTGAAACAATATCATTAGGATTTTGTTTTGAAGTCTCTTTAATCATTTTAAAAAGTGAAGTTGGTTTTTCTTCACCATCAATAACAAAAGTTCCATTAAATATTTTATGGCGACAGTGTTCTGAGTTTACTTGGCTAAATCCGAAAACTTCAGAGTCTGTTAATTTTCTTCCAATTTTTTTAGAAACCTCATTTAAATAGGCAACTTCTTCATCACTTAAAGCTAATCCTTCTTGAATATTATAGGCAGCTATATCCTCTATTTCTAAAATAGGTTCTGGCTCAATATTTATCGTAAATGTATCTTGATGTAACCCTTTAAATTTCTGATAAATCATAGGGTCGTAATCTTTAAAATCTTCAGTAGTTGCTGAAAATTCTTCAATTCTTACAATATCTGAAATACCCATATTTTGAGTAATTTCTACAGCATTGGTACTCCAAGGTGTAATCATAGCTGCTCTTGGACCAATAAAAAAAGCGTCTAGAGACGCTGCATTTATTTTAGGTTGGTTACCAAATAACCATGTTAATTTCGAAATTGTTTCGGTTGAAAATTCTTTTGTTGCTTGAACAGCATAGACTTTGCTGTTTTGGTTTCCGAAGAAATGTATCATTGAAAATGGATTAACACATTAAAACACAAAATTAAAACTTTCCTATGTAAAAAGCTTTGAAATAGTGAAATAATTTATAGACTTGTAAACGTAGTTTTCAACAAAAATTTCGGTATTTCAAACTTTTGATATAACTTCTTTATCGAAAGGTGTTTACCTACTTAAAATTCAAGATTTAAAGTCTTAAATAATAGTTTTTAAAAAATTTATAAAACGTTAGTTTTATTTATTTAATCGATAACAATTTTCTTTGTTACACTAGCATCTACGCTATTTATTTTTAACAAATAAATACCACTTTTTAGAGTACTGATTTTTATTTGATTGGTAAAATTTTGAGTCTTTTCGAATACTTTTTTTCCTATTATCGAATAAATTGAAATAGAGTTAATTGTTGTAGCAGTATCTAGCTTTATGTTTATAGTCCCATTAAAACTAGGATTTGGGTAAACAGAAACATTTTGTAGTTCAAAATCGTTTGTAGACAAAACTATAGAACTGTGTGAGCCAAAATCACTTGCATCATTTTTATCGAATTCATCCCACTCATTAACTAAGTCAAATGTAGTATTTGGTTGAGAAACCCCACTTTTTCTTCGTAAGTTTTTATCTTTTGCAAAATTTGATGAACCACCATTATATGTTCCAATGATATCTATAAGTATACCATTTTTAAATAATCCAATTGGATCGTTTCCATTGAAATTTATTGGTTCACCCCAATTGGTTTGAGATTCATTTGGTTGCTCAAAATCTTTTTCATCAATCAATTTCTGAATTGATGCTTTACCATTTATAATTACAAAAACATCTTTTGCATAAATAGTTCCAGATAATTTTAATTCACCTTGCCAGTCATCTCCATTTTGACCACCATTTGATTGTCTTTTAATACTATAACTACTTAAATTAATATCATTATTTGTTAAATTCACTAATTCAAGAGCTTTATTATTACTTTCTCCTTCTAAGTATTCTGAAAAGAAAATTTCATTTGCATTAGATCCAGTTCCATTAGTAGTTGTTGCAGTAACTGGTGTTGATAAACTTGATTGGTTACCAACAATATCTTCTGCTAATACTTCAACCTTATAGCTAGTAGATGCTGCTAAACCACTAACTGTGTATGTAGTAGAGGTAGAGTTACCGATTAAAATATCATCTATATAAACTTCATAAAGTGCAACACTAGTATCGTCTGTAGCAGCATCCCAAGAAACCACAAAAGAAATGTCTGTTTCGTTACTTATTACTACATTTTGTGGAATAGTAGGTGGAGTAGTATCTTCTAAGGTTTTTATTTCTAGAGGTGTACTTAAAGACGATTCATTATTAGCAATATCTTTTGCTAACACAGCAAATGAATAATTAGTATTAGGTATTAAATCTGTTATTTGTATTGATGTGTTTGTTGTTGATGTACTTAGATTTCCATTTATATAAACATCATAACTTGAAACACCAACGTTATCTGTTGCAGCATCCCAAGTTAAGTCTAATGAAAACGTAGTAATATTAGATGCAGTAACATTTGTTGGAGTAGTAGGGGCTTCTGTGTCTTGATTGGTATAAATTCCCCAAATATCTTCAGCTTCAGGACCTCCCCAAATTCTTGTTGCTAATCTAGGATTGTCTATAAACGGATTTCTATTTCCTTGAGCATAATCATTATTGGTATCTCCATGATAATTATTACGTTGTATTTCTATTTGAGAAACTGGATCTTCTGCATTCCATTGTAAAAATAAATCTATCATTTCGTCTGGTGTGTTTGCATCACTACCAAAACCAACATTGGTAGGTAAACATCTATCATTATAACGTATGTACATGTACATCATCATTCTAGCAACATCACCTTTCCATTCATCTCCTGGATACCAACCTCCATTTCCTTGAATTCCACTATTTCCAGAACCAGCAGTAAATTTCTTGTTATTTCTAGATGAGTTTCGTTGAACATCTGAAGGTCTTAAATGATGAGCATCTGCTCCTGGACCTTGATATCCTAAATTAGGAGTTCCTAAAGAACGTGAATACACATGTTCTCTGTTCCATTCGCCAACATTACCACCATTATTATTTAAACCTCGAGTTCTATCGTTGGTATCATCGAAATCTGTACCATTCTCCCAACCATAAATCAATAATACTTCTTGGTTGTTTTGCGGATTAACATCTGTTATTTTAGAGGCATCCCAAATCTCACTATAAAATAAAAACTTGGTATGAGTTGTAGTAACTTTAGAAGCTAACTCTTCTTTTAAAGTTAATCCTGTAAGATTTAAATTTACATCATTATAATATGCTTGTTGCCCATAAGAAAAGGCAATACATAGTAAACTGAGTATTAAAAAAGTTTTTCTATACATAAAAAATTGTATTCAATATTAGAAACAATTTCTTTTTTAGCAATTTAAAACAAAGTATTACTTCTTTTCTAAAAGCGCCATATAAAAGCCGTCGAAACCAGATTTATGGGCAAATACTTTATTGTCTGAAACAAAGGTAAAATCTTTTCCTGATTCTGATGTTAAGAATTTGTCAATTTGTTGTTGATTTTCTGATGGTAATATAGAACAGGTTGCATATACTAATTTACCACCTGGTTTTACCATTTTAGAGTAGCTTTGTAGAATTTCTTGTTGAACTTTTTTAATGTTTTCTACAAATTCTGGTTGAAGTTTCCACTTAGAATCTGGATTTCTACGAATAACTCCTAAACCAGAACAAGGAGCATCTATAAGTACTCTATCTGCCTTATTGTAAAGTTTTTTAATTGGTTTTGTAGTATCTAAAACCTTTAGTTCTATGTTATGAACCTTATTGCGTTTAGCTCTTGTTTTTAGTTTTTTTAATTTACTTTCATAAATATCCATGGCAATAATTTGCCCTTTATTCTGCATTAAAGAAGCAATATGTAAAGTTTTACCACCTGCGCCTGCACAAGTATCTACCACTTTCATTCCTGGTTCTACTTGTAAATAATGCGCTACTAATTGAGATGATGCGTCTTGAACTTCGAAATAACCATTATGAAAAGCGCTTGTTTTAAAAACATTTGCACGTTCTTCTAATTTTAAGGCCTCTGGATAATTTTTAATTGGCTTAGTAAAAATACTTTCGGCTTCTAATTCTTTTTGAAGTTTCTCCTTTGTTATATTTAAAGTATTAGTTCTAAGAATAACATCTGCTAAAACATTTTGTGCTGCAATTTCTTTGGTCCATAACTCTTCTCCAAGCTCAGAAACACCAAGTTCATCCATCCAATCTGGAATAGATTCTCTAAATTTTCTAATTTTTGATAATTCATCAAAACGTCCTTTAATTCTACGTTCAGGAACATTTTGCATTTGGTTCCAATCAGGAAATTTTATCCCTCTTAAAACACACCAAACAGAAAATAATCGCCAAATATCATCTCTTTTATATGGAGTTTTTACATCTGCAATTTCTGCATACAATCTATTCCAACGAACAATATCATAAATAGTTTCTGCTACAAACTTTCTATCTCTTGCTCCCCAACGTTTATCTCTTTTTAAAGCTTTTTCTACAGCTTTATCTGCATAAACGCCTTCGTTAAAAATATCGCGTATACTATCTATTACAGCAAAAGTTAAGTTTCTATGTAGTCTCATTTTATGTGATAATTTCTGGTGGGCAAAAGTACGAATAAGATTATTTAAAAGTATTAATAGAAGATTTATTTAATTGTATAATTTTCACATTTTTAGTTGTTTAATTAAAAAAAGATTATTCTTGTATCTAAGCTAGATATCTCTAAAACAATTCTTCATTAACCCTTAGTAATATTTTTAAGCCCTAATTAATTTATAATCAACAATTATATTTATTGTGTGATAATATAGTATTTACAAATTTCTTATCTTATGTTTTTTTATATAATCAACTTTCTTTCTGTATAATTTCATAATTTAGTTTTATAAATTTAAAAAGTGAACTTACAGCAACCAATAACATATTTAAAAGGTGTAAGCTTAAAAAAAGCATCTGTAATGTATATGGAATTGGGTATTAAAACTTGTGATGATCTCCTTCATTTTTTTCCATTTAGGTATATAGATAAAACTCAGTTTTATCAAATAAAAGATTTACAACCTAACTCATCAGAAGTTCAAGTTGTTGGAAAAATTACACATGTAAAATCTGTTGTTCAAAAAAGGGGCAGTAGGTTAGTTGCAACTTTTCAAGATGCTACAGGTAGTATGGAGTTAGTTTGGTTTAAAGGGCAAAAGTGGATTAAAAACAGTTTAAAAATAAATGAACCTTATGTAATTTATGGTAAGCTAAATTATTATAATGGTAGTTTTAGTATTCCTCATCCAGAGATGGAGTTGGTTACAGAATACAAAAAAAAGTTGCAACCTAAAATGCAACCAGTTTATCATTCTACTGAAAAATTAACCAATGCTGGAGTAAGTAATAAGTTAATAAGTAGCTATCTACAAAACTTGTTACAAGCTGTTTATGATACAATAGAAGAAACATTATCTAAAGAAATTATTCAAGATTATGATTTAATTTTAAAAAGAGACGCTTTGTTAAATGTTCATTTTCCAAAAAATCAAGAGTGTTTAGCCAATGCTCAATTTCGATTAAAATTTGAGGAATTATTTTTTATACAACTACAATTATTAAGAAAAAAACTCATAAATAAATCAAAAATTAAAGGTTTTAATTTTAATACAGTAGGTAACAATTTCAATAAATTTTATAAAAATTTCTTGCCATTTAAATTGACCAATGCTCAAAAACGAGTACTAAAAGAAATTAGAAAAGATGTTGGATCTGGTGCTCATATGAATAGACTGTTACAAGGAGATGTTGGTTCAGGTAAAACAATTGTAGGATTACTCACTATGCTGTTGGCTATAGATAATGGATTTCAAGCTGCTATAATGGCTCCTACAGAAATACTTGCAACACAACATTATAATGCAATAGTAGAACTTACCAAACATATGGGTTTACAAGTTGAGTTATTAACTGGCTCAACAAAAAATAGCAAACGCAAGCAAATTGACGAAGCATTACAACTTGGAGATTTAAATATTTTAATTGGAACTCACGCTTTGATTGAAGATAAAGTAAAATTTAAAAACCTTGGAATTGCTATTATAGACGAACAGCATAGATTTGGTGTGGCACAAAGAGCTAAATTATGGTCTAAAAATTTATTACCACCACATATTCTAGTTATGACAGCCACTCCAATTCCTAGAACTTTAGCGATGTCTGTTTATGGAGATTTAGATATATCTGTAATCGATGAATTACCTCCAGGCAGAAAAAAAGTAAAAACAGTGCATAGATATGATAGTAACAGATTAGGTGTCTTTAAATTTATGAAAGATGAAATAGCTAAAGGCAGACAAATTTATGTTGTATATCCTTTAATTCAAGAGTCTGAAGTTATGGATTATAAAGATTTAATGGATGGTTATGAAAGTATTGTAAGAGAATTTCCTAATCCAAAATACCAAATAAGCATTGTTCATGGTAAAATGAAACCCAAAGATAAAGACTTTGAAATGCAACGTTTTGTTAATGGTGAAACTCAAATTATGGTTGCCACAACTGTAATAGAGGTAGGTGTTAATGTACCAAATGCATCAGTAATGATTGTAGAAAGTGCAGAACGTTTTGGTTTAAGTCAATTACATCAATTACGTGGAAGAGTTGGTAGAGGAGCAGACCAAAGCTATTGTATTTTACTTTCAAGTTTCAAATTGTCTGATGAAGCAAAAACAAGACTACAGACTATGGTTGAAACTTCAGATGGATTTAAAATAGCAGAAGTAGATTTAAAACTACGTGGACCAGGAAACATCATGGGTACTCAACAAAGTGGAGTTTTAAACTTAAAAATAGCTGATGTTGTAAAAGATTCTAAAATTTTAAGTTTAGTTAGAATTATTGCAATAAATGTTTTAAAAGACGATGAAAATCTAGCTAAACCAGAAAATTTACCAATTAAATTGGCATTTGCTAAAATGAGTAAGACTTCTAAAATATGGAGTAATATTAGTTAATAAACACACTAAATTATTCTATTAAACATTTAACATTCATCATTAATATCCTTTTGATTTTTTTTAAAATGATTGTTTACTTTTACTCAAACTTAGAATTAGTTAAGAATTTTGTTTAATTCATACTCAAAAACATTTACTCTATTTTGTGCAGCACTTCTGAGTGTTACAATTTCTTGTTCTAGAAAAGAAGTAAAAGAAACATTAATTCAAAAAATAAAATCTTGAACCAGAGCCTATTGTTAAGGTTGATTACCATCCTTTTGAAAAAACAAAAAAAGTAAATCATAAATTAGATTCTTTATTAAAAAGAATTAATAAAAGACACGATTTTCATGGGGCAATTTTAGTGGCTAAAAACAATAAAATTATCTACAAAAATCAGATAGGTTATGCAGATTTTCGTAGTAAAATCCCTTTAAAAGAAGAATCTACTTTTCAACTAGCTTCTGTAAGTAAGCAATTTACTGCAGCAGCCATAATGTTACTTAGAGAAAAAAAACTATTAAGGATTACAGATACTGTAAATACTTTTTTCCCAAACTTTCCTTACAAAAACATTACAATTCAAAATTTACTGAATCATACATCTGGTTTACCTAAATATTTTTGGGTTGCAGAGAATTTATGGAATCAACAAAAGCCACCATCTAATACAGAAATGATGAAGTTGCTAACCTCTTCAAAAGTTATGCATTTCTTTAGACCAGGCAGAAATTTTGATTATTCTAATACAGGTTATTTTGTGCTTGCATCTATAGTAGAAAAAGTATCTGGCATGTCATTCAACAATTTTCTAAAGAAAAACTTTTTTGATCCTTTAGAGATGAAAAACTCATACGTCTATAGTTTTGATAATGATACTTTGCGCAAAAATCAATTAACTGGTTATCGTTTATATAGAGGTTGGAAACATATAAAAATAGGGAATACCGTAAATGATGCAGTTGTTGGCGACAAGAATGTTTATTCAACCATAGATGATTTATTTAAATGGACTTATGGTTTAAATTCTGGAAAACTATTAAGTAAAGAATCTCTAGATTTAATGTATCAAAAAGGAAAAACCATTTATGGTAGAAAAGTACCTTATGGTTTTGGTTTTAGAATTGATAGACATAATGATAATAATATTTACCATTATGGAAAATGGAATGGATTTAGTACTGCTTTAACTAACTATTTAGATGATGATTTGGTTATAATTGTTTTAGAACATACAAGTTATAATTCACTTAAATACTTAAACAAAAAGATAAAATCTATAGTTTCCAAACACTTTAATGCATAAAAAAAGCCTCACAAATGTGAGGCTTTTTTAAAATTATATATAAATAAATTTTATTCTTTAACCTTTGGTTCTTTTAAACCTAATTTTTGGATTACCAATTTAGTGATGTCAAATTTCTCATCTATGTATGCAAATTGGTTACCATTTCTGGTAAAAATTTGAGTATAACCGTTTTCTTTCACAACAGCATCTATAGCATCATTTAACTTTTTATACAATGGTCGCATTAATTCATTTTGCTTTAATTGCATTAATTTAGTTCCATTGTCTTGATATCTTTTAATGTCTTGTTCTAGGGCAGATAATTCTTTTAAAGTAGTCTTTTTCATTAATTCGCCCATTTCTTTTTCTTCTTTTCTATATTTGGCAACTTTATCTTGATAATCTTTCATTTTTATAGAAAAAGAAGAGTCTAATTTAGCACCATATTCTTGAGATTTTTCAATAACAACTTTAGCTTCTGGCATTAAATTAATAATGTATTCATTGTTAATAGTACCTACTTTAGTTTGAGCAAAACTTCCTAAAGTAAAAATAAAAATACTGAGTATACTTAATATTGATTTCATGATTGTAAATTTGGACGACAAAGATATAAAAGTGATTGTATTACAAAAATTTAGCTTAGTTAAAATGCGTTAATCTTTCATCAATTTTGTTAACAATTTCTGTTAAAGGAGTATCGTAATTAAACCAACTAACATTTTTAGTTTTTTTAAACCAAGTTTGTTGTCTTTTTGCAAAACGCCTGGTATTTTTTTTAATTTCAGAAATGGCAAAATCCTTTGTAAAATTACCCTCAAAATAATTGAATAACTCTTTGTAACCAACAGTTTGTAATGCGTTTAAATCTTTATGTTTGTATAGCTCTTTAGCTTCATCTATCAAACCATTTTTAATCATAATATCTACTCGTTCATTTATTCTATTGTAAATTAATTCTCTATCAGCAGTTAAACCAATTACAATACTATTGAAGTTACGTTTAACTTTTGCTTTATTTTTAAATGATGAATAAGGTAAACCAGTACCAATACAAATTTCTAAAGCTCTTGAAACCCTTTGGGGGTTATCTAACGCAATAGTAGTATAAGTTTCAAAATCTAGCTCTTTTAGCTTTTCTTGCAAGCTTGCTAATCCTTCTTTAGAAAGCTCTTCAGTTAAATTTTTACGAATTACATCATCAACCTTTGGAAAGTTATCTAATCCTTTTAAAACAGCATCAACATACAAACCACTGCCACCAACCATCACTTGAATTGAGTTTACTTTAAAAAGGTCATCTAATTTTTTGAGAGCATCTTTTTCAAACTCACCAACGTTATAATCATCAAAAATGCTTCTATTTTGAATAAAGTGATGTTTCACTGCTGTCAACTCTTCTTGTTCAGGAACTGCAGTACCTATATTCATTTCTTTAAAAAACTGTCTAGAATCGCAAGAAATTATTTCTGAATTGTAGTGCTTTGCAATTTTGATACTTAGTGAGGTTTTACCAATAGCAGTTGGCCCAATAATAGTAATTAATGTATTTCTCATGGATTTAAAACACTTCCACAGTTATAACAAAATTCAGCGTTTTCTTTATGATTACTTTTTAAGCAATTTGGACAAGATTGTGTATTGGTTTCTGTCATTTCAACTTTTGTTAATTGTGATGAAACAATACCAGTTGGAATGGCAATTATAGCATAGCCTAAAATCATAATAATACTTGCAATTAATTGTCCAAATGGACTTTGAGGTGCTATGTCTCCATACCCAACAGTTGTTAAAGTTACAATTGCCCAATATACACTTCTAGGAATACTTGTAAATCCATTTTCTGCTCCCTCAATCATATACATAATAGTCCCTAGAATTATACATAAGATAAGTACGAAAAATAAAAAAACACTTATTTTAGCTTTACTTGCTTTTAAGGCAATCATTAATCGATTAGATTCACCAACATAACGTGTTATTTTTAAAATTCTAAAAACTCTTAATAAACGTAAAGCTCTTAAGGCCACTAGATTATGAGAACCTACTAAAATTAACGATAGGTATTTTGGAACTGTTGATAGAAAATCTATAACTCCATAAAAACTAAAAATATATTTAGCAGGTTTATTAATTGAAAAAATTCTTAAAATGTATTCAATTGAAAACAGTATTGTAATTACCCATTCTGCAATATTTAATAGATAACCATGCTTTTCTTGAATAGAATCTATACTTTCTAACATTACAAATAATACACTTGCTAAAATGGCAATAAGTAGAACAATGTCAAATATTTTACCAGTAGGAGTATCTGCCTCATAAATTATTTCATGAAGTTTATGTTTTAATTTTTTATATGAGTTTTTTTTGCTCAAAAGATTACTATATGTTTTACAATACTACAAATATTAGTTGAGTTTAAAAATTTTTAGTACCCTATTTATTAATGTTTAAAAGGGTATATCATAATTATAAAATACACTTTTTTATAACCATACGTTAAGCTTATAATTATACAAGCTAAAACTAATATTATCCATTTAAAAACTTAATATTCAAATATTTAGCAAATATAGAAAAGTATTAAAAATATGGAAATAAAAAGATTAAGATGAAATTGCACCTAAAGTATACAATTGTTCTAGAGTAGGAGTTTTACTTCCTCCTTCAGGTTCTAAAGTAATACCAAAGGCTTCTGATGAATTTGTATTAGATATGGTAAATATCTTATTAGTATCTACTGTAAAGTTATCTATAGTACCTAAACTTGTTGGAGTTAAAGGATCTAGGGTTAAAGACCAAACCTGATACACTTTTCCTTTAGGAGGAACTGGTAGCCCTTTTGCATCTAAATAAATAGAGTTTGTTTTCTTATCCCAGTATACTTTAGCATAGGCTTCAGGAGAAGCTTTTTGACCAGCTAAAGGAACTGTAATAATATCTTTATCTCTAAAGATGTTTAAAAGTTTTTCTGTTTCTGCTAAACTATTGTATGAATCTTCAATCATACCTTCTAAACGAATTCTTTCTTTAACTATTTGATCTTCTAAAGTAAAGTAACTCTATTACAGACTTACATGTTTATGTAAGCTTCTCTACATACTTCTTTAAACCTATTGCATTTACTTTTGCATCTAAGTTATCATTGCTTACTATTATATCTACGAAAAAATCTGAGTTTAGGTTTTGTTTAGATTGTTTAAATTTCTTAGATCTTGTATAATCTATGGCAGCATTTCTTGCAATGTTAAGCAACCAAGTGAAAAAACGGACCTTTTTTTGATGAGTAAGAAGCAGAGTTATTCCAAGCTTTTATAAATACATCTTGTGTAATTTCCTGAGTAACATCATTATCTTTCACGATATTGTTTATTACACCAGCAATACTATTACAATACATATTGTATAGTTTTTCATAGGCTTTAACATCCTGTTGCTGAAAATGTAAAATTAAAAACTCTTGATCCATAAAATTGAGTCAAGAGCCAATTTATTAAAAAAAATTAAAGTTGGTTAGTTTTTTTTGATGAAATAAAAATCTCCTCCCATATCACCTGTTTGACTAATTGGAGCATATACTGGTTTTTGAGGGTTTTCACCTCCATTATTCAACACTGCAACTTCAAGTCTTTGGTAAATATCTGATGCAGAGAAATAGGGTTCTTTGTTTTCTCTAAGTAATTTTAGTAGATATTTCATAAAGATACTTTTATTAGGTACAGTTGTTAATGTACCACTAGTAATTGCTCTTCTACTTTCTGTATCATGTTTAATTTGTACAGCCTTAGAAGCGTCTTTATAAGCTCTAGATTTGACTAAAATACTTCCACTAAAACATGCATCTGAGATTAATAAAGTATTCTTAGATTTTATTGTTCTTAAATACGTAACAATTTCTGTATTTAAAACAATATTCTCTTCAAATTCCATTTGAACATCTGCTGGCATCCAATAACCGTATTCCATTTGTTTATTGTAATTACCATGACCAGCATAAAAGATTAAAACATTGTCGTTTTTGGTAACTTTTTTTCTAAGAATTACAAAGTTTCTCTTAATATCTGCTGCAGTAGGATTCTTTAAAATAGTTATATTACTTTTAGGAAAGCTGTAATAAGTATTTAAAACATCTGCTAAAGCTTCTGCATCTTTTGTAGGTTCTCCTAATAAATCTTGTACTTTAGGGTCTTCATAATCACTAACCCCAATTATTAAAGCATAATATTTACCAAAACCAACATCTAACTTTTCAGGTTTTTTAATGTTGTTATCTACAATAGTTTCGTTATTGTTTGGAGATTCTCTAATAATTTCAAATTC
Organism: Flavobacteriaceae bacterium; assembly: GCA_013373105.1. Classification (GTDB taxonomy): domain Bacteria; phylum Bacteroidota; class Bacteroidia; order Flavobacteriales; family Flavobacteriaceae; genus Polaribacter. The sequence goes on along the minus strand of JABXIJ010000002.1, from coordinate 53,446 downwards.
TTTATTAGATTTAGATTGTTTCATGTCTGTAGCATTTACAATCAATTTATTTTCTCCATACTTTAAAGGAACGCTAGCTGTAAATATGCCATCACTTGGATTATAATTTGCTTCAACGCCATTCACCATAATTTCGAATATACCATCTGCATCTGTAGCTTTACCTTTAACTAATATTCGCTTAGTTTTTACTACTTTAAATCCTCTTTCTACTCTTGGTTCTAATATTTCAACAATAGGAGGACTGTTGAATTTTTCTGTTTGGTATTTAATATCTAAATAATCAACAGCAATTTTTCTATCATGATAAACTGTATATCCAATTTTATCTCCGTAGAATTTCTCAAATGGTGTTTCATTTACATACTGCCCATTAATATAGAATCTTAATATACTTCCAGATTTAACTAGTTTAATAACGTTTGCCTCATTAGTCCCTTTATTTATTGCACTAGAAAAGGAGTTTGCTATTATTTCTTTGTATTGGTCGTTTTCAAACTTTCTATATTTATAACTTCCATTACCAGAGAGCAAGAAAGAAAATTCATTTGAGGAGTTTTTTCTACCAAAAGTGAATCCATAATAACCAGATGATGTATTGGTATGGCTAATTGATGTTTCTATTACAAAATCTTTGTAAGTATCTATATTAACCTCCCTACTAATAAAAATTCCACCTTTAGTTTTTCTATGAATTAAGAGCTTACTATTACTCATGTCTACAGAATAGTTAGTCTGATTTTCTAAAATCCATTTATTAGTATTGTAAGAAAAATCGTCTCTTAAGGGAGCACTTATTTTTTTTGCAATTATATTATTGTTAGATATATATTTTACTCTTAAATAATCTATAGCAATTACTTGTTTATTAAATAATGAAAAACCTAAATTATTACCATAAAAGTCTTCAAAATCTGTTTTAGCTAAATAAGTGCCATTAACATAAAGTTTAAGTTGATCATTCTCTTTTCTAATTTTTAAAACGTTTGATTTTGAATTACCTGTGTTAACTGCACTTGTTTTTGTCCATTTAAGAATATTTTGTTCTTTATCGTCTACAATTCTTGAATATTTGTAATAACCTCCTGAAGAAATATAAAATCTAAACTCATCTTTTCCTTTACCACCAAAGAGTAATCCATAAGCATAGTTGCTTACACCACTAATTTTATCAATTTTTGCTTCTATTTCAAAATCTCTATTGGTGTCTATATAAGTATCTCTATAAGTTAAATAACCTTTTTCAGTTCTCTTATGATTTAGGTAATACTTACCATCATTTATTTTAAATTCACGAACATTATCATTTTTTATTGACCAACCATTTTTATTGTCATTAAACTGGTCGCTAAAATCAAAATCTGAATCATTATATCTGTAGTTACTAATATTATCAACAATAGTAACGTTATCTATGTTATTATTGTTATTATCGTTATTAGTACCATCATCAGTGTACATCATACTGAGATAACCGATACTAATTTTTTGTTTGTTATAAACAACAAAACCTGTATTTTGATCGTAGAATTTAATGCTATAACTTGTATAGACCAATGTGTTGTTTATATAAAATTTATAAGCACTTCCTTCTTTTTGAATTTTTAGATAGTTGTATTGCCCATTTCCAGTTTTTATTGTGCTAGATTTAGTCCAGTTTCTTAGATTGGTAACCTTTCCATTTTCTTCTTTTTTAATCATGTAATAGCCATTACTCGATATAAAAAATTGGTTTTGATTATCATTATCTTTTCTTCCAAAAACTAATCCAAATCCATTATTATTTATACCACTAATTTTTTTGAATTGTGCTGTTATATAGAAGTTTCTAGAGGTGTTTATGTATTTTTTTGTCCAAGTTAACCAAGAACCAGAAGCTCTTTTATGTTCGAAAATATAATCGCCACCACTTATTGCTAATGAATGATCTTTAGAGCTTCCTGTAGACCATTTGTTATTATTGTTTGTAAATCCTTCAAATAAAATAGATTTAGAGGTTGTTTTTTTAATGTTGTTATTGTTATTATAAGACGATCCTTGTTTTGCTCTTACATAATCAATAGATATTTTTTGATTTCTGTAGAGCATAAAAGCCATCTTTTTACCCATAAAGTTTTTATGAGTAGTAGAGTACACATAAGATCCATTCACATAGAATGTTATGGTATTTCCTTTTTTAGATATTTTTAAAATATTTGTAGCGTAATTACCTGTTTTTACGGCACTTGACTTAGTCCAAGATTTTAAGTTTTTGTATTTTCCGCCAACAGATTCTGCAACTCTAAAATAGCCAGTAGAGGTAAACCCTAATTCTCTGTAATTGTCGTTATCTTTATAATCGTACATGAAAGTTGTTCCATAATCTTGTACACCAGAAATTTTTTGAATAGATGTTTCTATTTCAAAATCTTGATACATATTTAGGTTAAACTCTCTTGTAGTAACTTTCCAAGATTCTTTTTTTCTTTTGTGCTCAAAGTAATAGCTTCCATTGTAGACACTTAGTTCTCTTGTACTGTTATTACCAGTTGGCCAGTTTCCTTTACTACTAAACTCTTCTTGGTAAGCATAATTACTGCTTTGAGAAAAGACTGGTGTAACTAATATTAATAAAAAGGTGAAAAATAAGTTTTGTAGAATTTTCATAATTTTTTATTGATGATTCATTTCTATAAATATAGGAACAACTTTAGCAGTACTGCTTGTAGATGTTGCATCAAAAGAAATTTTATCACTGCTAAATTTTACACTAGTACCCTTAAACATTTTGCTAGATAATGCGTTTTTCATTTTAGTTACAAAATCGCCATTACCATATCTAACTTTGTTTACAATACTATTGATATCTAATTTTTCTTTACTGTACAATACGCAAAGAATATCTCTTCCAGGTTTGTTGTCGAACTCAATAAAATAATCTTCATTTGGAATTGCAATTTCACTATTTACGTAACTAAAATAATCACTGTAATTAGCAAAAGGATACAATTTACTTACAGATTTGTCTGATGCTCCATAGCCTACCAAATACACATAACCTGTTTGTTTGCTTTTTAAGTAAATTCTAAATTGAGTTCCTGAAGTATAAGTTTGATTTACTTTATAAGTTGTTTTAGTTGCTTTTACAATATTAAAATTTCTAGTAGCACCTTCAGATAAACTTATTGGCATATTAGCACCATTACTAAGTTTTAAAGTTAATTCACCTCCTAATTTATTTGAAGTATAAGAAATATTATTATTCTTATTATTGTTATTATTGTTATTATTGTTGTTAATATTAATATTGTTGTTATTAAAGTCATTAGCCTTATCTACAACAACATAAGCTGTTTTAACTTGTCTTTCAAAGTCTGCATATTTAATCCATAGAAAACCATTATTTCCAAAACGTGTTCCCCAAGAATTCATAATTTCAAAAGCACCTCCTGCTTTATTGTCATCATAACCAACAACAACCATAGCATGACCTTTATTACCTGAATTTGGAATCCAAACATGATTTTGATCTAAGATTAGTCTGTTGTATCTAAATAAACCAATAACTACTGGCTTTTGGCTAGAAATAGCCTTTTTCACTTTACCAACTAAGTTGTATGGGTTATTCCATTTTGCTAATCTTTCGTAAGTTAAAATTCTATTGTTTTTAGCCTTGCTTTTTATGTTATAAGATGGAACTGTCGTGCAATTTTGGTCTGTATAAATAAACTCATTTAGCTTTGCTGCACCTTCTCTATTCATTAAATCCATAGCTTTTTCTATATAGGATCCTGCACAATTATCGTTTACTCGAATTTGATTGTAAACAAAAGAAGGTGAAAATGCATTAGCTGTAATTTTAGAGGTTTGTCCTCTCCATCCTCTTTTAACAGCGTAAGCAATTGTTCTAGCTCCATATGCACTTGCCCAACCTACACAAGAGCCTTGCCTTCCCTGACTTTTAGGAGTAGGAGTATAGGCTTTTAAACTGTAAGAGCTTGGTAAAGCAGTAAAGCTTCTTGTTACCAATGGTACTGTTTGTGGAACAGACTCATAAAGGTTTTGATCAAATTCTAAACCAGTTCCAAACTCATCATCTAAATCTTGTGAGAAACTAGAGAATGAGATGAACAGAAATGCGAAGAGAATAGTGAGCTTTTTCATTATTGTTTTTTTTAAAATTTTTGTTCTAATATAAAAAAAAAATTACGATAACTTTAACGTTTTTAGATTTTTAAGTACTCTTAAAACCTTATTATCTGCTGGACTTTATGTCTATGTAAATAATTTTTTATAATAGTTTTTGCCATTTCTTTATCCTCAAAAACCGTTAATATCGATTTTAAAATTGATAAATTGTTTTTTTGAAATGCAAGATTTGTATAACCAAAGCCAAAAACTTCATTGTTTTCGATTAAAATTACAGAATGTTCTTCAACTTCTCTTCCTTTATCGATTATCAAGAAATTATCACTTTTAAATTTTTCAAGTTTTAGTTTAAACTTTTTTCTGAAATTAAATTTTGGTGAAAGTTTTTCTAATTCTATGTAATATTTTAATCTAGTAAATAACTCATTTCCTGTTCTATCAAAAGTTACAGAACTTGCTCTTTCTTGAATTTTAATAGCTCTTTTTGTAACCTTTAAAAAAAGCTTATTAATTTCATGCTTTATATTATGTCCTTTACCAATGTAAATTACCTTTCCATTAGTATCATGCACATAAAATATGCCAGAAACTGCTGGAATAGATTCTATTAGGTTTAAAAGTTTCTCTTTATCTAATCTTTTATCGAAAAATTTAACGGAGTTTTGAATGATACTTTTATTAGAATCTTTTTGTAATAATAACTGAAAAAGCTTCACAGTTGCTATAGCATCTCCACTTGCTCTATGTCTTTCAGACATTGGTATTCCTAAAGATTTTGTAAGTTTACCTAAGCTATAAGATTTTTGATCTGGAAGTAATTGCTGACTTAATTCAACTGTGCATAAAGTATTTCGTTCAAAGTCGAAACCTAACCGTTGAAATTCTGTTCTTAAAATTCTGTAATCGAAAGCTGCATTATGTGCAACAAGAATACAATTTTTAGTAATTTCTACAATACGTTTTGCAACTTCATAAAATTTAGGTGCATTTCGTAACATTTTGTTGTTTATACCAGTTAGCTTTACAACAAAATCTTGTATAGGTTTTTCAGGATTTACGAGTGAAATAAATTGATCTAAAGTAGTATGGCCATCAAATTTATAAATGGCTATTTCTGTAATTCCTTCTTCGTTAAATTTACCCCCAGTAGTTTCTATATCTAGAATTGCATACAATTTCTTTTTCTAATTTTTCCATAAATCTACTAATTATAATTTCTACTGCCAAATATTGAGCTGCCTACTCGAATCATATTGCTACCATTCTGTATAGCAATAAAATAGTCTCCACTCATACCCATTGATAGTACCTCTAAATTATAATCAGATTTTAAGTCTAAATATAGCTTTTGTAAGGATGAAAATTCTTGTTCTAAAATTTTTGAATCATCAGTAAAAGTAGCCATTCCCATAAGGCCAACAATGCTGATATTTTCTAAGTTTTTTAATTTTTCTGATGATAAAATTTCTTTAATATCATCAAAAGACAAACCAAATTTACTGTCTTCTTTGGCAATTTTAGCTTGTAATAAGCAACGTATAGTTCTATTGTGTTTTTTGGCTTGTTTGTTAATTTCTTTTAAAGTAGAAAATTTATCAACACCATGAATTAAATCGACAAAATGAGCCATATATTTAACTTTATTACTTTGCAAATGACCAATCATATGCCAAGCAATATCTTTGGGTAGTTGCTCATACTTGTCTACCATTTCTTGAATTCTGTTTTCACCAAAAATACGATGTCCAGCATTGTATGCTTCATGAATATCTGAAACTGGTTTAGTTTTAGAAACAGCAACTAAGGTTACCTCTTTAGGTATATTTTGTTTTATTTCATTAAGGTTTTGAGTAATACTCATTATCCTAGATGTTTTATAATTTGTTCTGCTAATTCTAAACCAATTCTGTCTTGTGCCTCAAAAGTTGCAGCACCAATATGTGGCGTTAATGAAATTTTTGGGTTCATTAATAATTGTACTGCTGGTGATGGCTCAGTTTCATAAACATCTAAACCAGCATACATTACTTTATTGTTTTCTAATGCTTTTACCAAATCTACTTCATTTAAAATACCACCTCTAGAAGCATTAATAATGGCAACACCATCTTTCATTTTATTAATTTCTGTTGCAGAAATTATATAATCGTCTAGAGCTGGTACATGTAATGTAATAAAATCTGATTCTTTTAAAACAATTTCTTTGTCTGAAGTATTTATTGTAAATGTAGTTTTTTGACCATTAAAGAAATCTAAGGTAATATCTGCAGATTCAACTTGATTATCACATGCTAGTACATACATTCCTAAACCAATAGCAACTTTTGCAACTTCTTGACCAATTCTACCAAAACCAATAATACCAATTGTTTTACCACGTAATTCAATTCCTTGAGAATAAACTTTTTTTAATTCTTTAAAACGAGTATCGCCTTCTAAAGGCATTTCTCTGTTAGACGCGTGTAAGAAACGAACCATGCCAAATAAATGAGCAAATACTAATTCTGCAACAGAATTAGAAGATGCAGCAGGCGTATTTATAACCTGTAAACCTTGATCTATGGCGTATTCTACATCAATATTGTCCATACCAACACCACCTCTTCCAATTAATTTTAAAGAAGGACAAGCATCTATTAACTCTTGTCTTACTTGTGTAGCACTTCTAACGAGAATTGCATCTACAGAATTCTCATTTATAAAATTTTCTAATTGATTTTGAGCCACTTTTGTGGTAATTACTTTAAATCCATTTTTCTCTAAAGCGTCAATTCCACTTTGAGAAATTCCATCATTTGCTAATATTTTCATTTACGATACTTTTCTTTCAAATTCTTGCATTACATCTACTAATGCTTGAACACTATATAGTGGTAATGCGTTATACATACTTGCTCTGTAACCTCCAACACTTCTGTGACCATTTAAACCATTAATACCAGCTTCTTGCCAAAGTTTATCGAAAGTTTCTTTGTGAGTTTCATCAACTAAAGTAAAAGTAGCATTCATTGTACTTCTATCTTCAGTAGCTACAATACCTTTAAAAAGTGGGTTTCTATCTATTTCTGAATATAAAAGTTCAGCTTTTTTCTGATTCACTTTTTCAATAAAAGGAATTCCTCCCAAATCTTTTAACCACTGTAAAGTTAACATAGAAACATATACTGCAAATACACTTGGTGTGTTAAACATACTATCTTTATCTATGTGTACTTGATAATTTAACATAGAAGGAATATGTCTTTCTACATTCCCTAAAATATCTTCTTTAACTACAACTAAAGTAGTACCTGCAGGTCCCATATTCTTTTGAGCTCCAGCATAAATCAAGTCAAATTTTTCAAAATCTAATTGACGAGAAAAAATATCTGAACTCATATCACAAACCAAAGGCACATTAGTTTTAGGGAATTCTTTAAATTGTGTTCCTGCTACTGTATTGTTACTTGTTAAATGCAAATAATCTGCATCTTCTGGTATGCTGTAATTTTTTGGAATATAAGAATAGCCTTTATCTTTAGATGAGGCTACTTCTACCAATTCACCAAATGCTTTTGCTTCTTTAATTGCTTTATCTGACCATGTTCCAGTATTTAAATAAGCCGCTTTTTTATTTAATAAGTTATAAGCAACCATTAAGAATTCTAAACTAGCACCACCTTGTAGAAATAAAGCTTTATAACCTTTATTCTCAAGTCCTAAAAGCTCTAAAGCTAAAGAACGAGCTTTTTCCATTACATTCACAAAAGCTTTACTTCTGTGAGAAATTTCTATTAATGATAAATTATCATTATTAAAATTTAAGATCGCCTCAGAAGCTTGTTTTAAAACTTCTTCTGGGAGAATACATGGGCCAGCACTAAAATTATGTTTTTTCATATTTTAAATTTTTGATAGAAATTCAAGTGTATTTATTCCATCTGCAAAATCTGTTAACTTAGGTTGTTGAGTTTCTCCAAAATTAACTTCGTTTTCAATAAAATCTTTTGCTACAATACACTGTATTTTATCTCTATCTTCATGTAATTTTATTTTTAAGTCTACTTCATTATCATAGTATTCGTAGAATACAGTTGCTATTGGTGAAGCGTAACTTTCATCCTCTTTAATCATCATAAAGCCATTTTCTAATAAATCAAATTCACTCATTAAATACACAGCTTTATTGTAATCGTAATTATTAGTGTATTTTATATTATTTATGATGTCTTTTTTAGTATACATGCCATTAAAGAACAAATCAAAATTGTAACCTTTAGGAACGTATAATTTAGATACAGACCTACAACCTAAACCAAAATACTGAAAAATATCATCTGATAATTTTATAAAATCATCTTCAGTTTCCTTACCTGTAATTACTGCTACAGAGTTTCTATTTTTTCTAATGATATTAGGCTTATCTTTAAAATAATACTCAAAATAACGTGCTGTATTATTGCTTCCTGTTGCAATAATGGCGTCGAAATTTTTTAATCTTTCTGATGTAAAAGAAATGCTACCGTTAAAGTTTGGTTCAACATATTCTAAATACTTTGCCATAAAGGGTAGTAGATGTTTGTCGTTTGAAGATTGCTTTACTAAAACAGCATGTCCAGATAACAAAACACTTAAAAAATCGTGAAAACCTACTAAAGGTATGTTTCCTGCCATAATAATTGCAACTGATTTAGATGTAATATTATCTAAATCTAAACCTTTTGTAAAAGTATTTAAGTTGTTGTTAGTTAGTGATTTACTCCAGCTTTCAATCGCAAATAAAATGTTTTCTTTAGTAAACCAGTCGTTACTTTCTTGGCTTAATTTAATTTGATACAAAAAACCATCAAAAAAGAGATCATTTAATTCAATTCCTTCTTTTTTTTGGATTTCTTCATTAGAAAACTGACTTAAAAAAGCGCCTAATTTTACGAATGCGTTAATTCTCTTTTGAATACTAGTCATTTATTTGGTTGTAACTTTTTTTGGCTTTATTTTTGCGATTGCAAAGGTACAAAATCAGAAAAGAAAATATGGCAATTATAATTACAGATGAATGTATAAATTGTGGAGCTTGCGAACCAGAATGTCCAAATACCGCAATTTATGAAGGTGCTGATGAGTGGAAATATTCAGATGGTACAGATTTAAGTGGAAATATTGTGCTACCAAATGGCAAGTCTGCAAATGCAGATGAGGAGCAAGAACCCATTTCAGACGAAGTTTATTATATAGCTCCAGATAAATGTACAGAATGTATGGGCTTTCATGAAGAGCCACAATGTGCTGCAGTTTGCCCTGTAGATTGTTGTGTGCCAGATGAAAATGTTGTTGAAACAGAAGAACAGCTGTTAGAAAAACAACGATTTATGCATAATGAATAATACTAAAATCCTCACTTTTGTGAGGTTTTTTTTTATGAATTACATATTTGAATTTGATAAAAGAAAGTATTAAAGAATCCTATTATTTCTGATTTTAATTCTTTAGAAATTCAACAATTTTAATAAACAAGTATAATTTAAGTTATACTCAGAGCACTATTAATTTTTTAGAAAATGTTCTAGTTAAGTTTATAGGCGAAACCTTTAAGAACTTTTATCATTATTTTGTGATGCTATAAAATTGGTATTTAATCAACTCAAATCTTAGTTTACTTAAGAAAATAAAAAATAAATAAACTACATTTGCACTCGCAAATTTTATAGAAATGAAAGCTGGAATTGTAGGATTACCAAACGTAGGAAAATCAACTTTATTTAACTGTTTATCAAACGCTAAGGCACAAAGTGCAAACTTTCCATTTTGTACAATAGAACCTAATTTAGGTGTGGTAAATGTACCTGATGAACGTTTAAAAAAATTAGAAGAATTAGTAAATCCAGAAAAAGTAGTTCCTGCTACTGTTGAAATTGTAGATATTGCTGGTTTAGTAAAAGGAGCTAGTAAAGGTGAAGGTTTAGGAAATCAATTCTTAGCTAACATTCGTGAAACTGATGCTATTTTGCATGTGTTACGTTGTTTTGAGAACGACAATATTGTGCATGTAGATGGTTCTGTAGACCCAATTAGAGATAAAGAAACTATCGATATTGAACTACAATTAAAAGACTTAGAAACGGTTCAAAAACGTTTAGAGCGAGTTAAAAGAACAGCTAAAACTGGTCAGAAAGAAGCACAAATAGAATTAGATATTTTATTAAAAGTTGAATCAACTTTATTAGAAGGTAAATCTGTTCGTTCAATTTCATTTACAGAAAAAGAAGAAGAATTTGTTTCTCCACTTCAATTTATTACAGCAAAGCCAGTATTATATGTGTGTAATGTAGATGAAGCATCAGCAGTTTCTGGAAACGATTTTGTAGAAAAAGTTAAAGAAGCTGTTAAAGATGAAAATGCAGAAGTGTTAGTTTTGGCAGTAGCTACAGAAGCAGATATTGCTGAATTAGAAGATTATGAAGAGCGTCAACTATTTTTAGATGATTTAGGCTTGGAAGAAGCTGGTGTTTCTAGATTGATTAGATCTGCATATAAATTACTCAACTTACAAACCTATTTTACAGCTGGTGTTAAAGAAGTAAGAGCTTGGACTGTTGCAGTAGGTGCAACTGCACCACAAGCAGCAGGAGTTATACATACTGATTTTGAAAAAGGCTTTATTAGAGCAGAAACAATTTCTTATAGCGACTATGTGGCTTATGGTTCTGAAGCTAAAGTAAAAGAAGCTGGAAAAATGCGAGTTGAAGGTAAAGATTACATCGTTAAAGATGGAGATATTATGCATTTTAGATTTAATGTATAATCATGGCAAAAATTCAATTAATAAGAAACGCAACATTAAAAATCACATTTGGTGATGCCACCTTTTTAATTGATCCTATGTTGGGTGCAAAAGGTTCTTTTGAATCTTATGGTAATATTGCTAAAAATCCAATTTCAAAACTTCCAATTTCTACAGATGAAATCTTAGCTGATGTTGATGCTGTTTTAGTATCACATCTTCATAAAGACCATTTTGATGATGCAGCAAAACATCTAATTAAAAAGGTTTTACAAATATTTTGTCAACCAACAAATAAAGAAACAATTGCAGAATCTGGTTTTAGAAACATTACAGAAATTTTTGAATCTCAAACCTTTAATTCTACTACAATTCATAGAGTAGGAGGTAAACATGGTAGAGGCCCTATTGAAAAATTAATGGGTAAAGTTTCGGGTTTTGTTTTAGAAAATAAAAATGAACCTACAATTTATATTTTAGGTGACACTATTTTTAATGATGAATTAAAAGCAACCATTAAAAAATTTAAACCAGAAATTATCATTACCAATTCTGGTGGTGCATTTATTCCTGGTTATGAAAAAGATTTAATTCTTTTAGATGAGCATGAAACACTTGAAATTGCTAATTATGCTAAAGATGCAATTTTAATTGCAGTACACTTAGAAGCATTAGATCATTGTACTGTGAGTAGAGCAAGTTTGTATAGAACAGTTTTACAATCAAATATTTCTAAAGAAAACTTAAAGATTCCTTTAAATGGAGAAATTCTAGAATTTAAAAAATAAAAAAGGAAGCAATTTGCTCCCTTTTCCTATTTATTATCCTTTGTAAAATGGTAGTTTAACTATTGTTGCAGGAATTTGTTTTTTACGTACTTGAATAAAAATTTCAGAACCTAATTTAGAATTGTCTAATGGTACATATCCTAAACCAATTCCTTTGCTTAAAGAAGGACTCATAGTTCCAGATGTTACATCACCAACAACAGATCCATTTGAATCTACAATTTCATAACCTTGTCTTGGAATTCCTTTTTCTGTTAATTCAAAAGCAACTAGTTTTCTACTTGGTTTGTCTGCTTTTTGCTGTGCTAAAGCTTCATGATTTATAAATTCTTTGGTAAATTTTGTAATCCAACCTAAACCTGCTTCAATTGGTGATGTGGTATCATCTATATCATTACCATATAAGCAATAACCCATTTCTAAGCGTAAGGTATCTCTAGCTGCTAAACCAATAGGTTTTATACCATAATCAGCACCAGCTTCAAAAACCTTATTCCAAATTTGTTCAACTTCAGAGTTTTTACAATAAATTTCGAAACCACCAGAACCAGTATAACCAGTTGCAGAAATAATTACATGTTCTATTCCAGCAAAATCACCTACTTTAAATTTATAAAAAGGGATGTCTGCTAAATCTAAAGGTGATAAAGATTGCATAGCTTCTACAGCTTTAGGTCCTTGAATGGCTAATAAAGAATAATCATCAGATAAATCTCTCAATTCAGCTCCAAATTCTTCATTGTATTTAGAAATCCAGTTCCAATCTTTTTCGATGTTAGAGGCGTTTACAACCAATAAATATTGATTTTCCTTTATTCTGTAACAAATTAAATCATCTACAATTCCACCTGTTTCATTTGGGAAACACGAATATTGTGCATCGCCAATAGCTAATTTAGAAGCATCATTAGAAGTTACTTTTTGTATTAATGCCAAAGCATTTTCACCAGTTATTAAAAATTCGCCCATATGACTTACATCAAAAACACCAACGCCATTTCTAACCGTTAAATGTTCTGCTGTAACACCTTCATATTGTACAGGCATATTAAAACCAGCAAAAGGAACCATTTTTGCTCCTAAATTTACATGGGTTTCATGTAATGCAATATTCTTCATAATTATATGATTCTTTAATTTTTGACAAAATTATTTAAAAAATCTTGAATTTAACTGTCGCAAAATATATTTAATTTGTTAATTCTTTCGAATAGATGTAGAAGTTTTTATCCACTTTAAATTCTTGCAATTTATTAGTTGACGTGTGCTCTTTCCAATCAATAGAAGGTTTTATCCATTTTTCTTGTCCATTAATGAATACTTTAATAGGAATCGAAAAACCGTCAACAACATTATTCCATTTGTATTTTATAGTTTTACCTTCGATTTTATATGTTAATTCAGGAATTTTGGTAGTTCTTAAATATTGTGTAAAAAATGCATTTAAATCCATTTTCATGGCCTTGCTAATATAGTCTTCAATTTGTTCGGTTGTTACAGTTTGATGGTAAAAATCCTTATTTAATCCTCTCAGAATTGCTCGCCATTTTTCATCATCATTTACAATCTGACGTAGAATATGCAGCATATTTGAGCCTTTATAATACATATCACCTGAACCACTATTATTAACATTGTAATAGCCAATTATAGGTTTGTTGTTCCTGATGTTTTTACGAGTCCCTATAACATATTCATTGCTCGCTTTTGTTCCATAATGATAATCTAAAAACAAGCTTTCAGAGTTGTTTGTAAAGCTTTCATGAATCCACATATCTGCTATATCAACATTGGTAATGTTGTTTGCAAACCATTCATGACCCGATTCATGAATAATTATAAAATCGAACTTTAAACCCCAACCAGTTCTACTTAAATCACTTCCTCTATATCCCATTTTATAGTCATTACCATAGGTTACTGAACTTTGATGTTCCATACCTAAATAAGGTACTTCAACTAATTTAAAACTATCTTCATAAAAAGGGTAAGGACCATACCAATATTCAAAAGCTTCTAATGTTTTTTTGGCATCAATAAAATGTGTTTTTGCTTTTTCTAAATTGTAGGATAGCACATAATAATCGCAATCTAAATTTCCATTTTCACCCTTAAATACCTCTGAAAAATGTACATAATCTCCAACATTTACATTTACACCATAATTATTAATTGGATTAACAACTTTCCAAGTGTATGTTTTGGTGTTATTTTTATTTTCTTTTGTTGCAATTAAACGTCCATTTCCAACCCCAACTAAATGTTTAGGAGTAGTAATATCCATTAATATGCCATTATCTGGCTCATCATACATATGATCTTTACAAGGCCACCAAATACTTGCACCTCCACCTTGACAAGAAGTTGCTATAAAATCGTTTCCATTTTCGTCTTTTCTCCAAGTAAAACCATCATCCCAAGGTGGATTTTTACTGATTTTAGGAGATCCTTTAAAATCAATTTTTAATTGATATTCTTTACCTACTTTTTGTTTTTCATCTAGTGTGATGTAAAACACATTTCCATCTCTTGTAAAAGATAATTCTTTGTTTTTTTGACTGACTGATGTGATTTCCATTGGAGGTTGCAAATCAATCTGCATGAGTTGATTTTTCTCTATAACTTTGTAGGTGATAGTATTGCTTCCAGAAATACTTTTTGTGGAGGTTTGGATGTCAAATTTTAGATTGTAATGCAATAAATCCCACCAAAATCTTTCTTTAGTTATGCTACCTCTTAAAGTATCTTGTTTAGTGAATTTTGGTGTTTGAGCAAAAGTTAAACTTGTTATACAAAGCATAACAAGTATTGTATATTTTTTAAACATAATTAGTTTTAATCGATTTTTACATTGTATAAAATTAACTGTTTTATTTCGAAATAATTTCTAAAACCAACTCTTTAGTCAAAGTTCTACCATTTGAAAGCTTTTTAATTTCTGTAAAAGGAAAAACAAAATCACAGCCATTTTTATAATTAGAACAACCATAAGCTGTTTTTCCTTTTATAACAGTTCCTTTGGAACATTTTGGGCAGGATATTTTATCAGAAACTTTTGTTGAATTTGAATTAGTTATAGCTTTTTTTGGTTCAAACTTTAGGTTAAAATCATTATCAAATCTAACTAAGCCTTCTATTGATTTTCCATCAACTTTAAATCCTTTTAGATTAGTAGTACAGCCTTTTTTTATTAACCTTAGTAATTGGTTTTCAGTCATTTGTTTATCTAAAAACCTAAAAGGAATTTTAAAACCACATCCATCTTTATATTCAGAACAACCAAATGCAGAAGATCCTTTTAATAATTTACCCTGTTTGCATTTTGGACAACTTTTACCAACTACAGTTTTGCTTTTATTGTTAGCCGATTTAAAAGTTTTTTTGTCTTCTTTAAAGTTTGAAGCCGAAAGCTTTTTTGTATTGGTTGAAGAGCGAACTTCGTAGACTAATTCATCTACCATTTTTTTCATATTATTGATAAAAACGGTAGCATTGAATTCACCTCGCTCAATTTCTTTTAATCGTTTTTCCCAACGTCCTGTTAATTCAGCGGATTTTAATAATTCATTATCTATTAATTCTATTAAATCTATACCAGTTTGTGTAGGTATTACTAGTTTTTTTTGACGCTCTATATATTTACGCTTAAATAAAGTTTCAATGATGCTAGCTCTCGTTGATGGTCTGCCAATACCATTTTCTTTCATTAACTCTCGCATTTCATCATCATCAACTTGTTTACCTGCAGTTTCCATTGCACGTAACAAACTTGCTTCTGTATAATTTCTTGGTGGTTTAGTTTCTTTTTCTAAAAATGAAGGTTCGTGTTTTCCTTTTTCACCTTTTACAAATGAGGGTAAAGTTAGCTGCTCCTTTAGTTTCTTTTTAATTGATGATTCTTCAGTTTCAAAAACAATTCTCCATCCTTTAGTTAAAATTTCTTTACCTGTAGTTTTAAAAGTTACTTCATCTGCTTTACCAATAACTGCGGTATTAGAAACATCTGAATCTGGATAAAAAACAGCAATAAATCGTCTAGTAATTATATCATAAACTTGCTGCTGATTGTATTGTAAGTTGGATTGAATTCCTGTTGGAATTATAGCATGATGATCTGTTACTTTTTTATCATCGAAAACACGTTTAGTCTTCTTTATTTTTTTACCTAAAAGGGTATTAGTGAGTTCTGAGTAATTTGTTAATTTTGCTAATATTCCAGGTACTTTTGCATACAAATCATTGGGTAAAAAAGTAGTATCAACTCTTGGGTAAGTAACCACTTTCATTTCATACAACTTCTGTACAATTTTTAAAGTATCATCCGCAGAAAACCCAAATTTATTATTACAATACACCTGTAAACCGGTTAAATCAAATAGTTTAGGAGCGTATTCTTTTCCTTTCTTTTTTGTAACAGAAACTATTTCAAAATCAGCTTGAGCTACTTTATCAGCAAATACTTGACCATCTTCTTTTTTTAAAAAACGACCTTCTTCACAATTAAATATAGTTTCTCTATAAGTTGTTTGTAACTCCCAATAAGGCTGTGGTTTAAAGTCTCGAATTTCTTTATGACGATTTACCAACATAGCCAAAGTAGGAGTTTGAACTCTTCCAATAGATAAAACTTGCTTATAACCACCAAACTTTAAAGTGTACAATCGAGTAGCATTTAAACCTAACAACCAATCTCCAATTGCTCTTGAGTATCCTGCATAATACAGGTTGTCGTATTTTTCAGAAGAAACTAAATTATCAAAACCTTCTTTTATAGCTTCTTCTGTAAGCGAAGAAATCCATAAGCGTTTTACTGGCCCTTTATAATTGCATTGATTAATCACCCAACGTTGAATAAGTTCTCCTTCTTGCCCAGCATCACCACAGTTTATTATTACATCAGCTTTTTCAAATAAAGACTTTATAATATTAAACTGTTTTTTAATTCCTGAATCTTTGGTGTTTACTTTGGTGTCAAAACGTTCTGGAAGCATGGGTAAATTATTTAAATCCCAACTTTTCCAATGTGGTTTGTAGTCTTTTGGTTCAAGTAAAGTACATAAATGACCAAAAGTATAGGTTACTGCATAGCCATCACCTTCATAATAACCATCACGTTTAGTGTTGGCGCCTAAAATAGTTGCAATTTCTCTAGCAACACTTGGTTTTTCGGCAATACAGACTTTCAATTTTTGATTTATTTTGAAGGTCGAAAGTAATAAAATAAATGAAATTATTGGTTTAAAACTCTCTCAAAAGCCAAACGTTTATCACCATAAGAAGTGTAAATAATTCCACAATATTCATATCCCATTTTTTTGATTAATGCTTGCATGGTTTTGTTGCCTTCATGGGTATCAATCTTTAAGCTTTGTATGTTTTTTTCTTTTAAGTAATCATGAAAATAATCAAACACAAACTTAGCAACACCTTGACCTCTATAATTTTTACTCATTGCTAGTCTGTGAATTACTCCATAAGGTTTTTCTTCATCAATTATCCAATTACCATCGATTATGCTTTTATAAGTTGGTTCTTTTTGAGTTGTAAACATTGTGGTAGCTACAATAGTTTCATCATCATTTAAAACCACATAACTTTCTTCATTTTGAATGTCGTTTTCAATTTGTTCTTGATTTGGATATCCATTTTGCCACTGGTCTATACCTATGGATTTTAATAATGCTTTAGCATCGTTAATTATTTCTAGAATTCTTGAAACATCTTGTAAAGTAGAATGTCTAATTTTCATAAGATTACAAATAAAAAAACCACAAAAACAAATATAAATATTTGCATTTTGTGGTTGCATTAAAAAAATATATTATTATGCAGTTACCTCTTCTTTTTTAGGTAATGAAACTACTTCTTGATTGTTTAAAATATCTTTTAAAGTTTGTCTTTTACGAATTAAATAATCTTGTCCATCAACCAACATAACCTCTGCTGGTAAATATCTAGAGTTATAGTTAGATGCCATAGAAAAACAGTAAGCACCTGCATTGTGGAAGCATAAAATGTCTTCTTCGGAAATTTCTGATATTCTTCTGTTTGAGCCAAAAGTATCTGTTTCACAAATGTAGCCTACAACAGAATAATAACGATCTTTTCCATCTGGATTAGAAATATTAGTTATATGATGGTAGGAGTTATACATCATGGGTCTAACTAAGTGATTAAAGCCAGAATCTACATGCGCAAAAACTGTTGAAGTTGTTTGTTTTACCACATTTACTTTAGCTAAAAATACACCAGCTTCTGATACCAAAAATTTACCAGGTTCGAACATTAAGGTAATTTCTTTACCAATTTCTTTACAAAATTCATTGAATCTTTCAGAAAGTTGAATTCCTAATTGTTCTATATCAGTAGAAATATCTCCTTCTTTATAAGGAACTTTAAAACCACTTCCAAAATCTATAAACTCTATATTTTCGAATTGTTTAGCAACATCAAACAGAATTTCTGTTGCACGTAAAAAAGTATCGATATCTAAAATATCTGATCCTGTATGCATATGAATTCCATTTATATTCATACCTGTATTTTCAACAACACGTTTAATGTGTGGTACTTGATGAATTGAAATTCCAAATTTTGAGTCTATATGACCAACAGAAATTTTAGAATTACCACCTGCCATAATATGTGGATTGATTCTAACACAAACTGGAACTTCAGGATGTTTTTGTCCAAATTGTTCTAAGATCGATAGGTTGTCAATATTAATTTGTACACCTAATTCAACAGCATCTTCTATTTCTTTTAGAGAAACACCATTTGGTGTATAAATTATATTTCTTGGGTCTATACCTGTGGTTAAACCTAGCTCAACTTCTTGAATAGACACTGTATCTAAACCTGCTCCTAAATTTTTAAAAAACTTAAGGATATTAATGTTTGATAAAGCCTTAACAGCATAGTTAAGTTTAAGGTTTTTTACTCCGCTAAAAGCGTTTGTAAGTCTGTTGTATTGTGAAGCTATTTTGTCTGTATCATACACATACAAAGGGCTTCCATATTTATTTGCTAATTCTAAAAGTTGTTCTCTTTTCAAAACGTAATCAATTTATACGCTTCAAAATTAGATAAAATACTTACTTGAGTATAATTTGTTTAAAAATACAACACATTGTTATTTTTTGTGATTTTTAAAAATTTAATCACTAACAAACTCGTTGAAAATCTGTTAATAACTAATTAAAAATACCATTTATTTTTTCTCTTGTTAATGGTATATTGCATGTACGTCAAACCTAATAATAGTATGCGTTTACATGAGTCAAGAAACAAAATATACAGAAGATAATATTAAATCGTTAGACTGGAAAGAGCACATTAGAATGCGTCCAGGAATGTATATTGGAAAGTTAGGAGATGGTTCTTCTGCAGACGATGGAATTTATATTCTTCTAAAAGAGGTGTTAGATAACTCAATAGATGAGTTTGTAATGGGAGCAGGTAAAACCATAGAAATTTCTATTCAAGGCAGCAAGGTAACTGTTAGAGATTATGGTAGAGGAATTCCTTTAGGAAAAGTTGTAGATGTAGTTTCTAAAATGAATACTGGGGGTAAATACGACTCAAAAGCTTTTAAAAAATCTGTAGGTTTAAATGGTGTTGGTACTAAAGCTGTTAATGCATTATCTACATATTTTAGAGTAGAAAGTACCAGAGATGGTAAATCTGCTTCTGCTGAGTTTGAAAAAGGAAATCTAGAAAATGAAGAATTTTTAGAAGAAACTTCAAGAAGAAAAGGTACTAAAGTTTCTTTTATACCAGATGAATCTATTTTTAAAAACTACAAGTTTAGGCATGAGTATGTTGCTAAAATGCTTAAGAATTATGTGTATTTAAATCCAGGTTTAACCATATTATTTAACGGTGAAAAATTCATTTCTGAAAATGGCTTAAAAGATTTATTAGAAGATAACAACAATACAGATGATATGCTTTACCCAATTATTCATTTAAAGGGTGAAGATATTGAAGTTGCTATCACTCACAGTAAAACTCAGTATTCAGAAGAATATTATTCTTTTGTAAATGGGCAACATACTACTCAAGGTGGAACACATCAATCAGCATTTAGAGAAGCTATTGTAAAAACAATTCGTGAGTTTTATGGTAAAAACTTTGAGTCTTCAGATGTTCGTAAATCTGTTATTGCAGCTGTAGCCATTAAGGTTATGGAGCCTGTATTTGAAAGTCAAACAAAAACAAAGTTAGGCTCAACTGAAATGGGAGGTGATCTTCCAACAGTAAGAACATACATCAATGATTTTATAAAACGAAAACTCGACAATTATCTTCATAAAAACACTGTAGTAGCAGAAAAATTACAAAAGAAAATATTACAAGCTGAAAAAGAGCGTAAAGAGCTATCAGGTATTCGAAAATTAGCTAGAGACAGAGCTAAAAAAGCTAGCTTACATAACAAAAAACTTCGCGATTGTAGAATACATTTAGGAGATACTAAAAAAGAAAACTACCTAGATACAACTTTATTTATTACAGAGGGCGATTCTGCTTCTGGTTCAATTACAAAATCTAGAAATGTAAATACCCAAGCAGTTTTTAGTTTAAAAGGAAAACCTTTAAATTCTTATGGCTTAAGTAAAAAAATTGTATATGAAAATGAGGAGTTTAACTTACTTCAAGCTGCTTTAAATATAGAAGATGGTTTAGAAGATTTGCGTTACAACAACATTGTAATTGCAACAGATGCAGATGTTGATGGTATGCATATTCGTTTGTTATTAATCACGTTTTTCTTACAGTTTTTTCCAGAGTTAATTAAAGAAGGTCATCTTTACATTCTAGAAACACCTTTGTTTAGAGTTCGTGATAAAAGAGAGACGATATATTGTTACTCAGAAGAAGAAAAAAAAGAGGCAATTGAAAAACTTAGAGCAAAGCCAGAGATTACTAGATTTAAAGGTTTAGGTGAAATATCTCCAAATGAATTCATCCATTTTATTGGTGATAATATTCGTTTAGATCCAGTAATGTTAGATAAAGATAAATCTATTGACGAAATGCTTAAATTTTATATGGGCAAAAACACACCAGATAGACAAAAATTTATCATCAATAATTTAAAAGTAGAATTAGATATCGTTGAAGAGGAAGTTTAATATGAGTGAAGAAATAAACGAAAACGAAGAAAATCAAGAAGAGGGAATAAACCTTACAGAAGAAAATCAAGAAACCATAACTAAAGTTACAGGAATGTACAAAGAATGGTTTTTAGATTATGCCTCTTATGTAATTTTAGAAAGAGCTGTACCTGCAGTTGATGATGGTTTAAAACCAGTTCAACGTAGAATCTTACACTCTATGAAAGATTTAGATGATGGGCGCTACAATAAAGTTGCAAACATCGTTGGGCATACTATGCAATATCATCCTCATGGAGATGCAAGTATAGCAGATGCAATGGTGCAAATTGGTCAGAAAGAATTACTGATTGATATGCAAGGAAACTGGGGTAATATTCTTACTGGTGATAGAGCTGCAGCATCAAGATATATAGAAGCTCGTTTGTCTAAATTTGCTTTAGAAGTTGTTTTTAATCCTAAAACAACAAAATGGCAAGCTTCTTACGATGGTAGGAAAAAAGAACCTGTACATTTACCTGTTAAATTTCCGTTATTATTAGCTCAAGGTGCAGAGGGTATTGCTGTTGGATTATCAACAAAAATTTTACCACACAATTTTATAGAGTTAATAGACGCTTCTATTAAATATCTAAAAGGTAGAAGCTTTAAAATTTTACCAGATTTTCTAACAGGTGGTATTGCAGATTTTTCTAACTATAATGATGGAAAACGAGGTGGTAAAGTACGTGTTAGAGCTAAAATATCGCAACTTGATAAGAAAACTTTAGTTATTACAGAAATTCCTTTTGGTACTACAACATCAACTTTAATCGATAGCATTTTAAAAGCAAATGATAAGGGTAAGATAAAAATTAAAAGGATAGAAGATAATACTGCTGCTGAAGTTGAAATTTTAATTCATCTGCCACCAAGTGTTTCACCAGATAAAACCATAGATGCACTTTATGCTTTTACTAGTTGCGAAACTTCAATTTCTCCTCTATGTTGTATTATAGAAGATAATACTCCTTTGTTTATTGGTGTTTCACAAATGCTTAAAATATCTACAGACAATACAGTTCATCTTCTTAAAAGAGAATTAGAAATACAACTCAATGAATTAGAAGAACAATGGCATTTTGCTTCTTTAGAACGAATTTTTATAGAAAATAGAATCTATAGAGAAATTGAAGAAGAAGAAACTTGGGAGGGTGTAATTGATGCTATAGATAAAGGCTTAAAACCTCATATAAAACATTTAAAAAGAGCAGTAATTCAAGAAGATATTATTCGCTTAACTGAAATAAGAATTAAAAAGATTTCTAAGTTCGATATTGATAAAGCTAAACAATTTATTGAGAGTTTAGAAGATAAAATTGCTGGAGTTAAACACAGTCTTGCCAACCTTATAGATTTTGCAATAGACTATTTCAAAAATTTAAAAGATAAGTTTGGCAATGATAAAGAGCGCAAAACTGAAATTAGAATTTTCGACGACATTGTGGCGACTAAAGTAGCAATGAATAATGCCAAACTTTACGTTAACAGAGCAGAAGGTTTTATTGGTACTTCTTTACGTAAAGATGAATTTGTAACAGATTGTTCTGATATAGATGATATTATAATCTTTAGAAGAGATGGTAAAATGATGGTTACAAAAGTAGACTCTAAAACTTTTGTTGGTAAAGATATAATTCATGTAGCAGTCTTTAAGAAAAAAGACAAACGTACTGTATACAATATGATGTATAGAGATGGAAAAACAGGACCAAGTTACATGAAGCGTTTTAATGTAACTTCTATTACAAGAGATAAAGAATACGATTTAGCCAATGGTAAAAAAGGATCTCTAGTCCATTATTTTTCTGCTAATCCAAATGGAGAAGCTGAAGTAGTAACCATCAACTTAAGAGCTATTGGTACAATCAAGAAATTAAAATGGGATATTGATTTTGCTGATTTAGCAATAAAAGGTAGAAGTGTTCGTGGAAATACAATTACAAAATACGCTATTAAAAAAGTTGAATTTAAAGAAGCAGGAGTATCTACCTTAAAACCTCGAAAAATTTGGTTTGATGATGCTGTTCAACGTTTAAATGTAGATGAAAGAGGTGAATTATTGGGTCAATTTAAAGCAGAAGACAAGCTTTTAATTATAACACAAAGTGGAAAAGCTAAAGCTGTAAAACCAGACTTAGCAATGCATTTTGAAGATGACATGATAGTTTTAGAAAAATGGATTCCAAATAAACCTATTTCAGCCATTTATTATGATGGTGAAAAAGAACGTTATTTTGTTAAAAGGTTTGTAATTGAAAGTCCAGATAAAGAAGAGATATTCATTTCTGAACATCCAAAAAGTCAGTTAGAAATTGTAGCTACAGATTATAGACCAGTTGCAGAGGTAACTTTTTCTAAGCGTAGTTTAGATAATTTAACAGTAGATTTAGAAGACTTTATAGCTGTAAAAGGAATTAAAGCGCTTGGTAATCAATTAACTACAGAAAAAATAAAGCAAGTTAGTTTATTAGATCCACTACCTTATTCAGAACCAGAAGAAGAAAAGGTAGAAGATGTTGAAGTTGTAGATGAAGAAGTTGTTGAGGATAAACTTCCTCTAGATATAATTGCTACACCAACAATTAAAAACTCATCAACAAATTCTTTAACCGATAAAAAAGAAAAACAAGCAGCTTCATTAAAAAAAGCAATTAAAAAAAAGAAAGATAGTTCAGATGATAGTCAAACATCTTTATTTTAACGTATGAAACTAAAACATATTTATCTGTTTTTGGCTGTTTTAGGACTATGTTACACTTGGTATTATAATATTCAATATTTTAATTCCGTGGAAAACGCTACTCTTGTAAGTTTTTTTCAAGATGCACAAAATAACTTTGCTGGTAAATCTTTTGGTGCAGATTTAACTGTTGTTTGTTTAACCTTTTTTGTTTTTTTAACCCCAGAATCAATACGCTTAAAAATTAAGTATTGGTGGTTATTTATTCCTGTAACTTTTTTGATTACCTTAGCATTTGCATTTCCACTATTTATGTACATAAGAGCAAATGCAATAGAAAAACTTCAAAAAAATGAGTAAAGTTGGCATTATAGGAGGTATAACACCAGAGTCTACAATTTTATATTATCGAATTTTAAATGCTTTAGCTGCCAATAAATTAGGCGACCAACACACAGCTAAAGTACTTGTTAATTCAGTCGATTTTGGTATGATTTCATATCATCAACAAAAAGAAGAATGGGATATTTTAAATAATTGTATAGCAGATGCAGCAATTGCTCTAGAAAAAGCAGGTGCATCTTGTATATTAATTGGTGCAAACACCATGCATCTTTGTTATGATTATGCCCAAGAAAAAGTTAATATTCCAATTATTCATATTGCTGATGCAACATCAAATGCAATTTCAAAAAAAAGAATTTCTAAGGTTGGTTTGCTAGGTACTAAATACACTATGGAAAAAGATTTTTATAAATCTATTTTGTTAGATAATAATATTCAAACTATTGTACCAAATAGAAAAGAAAGAGAAGTTGTACATGAAATTATTTATGGAGAATTAGCAAAAGGTATTTTTACTGAAAAATCAAAAGCCACTTTTTTAGAAATTATTGATAATTTGGTTGAAAATGGGGCAGAAGGTGTTATTTTGGGTTGTACTGAAATACCATTATTAATTCATCAAAAAGATGTTAATGTACCTATTTTTAATACTACTGAAATTCATGCTATTGCTGCTTTTGAGTTTATAAACCAATAATTAATTCATTTGCTCAAAGAAAGTTAAATTGTAATTTGGCAACAAGTTTGGTTTGGTAATTTTAATGATGTCTTTTAAAACTAAATCTGGTCTTGTTGGTGCCAATTCATAATACAGAACACCACCAGTTTTACCAGTTTTTAAACTTGGCGAATAAATAGTATTATCTTTAAAAGCTTTAAAATCTTTATATAGTTTGTTAGAATCTAACATTTGTTCTTTTGAGGTAAAGTAACCAGGAGCAATCCAGAAATCTGCGTTTATTCCTTTATTAAAAACACTCTCAAAACTCAAAGATAGGCTTCCTTTACCTTCGGTGTTTTCCCATAAATAATTAACATTTGCATCTTTTAAAAACTGAGCCACAAAACTTTCTCCAGCAGGCAAATTCCAAATGCCTTTATTCATAATAGCACCAGATAAAACTGTTGAATATTTTTTAGTGCTTTTAGCTACAATCTTAGCATCAAGGTAGCTTTTTTCAATACTTTTAAAAATGCTATCAGCTTCTTTTTCTTTATCAAAGAAAACTCCAAAAAATTTAATCCATTCAGCTCTTCCTAAGGGAGTTTCTTCTAACCAATCTGAATTATAAATTACAGGAATTCCAGAATTTTTAAGTGTAGTTAACGAGTTATCAGCAGAAGAAACACTATAACCAACAATCAAATCAGGATTTAACTCTAATAAAATTTCGGTATTTAAAGAACCTTCTTTACCTATTTCTTTAATGTTACCATTATCAATTAGTTTTCTTGTTTTTTCTGATGAAATATACTTAGCGTATGGAAAACCAACAATTGAATTTTCTTCATTTAATAATTCTACCATTGGTATATGAGTTGTAGAGGTAACTACAATATTTTTTACAGGTACTTGTAAAGCGTTTTGTTCATTTGTTTTTGTAATAATGTATTCTGAAACTTCATTAGACTTTTGATAAGCCTTTTTTATAATTAACTTTTTCTTACCATTTTCGTTTACAATGTCAAACCCTTTAGCGTAAGTTATTGTTGGATTTTTTAATGCATTATTGTTTTTATTAGTAGTTGTTTTTTTGCAATTGTAAAATAAAATAACAATAATTAAATTCAGAAAATACAGAGACTTCATAAATAAATTTAAATGTTTAAAGATATATAAATTGTTAAGATTTTCTAATTCTTTCCTAGATTAAAATTACTACATTTGACACGATTTTTGGTTTTTACCACCTTAATCTAAGGTGTTAAAATTAAAAGGGAATTTGGTGAAAAGCCAAAACTGTACCCGCAACTGTAAGCTATAAAGCTTGTAATTAATTCTTTATCCACTGACGTTTTTTGTTGGGAAGGTAAATTACAAGACGCAAGTCAGGAGACCTGCCTAAAATCAGGAGTAAAAACTTTCGGGATAAAAGTTTTTGTATCAGACATTCTGTACAAAATTATTACCTGATTTATTGTTTCAATTAAATCATTAAAAAATGAAAAAACAAATACTATTTGTTAGTATGTTGGTATTAAGTTTTGCCTGCAAAAAAATTTATGCACAAGAACAAGACAAAACTGAAGTTCTTGATGAAGTTGTGGTAACAGCAACAAAGTTTAATCTTAAAAAAGAAAACACTGGTAAGGTAATTAATAAAATTACTCAAAAAGAAATTAAAAAAAATGCTGGTAGAACTGTAATTGAACTGTTAAATACAATTGCTGGAATAGATATTAGAGGTGTAAATGCCAACTCTACAGAACCTAGAAGTGTAAATATAAGAGGAGGAAGAAGTAGGCAAGTTTTAGTATTAATAGATGGTGTACCTGTAACAGATCAATCTGCTATAAATCAAGAGTTTGACTTGCGTTTGCTAAGTTTAAATCAAATAGAAAGTATCGAAATTTTAAAAGGTGCTTCTTCAACTTTATACGGCTCAGGAGCAGCAACTGCAGTTATTAATATTATATTAAAAAAAGCCACCAGAAAAAACATTTCTGCCACTTTTGAAACTAGTATAAGCACTAATAACACTGCAAATACATATACAGATTTACTAGCTCAGAAAAACCAAAACTTTATGGTTAATGGTAATTTTGAAAAGTATTCTTTTGTGGCTTCTTTAAATTTAAGTAGTGCAACTGGAATGTCTGCTGCAAAAAGTACTACAAATACTGTCTTTGAAAATGATGGGTTTTACAAAAAAAATGGACTTGTAAAATTCAATTTTAAACCATCAGATAACTTTAATGTAGAAACATTTTTAAATTATGATGAGTTTGATTATGATTTCGATACTGGTGCATTTATAGATAATGATTTAGATGTGGGAAACTCACAACAATTTAGGTTTGGTATTAGACCTTCTTTATATTACAAAAATGGAGAGTTGTATTTATTAGCTTCTGTAAATGAGGTAGATAGGGCTTTAGATCAATTTAACTCATTTTCAAATTCATTAGATAATTATATGTTTTCTGGTAGAAGTATCAACTTAGATTTTGTAAATAAATATGAGTTTTCATCTCAATTGCAATTAATAGTTGGTTTAAACTATCAAGAACATAGTACTCAAACTGTTACTCCTTTTGGAGGAATAGATAAAGATGTGGCTAATTTTAATACTGTAGACCCTTATGTAAGTGCTGTATATATTTCTAATTTTGGACTCAGTTTAAATTTAGGTGGTAGATTAAATATGCATAATGTATATGGAAGTCAGTTTGTTTATGATGGAAACATTGCCTACAATATTTTAAAAACAGATAATGCTAAAGTTAAATTTTTAACCTCTTACAGTACTGCATTTATTGCGCCAAGTTTATATCAATTGTATGATGGTTTTTCAGGTAATATTGATTTGAATCCAGAAACTAACGAAACCTTTGAAGTTGGTTTTGATATAAATTATAAAGATTGGTTACAGTTTGATGCTGTATATTTTAATAGACAAGAAACTGATGCTATCATTTTCGATAATGTAAGTTTTAAGTATGCAAATGGAAGCTCAGATGCTACAGGATTAGAGCTGAATACTAGAGTAATTCCTGTAGATTTTCTTACAATTAATGCATCATATACATATATAAATAGAGACACTTTTGAAGATTTTAACGATTATATACCAAATCATAAATTCGTTTCTAGTTTAGATTTTAATGTAATCAAAAACACCATTCTTAACCTAACGTATAGGAATGTTGGAGATCGAACAGTTTTTGATAGATATGGTTCTTTTGGAAATGCAGGTGATGATTTAATTTTAGAAAGCTACCAAGTTTTTGATTTAACAGCTAACCATAAGTTTTTGAATGGTAAATTAACCGTTTTTGGTAATATTACAAATGTGTTTAATGAAGACTATGATGATATTTTAGGATTCTCTACTAGAGGAAGAAATTACAGATTAGGTTTAACTTTAAACTTATAATCAAACAAAATTTTATAAATAGAAAAGCCTAATTATATTGGGCTTTTTTTATAAATGTCCTTTTACTTCTCTAATAATAAATTCTTTTGCAGTATCTGTAGGAGAAATATTTTTAGAATAGTCAATCAAAATATTTTCTACAATATCTTTAGCTTCATTAGCATTTTCTGCAGTTACTCTAATTTTTTGTGTTACTGCTTTTTTTGCTGCTAAAATAGCTACCCAAGTTTGTTGGCTAACATATAATTGTTGTACTAAATTATGTTCAAATTCTTGCTCTATAGTGCTAGCAAGTAAATTAGCATAATCTTTAGGTTTGTTAGAAATAGGATGTACTCTAATTACCAATTTAGATGGATTTATGCGATCACAAAACAATAACATGCGTTCACAAGCTTTTAGTTTTATAGGTAAAGTTTCTTTTTTCTTTTCAGAAAGTACCTGCATTTTTTGATAATTTGTTTGCTGCTTTAGCATATCTCTAAAAATATAATAAGCAACAAGACCTGTTACTACTGCTGGTAAAATATATGCGATACTTTCAATTAGTTTATCCTCCATTTTGTTCTTTCTTCTTTCGCAAAAATAGTTATTTTTAAGTGAAAAAAATGTGAATAAATTTTAGAGTTAGAGTTCTTAGAACGTCTAAGAATTAGTAATTTCACACTTTAAAATTTCTAAATTTTATTCTTGAATTCTTACTTAGACTCACTTAACGAAGCCCAAAAAAAAGCAGTTGTTCAGAAAAATGGACCAATGATTATTATTGCTGGTGCTGGTTCTGGTAAAACTAGAGTGCTTACTTACAGAATTGCTCATTTAATGCAGCAAGATGTAGATGCATTTAATATTTTAGCTTTAACCTTTACCAACAAAGCAGCTAGAGAAATGAAAGATAGAATAGCAAGTGTTGTTGGCGTAAGTGAAGCAAAAAACCTTTGGATGGGAACTTTCCATTCAGTTTTTGCTAGAATATTAAGATCAGAAGCCGATAAATTGGGTTTTCCATCGAATTTTACAATTTACGACACTCAAGACTCTGTTCGTTTGTTAACCTCTATTATTAAAGAGATGGGTTTAGATAAAGATCGTTATAAACCTAAACAAATTCAGAATAGAATATCGTCTTTTAAAAACAGTTTAATTACAGTAAGAGCATATTTTAACAACCCAGATTTACAAGAGGCAGATATGCATGCTAGTAGGCCAAAAACAGGTGCTATTTATAAAGAATATGTAGATAGATGTTTTAAAGCTGGCGCTATGGATTTCGACGATTTACTATTAAGAACTAACGAACTTTTAGCAAGATTTCCAGATGTTTTAGCAAAGTATCAAGATAGATTTAGATATATTATGGTTGATGAGTATCAAGATACCAATCATTCACAATATATAATTGTAAGAGCATTGGCAGATAAATATGAAAACATTTGTGTGGTTGGTGATGATTCTCAGAGTATTTATAGTTTTAGAGGTGCTAACATTCAGAATATTTTAAACTTTCAAAAAGATTATCCAGATGTTAAAACCTTTAAGCTAGAACAAAACTATAGGTCTACAAAGAATATTGTAAATGCAGCCAATTCTGTAATAGCAAAGAACAAAACTAAACTAGATAAAGAAGTTTGGACAAGTAATGATGCTGGTGATTCTATAAACGTAATGCGAACTATTTCTGATGGAGAAGAAGGGCGTTTTGTAGCACAATCAATTTGGGAAAACATGATGAATCATCAATTAAAACCCAATGAATTTTGTGTGTTGTACAGAACAAATTCACAGTCTAGAGCTATAGAAGATGCTTTACGAAAAAAGAATATAGACTATAAAATATATGGTGGAATCTCTTTCTATCAAAGAAAAGAAATAAAAGACATTCTTTCGTATTTAAGAATCTTAATAAACCCTAATGATGAAGAGGCCTTAAAGCGAATTATAAATTATCCTGCAAGAGGTATTGGAGCAACAACAATAGATAAATTAACAATTGCTGCTAATCATTTTAAAAAATCAATTTTCGATATCATAAAACATATAGATAAAATTGATATAAAGATTAATGCTGGAACTAAAAATAAGCTGCAAAATTTTACGAATATGATTTTGCGCTTTCAAATTGAAGCAAAAACAAAAAACGCTTTTGAAATTGCTGAATTAGTTGTAAAACAAACACAATTAATTAAAGACTTAGAGAAAGATGGCACACCAGAATCTGTTAGTAAAGTTGAAAACGTTCAAGAATTATTAAATGGAATAAAAGATTTTATTACAGATAAAATTGAGCAAGGAGAAGACGCTAGTTTAGTAGCTTTTTTAGAAGATGTTGCCTTAGCTACAGATTTCGATTCTGAAAAAGAAAATGATGTACCTAGGGTTGCTTTAATGAGTATACATCAATCTAAAGGGCTAGAGTTTCCTTACGTCTATATTGTTGGTTTAGAAGAAAATTTATTCCCTTCTGCTATGAGTATGAACACAAGAAGTGAACTCGAAGAAGAAAGACGATTATTTTATGTAGCATTAACTAGAGCAGAAAAAGTAGCCTACTTAACTTACGCTCAAACAAGATATAGATGGGGTAAATTAGTTGACGCAGAACCAAGTCGTTTTTTAGAAGAAATAGACGATCAATTTTTACATTATTTAACACCCAAAACACCAGAACCATCAACAAATAGATTTCTAGATAGCAGTTTATTTGATGATGCTCCAAAAAAAATACGATTTCAGAAACCTATTCAACGTAAAAAAGCTGAAAGAGATATTGTAAATAAGAAAGAAATTAAAATTCCAAAAAATTTAATAAAGGTCGATAATTCTAATTTGAATACGAACTTATTTGATAGTAAAGTTACTGTTGGTAGCATTGTAGAGCATAACAGATTTGGTAAAGGTAAGGTTTTGGCTTTAGAAGGAAATGGAGCCAATAAAAAAGCTGAAATTCAATTTGGTACTGTTGGTAAAAAGAAATTATTATTACAATTTGCTAAACTTAAAATTATTGGTTAACAAATCGTATAATTTTAAAAATAAACCAAAATAAATTGTTAATTTGCAGCCTTTAACTACAGAAAGAACTTGAGCGTTTCAAGATAACTTCACAAAATATTTTAAATGACTTTTGATTTAGAGTACAATTCAGAAAGGCCCTTAATGATTATTCCAGAATATGGTAGACATATTCAAAAATTAGTAGATCATTGTATGGCTTTAGAGACAAAAGAAGAAAGAAATACAATGGCACAAGCTATTGTAGATGTTATGGGAAATTTACAACCTCATTTAAGAGATGTACCAGACTTTAAACATAAACTTTGGGATCAATTATTTATAATGTCTAAGTTTAATTTAGATGTTGAGTCTCCATACCCAAAACCTTCAAAAGAAGAATTACAAGAAAAGCCAGAGCCTTTGGCATACCCAAAAGCAGCATCAAAATATCGTTATTATGGTAAAAATATTCAAACCATGATAGATGTCGCTTTAAGTTGGGAAGATGGTGATTTAAAAGAAGCCCTAATTTTTACAATAGCAAATCATATGAAGAAATGCTATTTAAATTGGAACAAAGACACTGTAGATGATGCAGTAATATTTAATCATTTATATGATTTATCAGATAAAAAATTAGACCTTAGAAATTCAGACGAAGAGCTTTCAGAAACTAAAAGCTTAATGAAGAAAAGAAACAATCAAGGTAAGAATCACAAAAAGAATAGTAGAATCAGAAAAAGATAATTTAAATGGCATCATTTAAAATAGAAGGTGGTCATAAATTACATGGTACCATAACTCCACAAGGTGCAAAAAATGAAGTTTTACAAATAATTTGCGCAGTTTTATTAACAGATGAAGAAGTTGTAGTTCACAATGTTCCTGATATTATTGATGTTAATAAACTAATTTTTATTCTTGGAGAGTTAGGGGTAAAAATAAAAAAACTCAAAAAAAATTCATACTCTTTTAAAGCAGATGATATAGATTTAGACTATTTAGAATCTGAAGATTTTAAAAGAGATGGTGGTTCTTTAAGAGGTTCTATAATGATAGTTGGACCCTTATTAGCAAGATTTGGTAAAGGATTTATTCCAAAGCCAGGAGGAGATAAAATTGGTAGAAGAAGACTAGATACACATTTTCAAGGGTTTATTAATCTAGGCGCAAAATTCAGATACAATAGAGAGGAACATTTTTATGGTGTTGAAGCTAAGGAATTAGTTGGTACAGATATGTTATTAGATGAAGCATCAGTAACAGGTACTGCAAATATTCTAATGTCATCTGTGCTTGCAAAAGGTAAAACAACTATTTATAATGCTGCTTGTGAACCTTACATTCAACAATTGTGTAAAATGTTGAATTCTATGGGAGCTAAAATAACTGGATTAGGTTCAAACTTTTTAACAATAGAAGGCGTTAAAGAACTCAAAGGTTGTACGCATTCTGTATTACCAGACATGATTGAAATTGGCTCGTGGATTGGTGTTGCAGTAATGACAAGATCAGAACTTACAATAAAAAATGTAAGTTGGAAAAACTTAGGAATTATACCATCTGTTTTTAAAAGGTTGGGTATTCAATTAGAAAAAAGAGGAGATGATATTTATATTCCAAAGCATGAATCTTACACCATTCAAAATTATATAGATGGTTCAGTTCTTACTGTTTCAGACGCTCCTTGGCCAGGTTTTACTCCAGATTTATTAAGTATAGTTTTAGTTATTGCCACACAAGCAAAGGGAACTGTACTTATTCATCAAAAAATGTTTGAAAGTCGATTATTTTTTGTCGATAAATTAATAGACATGGGAGCAAAAGTTATCTTATGTGATCCACATAGAGCAACTGTAATTGGTCATAATTTCCAAAGTACATTAAAAGCAACAGTTATGACTTCGCCAGATATTAGAGCAGGTATATCTCTATTAATTGCAGCATTATCTGCAAAAGGAACAAGTATTATTCATAACATCGAACAAATAGATAGAGGTTATGAAGATATTGAAGGAAGGTTAAAATCTATTGGTGCTAAAATAGAACGTATAGCATAAATTAAAAGTCATAAAATTTTATAAATAGTGTCAATTTGACACTATTTTTTTATTGGCAAAATTTTTGACTATAAATTGTAAACAATTTAACAATTACTAGCAATGAGTAATAAAGAAGACTTAAAAGAGGAAAAGTTAAAAAACGAAGAGATAGAGTCTCAAGTGGAAGAAAATCAAGAGATTAAAGAAGATAACAAAAAAGAAGAACCAACTGCAGAAGAATTAATTCAAGCAGAAAAGGATAAGTTTTTAAGACTTTTTGCAGAGTTTGAAAATTATAAAAAAAGAACAACTAAAGAAAGAATAGAGTTGTTTAAAACTGCAAGTCAAGAATTAATGACTGCCTTACTGCCAATTATGGATGATTTTGATAGAGGTTTGTCAGAAATTAAAAAAGCTAAAGACAAAGAATTATTAAAAGGAATGCAGTTAATCAACGATAAGTTTAAAAATACTTTAACTCAAAAAGGTCTTTCTGAAATTGAAGTAAAAGCTGGTGAAGACTTTGATGCTGAAATACATGAAGCAATTACTCAAATTCCTGCACCTTCAGAAGACTTAAAAGGCAAAGTAATAGACTGTTTAGAAAAAGGTTACAAATTGGGTGATAAAATTATTCGTTACCCAAAAGTAGTTATAGGACAATAAAAAAGTAGTCAGTTATAAATTTTGGTTTAAAAATTCACTTTAAAGCATTTAAATAACTGCAAACTAAAAGAATATGGCAAAACAAGATTATTACGAAATATTAGGCATATCAAAATCAGCCTCAAAAGCAGAAATAAAAAAGGCCTATAGAAAAATGGCAATCAAGTATCATCCAGACAAAAATCCTGGAGATACAACAGCTGAAGAAAAATTTAAATTGGCAGCTGAGGCCTATGAAGTTCTAAGTGATGATAACAAAAAAGCTAGATATGATCAGTATGGTCATGCAGCTTTTGAAGGCGGAGCTGGAGCTGGAGGCTTTGGTGGAGGTATGAATATGGAAGATATCTTTAGCCAATTTGGAGACATTTTTGGAGGTGGTTTTGGAGGTGGCTTTAGTGGTTTTGGTGGAGGCCAAAGACAAGCTAGAGTTAAAGGAAGTAACATGCGTATACGTGTAAAACTTACTTTAGAAGAAATTGCCAAAGGCATTGAAAAGAAAGTTAAAGTTCGTAGAAAAGTTCAAGCAGATGGTGTTCGCTACAAAACTTGTGAGACCTGTAATGGTTCAGGTCAAGTTATGCGTGTTACCAATACCATTTTAGGTAGAATGCAAACAGCTACTACTTGTAACACTTGTGGTGGAGCAGGAGAGGTAATTAGCAGTAAACCCAATGGAGCAGATGCACAAGGATTAATTGTTAAAGAAGAAACAGTATCAATCAATATTCCAGCAGGTGTAACTGAAGGAGTTCAACTTAAAGTTGGTGGAAAAGGAAATGATGCTCCTGGTAAAAACTCAATTTCTGGTGATTTATTAGTGCTTATTGAAGAAATTCCACATGAAAAATTAAAAAGAGAAGGTACAAATATTCATTATGATTTATATATTAACTTCTCTGAAGCAGTACTTGGAACTAGTAAAGAAATAGAAACTCTAACTGGCAAGGTTAAAATTAAAATTGATACAGGTACACAATCAGGTAAAATTTTACGTTTAAAAGGTAAAGGATTACCAAGTATAGAAAGTTATGGAACAGGAGATTTCTTAATTCATATAAATGTTTGGACACCACAAGAGTTAGATAAAGAACAAAGAAGCTTCTTTGAAAACATGTTAGAAAATGAAAATTTTTCACCAAATCCAAACAAATCAGACAAATCGTTTTTCGAAAAAGTAAAAGATATGTTTTCTTAAACAATATCTTTAGTTTATGTATTAATTGATAAAAATTATACATTTATTGTATAACGTATTTATTTATAAATTAATTTTAAGGTGTTATTAAGTAATTAATAACATTTTTTCTTTTTCATAGCAATTTTTCCCACTCAATATTTGAGTGGGTTTTTTCTTTTTAAAACTATTTTAAATGGCTACTTTTGTCTTAGCAGACTTAATCTTATCGCTTTGTTTATTCAAAGAGGAAAGTCCGGACACCAAAGAGTATTCATAGCGGATAACATCCGTCCAACGTAAGTTGAGGACAAGTGCAACAGAAAGCAAGTACAGTTAGGCTGTAGTGAAACCAGGTAAACTCTATGAGGTGAAATGCCATGTATATTAGAGTTTGAGAGCTACTCGCTCGATTCTAAAGGGTAGGCAGATTGATTCTAATAGTAATGTTAGAACTAGATAAATGATAAGAATCTTAAATTTTAAGATAACAGAATCCGGCTTATAAGTCTGCTTTTATAAAACTTTCAGAAAAAGAGTTGAAAATCTTTATTTTATTGAAGAAAATGTAATGAATTTAAGAATCACTTTTTTTTATTTATCAATTTCTGATATTGATTATTTATTTTTCAAAATTAGTTTTAAAAATGTAAATTTGTACAACTTAAAATTTAAATAACTACACAGATATGGCTTTTGATATTGATATGATCAAACAAGTGTATGCAAATATGGCTGAACGCGTTGATGCTGCACGAGAAATTACCGGTAAACCACTTACTTTAGCAGAAAAGATTTTGTACTCTCACCTATGGGATGGAACTCCTTCTAAAGCGTTTGTTAGAGGTAAAGATTATGTTGATTTTGCTCCAGATAGAATTGCCTGTCAAGATGCAACAGCTCAAATGGCATTATTACAGTTTATGCAAGCTGGTAAAGCTAAAGTTGCAGTTCCAACAACAGTGCATTGCGATCATTTAATTCAAGCAAAAGAAGGAGCAGCAAAAGATTTAAAACATGCCAATAACACTAGTAGCGAAGTTTTTAACTTTTTAGAATCGGTTTCAAATAAATACGGAATTGGATTTTGGAAACCAGGTGCAGGTATTATACATCAAGTAGTATTAGAAAATTATGCTTTTCCAGGAGGAATGATGATTGGTACTGATTCTCATACAGTAAATGCTGGAGGATTAGGTATGGTTGCAGTAGGTGTTGGTGGAGCTGATGCTGTAGATGTTATGGCAGGAATGGCATGGGAATTAAAATTTCCGAAACTAATTGGAGTTAAATTAACAGGAAAACTTTCTGGATGGACAGCTCCTAAAGATGTAATTTTAAAAGTTGCTGAAATATTAACTGTAAAAGGAGGAACAGGAGCTATTGTAGAATATTTTGGTCCTGGTGCTTCTGCAATGTCTTGTACAGGTAAAGGAACAATTTGTAACATGGGAGCAGAAATTGGAGCTACAACTTCTACTTTTGGTTATGATGAATCTATGGAGCGATATTTAAGAGCTACAGATAGAGCAGATGTTGCTGATGCTGCAAATGAAATTAAAGAATACTTAACAGCAGATGCAGATGTTTATGATAATCCAGAAAAGTATTTCGATCAAGTTATCGAAATTAATTTATCTGAGTTAGGCCCATTATTAAATGGTCCTTTTACACCAGATTTGTCAACTCCTGTAGGTTCAGAAATGACAGAAAAAGCAAATTCTAACGGATGGCCAATGCAAGTTGAGTGGGGCTTAATTGGTTCTTGTACAAACTCGTCGTATGAAGATTTATCTAGAGCATCTTCAATTGCTCAACAAGCGCTAGATAAAGGGTTAAAAACAAAAGCAGAATTTGGTATAAATCCAGGTTCAGAACAAGTTAGATATACTGCAGAAAGAGATGGTATTTTACAAGTATTTGAAAAATTAGATGCTAAAATATTCACTAACGCATGTGGACCATGTATTGGACAATGGGCAAGATACTCAGATCCAAAAAATGCTCCAAAGAACAGTATAGTTCATTCATTTAATAGAAATTTTGCAAAAAGAGCAGATGGTAATCCAAATACTCATGCTTTTGTTGCATCACCAGAATTAACTGCTGCAATTGCTATCGCAGGTCGTTTAGACTTTAATCCATTAACAGATAAACTAATCAATGAAAATGGAGAAGAGGTAATGTTAGACGAACCAACTGGATGGGAATTACCTCCAAGAGGATTTGAAGTAAAAGAAAATGGATATTTAGCTCCTAAAGAAGATGGTAGTGATGTAGTTGTTAATGTAGCAGATGACTCTGAAAGATTACAATTATTAACACCTTTTGAGCCAATTGGTAATTCTATTATAGGTGCTAAATTGTTAATTAAGGCTTTTGGTAAATGTACTACAGACCACATTTCTATGGCTGGACCTTGGTTACGTTACAGAGGACATTTAGATAATATAGCTAACAATACTTTAATTGGTGCTGTAAATGCTTTTAATCAAAAAACAAACTTTGTAAAAAACCAACTAACTGGAGAATATGATGCTGTGCCAGCAACACAAAGAGCATATAAGGCTGCTGGAATTAAATCTGTAGTTGTTGGAGATCATAACTATGGAGAAGGATCTTCTAGAGAACATGCTGCAATGCAACCAAGACATTTAGGTGTTGCTGCAGTAATTGTAAAATCTTTTGCAAGAATTCACGAGACTAATCTTAAGAAGCAAGGAATGCTAGGATTAACTTTTGATAATGAAGAAGATTATGATTTAATTCAAGAAGATGATACATTTAACTTTATTGATTTAAATGAGTTTGCACCAGATAAGCAATTAACAGTTGAAGTTGTTCATAAAGATGGTACAAAAGATACAATTAAATTAAATCATACCTATAACAAAGCACAAATTGCTTGGTATAAAGAAGGATCTGCATTAAACTTAATAAAAAAGCAAAACGCTTAATTTAATTATAGCTACAATAAAAAAGCTTCTGAAAATTCAGAAGCTTTTTTTATACATAAAAAAATGCCCAACAAAGACGAATCTAAAATTGGGCACCAACTAACCAACCAGTTGTTTTTTAACTAGCTTTTAATTTAACTGGTACTAAATAGATTTCTCCTTTTTTAACCCCTTTAACATCAAGCTTTTTATAGTTTAATTTGCTTTTTACTATTGATTGAAATTCACTTTCTTTAGTATCTACAGAAACAATTACAATTTCATTGTCTTTATTTACCATAAAAGTAATTTCTGCAACACTGTTTTCTTTTAAATCTAAACTAACAGATTTACCTAAGATTGAAGAGATTTCAGATCTTAATTTTTTGGTTACTTTTTTGCTGTCATCATCAGATGCAGAAGTTGAAAAAGTTGTAGCTAAACTAAGTGCTACAATTGCGATGATTGATTTTAAATTTCTCATAATTAATGTATTAAGTTAAACGATTACAATTAAAAGACGCCTACTTTTAAAAAATGTTTCACTTAAAAAATCACTTTAATATATTCTTAACAGAATTTAACTGATATTAAGAAACTTTATAATTTTTTATGATAATTAATTATGATGATTAACTGAAGTAATTATTTATTTGGCCTTTTCTACCAATTGTAATTTATTTAATGTAGTCTTTGTTGTAAAAATTCCATAATTAATAGTAACATTTTTCTTGTCTATTTTATCTATGGTACCAACAGAGTTAGAATCAATAATTTTTACTCTATCATTTATTTTAAATTGGTAATTAGCCTTTTCAATAGCTGCTTTTTCCTCTGCTTCCTTTTTTTCTTTTCTAACTTTAACAACTTTTTGTAAAACATCTTTTTCGACTTTTTTAATAGTTTCTTGTAGTTGCTTTTCAACTTGTTTTGCCTTTTCTTTTTGATTTTTAGTTTTTGGTTTTACAGGATTTTTCTTAGCATGCTTAACTTTTTCATCTGCTACCCATTTATTAAAAACCTGATTTAGTTGCTTCTTATTATTATTCTGAAAATAACGATTCAACATTTCATTAATCTTTCTTCCTAAAGAAAGCATACGTTGATTGTTATCATATAACTCTTGAAAACCAGCTAATTTTTCTTGAATTCTTATTTCTTTTTGTTGAAGACTTTCTAAGTGTTCTTGTTCTTTGTTTTTTTGTTTTTCTAAGCTTTCAGAATTCTTTTGAAGTCTATTTCGTTCTTTTTGAAGTTTAGAAATAGTTCTGTCTAAACGAATTTTTTCGGTTTCAACTCTCTTTTTTGCTTTATTAATTAAACTAAAAGGAATACCATTTTTTTGTGCAACTTCAAAAGTGAAAGAACTACCTGCTTGTCCAATAAATAATTTATATAAAGGCTCTAAAGACTTTTCATTAAATTGCATGTTAGCATTGGTAACATTTTCTAATTCATTTGCTAATACTTTTAAATTAGCATAATGAGTGGTAATAACTCCAAATGCCTTTTTTTCATAAAATTCTTCTAAGAATATTTCTGCTAAAGCACCCCCTAATTCAGGATCAGAACCTGTACCAAACTCATCAATTAAAAACAGCGTATTTTGATTACATTTTCTTAGAAAATTACGCATGTTTTTTAATCGGTAACTATAGGTACTTAATTGGTTTTCTATAGATTGATTGTCACCAATATCTGTTAAAATTGTATCAAAAATATAAGTTTCACTTTTTTCATCAACAGGAATTAATATTCCACTTTGAATCATAAGTTGTAATAAACCAATAGTTTTTAATGTAATACTTTTTCCACCTGCATTAGGGCCAGAGATCACTATAATTTGTTGTTTATCATTAAGTTCTAGTGTTTGTGGAACAGTTTTAATATGTTGTAAATTGTTTTTTCTTCTTAAAATAGGATGATAAGCATTTACAAATCGAATTTTTTTATGATTTAAAATTTTGGGTAAAATTGCATTAATCTCTTTTGCATACTTTGCTTTTGCACCAATTAAATCTATATGAGTTAAGAATTGTAAATACTCTTTTAAAAGGCTTACAAAAGGTCTAATTTTATCAGAGAGTATTTTTAAAATTTTGATGATTTCTTGTTTTTCATCATATATCAAATTTTGATATTCTCGACTATAAGCTAAGGTAGCTTGGGGTGCTATGTAAACAATATTACCAGATTTTGAAGAACCTAATAAACTACCAGTAATTTTTCTTCTGTGCATAGCTAAAACTGCTAAAACCCTTTGATTATCTACAACAGTTTCTCGAATGTCATCTAAATAACCAGCTGAGGCTGCTTTAGAAAGTGCAGATGAAAAACTAGCACCAATTTTTCCTCTAATATTATTAATACTTCTACGTATTTGTTTTAATTCTGAAGAAGCATTATTTTTCACTTCACCTGAAGGTTCAATTATATCTCTGATTTCATTTATGATATAATTAGTAAACTCAATGTTTTGAGAAAGCTCAAAAAAAGCAGGAAATTGAATTTCAAATTTTTTAAAAAATTTAATTAATTCATTAACGGTTGCAGAAGTTGTTGCAATTTTTAAAAAAGCCTCAGTTTCTAAAAAACTATTTTCTATAGCCAGTCTTTTAATACTCTCAGAAATATTATCAAAACCGTGGTTAGGTATTCTGTTGTCGGTTTCAAATGAAGTTAAATATTCATCTACTAAATTAAGTTCTTTTAAAAGGTTTCCTTTATTTGAAATAGGAGTTATTTCAAACACACTTTCTTTACCTAAGCTAGAAATACAAAATTCTGAGATTTGTTGTAAAACAGTGCTAAACTCTAAATCTTGTAATGTTTTTTCTGAAATATTTTTACTCAAAACAGTATATTTGATTAGCAACAAAAATACGAAACAATGCAGGTAAATATTGCTGAGAGTTGGAAAAAAATACTACAACAAGAATTTGAAAAGGATTACTTTAAACACCTAGTAGATTTTGTTAAATCAGCTTATAAAAATTATACCTGTTACCCTAAAGGATCTGAAATTTTTGCTGCTTTCGATTATTGCTCTTTAGAAGATTTAAAAGCTGTAATTATTGGTCAAGACCCATACCATGGACCAAATCAAGCAAATGGTTTGTGTTTTTCTGTAAACGATGGAGTTCCACATCCACCTTCATTAATTAATATATTTAAAGAAATTTCATCTGATTTAGATAAAGAATATCCAGAAAGTGGAAACTTAGAAAGATGGGCAAAACAAGGTGTACTCTTACTAAATGCAACTTTAACTGTAAAAGCTCATGAAGCAGGGAGTCATCAAAAAAAAGGATGGGAAACTTTTACTGATGAAGTTATACATCAAATTTCAAAAGAAAAAAAAGATGTCATTTTTTTGTTATGGGGAGGTTTTGCCAAGAAAAAAGCAAAATTGATAGATAAAAGTAAACATCATATATTAACTTCTGGTCATCCATCACCATTAAGTGCCAATAGAGGATATTGGTTTGGTAACAAACACTTTTCTAAAACCAATGAAATACTTAAAAGTTTAAATAAAACTATTGTGGAATGGTAGGTAACAGCGTTAAGTTATAATAAGGTAATGCAATAGAATCTAAAATATCTTCTGTATTATCTTTATAATTTACAGTTACTGTAGTATCTGAATTAATCCATTTAGCAATTTTGGCTAATCTTTTTTTATTCAATTTTTTTATGACTGTAACTCCCATTTCTTTCAAAATTTCAGCATTATATTTTTGCTCAAATTGAGATTTCATTGGAATAACCATAAGTTTTTTATTCATATAAAGTGCCTCAGATGGTGTTTCAAAACCAGCACCACAAATAACACCATTACTAGATGCCATGCTTTTTACAAAATCAAATTCATTAACAGGATATATAATAATATTTTTCTTATAAATTAATTTATTAGTTTCTTTAGAAAAAATATGCCATTTAACAATTGGGATGTTAGCTAAAGCTTTTGCTATTTTTTCATGATTATAGGCTGGTAGATAAACTGTATAATGGCCTTTATTACTTACTCTTTGATTTCTAATTTTTTGCCTAATTATTGGGGTAAATATAGAAGACGAACTTGTTTTAAAATCAAAACCAAACTTGTTTGTTGCTGGTGCATAATACTTTAAAAGTAATCTTTCTAAGAAGTATTTTTTAGATTTTAAAATTGAATCTTCATTATTTAGCAATGCATTTTGATGACTCAATGACACTATATTTACAGTTTTCAATCTAGCAGCCCAAGCAGACACAGGTTCAAAGTCATTTATAATTAAATCATATTGTTTAACTGGTAAACTTCTTACCTCTTTAAAAAACCTAAATAAATTTAAGTTTAGTATAGTTTTCCATAAGTTAATTCCTCCATTTTTACCAATCACAAAATTTAGTCCTTTTAAATTATATTTAGCTTTAAAAGTAAAAGGCAAACTGCTGTTTTTACCACTAATTAAAATATCTACTTCAGCTTTTTCTGATAATATTGCTAATATTTCATGAGCTCTAATTAAATGACCATTTCCTGTACCTTGAAAGGCATATAATATCTTCATAAGCTACGATTTATTGAGGTTAAATTCTTTTAAAAGTTCATTAAATAGAATTTCATTCTCTTTCAACTTTTCTTTATTCTTTTTCTTTTTCTTTTTTGAAATTGCTTTTAGAGTTTCGTCTTTGCTATATTCGTATAAAGACCATTCTTTGTTGTTATATTCTAAAGCTGTTAAATTTTCAATCCAATCACCTGAATTTAAATACGTTGTTTTTCCTTTTTGATTTTCAAATACTCTAATTTCTGGTTGATGAATGTGTCCACAAATAACATAATCATATCCATTATCTATAGCAATATCTGTTGCTGTTTTTTCAAAATCATTAATAAATTTTACAGCTCCTTTAACACTGTTTTTAATTTTTTTGGAGAAAGAAAATTTACCATAACCTAGTAAGCCACTTAACCAATTAAAAAATGTATTTATTAGAATTAGCAAATCATAACCTTTACCACCTAATTTTGCTAACCATTTAGAGTGTTTCATGGTAACATCAAATACATCACCATGAAAAAACCAAGCTTTTTTACCTTGTAAATTAAAGGTTAACTTGTTTACTATCTTAAAATTACCAAGCTTAAAGCCCTTGAATTTCCTCAACATTTCATCATGATTTCCTGTAATGTAATACACAGTTGTATTTTTTGATAAAAGTGATGTAA
The DNA here is from genome assembly GCA_013373105.1 of Flavobacteriaceae bacterium. Taxonomy (GTDB): domain Bacteria; phylum Bacteroidota; class Bacteroidia; order Flavobacteriales; family Flavobacteriaceae; genus Polaribacter. The sequence continues at coordinate 10,454 of JABXIJ010000002.1, read as the reverse complement.
TTTGTTTAATTACATTCATATGAGACTTTGGAAAATACCTTTTGTTAAATTGCCAGATATCTATAATATCGCCATTCAGTATTAGTTTTTCTGGCTCTATAGACTTTAAATAGTTTAACAATTCTTTTGCTTTACTACCATAGGTGCCTAAATGAACGTCTGATATTACAACTATTTCAACTTTTCTTTTATTGCTTTTTTTCATTTTAAAATAATTAGTTAATATTTCTAAGATGCTGAAGTGATAGAAATTAACTGAACTATTTAATCTAATAATAGTAACAAATTACATTAAATAATTAGTGTTGAAGTAAAATGAAAATGAAGAATTTGTTATGGAATTATTACAAAAAGGTAATTAGACTGTTAAAAAATAAAAAATCCGCTAAAAAGCGGATTTATCGAATTTGAATAAAGAAACAAATTGAATTACAAAACATCAACTTGATTTACTTGTGTTTGATTAGTTGTGGTATTGTCTGCTAAACCACAAGATTGAGACATACTTCTGCAAGAAGAAAAGCTAACTAGACCAATAATACAAATTACAATAAATACTATTTTTTTAATTTCCATGCGTTAAATGTACATATTTTTTATGAATAGTTCAGGGTCTTTCTTTTTACTTATAACGTTAAAGGTTTTCATTTTATTTTGAATCTCTGAAATTAATTCAGGAGTAATTGGTTCACCATCATTCCATTCTGTAATAGCCAACCACTTCTGAATATCAGCTTCTTTTTGTTGATACCTTTTAGCTAGAATTTTATCAATTTGATTAATTTCCTTAAAGTTTTTATTGATATTATTGATAACCTTTAAAATATTTTTTACATCATTTGAGTTGTTTTGTAACACTTCATTTCTAACAGCAATTACAAAACATGGCCAAGGAGTAGGGCAGTCGTCAATTCTTCTAAAAGTGCCATTATCTACAAGTGGTTTAGTAGTAAAGTGTTCCCACATAAAATAATCTGCATCGCCATTTTCTAAAGCTTCAATTCCACCTTCTAAATCTTTAACAACTTTAAATTTAAGAGTTTCAATATCCCAACCTTGATTGTAAGCATTTACAATAGCCATAAGATGAGACCCAGAGCCAAACCTACTTATAGCAACAGTAGCATTTTCTAAATCTGCAATGGTTTTAAATTTAGATGAATTTGCAACATGAATTCCCCAAATTAAGGGTGATTTCACAAAAGTTTGAACAATTTTGGAAGGATTACCATTAGCGATATCTTTAATAATGCCTTCAGTTAAAACGATTGCAATATCTAATGAACCATCTCTAAGCGCTTTACACATTTGTCCTGTACCACCAGGAAAATCTTTCCATCTTAAATTTATTTGATCTTCGTGGTATGATTTATTTTTTAAAGAAATATACCAAGGATAATTAAAATGTTCTGGAACACCTCCAACTTTTAAGTTTGTCATAATTAATCAACTAATTTATCTAAGGTATACTTAATAAGTTCTTCAATAACTTTAGCAGGATTTTTACTAAAAGTACCATTAGCTCTATTTGCTATAATTGCATTCATTGACACTGCATGATGCCCTAATAATTTAGCTAAACCATAAATAGCAGAAGTTTCCATCTCTAAATTGGTAACTCTATGTTTTTTAAATTGAAAGCTATCAATTTTTTCATTCAATTCTGGATCTTGTAATTCTAAACGTAAAACTCTTCCTTGAGGACCGTAAAAACCTCCAGCAGTTGCTGTTATTCCTTGATAAATTTCATCGGAAACAAATTTTGTACCCAAGCTATAAGACAGTGGAATAATTAAAGGATATGGTTTTTTTTCACTCCAATTGGTATGTTCTATAAAAGCTTCTTCTATTTCTAAATCTGAAATATCATCAATTTTATAAGTTTGTAACATGCCATTTAAATCTAAGCCATGAGAACTTAATAAAAACGAATTAATAGGAATATCTGCTTGTAAAGATCCTGAAGTACCAATTCTAACAATATTTAATTTTGTTAGCGTGTTTTTTGTTAATCTACTTTTTAAATCAATATTAACTAATGCATCTAATTCATTTAAAACAATATCTATATTATCTGGACCTATTCCTGTTGAAATTACAGATATTTTAGTCTTTTTATAATAACCAGTTATGGTTTTAAACTCTCTTTTTTCTGTAGAAAATTCAATAGAATCGAAATGTTTAGCAACTTTCTTGACTCTGTCTGGGTCTCCAACAAGAATAATATTATTAGCAATATGTTCTGGTTTTAAATTTAAATGATAAACACTACCATCTTTATTTAAAATTAATTCAGATTCTTTTATAGACATTAAGAGGTAATTTGCAGTAGCTTTTCTGTTTGGTTATTATACAAGAAACTATATTTTTTTGAACCTCCCAAATATGAATCTTCAGATCTAATTTGGGCATAAAAATTCAATTGATTGTTTAAAACAGCAACTCCCTTTATATTCAGTTTAACTGGATTAAAAGAGTAAAACAATTTTCTGAGATTGGCAATTTTATTTTCGTATTGTAAATCTCCAAAACCATAGGCTTGTTCATTTTTTAATAACGTTCCAATCAACTCTTTTTTAGATGAAAGTGAATTATTATTTGCTGTTTTTATTATAGTATTTTCAAGGCTATTTAATCCATTTTCTAGCGATGGAAATCTTAAAATGTGTGCTTCAATAGCACTAGCTAAATATTGAAAAGGTGAATTTGGGTAAAACTTATAGGCAGTTTCTAATCGTAAAGGAGATTCAGAACAATATAATTGCCAAATATAATCTGCATATTCAATATCATCTTGAGTTAAAGTAATTCTATTTTTAAAATGTGAATCAATTTGTTTTACGTTTAACTCACAAATGGTTTTTAAGTTTTTACTTCCATTTACTTTGCCACTACAAACTAGAGTTATTTGATAACCTTTTCTATATCTTTTAAGCCAACTTATAACAGCAATCATGTTTATTTGACAGAATAAATCATATTCAAACCACAAAACTATTTCATCATTATTTTTTTGATTACAGAGTGCTCTGTATTCTTTTAGGGTAAAGTCTATAAATTTCTGTTTGGTTACTTTATAGGATGTTTTGAAAAAATTAAATCTATGTTTCCAAAAACTTTCACTACCAACATCTGTTGTAGTTTTTCCTTCACAAAGCATTTCTCTCCAAGTAATAAAATTACCTTGAAAATTTAATTTTTTCAGGTAATTTGTAGTGCTATTACCATTTGTAATGTGTAAAATTGAAGCTCCCATAAGCTATATACTAACGTTTTTTGGTTTAATTAATTGTGTTAAAGTTTATCCTCCAACACGTTTTACTTTAAATCCTTTTTCTTTTAACATATCCATAATTTTATCTCTATAATCACCTTGAATAATTATTTTATCTTGTTTAAAACTACCACCAACAGAAAGCATTTTTTTTATTTCTTTGGCTAGTATTTTAAAATCTGATGTAGCACCAGTGTAACCTTCAATTATGGTAATTGGTTTACCTTTTCTTTTTTCGTATTTACAAATTAGGGTATCTTCTTGTAGCCAGATATTCGATGTTTCAATTTCTGGGTCTGCTGTTTCTTTGTGTTCGGGGAATAAATTTTTTAATTGATCTCTTAAATCCATTATTTTTTTAATCCAAGTTCTTTTAAACGTTCATCTAAAAATTCTCCAGCAGTAATATCATCAAATTGTTTAGGATTGTTTTCGTCAATACAGTTTTCTAAAACATCTAATTTCATTTCTGAAATTGGATGCATAAAAAATGGAATAGAATAACGAGAAGTACCCCACAATTCTTTTGGAGGATTTGTTACTCTATGTATTGTTGATTTTAATTTGTTATTGCTATGTCTAGAGAGCATGTCTCCTACATTAATCATCAATTCATCCGGCTCAGCAACTGCATCAATCCAATCTCCATTATGATTTTGCACTTGTAATCCTTTTCCTTGAGCACCCATTAATAGTGTTATTAAATTGATATCGCCATGTGCTGCTGCTCTTACTGCACCTTTTGGTTCAGTTTTAATAGGAGGGTAGTGTATAGGTCTTAAAATACTATTACCATTTTTAATGTAGTTGTCGAAATAAGTTTCTTCTAAACCTAAGTGTAATGCTAAAGAACGTAAAACAAACTTGGCTGTTTTTTCTAGCATTTGATATGCTTCTTTGCCTACTTTATTAAAATTTGGTAATTCTTCTACAATTACATTTGGTGGATATTCTTTTGCATATTTAGAATCTTCATCTACATACTGACCAAAATGCCAAAATTCTTTTAAATCGCCTTCTTTTTTACCTTTTGCAGATTCTTTACCAAAAGAAACATAGCCTCTTTGACCTCCAATTCCTGGAATTTCATACTTCTTTTTTACGGCTTCAGGTAAATCAAAAAAGTTTTTAATTTCTTTATAAAGCTCGTCAACTAATTTGTCATCTAAAAAATGACCTTTTAAAGCAACAAAGCCAATGTTTTCGTAAGCATGACCAATTTCTTTAGTAAACTTCTGTTTTCTTTGTTCATCTCCTGACAGAAAATCAGTTAAATTAACGCTTGGAATCTTATTCATAATTAATAAAAGTTCGAGTTAAAGTTACAGAAAAAAGTACATCATTATTCTTAAAAATTACACTCGTTTTTTCTGAATATTACTTTTTTGGGTTTATAAATTTAATAAATATTTATTATTTCTTTTTAAATGGGATTAAGTAAGAAATGGTGTAATTAAAACCAAAGCCAGTTCCACTCTCAAAAATTCGGTTAAAACCTGGTGAGTACAAGGTTTTAAAATCATCTGGTTCTTTTGTGTTAATCAATACTTTATACGATATACTTGCCCCAATAAAAAAGTTTTTAAAGGTTTCTACTTTTACACCAAACATAAATTCTGTCCAATGTGTATTAAGATTTTCAGACGAATTAATATTCGTTGCTTGATTACCAGGAAAATAAGTGTTGCTAATATTTGGAGTAAAACTATTTAACGTTTGTTCGAAAACACTAAAACCATATCTGAAACCCATAAAGATTTCATTATTCATGTCTAACCAATTTTCATAGGCATTGTAATTAAATCCTAATCTAATATATGAGCCTTTTGCTGTAGAATTTGTGTAATCTTCTTTTGTAGTTTCGTTTTCAAAACCAATTTCAGTCGCTAAATATAAACGCTTAGATATTCTATAATCAGCAACAATTTCTAATCCACTATTATATTCACCATCTACTGCTGCTTTAATAGGTTTACTTATATCAATTCCTAATCGAATTCCATAAGGTGATTTGTATACTATAGAGTCCTTAGTTTTATCAACTTTATTAACAGTTGTTTCTTGAGCCACAACTTGTATTGTACAAACCAATAAACAAATACTAATGATATACTTGTACATGAGCTGAATTTTGATTATTTACTGTTGTAGTTGTTATGCTTAAATCTGTAACCCAAGTATTATTAGATGAAATAGATAGGTTATCGAAAATTGATTTAAAACCACATGATCTTGATACATATTCGTTAGTTACTGAATAATTTATTGTAAGTTGATTTATAACATTACCTTGAGATAAATTGTAAACAGTTTGTGAAGCTGCTGAGTTTAATGGAATTACTAAAGAATCTGTAGCTTGATCTATAAAAATACTGTCTTTATTTTCTGCCCAAACATACAAGCCTGTAGTTGTTTTTAAATCGTTTCTATTAACATCGTCATAAAAACGTAAAATTAAGTTGGGTGTTACAGGTGCTAGTGTACAAAAATCATCTTTTTCACAAGACGAATACACTAAAAAAATAGCAAGAATTATAAAAAAATATTTTCTCATAGATTATTCTTCAACTTCTACAATTTTATTGATTATTTCAGCTAGTTTAAAATCTAATTCTGTTACACCTTCAGCATCATGAGTAGTTAATCTAATTTCAAGAGTATTATATACGTTTGTCCATTCTGGGTGATGATTTAAAGCCTCACACTCAAAGGCAATTCTATTCATAGCAGACATACAATCTTTAAAATTATCAAACTCAAAATCGGTAAATAATGCATCATCTACATAATCCCAATCTTGTAGATTTTCAATTCTTTTTTCTATCTCAATTTGTGATAGTTTTTTCATGCTCATAATTTTATTTTTTTGCTAAATTAAAATCTTTTTTAAGGATAACGATAAAAGCCCTTTTTACTTATTAACACTTTTCAAATAAAACCACAGTTTCTATATGAGCAGTATGCGGAAACTGATCTACTAAACTTATTTTTTTTAATTCATATCCTGCAGATCTTAATTCTTCTGTGTCTCTTGCTTGTGTAGCTGGATTACATGACACATACACCATTCTATCTGCATTTAAATCAATTATTTTCTTTAGTGTTTTGGGTACAATTCCTGCTCTTGCAGGGTCTAAAATAATGGTTTTAATTTTTCCTTTGTATTCTGGGTGTTGTTGTAAAAATTTACCAACATCTGCAGCATAAAACTTAACTCCAGTTATATTATTTCTTTTTGCATTTTTTGTAGCATCTTCAATTGCTGATTTAACAATATCTACTCCAATTATTTTAGTGTTTGTAGCTCTAGAAGCTACAATTTGTCCAATTGTTCCTGTTCCACAAAATAAATCCATAACTACTGTATTGTCTACTTTGGATTTATCTTCTAAAACATAGTCTACTACTTTTGAATAGAGCTTTTCAGCAGATTTTGGATTAGTTTGAAAAAAACTTTTCATACTAATTTCGAAGTTTAAACCTAATAACTCTTCAACAATTTTATCTTTACCATAAACTAGATTTATACTTCCAGTAGTAGCAATAGTTCTATCTCCAATTTCATCGTTTATAGTGTGTAATAAACCTGCAACTCTTTCTCCAAATAACTCAACTAAATAATTTGCAAATTTTTGTAAATCAAATCTTTCTAACTCATAAGATGTTGTTACTAAATTGAATAATAACTCGATGGTTTTGTATGATTTACGAACTACAAAATACCTAAAAAAACCTTCTTTTTTTGGTCCATGCCAAGCTTGTAAACCTGTTGCTTTACAATAAGACCTAATGTTTTTTATGTGGTCTTCTAATTCTTTATCAAACAAACCAGAGTCTTTTTCTAGGTTATCACCCATCCACCAAACACCACGTCTTTTAAAACCAAGTGTAAATTCGTCTTTATCGGTTTTATTAACTCTATCATAACCAATTGCCGAAAAACCATATTCCATTTTATTTCTATAATGAAATGCGTTTGGCGAACTTATAAACTCATCAAAAATATCTTCAATATGATTTACTTTACCAATTCTTTTAAAAAGTGATAAGGTACTTTCTTTTTTATATTGATGCTGAATTTCTATGGGTAACTGTATATATGGTGCTCCTGGAATATCTTGATATGGTACAGTAACTTCATCTTTAGAAGGTTTTAAAACATCTATTAATTTAGCTTCTGCATACTTCTTACTTGATTTTTTTATTTGCGCTTTTACAACCTGACCAGGTAAAGTATTTGGAATAAAAACAACAAATTCACCCTTTTCATTTCTAATTTTTGCAATTCCTTTTCCACCAAAAGCATAACTTTTTACTTCTAGTTCTAATACTTGATTTCTTTTAACAAAAGGATTTCGTTCTCTTCTTGGCATTTATTAAAATTTATAGTTTACAAAATTAGGAAATAACAATAGTTTATAGATTAATTTCTTATTTTTGTTGTTCTTCAGGGATGATTTCTTTCCCACGCTGAATTTCTGATGTCCATCAGAAGGATAAAGGTAGAACAGGAATGGTTATTTATTAATTATAAACGTATTAAAAATGGCTGTTTTAGACCAATTAACTTCGCAAAAAGCGATTGAATTAGAGAGCAAATATGGTGCACATAATTATCACCCATTACCAGTGGTGTTGAGCAGAGGAGAAGGTGTGCATGTTTGGGATGTAGAAGGAAAACAATATTATGATTTTTTATCTGCTTATTCTGCTGTAAATCAAGGGCATTGTCATCCGAAAATAGTAGAGGCATTAACAAATCAAGCAGCTACCTTAACTTTAACATCTAGAGCTTTCTATAATGATATGTTAGGTAAGTATGAAAAATTTGCCTCAGAATACTTTGGTTTTGATAAACTATTACCCATGAATACTGGTGCAGAAGCTGTAGAAACTGCTTTAAAAATGGCAAGAAAATGGGCTTACGAGGTAAAAGGTATTGATGAGAATAAAGCAGAAATTATAGTTTGTGAAAATAATTTTCATGGTAGAACTACTACCATAATTTCTTTTTCAAATGATCCTGTTGCTCGTAAAAATTTTGGGCCTTACACTAAAGGTTTTATAAAAATTGAGTACGATAATCTACAAGAATTACAAGAAACATTAGAAAATAATCCAAATGTAGCTGCATTTTTGGTAGAACCTATTCAAGGTGAGGCTGGAGTTTATGTTCCTTCTGAAGGCTATTTAAAAGCTGCAAAACAATTATGTGAAGATTACAATGTTTTATTTATTGCAGACGAAGTACAGACAGGAATTGCAAGAACAGGACGTTTGTTAGCTACATGTGGTAATTGTACTTGCGAAAATAAAAACTGTGAGAGTACACCAGATGTTAAACCAGATGTATTAATATTAGGTAAAGCATTAAGTGGAGGAGCATATCCTGTTTCTGCAGTATTAGCTAATGAAAATGTTATGAATGTTATAAAGCCTGGTAATCATGGATCTACATTTGGAGGAAACCCAATAGCTGCTGCAGTTGCAATGGCTGCTTTAGAAGTAGTTTCTGAAGAAAAATTAGCAGAAAATGCAGATAGATTAGGTAAATTATTTAGAGAGGAACTTTCTGCTTTTGCAGATAAAAATGATTTAGTGAAACTTGTAAGAGGTAAAGGATTATTGAATGCAATTGTAATAAATGATTCAGAAGATAGTGACGCAGCTTGGAAAATTTGTTTAAAATTAAGAGACAATGGTTTATTAGCAAAACCTACTCATGGTAATATAATTCGATTTGCACCTCCTTTAGTAATTACAGAAGAACAGCTAAGAGAATGTATTTCAATAATAAAAAACACCATGGCTGATTTTTAAAAAACTTATTATTAAAAGTTAAAGCCACAATTTTTTTAATTAATTTAAAAAGTTAGTGGCTTTTTTATATTTTTATTTTTTTAAAAATAAATTTATGAAAACTCCAATTACAGAATTAGAACAATTAACAATTAATAACGCTTCTCGAAACTATTTAAGTGAAATATCTAAATGGGCATTTTTTCTATCTATAGTTGGTTTTGTAGGTGTTGCTTTTTTTGTGTTAGTAGCAATTTTTTCAGGTATATTTTTTGGTGAGGAATTTAACTCACTATATGAAAATCAAATACCATTTAATATGGGGTCGTTTATTTCTGTTACCTACTTAGTAATAGCAGCTATTTATTTTTTTCCAATACTTTACTTATTTAAATTTTCTAAGAAAATGAAAATTGCACTAGCTTCAAAGAACGATGATAGTCTTTCTGGTGCTTTTGAAATGCTAAAAAGTCATTACAAGTTTTTAGGCGTATTTACAATTATTGTATTATCGCTTTATGCTTTATTATTTATTATTGGAATGTTAGGTTTTGCCTTCGTTTAATAAAAAAATCCAATCATTAATGATTGGATTTTTTTTAACTTATACCTTATTTCTGATATTGCTCTAAAGCTTCTTTATATTGTTCCATAAATACATCCCAATCTGTAGTTGTGAAATAATAAACATTATAAAGGAAATATAAACCGTTTATAACCAATGTAACTAAAGCAAAAGTTCTTGCATTGTTCATTTGTTTAATATCTTCTGGATCATATTCTTCTGGATATGCATTAGCTTCATTTAATTTTTTATTAGCAATTAAAAATGATGGTAAAGCCACTAAAATACCAAGTCCTGCAAAACAACAACATAATATGCTTAAAGAGGATAAAACGTAGATTAGTGTAGTATTTAGTTTTTTCATAATGGGTTATAAATTCGATTTAATGAGGTAGTTAATAATCATTATACTTAAGTTAATGTAGGCTAACTCACTAATTATTTTATTTGAATTTTTAAATTTCTCAAATAAATTAATTGTTATAAATAAAAAAAGTAGGACTAAAGTGTAAATTGCAGGATACATTTTAAAAGCCGCAATAAAATCACCTTGGATTAATAAAAGAAAACCACGTTGTAAGCCACAACCTAAACATGTAAAACCAAATATTGTTTTACTAAAACAAGGTAACATATAGCTTTCTAGGTGTAAAAACATTTTAATTTTATTTAAACATATTCATTCCTGGAATGTTTGGCATACCACTTTTTGCAGCAGCAGCCAACTCTTGATCATTAATAGCTGAAGCTTTTTCAATTGCCTTATTAAGAGTAATAATTAAATAATCTTCAAGTTCTTCTGCATCATTTAGTAAT
>JABXIJ010000063.1 GCA_013373105.1 Flavobacteriaceae bacterium | reverse complement strand
ATTTTTCTAAGAGATTTAGTTGATGCAGTTAGAAAACACTTCGATTTTGAGAATAGAGCTGTTCCTAATTTCAGCTCCTGTAAATATAGTTTTTTTTTTGCACACGTTAATTATTTAAAATAGACCAAATTCCTTCCTTGAAAAGTAAGCTGAAATTGCTTTCTTTTTGGTGATTGATTGTAATATCTATATCTAGCCCAATTGCTTTATGTATCTAAATAGATTTTCTGTGTCGGAATTTCTATGTCAAAGTGTCGATTTTATTCCTATTATGAGTAAAAAATCATAACTAATTGTAAAATAGAAATAAACGTAAAATGGAAACTATAGATCATGTATTTGATGTAAGCATATAGATTATAGAAAAGCACCATTTGAAGGTCATATCAAAAGTTACTATCTTTATTGCATGAAACAAATTCTTTATATTCTATTTTTCATAAGTACCCTTTCGGTACTAGGGCAATCCAAGAAAAAACAAATAATCCAATTAAAATCTGAGCTCGATAAATGTAAAATTGATAAAAATTCTTTGGAAGTTAGTACTGTAAGATTGAAAGGAATAAACGTTAGGCTTAGTTATGACAAATCGAACTTGGAAACTAAGATTTCAATTTTAACTTCTGAGAAAGATTCTTTTGAGAAAAAAGTGAAATCTCTCAAAGGCAGACTAAGTATATTGGAACAAGAAATAGAAGTAAAGCAAGAATCAATTGCTAGGCTTTTGGGTCAGATAGATACTTTGGCAATGGGAGAAAGAGATTCAATTAAAATTAATAATGATTTTCTTAATAATTATTTTGTTAATCGTCAGAATTTAAGGAACCATTTATTTTCTTTTAGGTTAGATAAAGTATTATTAAGAGATAATTACTACTCTAATGGTTATTTCAGGAGATTTACTATTCTTGATATAAATCAGTTTTATATTGCTCAAAAGGTTGCAAGAAATAGTAAACGGTTAAAAATAAAACCAATCTCATTTTTAAATACCTTAATGCCTGATTTTCAAATATTAAATAATAAGTTTTTAACCTTAAAGAAGAAAAATGGTGAAGTAGAAAATTTACTTTTTGATTTGACTAATTTTGATTTTTCAAGAGATTTTTTTAATATTCAATTGACTCCTGAAGAATCCAAGAATACTGAGGTTATGAATTGGAATCTAGTTAGAATTGACAATGAAATTTATATTACTTTTAATACCGATATCTTTCATAGAATGTTGGGAGATTCAGAGTTTAACTTTGTTTCTGGATATACAATAACTAGTGAGTACAATTACAAAAACCGCAGTTATTCAAGGATTATACAGGAAAAAACTAACTATTATGGTAATGCGAAAAGCACGCAAATGTTTTTAGTTCGTAAAAAAAATAGAAATCTTAATAATGATATTGCCGTTAAAAATCCGATTTTTTTATTCAAGTTAATTAAGCAATAGCATCTCCGCAATAAATAAGGATAAGAAATTCTTTAATTTTTATTCTAAAATGACATAGACCGAATCTTTTATTATTTTCTGGCCAATTGTTGAAAAAAAATTCGAATCTTCCTCTTGAGCTGTGATACTGTGTACATATTCAGCGGTTATTTTCATTGTATCTCCCTCCATATTTCTTATTGGGGCTATTACGGTATTAAATACACCTGTATTATCGTCTGTATAACTGCTTTGGTTAATGGTTGGGACTAATACATCTCTCCAGTTTATAAGAGGTGGTAGATTGGTGTAAACAAGTTCACCAGTAAGTGGATTTATAAATGTATTAGTAATATTGGCCACAGTATCTCCTTTTAATAACCACCAATACAAATTTGATGAAAATTCTACTTTTTGCCTTAAACCACCCGACAAGGTTTCAACAGGTTTACCATTATTTCGAATTAATCTCCCCGAAATTCGCTGTACTGTTTGATTTCTATATCGATCTAATTTTAATCTGTAAAAACCGTTTACATCTTTAGATAATGTAAAATTCTGATCATCATTCAAACCTTCTAGAAACTCTAAAGTAATATCATCACCGTAGTCTATAAACGTGGTATTATTGGAACAAGCCAAAATGAAGAAAAACAACGCTAAAAATTTAAAATATTTCATAATGATGTCAATAGAAACACTTAGGATTAATAATTGTATGACATTTCCATGCGAACAATCCAATGATTACCTCATTAATTTTCCTTTGCATGGCTAACGAGGTTAAGCTCTATAGTTAAATAATTGCCATTCCTACTAATCTTGAAAGTCTTAGTTTTGTCCTTATTAGCAAGAGTTTTATAATTTCGAGAATTTTTTATTAAATCGAAGTTGTTCTTCTGCAGTGCTTCGGAAATTCTATCTATAATTTCTGACCCTTTATTTATTGCTTTATTTTTTAGGCTTAAGTTTAGTCTTACACTCCGTAATTCATTTGAATCACTTAATTCTTGGCTCTTTTTTGATTTAATTGGATTTTTAAACGTATGACGCAATCTAAATTGAAAGTTTTTGTCAAAGTTTAAATTCGATTCAAATAAGCGATAAGAATCCATACGTTTTTCCCATGCTGGTAATGCAGAAATTAAATTTTCGTCTAAAGCAATAGATTTGTAGGTGTCTTGATCAACAAATTTTTTATAGAGTTCATCAAAATATTCTTGTTTCAAGGTATTATTAAAGTCAAACATAATTCCTGAATCAGGATCTATAAAGTAGTCAAACATACTTTCAAAATCATAAAAAGTAGAAGAAATTGTTTCGTCTAAATTAATAGCAGAATTTCTGGTAAATAGGGATTCCGAAAACCCTTCATGAAAAAGATTTCTAATTTTTAGATTAGTAGCTGATTTTACATCATCACCATCCTTGTCTATATATGCCCATTGGCTCCCATCTTTCACCCAAGCGCCATTTGATAAAAAAGGTAATCCTTCTATAAACTCAGGACGAATTTCTACTTTCCTTTCAATATCCATAAAACCACCTCTTCGGTTTGAGACATTGTAAAATAAGGATAAGCCGTTGTAGAATCGAAGTGGAATTTTCTCTCTGGTCTTAATTACATATTTTCCCTCAGTATCAATTAACCCAAACTCTCTGTCATTTCCTTCCACTGTTGTGTATGATTCAGAGAAAGGATAAATTTCTCTCCATTCATCACTTTTGAACACCTCTTCAAAGTTTTTGTTTAATACTCCTTTGAAATCATTTCTTTCAAAAATTGCGTAGCCGTTTTTAAAACTTCCAATACTTTGATATTTCAATGATAAAGGGAAAACAATTTTTCCGGTTTGGTCAACAAAACCATACTGTTTTTCTTTATCTATAATTTGATGAACTAATGCCAATCCTTCACTAAAGGCGCTGACACCATTGTAATTTGGTTTGATTACCGTACTCCCATTGCTATCTTTGAATCCCCACAAGCCAGTAGCCTCATCTTTGAATTTGAAAAGTCCTTCCGAAAAATTGCCTGCCGATTCTACATCGTCGAGTCGAATAAATTCGTTAAAACTTTTATCAATGAAAGCTAATTTTCCATCTTCTCGTCTTACTAATGCTTTTTCTTCATTAAAATGAAGGGTCTCAGTAAATTTGGTTTTGATTTCTTTCCCTTCAGTATTAATAAATATTATTTCTCCATTTTTTTTATAATGAGCAACACCATCCACCATGAGGGAAGGTTTCTGATCTATAAAAAAATCAACAACTAATTCTCCTTTTAAATTTACTAAACCGTAATCTCCTCTGCTTGACTGTCGTGCAGGTATAGCAATACCCTCAAAATACTCAGTATTTCCACATGATAACAATAAAAATGAACTTATTATTATAAAAAATATTTTTCTCATAAAGATTTTTTTAAACAATCATAAAAGTAAGAAAATCTTTTAAATGTATCTAATAGACATACTAACAGATAGTTGCGGTGTTTTCTTTAAGGTAAATTGATAATTTATTCGTAATTAATTTATATTCATAGATAGTTCATCATAAAAGATTTTACCTTTTTAAAACCTTTTTACTAATTTGTTCCTTACCGTTGCTTAGTTTAAAAATGTAGTAACCTTTAGAGATTATATTTATTTCTAAACTATTTTTACCTGGATATACTTTCTTTTTCTTGATTAGTTTACCGTGTATATCAATAATTTCTAACAGAAGCTCTTGATCTGTTTCAATATAATAAAAATCATTAACTGGATTTGGATACATAAGTAAATTTCCTAATGTATGGTTCATTACACTTAATGTATTCGTACTTCCCAACAATGTAATCTTATTCTCTTCAATTAAATAATACAGGGTTTCCGGTTCTCCAATATTTCCATTAGGGTCAGTCACAGTTAAATCAAATTTATAAACACCGTTTTCTAGTGATGTTATATCGATATTACTTAATGCAGTAACTTCTGAGGTAAGTTCCCCACTGAAAGTTAAAGTGGAATAAGTATTACTCTTAGAGGAAGTATCTTCATTATCAATATCTAAATTATAAGAACCTCCAACATCTTGTGTTTCTATCACGACCTCAATAATAAAGTCATCTAGAGAGCTAGTCCCCTCATTTTCTAAATTTGTTCTAGAATAATAGGATTTAGGGTATACAACATCTTTTGTGTACGCTGTCGTTTTTGTTGCTACTAACTTATCTTCTGAATCTGTAAGTTGTACAGTTAAATTAACTTCTCCATCCAAAATACCAGAGGTATTCAAATCTTCTACGATAACTTCATCTGCAGATAATACGCCTTCATTTCTCACAACTGCACCCCCGCCGAATCTTGAATAGATAGTTGCTACATAATTTAAACCTGAACAAGGTTTACAAGACATTTTTGCTTTTACTGATGCTACATTTCCAGCATTAATAACTTTGTCTATAATTTCTACTTCTAAGGGTTCTTCTAATTCAATGTCAGAATCAATAACATCAAAACGAACATATTCTTCAAAATTGTAGCTTTTCATATTTCCAACCTTATCCATTATAAGAATATCAGAAATACCCCAAATACCAGGGGCAGAGCCAACTGGTAAGGTTAAGTCAAACCGGTAATTTCTCCACTCAGAATCTAATACAGGATCAAAGTCCCAATGGTCAAGATCTGGATGATTCATAGTACTATTTCCTGTTTGATAACCAAATTTCTTGCCTTGTGGGTCTCTAAGAGTTAAACTTACTTTATATACACCCGCCTCATATCCTGGAAAATCAGATAAATCTCTTGCATTGAAATTAATATCTACTCTTGTCTCTCCGTTTGGTGCCTGTGGATTAGTAGGCTCAGCTACAATATTAATATTATTTAAGTCTATTTCTGGCTTTACAATATCAGGATACTTAGTTTCTATGTAAACCGAATCTCTTAGCGCAATGAATTGTGATATATTGTTTATAAAATTAGGGTTATAATTTGTAGTGTCTTTTGAAAAATTAACATAACTAAAGTTTACAGCAGGGTCTGCAGTGTACAAATAAGTTGTAGCATAATAGCCAGAGGGGTAATAATCTGGAATATACATATACCCCACATTCACTTTAAGAGTATCCTGTGGGTTAATGTTTGTTGCATATGCATCTTTATAATAAATATCGACTTGAGGTGGGTTTGGAAAATCAATTCTAGAGATATCTCCATTATAACGAAGAGGGGTATTTATTTCCTCCCATTTCGAAACAATTTTAATAGCTTTTCCTGGCTCACCATTTGGGTCTATTTCTCCTTTTTCATTAAAAGTACTATCTATAACTGATAGATTGTAGTCCAAAAATTTTGGAGGAATAAGATCTTCTTTAGGGTTTTTGATAAATAATTTTGCCCCAACTGTAGAGGTATTTTCATACCGCTGATTACCTACTTGATCCCACGTTCGTAGACTAGCTAAGGTCCAATAGCCAGATTTTGCTGATTTGTTTAGTGTTGCAGAGCCTACTAAAACAGAATCTATACTTCCATTTACTGGATTCAATCCAATATCAAAAATAGTTCCAACAGAAGAAGCAAAACGAATATAGGCTCCCGTTGCACCATCAATAGCAGGGTCTTCAGAAGCTAAACGGATTTTCATGGTCACTTTTTTGTCTTCTTCTGGGTTGCCCTCAACTTCCAAATTCAACTCAACTATTTTTCCAGGAAAGGTGTAGTCAGGATATAAATTATAAACGGTAAACGTTAAATCTTCTCGAATAATGGATACATATCGTGTACCATGCATTATACGATCTCGTATAAATTCATATTTTTTTTGAGATACATTAATTAACCGATCAGGGTTGGTTAGATAAATGGCAATAGATTCTGCCATATCTTCATTAGGATTTTTCGCATGTGCATATGCAGAAACAAACTCTGTAGTATTAAAGGTAGACCAACCTGATGCAGATGTTGGATCTTCAAACCAGCCCCCTAGTTCTGTCCAATCTTCTTTTGTGGTATCATCAAAGGTGTATTCCCATAAAAAGTGCGCTTTTTCATGTAAAATTAAACGTCTTGTATCGCTTAAATTACCACTGCTGAAAGCTTTTGACATAAATTCTATGGTCTTTAGTCCCGTCCAAGCAATAGCTGCTGCAGGTTTATAAGCAGGATCGGGATGATCTTGGCCATCTATTCTACGAACCAAATATTGCAAACCTTCTTGCTTGTGAAATCCTTCAGGCAACTCTTCAAACATGGCTAAAATCTCTAACTTTTCTGTCTTATAAAAATCTTGAAAGTTAGATTTATCATCACCCATATAGGTGCCGTTTTCTTCTTCAAAAACTTGGGCAAATTCACTGGGTTTTACAAATTGAATACCAAAACGCTCTCTAGCCAACCAATTTAAAATTTCTTCATTATTGGCAAAGTCTGTAATGAAGTTGACCACTGCATGAT
>JABXIJ010000007.1 GCA_013373105.1 Flavobacteriaceae bacterium | reverse complement strand
GCAGTATAACCTGCAGGACCAGAACCAATAATTAAACACTTTATTTTTTCAACTGTATCAGACATAATAATTTTTACTTTTAAGGGAGTAAAAATATAGTATTTTACCTTTTATATACAGAATTGTTTATAAGTTTTAACAATGAAAAAATAAGTTAAAAAAATAAACTGTTTATGCTATTTTGGAGTTAATAATTTTACAATTCCTAAATTCTCAATTCCAACATAAATAAAAACATCTAAACCTTGTAGCATTTTAACTTCTTTAAAGACTTGCTTATTTTTTATAATACATCTAGCCAAGTATTGAAATTTTAATGAACCTACTAATAAATTTCCTTTCCATCTACCATATTTATCACTATTTATAAAAGCCATACCACTTGGTGCAATAGATGGTGTCCAATAATGATTTGGACTTACCATACCTGAAATGGTAGTTTTATTTGTAAAAGTAGTACCATCGTAATTTTTACCATAACTTGCTTTTGGCCAACCATAGTTTTTACCTTTTTGAATGATGTTTATTTCATCTCCTCCTTGTGGTCCATGCTCATGAGTCCAAATTTCATTGGTAAAAGGGTTAATTTCCATTCCTTGAGGATTTCTGTGCCCATAACTAAAAATTGCTTTTTTTGCTCCAGCACTATTAACAAAAGGATTATCAGAAGGAATTGTTCCATCATCATTTAAGCGATAAATTTTACCTCCGTCTTTGGTAATGTCTTGTGAATTTACATCTCTATTTCCACGATCACCAATACTAAAATATACATGGTTATCTTTATCAAAAGCTATTCTAGAACCAAAATGTTGACCTCTTCTAGTATTTGGAGAAGTTTTGTATAAGAGTTGTTTTTCAATTAAAGAATTATCTTTAATTTTGGCACGCATTAAAGCAGTATTTCCGCCATTTCCTGCTCCTTGTGCAGATGCAAATGTTAAGTATATCCAAC
Organism: Flavobacteriaceae bacterium; assembly: GCA_013373105.1. Classification (GTDB taxonomy): domain Bacteria; phylum Bacteroidota; class Bacteroidia; order Flavobacteriales; family Flavobacteriaceae; genus Polaribacter. Next base: position 14,547 of record JABXIJ010000007.1, on the reverse strand, counting down.
CATTTTCTTTATAATTTGGGTGCAATTCAATATCCATAAAACCTCCTTGACCTCTTACATAAATTTCTGGTAGATTATTAATTTCAGTTTTCTTACCATTCTTAAAATGAATAAGTTTTCCTTCTTTTTCAGTTATTAATATTGAATTATCAGGTAAAAAAGTAAACCCCCAAGGGTTTCTTAAATCTGGTACAATAAGTTCATATTCTTTTTGCTGTACAAAACCTGAAAATGAAATTAAAAAAGCAAAAAATAAAAATATTTTTTTCATCTCAAATTATTTTAGGTTAATGTATAAATATTATTCTATATTTGCAGTCCGTAATTTCGGGGTGTAGCGTAGCCCGGTTATCGCGCCGCGTTTGGGACGCGGAGGTCGCAGGTTCGAATCCTGCCACCCCGACTAAAAAAATCTAGAATTAATTTTCTAGATTTTTTTTTATTTAGATAAAATATCCATAAAGCTGATAGATAAAAAGTAAAACACCCATAATTACTAAATACGTATTAGCTGCTTTGTAAAAAGCTTCATAACTTTTTGCTTTTTGCCATTGAGTAATTACAAATACAATAGGAATTAAAGCTATTATTTGACCAACTTCTACTCCTAAATTAAAACTTAATATTTTGGCTAAAAATTGTTCTGAGCCAATATCAAAAGATTGTAAACGAGTTGCTAAGCCAAAACCATGAATTAAACCAAAGGCAAAAACCATCAACAATAAATTTGGAGCTTTTATTTTGATTTTTTTAAAACCATCAAGATTTTCAAATCCTTTATACAAAACACTTAAAGCAATAACTGCATCAACTAAATGTTCATTTGCTGTTATTCCTAAATATGAGGCACCTGTAAGCGTTATACAATGACCAATAGTAAAAACTGTAATAAACTTTACAATATCTTTAAATCCTTTTAAAAAAAAGACAACTCCAGCTATAAATAATAAATGGTCATAGCCAGTTAACATGTGTTTAGCACCTACATAAATATAAGAAAACAATCCTCCTTGGTTAAGTATTGCTTGATCTGATTGACTAACTTCATGTGCTAAAATAGAAGTAGGTAGTAAACCTAAAATTATCAGTATAGTTATTAGTTTATGCTGCTTCACTTTTATCACTTTTTCTATTGAACCAAATGAACAATATTAAAATTAACACAATACTAGATAACCAGAAAACTGTACTAGATATCCCTTCTTCATGAGTATGTGTATGACTTGTATTGTTGTTATGTGAATGCTTTACTTCAAAAGTTAATGTTGCCCAATTTGATTCATGTGTTAAACCTTTTTTTGTTGAGTTTTCTAAATGAATTGTTCTTAAGTACCAGATTCCATCATTTGTAAGATTTACACTAACAACTCCATTTTTATCTGTTCTTAATTCTTGTGCAGAAGTATGTGAATGTTTTTCACTTGTATCTTTCTTTTTTTCAACTTCATGAGTATGTGTACTTCCATCATGAGTATGAGTTACTTTACCTTGAGTTTTAGAATGTTCTTCTTTTTGGTTTTTAGTATGGTTATGAGTCTTATCTGTGTGTTTATCCACATTAGTTTCATTGTGAGTATGACCATGTTTTGAAGACTTAAAATCAGCATAAACTAATTGATTAACCAAAGGCTTACCATTTCTTAGTAACTTAATCTGTATAGTATCTCCTGTATATTTTAAATATGGATTTTCTAACGGAATAAACTCTATTGGATAACCTAAACTTTTACTCCAATCATCTGTTTTATTTTCTCCAACTTGAAAAATTGCTTTTACATGCTTAGAATATTTTTCTACAGCATCGTTATTAAGTGTATTATTTTTCTTTCTTTGTGCAAGAATGTCTTTAACCCCATCATGCTCTAGATAATCATTAAAAGATTTAGCATTCATTTCAATATTTCTAGGTTTTGTTGACACACCTACAACCCAAGTTGCAGATTCACCTGAGTTAAAACTTAAAAAGGTAATACTATCTTTTTCAGACCACTGCCCTTCTTTTATCTTATATCTATTATTATTACCAAGTAAAGAGGCATCTAACATCCTACTTCTATCTATTGTGTTTTCGCTCTTTTCAAATGTTCCGTTAAACAATTGAATACTTGACATTTGATTTGCTTCTAAAAAATAAGTCTCCATTTTTAGATACATATCATGATTACTAAATAAAAAGACACAAACTAAGGCTAGAAAAAACTTGTTCATTTAAGGTACTTTAAGTAATTAATTTAAAGTTCAAAAATAATTGATTTTAAGCGTAAACAGTCTACAAACACTATGTTTTTAACAAAAGATTATTGTTTAGTTTATTTGTTTAATTGTTAAACATTTTATCTTTGATATAAAATTAATTTACATGAAATGTTTCAATTTTAATGCTATACAGAATTTAGATAAAATATTTAGAATTAACCTAATAAATAGTTGTTCAGGATTTAAATCTGCTAACTTATTAGGATCTATTTCTCTAGAGGGCGTTACCAATGTTGCTGTTTTTAGCTCAGTAACTCATTTAGGTTCTAATCCACCAACATTAGGTTTTATTTTAAGACCAACTACAGTTCCTAGAAACACATATAAAAATATAAAAGAAACAGGATGTTTTACTATAAATCATATTTGGGAAGATATTATTGACGATGCGCATCACACTTCTGCAAAATATCCTGAAGACATATCTGAATTCGATGTAACTAATCTGCAAGAGGAATACAAAGGAGACTTTAAAGCTCCATTTGTAAAAGGTGCTCCTGTGCAAATGAGTATGAAGTTTATAGAGGAAATTCATGTAAAAAGTAATGATGTTCTACTAATTGTAGCTCAAATTCAAGAACTCTTTATAAATGAGGAACTACTTGAAAAAGATGGATTAATTAACTTATCGAGAGGAAATGTTGTAACCATTAATGGTTTAGACACATATGCTATTCCAAAATTTAAAAAACAGCTTACCTATCAACGACCAAAGGAAATTAAATAAAATATATGAATATTCTTGTAACAGGTGCAACTGGATATATTGGTAAACGTCTAATTCCGTTATTATTAAATAACGGTCATCATATATTTTGCCCTGTTAGAGATAAAAAAAGAGCAGAAGTATACTATCAAAATAAAGAGCAAATTACATTAATAGAGGCAGATTTTTTGCAAGCTGATACATTAAAAAAAATTCCAAAAAATATTGATGCCGCATACTATTTAATCCATTCTATGTCAAATTCGGCAAGAGAATTTCATTTGTTAGAAGAAAAATGTGCCTTAAATTTTAAACGTTTTGCAGAAAATACAACTATAGAACAGGTTATCTATTTAAGTGGTATTACCAATGATACTGTTTTGTCTAAACATTTATTGTCTAGAAAAAATGTAGAAAATACCTTAGCTTCTAACAAGTATGCATTAACTACCTTCAAAGCAGGAATTATTGTTGGCTCAGGTAGTGCATCTTTCGAAATTATAAGAGACCTTGTTGAAAAACTACCTGTTATGGTTGCTCCTAAATGGTTAAATACCAAAACACAACCAATTGGTATTAGAGATGTTCTCTCCTTTCTTTCAAATGCTTTAAAACATAAAAAACTATACAATAAATCTTATGATATTTTTGGACCTGAAGTCTTAACTTATAAGGAGATGCTTTTGCAATTTGCAAATGTGAGAAAACTGAAAAGATGGATACTTACCATTCCTGTAATGACTCCAAAATTATCATCTTATTGGCTATATTTTGTTACATCAACATCTTACAAATTAGCTTCTTCTCTTGTAAATTCTATGGGTGTAGAAGTCATTGGTAAAAAAAGTGATATCAATAATATCTTGAAAATAAAACCAATGCAATATAAAAAAGCTGTTGAATTGGCTTTTAAAAAGATTGAGCAAAATAGTATTATTTCAAGTTGGAAGGATTCTTACATCAGTAGTGGAAAACTTAAAAATTATGTACATGAGTTTATAAATGTCCCTGAATATGGATGTTTTAAGGATATAAAATCTAGAAATCTAAAAAATAGAAACAAAGCCATAAACCGTATTTGGTCTATTGGAGGAGAAACTGGTTGGTATTATGGAACTTTTCTTTGGAAAATTAGAGGTTTTATAGATCAATTTTTCGGTGGCGCAGGTTTACGTAGAGGAAGAAGGCATCCAACAGAATTAAATGCTGGAGATGCTTTAGATTTTTGGCGTGTAATTTACGCAAACAAAGAACAAGGTAAATTATTACTTTATGCAGAAATGATTTTACCTGGAGAAGCTTGGCTAGAATTTAAAATAGAAGGAAATACACTAAAACAAACCGCAACTTTTAGACCCAAAGGCTTACCTGGGAGGCTATATTGGTATGCAGTAATGCCTTTCCACTGGTTTGTTTTTAATGGTATGATAAATAATATTAATAAAAAGTGAAAAAACAACATTTACCAGAAAAAATATGTCCTGTTTGTAAAAGACCTTTTTCATGGAGAAAGAAGTGGGAGAAAAACTGGGAAAATGTAAAATATTGTAGCAAAAAATGCAGCAGCAACAAAAAGATATCGGCTTAGTATGGTTTAGAAACAATTTAAGAATTCATGACAATTCTTCTCTACAAAAAGCAATTGAAAATCATAATTTTGTAATTGGGATTTACTGTTTTGATCAGTATTTATTTTCAGTAAATTCTTTCGGGTTTAAAAAAACTGAAAAATTCAGAGCGCAATTTTTAATTGAAACTGTTGCAGATTTAAAACAAAATCTTACGAAAAAAAATATTAGTCTTCTCACCTATTTTGACAAACCAGAAGTAAGCATTCCAAAGGTTTGTAAAAAATATAATATCACTAGAATCTACACTCAAAAAGAATGGACAAAAGAAGAGCTAGAAACAAACAATGCTATTAAAAACATACTGACTAATTCAGTTTCTATCATAGAAGATTATAACCAGTTTTTATATCATCCAAATACAGTTTCTAAGAATTTTAAAAATATCCCCAATGTTTTTACTGCTTTTAGAAAAAAATTAGAAAAATACGTAAGCATACTTCCAGAAATTGAAATTTCTACACTTAGCAAAGAAAATTTAATAGAAAATCCAACTAAAATTCCAACCCTAAAAGAGTTAGGTCTTAACAGTTTTGAAATTTCTAAAAAAACTGCATTTCCTTTTAAGGGTGGAGAAACAGCTGCACTAGAAAGATTAAATTATTATTTATTTGAAAGTAAAAAAGTAGGATTTTACAAGAAAACTAGAAATGGTTTAGTAGGTAAAGATTATTCAACAAAACTTTCCCCTTGGTTAGCCAATGGTAGTCTTTCTGCAAAAACTGTTTATTGGCGAGTAAAGAAATATGAACAAGAATTTGGTGAAAACCAATCTACATATTGGATTGTTTTTGAACTAATTTGGAGAGATTATTTCAAATATATTTCACTTAAATACAAAAATGAAATTTTTAAAATAGGAGGAATTTTACAAAGAGATTATCATTGGAATTCAGATCAAGAAATTATTCAAAAATGGATTGATGGAAAAACCAAAGACGATTTTGTAAATGCTAATATGATAGAACTCAAGGAAACTGGATGGATGAGTAATAGAGGAAGACAAAATGTTGCCTCATATTTTGCAAAAGAATTATTGCAAGATTGGAGAATTGGCGCTGCCTATTTTGAAGCTATGTTATTAGACTATGATGTTCATAGCAACTATGGTAATTGGATGTATGTTGCTGGTGTAGGAAATGATCCAAGAGATCGAAAATTCAATACTCAATTACAAGCTGAACGCTATGATACTAACTCAAAATTTAGAAAATTATGGTTAGAAAAAACGTTGTTTTAAAAAATGAATAATAAAGAAATACATATTGTTTTTCCACATCAACTTTTTAAAAAAACTGAACCGATTAAAAGTTGTCAGAATGTAATTCTTGTTGAAGAATATTTGTTTTTTAAACAATACAAATTTCATAAACAAAAACTACTTTTTCATAGAGCTTCAATGAAATATTATGAGGACTATTTAAAATCTCAAGGAAAAGAAGTTAAGTATATTGAAGCAGTAGACAATAAAAGTGATATAAGAAAACTATTGCCTTATTTACATAAGAATGGTTACAAGACAATTCATTGTATTGATCCAACAGATAATTGGCTAAAAAAAAGAATAGAAAAATACAGTGATAATTTAAAAATAGTTTGGTACGAAAATCCTCTTTTTATTAATTCTAAAAGTGACTTAAATTCATTTTTTAAACCTACTAAAAAGAAGTTTTTTCAAACTTCATTTTACAAAGATGAACGAAAAAGACATCATATTTTAATGGAAGGTGAAAATCCTATGGGTGAAAAATGGACTTTTGATGCTGAAAACAGAAAAAAATATCCAAAAGATAAAACACCTCCAGCTATTCAATTTCCAGAAATTACAAAATACCATGAAGAAGCAAAAGCCTATGTTTTAAAAAACTTCAGCAATCATTATGGAGAATTGAATGATTTTATTGTATATCCTATCAATTTTGAAGATGCAGAAAAATGGTTACAGCAGTTTTTTGAATTTCGTTTTTTTGATTTTGGAGTGTATGAAGACGCCATTGTAAAAGAAGAACATTTTTTAAATCACAGTTTGTTATCGCCTTTAATTAATATTGGTTTATTAAATCCTATAGAGGTTATTGTTAAAGCAACAGAATTTGCTAGTAAAAACGGTATTTCAATTAATTCTACAGAGGGATTTGTTCGACAAATTTTAGGATGGCGTGAATTTATTAGAGGTGTTTACGAAGTGAAAGGTACTGAAGAACGCACCAAAAACTTCTGGGGTTTTACTAGAAAAATTCCTGCAACTTTCTACAATGGTACAACTGGTATTGCACCAGTTGATGATGTTATAAAAAAAGTTTTAAAAACAGGTTATGCACATCATATAGAAAGACTTATGATTTTAGGAAACTTCATGGTGCTTTGTGAGTTTGATCCTGATGAAGTATACCAATGGTTTATGGAGCTTTTTATAGATGCCTATGATTGGGTAATGGTACCAAATGTTTATGGAATGAGTTTGTTTGCTGATGGTGGATTAATGTCTACCAAACCTTACATAAGCAGCAGTAATTACATTATGAAAATGAGTAATTATAAAAAAGGTGATTGGCAAAAAAAATGGGATGGCTTATTCTGGAATTTTATGGACAAAAACAGAAACTTCTTCTTAAGTAACCCAAGATTAGGAATGCTTATTAGGACTTTCGACAAAATGAAACCAGAAACCAAAGAAATACATTTTACAAACGCTAAAACATTTTTAGAGGAATTAGATGAAAGATAAAAAAGAGATAAATGTTGTTTGGTTAAAACGTGATTTACGATTGCAAGATAATGAAGCTATAGCTAATGCAATTAAGGCTAAAAAGCCTTTTTTACTACTTTATGTTTTCGAAAAATCATTAATAGATGATCCTCATTACGATGATCGGCATTGGAATTTTATAAAGCAATCTTTAGTAGATATCAATGAAGATTTAGTAGCATTAGATTCGAAAATATTAGCTGTAACCTCAGAAGTTATAACAGTATTTAATCAGCTTTTAAATTATTATGAAATACATACTGTTTTTTCGCATCAAGAAACTGGATTACTAATTACATATACTAGAGATAAAGACTTTTCTAGATACTGCAGAAATAATTCTATTAGTTGGATAGAGAACAAAAATAACGGTGTTCTAAGAGGCTTATTAAACAGAAAAGAATGGCTTAATAACTGGGAAGAATACATGAATTCTCCAACTATTAAAAACACTTTAAGTGCTGAAAATTTATTAGGTAAAAGTGAAATACAATCATTAGAAAAAAGTTTTCTATCAACAAATTTACAAACACCTAACAATGCAAATTTTCAGAAAGGTGGATCAAAAATAGCTTGGAAATATGCTAACAGTTTTTTTGATGAACGTTACAAAAACTACATGTATCACATCTCAAAACCATCACTTTCTAGAAAAAGCTGTAGTAGACTATCACCTTATATAGCTTGGGGTAACTTATCAGTAAGACAAGTTTATCAAAAAGCAATTGCAAACCTTAATAGTAACAACAAAAAACAAATTAGTGCTTTTATTTCAAGATTAAGATGGCAAGCCCATTTTATTCAAAAATTTGAAATGGAACATACTATGGAAGAAGCTAGTATAAACAAAGGTTTTCATAAATTAAAAAAGAGTATTTCTAAGCAATATCAAAAAGCATGGAAAGAAGGTAAAACTGGTTTTCCTTTAGTTGATGCTTCTATGATTTGTTTAAAAGAAACTGGGTATTTAAACTTTAGAATGCGTGCAATGTTAGTATCTTTTTTTACTCATATTTTATGGCAACCTTGGCAGGAATGTTCCCAGCATTTATCAAAATTATTTTTAGATTTTGAACCAGGAATCCATTTTCCACAACTTAACATGCAAGCAGGCGAGACTGGTATTAATGAAATACGTGTATATAGCCCAATTAAAAATAGCATTGTTCATGATGAAGATGCTAGTTTTATTAAAAAGTGGTTACCTCAATTAGCTAATTTACCCAAAGCGTTTATTTATGAGCCTTATTTAATGACACCATTAGATGAACAATTTAATAACTTTAAATTAGGTATAGATTACCCAAAACCAATTGTAGATATTAAAAAAAACAGAAAAAGAGCATTAGACATCTTATGGAATATGAGAAATGACAAAGATGTTAAACTTGAAAATAAGAGGATACTAGCAAAACATACACTAACAAATAGAACTAAACTTATGCCTAGCAAAACATAGCTCTATTACTATTATAATGTTTTGTTAATTTTTGTTTAATATTAACGTATTATAATTAAACAAAAATGAAATTAACTATATTTGTGGTAGTGATATTTGATACTACATATAAAAACAAAGATGCAACTACCACCATTAATGACTTAATAGGTAAGCCATACACATTTTTCCAATCTATTAAAAATAAAGGTGTTGGTTCTAAAAGAATGATGGTAGAAGAAGTAAGCATTGGTTTCAAAAAAATTATCAATACAGTTTCAGATATTAACTATGGTAATATTGAGTTAAGAGAAAAAGGTATTTTAGTTCATATTAGCAAAGGATTAAAAAGTTTTAGTTGGGCAATTCCATTTTATCAACTTCACATCTATAAAACAGTTGGATTTAGTATTCATGCACAAGGTAACTTTGTAAGATTTAAAAACAATATACTTTTAAAAGAAAACAAAAGTTTCATCGATAAATTGATGGATAAAAAAATTGAACATGACAAACAATACAACTTCTATGAACCTATAGGCGATATCTATTTATGAAAGAATTAAGTGGTATAGAAATTGACAGAGTAATAGAAATGGCTTGGGAAGACAGAACTACTTTTGAGGCAATAGAGTTTCAATTTGGTTTAAAAGAGGAAGAAGTTATTAATTTAATGCGTGCTCAAATGAAACCAAGTAGTTTTAGAATGTGGAGAGAGCGTGTGCAAGGCAGAAAAACCAAACACGAAAAACTAAGGAATTTCGAGAAAGGTAGATTTAAATGCAGCAGACAAAAATCCATTTCTAATAACGCAATATCAAAGAGATAAAAACCGTGCTTTGCTTAAAAAGACAGCACATAAAAAAGAGAAAAAATGATTACAAAAGTAATAACTAAACAACAAAAAGAATCTAAGAATCTTAATGGTTTTACATCAGAAGAAATAGGTGATGATCACCTTTTTACTGGTCTAGAAACACCAATGAAACCAGATGCTTTCAAGGTTTCAGACATAGAAAAAAAAGAAAAGATTGCCATCTTATTTGAGGAAATTATGAATGTAATGGGCTTAGATTTAAATGACGACTCATTAAAAGGAACTCCAGAAAGAGTGGCTAAAATGTATATAGATGAAATTTTTTCTGGTTTAAATCCTGCTAACAAGCCAAAAGTTGCATTGTTTGATAACAAATACCAATACAATCAAATGTTGGTAGAAAAGAATATTACTTTTTATTCGAATTGCGAACATCACTTTGTACCCATTATCGGAAAAGCTCATGTAGCTTATATTTCTTCAGGAAAAGTAATCGGTTTGTCTAAATTGAATAGAATTGTTCAATACTATGCAAAAAGACCTCAGGTACAAGAAAGATTAACAAATCAAATAGCTGAAGAGTTAAAAAACATCTTAGAAACTGAAGATGTAGCTGTTATTATAGATGCAAAACACTTATGTGTTTCTTCTAGGGGTGTAAAAGACGATACATCATCTACAGTTACTTCATATTTTGGAGGAAAATTTAATAACCAAGCAAAAATAGCTGAATTACAAAACACCTTAAACTATTAAGTAATGGACATTATAGAAAAAGCATTAGAATTCGAAAACAGAAAAATGAGATTTCCTACAACAAGTGACAGAATCTTAGCTGTAAGAGAAGCAAAGTCTTTAATTTTAGAACTTAATGAAATCTATAAAAAGAATAAAGATCAAAAATTAATGGAAATTATGAAACGTTTAACAGTTATAAAACAGAGAATTGAAAAGCGTTTAAAAGGTAAGCCATTAACTGCCGCTTAAAACTTCTTTTTTATGTAGTTGATAATCTAACAATTATGCTTATATTCGAAAATTGAATAATTAGTAAAAAAAAACTGCATATGGATTTACTTGAAAGAGCCACTGAATTCGAAAACAGAAAGTTTTCTTTTAAAACCACCAGTGATCGAATTCTAGCATCAAGAGAAGTTAAATCGCTTATTTTAGAATTAAACGAAGTTTATAAATTAGAAAAAGATCCAGAATTAATGGATCATATGAAGCGTTTAACAGTTGTAAAACAAAAAATTGAAAAACGCTTGAAAGGAAGACCTTAAAAGCAGCATGAGAAAAATATTAGTAATTGGAGGAAGTAAAGGAATTGGAAAAGAAATTGTTAATAACCTAATACAAGAGCACATAGTTTACAATATTAGTAGAACTGCTCCAAAGACCTCTCACAATAATCTTACACATTACTCACTTGACATCTTAACTGATGACTTACCTGAAATACAAGCTATAGATGCGCTTATCTATTGTCCAGGTAGCATTAATTTAAAACCTATTTCTAGACTCAAATTAGAGGAATTTAGAAATGATTTTGAAATAAATGTTATTGGTGCTGTTAAAGCTATACAAAATTATTTACCTCAATTAAAAAACGGCAACAACCCTAGTATAACTTTATTTAGCACAGTTGCCTCTAAACTAGGCATGCCATTTCACGCTAGTGTTGCTGCAGCAAAATCAGCAGTAGAAGGTATAACTAAATCACTTGGTGCAGAACTAGCACCAACCATAAGAGTAAATGCTATAGCACCAACTGTAACCAATACAGACTTAGCTTCTAAATTATTAAGAAATGACAGAATGATAGAAAATATTAAAGAACGTCATCCGCTTAAAAAGTATTTAGAGCCAAGTGAAGTTGCTGATTTAGCATCATTTTTAATATCTGATAAAGCACAGTCTATCTCAGGACAAATCTTTGAATTAGATTGTGGTATAGTTAGTTTCAAAATTTAAAAGCCAAATAATGTCTGAATTATATAGTATCAAAATCAATAGTTTACAAAACAAACCTATAAACTTAAAAGATTTTGAAGGTAAACATATACTTTTTGTAAACGTTGCTTCTAAATGTGGATTTACTCCACAATATAAAGGCTTAGAAAAATTACATCAAGAATATAAAAACAAATTAGTTGTAATTGGTGTTCCTTGTAATCAATTTGGAGGTCAAGAACCTGGTACTACAAAAGAAATTCAAGAGTTTTGCGAGGCTAATTATGGTGTTTCTTTTTTAATTACAGAAAAGATAGATGTAAAAGGCTCCAATCAACATCCTCTGTATAGCTGGCTTACAGATAAAAATCAGAATGGGATAAAAAGTTCTACTGTAAAATGGAACTTTCAAAAATATCTAGTAGATAATTCTGGTAATTTAGTAGACTATTATTTTTCGATTACTAAACCCACTAGCTCTAGAATAACTAAGCATTTAAAATAAAATTATGTTCGGTATTTTTAAGAAAAAATCTAATGAAGAAAAACTTCAAGAGAAATACAAAAAATTAATGGAAGATGCTTATAAGCTACAATCGATTAACAGAAGAGATAGTGATGCAAAATACCTAGAAGCAGACAATGTTTTAAAACAAATTGAATCTTTGAAAAACAAAACTTAAATGAAACAATTTAAGTATACCCTTTTATTTTTAATAATTAATTTTGGTGGATTAGCAATTGGAAATTGGTTAATGAATAATGGTCCTAGAGCAGAATGGTATTTGAGTTTAGAAAAAGCACCTTGGACTCCACCAGGCTTTGTTTTTGGCATAGCTTGGACTACAATAATGATTTGTTTTTCTATTTATCTTGGAAAACTTTTTTTAGAAAACGATATTCAAAAAAATAGGTTAATATTTGCATTTCAATTTTTATTAAATGTAAGCTGGAACTATATTTTTTTTAACAAACATTGGGTAGTTTTTGGTTTAATAGTCTTGGTAGTATTAACCTCGCTACTATTTGTATATTTCTTTAAATTAAGCAAGCCAGTTAAGAATTATAAATACTTACTTCTCCCCTATATGATTTGGCTTTGTATAGCTACTTCATTAAATTTATATGTACTAATTCACAATTAATTATGGTGGTTTATACACTGCATAAAAAGCAAAAATTGCCAATTACAAAAAAAAAGGCTTGGGAGTTTTTATCTAATCCAGCCAACTTAAAAGTAATTACGCCTAAAGAGATGAATTTTGATATCATTTCTAAAATTGATAGAGAAATATATGCTGGCCAAATTATACAACATCAAGTAACACCAATGATGGGCATAAAAACTACTTGGGTAAGTAAAATAGTACACGTAGAAAAGTATAAGTATTTTGTAGATGAGCAATTACAAGGACCTTATGCTTTTTGGAGCCATAAACATTTTGTAAATGAAATAGAAAACGGTGTTGAAATGGAAGATATTATTGATTATAAAGTACCACTTGGTTTTATAGGAAAACTAGCTCACCCCTTGTTAGTTAAACCAAAACTTGAAGAAATTTTTAACTACAGACAACAAAAACTAATTGAAATTTTTGGAGAATATAATGGATAAAAATATATCAATTTTTTGGTATAGAAGAGACTTACGTTTAGATGATAATGTAGGTTTACATCACGCTTTACAATCTAAAAACCCAGTATTACCTATTTTTATTTTTGATAAAACTATTTTAGATAAATTACCAAAAAATGATGCTAGGGTAACTTTTATACACCATACTTTACAAAAAATGAGGGCTGAGCTATCAGAAAAGCATAAAAGCTCAATTGCCTTGTTTTATGGTAATCCTAAAGATATTTTTGAAAAATTATCAATTAATTACAAAATAAAAGAAGTTTTCACTAACCATGATTATGAACCTTATGCAGCTAAACGTGATTCTGAAGTTCGTGAGTTTCTAAAACAACAAAATATTGAATTTAAAACCTATAAAGATCAAGTAATTTTCGAACAAAATGAGGTAGTGAAAAAAGATGGTGATCCTTACGTTGTCTACACTCCTTACATGAGAACATGGAAAGAAAAATTTAAAAATCAAACTTTAAATTTCTTTGAAACAACTGCACATTTTAACAAACTATATCAAGATAAAAACTTACCAAACCTTAGTTTAGCTGATATTGGTTTTACCAAGTCTTCACAAAAAATTGAAGACTACAAAGTAAACCCATCTATAATTCAGAATTACGAAGACACAAGAAACTTTCCTGCAATCGATGGAACTTCACGTTTAGGTCCTCATTTACGTTTTGGAACTGTAAGTATTAGAAAAATGGTTGAAAAAGCAATCTCTGAAAAAAATGAAATCTTTTGGCAAGAACTAATTTGGAGAGAGTTTTTTATGCAAATTTTATGGCATTTTCCACATACAAAAGACAAAGCCTTTAAAAGCAAATATGATAGAATTGAATGGAGAAACAACGAAAACGAATTTAACGCTTGGTGTAAAGGAGAAACAGGTTATCCGTTAGTAGATGCAGGTATGCGAGAATTAAACGAAACAGGATTTATGCATAACAGAGTTCGTATGTTGGTTGGTAGTTTTTTATGCAAACACCTTTTAATAGATTGGAGATGGGGAGAAGCTTATTTTGCAGAGCAACTTCACGATTATGAAATGGCTAGCAATGTTGGTAACTGGCAATGGGTGGCAGGTTCAGGAGTAGATGCCTCACCTTACTTCAGAATATTTAATCCAACTACTCAAATAAAAAAATTTGATAAGGATTTAAAATACATTAAAAAATGGGTTCCAGATTTTCAAGAACTTACTTATCCAAAAGAAATTGTAGATCACAAATTCGCAAGAGAACGCTGTTTAAAAGTGTATAAAAAAGCAGTTAGTTAAAAAGTGAAAAAATCTGTTGCTACATTCCAAAATTTACATTTTATTTGTGGCTTCAATTTAAAAGCCGATATAGCTCAGCTGGCTAGAG
>JABXIJ010000058.1 GCA_013373105.1 Flavobacteriaceae bacterium | reverse complement strand
TATTATTACATTACTACAATCGCCAGCTAAGAATGTTGTTTCAGCATTACAATCTGGAGGTAATAAGTTATCGGGAATATTATCTACTTTATCAGAAAAATAAATACGCGCACTAATAAACTAAAATAAATAAAATTTTTAAAAACAATTAAAATGGCAGATTTAAAAGATTTTGCAGAACAATTAGTTAACTTAACAGTAAAAGAAGTTAATGAATTAGCTACTATTTTAAAAGATGAGTATGGTATTGAGCCAGCAGCAGCTGCAGTAGCAGTAGCAGGTCCAGCAGCAGGTGGTGCTGATGGTGCTGGTGAAGACGAAAAAACTGAGTTTGATGTAGTATTAAAGTCAGCTGGTGCTTCTAAATTAGCAGTAGTTAAATTAGTAAAGGAATTAACTGGTTTAGGTTTAAAAGAAGCTAAAGGTATCGTAGATAGCGCACCTGCAGCAGTTAAGGAAGGAGTATCTAAAGATGAGGCAGAAGGTCTTAAGAAATCTTTAGAAGAGGCTGGAGCTGAAGTAGAGCTTAAGTAAGCTTATAATCCTGTTTTTTGATAAGATCAAAAGCAGGAAAACCAATATAGGTTTAGGCACTAAAAGTAACATTTTAGGCCTAAACCATTTTGTGTATATATTCGTTCTTTATTTAATCAGATTTTTAATCAAAAATATATTCTCTTTTGGCAACGAAAAACACTACTGAAAGAATTAACTTCGCGACTTCTCAAATGATTAAAGAATATCCAGACTTTTTGGATATTCAGGTTAAGTCTTTTCAAGACTTTTTCCAACTTCAAACAAAAGCAGAAGAAAGAGGAGAAGAAGGTTTGTACAAAACCTTCATGGATAATTTTCCAATCACAGACACAAGAAATCAATTTGTATTAGAGTTTTTAGATTACTTTGTTGATCCACCTAGATATTCAATCCAAGAATGTATAGAAAGAGGGTTAACTTATAGTGTACCTTTAAAAGCTCGTTTAAAATTATATTGTACAGATCCAGAACATGAAGATTTTGAGACTATTGTACAAGATGTGTATTTAGGTACAATTCCTTACATGACAAACTCTGGTACTTTCGTTATAAACGGTGCAGAGCGTGTTGTAGTATCGCAATTACACAGATCACCAGGTGTTTTCTTTGGTCAATCTTTTCATGCAAATGGAACAAAATTATATTCAGCAAGAGTAATTCCTTTTAAAGGTTCTTGGATAGAATTTGCGACAGATATCAATCAAGTAATGTATGCTTATATTGATAGAAAGAAAAAATTACCTGTTACTACACTTTTCAGAGCAATTGGTTTTGAAAGAGATAAAGATATTCTTGAAATTTTTGATTTAGCTGAAGAAGTTAAAGTATCTAAAACCGGACTTAAAAAAGTTTTAGGAAGAAAATTAGCAGCAAGAGTATTAAAAACATGGTTTGAAGACTTTGTTGATGAAGATACTGGCGAGGTAGTTTCTATTGAAAGAAATGAAATTATTTTCGATAGAGATACTATCTTAGAAAAAGAACATATAGATGAAATAATTGAAGCTGGTGCTAAAACTATCTTATTGCATAAAGAAGATAATCAGCAAGCAGACTATGCAATTATTCACAACACGTTACAAAAAGATCCAACAAACTCAGAAAAAGAGGCTGTTGAACATATATATCGTCAATTACGTAATGCAGAACCACCAGATGAGGAAACTGCAAGAGGTATTATCGATAAATTATTCTTTTCAGAACAGCGTTATAACTTAGGTGAAGTAGGTCGTTTTAGAATGAATACTAAACTAGGTTTAGATGTTGATATGGATGAAAAAGTATTAACAAAATTAGATATTATAACTATTATTAAATATTTAATTGAGTTAATCAATTCTAAAGCAGAAGTAGATGATATCGACCACTTATCTAACAGACGTGTAAGAACTGTTGGAGAGCAATTAGCAGGTCAGTTTGGTGTAGGTTTAGCAAGAATGGCAAGAACAATTCGTGAAAGAATGAATGTTCGTGACAATGAGGTATTTACACCTATTGATTTAATTAACGCTAAAACTTTATCATCTGTTATTAATTCATTCTTTGGTACAAACCAGTTATCTCAGTTTATGGATCAAACCAATCCATTAGCAGAGATTACTCACAAACGTAGATTATCTGCGTTAGGACCAGGAGGTTTATCAAGAGAAAGAGCAGGTTTTGAAGTTCGTGACGTACATTATACACACTATGGTCGTCTTTGTCCTATTGAAACACCAGAAGGACCAAATATTGGATTAATTTCTTCACTTTCTGTATTTGCAAAAGTGAACAATTTAGGTTTCATTGAAACACCATATAGAAAAGTAAATGATGGTACTGTAGAAAATGGAGAACCAATTTACTTAACTGCAGAAGAAGAAGAAGGTAAGAAAATTGCGCAATCTAATTTAGAATTAAAAGAAGATGGCACTTTTGTTACAGACAGAGTAATTGCTCGTGAAGAAGGTGATTTCCCAGTTGTAACTCCAAATGATATCGATTATATGGATGTTGCTCCAAACCAAATTGCTTCAATTTCAGCATCTTTAATTCCATTCTTAGAGCACGATGATGCAAACCGTGCATTAATGGGATCTAACATGATGCGTCAAGCAGTTCCTTTATTAAGACCAGAAGCACCAATTGTTGGTACTGGTTTAGAAAGACGTGTTGCTAAAGATTCTAGAATCTTAATTAATGCTGAAGGTTCTGGAGTAGTAACTTATGTAGATGCAGAAAAAATTACAATTAAGTACGATAGAACAGAAGAAGAAAACTTAGTAAGTTTCGATTCTGATGAAGTAACTTATGAGTTAATCAAATTTAGAAAAACTAACCAAGGTACATCAATCAACTTAAAGCCAATTGTAAAAAGAGGTGATAGAGTAGAAGAAGGTCAAGTACTTTGTGAAGGTTATGCAACACAACAAGGAGAATTAGCTTTAGGTAGAAATATGAAAGTAGCCTTTATGCCTTGGAAAGGGTATAACTTTGAGGATGCAATTGTAATTTCTGAAAAAGTAGTTCGTGAAGATATATTTACATCTATTCATATTGATGAGTATTCTTTAGATGTTAGAGATACAAAATTAGGAACTGAAGAGTTAACTAATGATATTCCTAACGTATCTGAAGAAGCTACCAAAGATTTAGATGAAAATGGTATGATTAGAATTGGAGCAGAAGTAAATCCAGGTGATATCTTAATTGGTAAGATTACACCAAAAGGAGAATCTGATCCAACTCCAGAAGAAAAATTATTACGTGCAATTTTTGGTGATAAAGCAGGTGATGTAAAAGATGCATCATTAAAAGCATCTCCATCTTTAAGAGGTGTTGTTATCGATAAAAAATTATTTAAAAGAGCCGTAAAAGATAAAAATAAGAGATTAAGAGATAAAGAAGCTGTAGCAACTTTAGAGCAATCATTTGTATCTAAATTCGAAAGTTTAAAAGATCAATTAATTGAAAAGTTATTTTCTTTAGTAAGTGGTAAAACATCTCAAGGAGTATATAATGACTTAGGAGAAGAAGTATTACCAAAAGGTAAGAAGTATACTTTAAAAATGTTAAATTCTGTAGACGATTATGTACACTTAACTGGTACTTGGACTACAGATGATAGTTTAAATAAATTAGTTGGTGAATTAGTTCACAACTATAAGATTAAAGTAAACGATTTACAAGGTGCATTACGTCGTCAGAAATTTACAATTTCTGTTGGAGACGAATTGCCAGCTGGTATTTTAAAACTTGCTAAAATTTACATAGCTAAGAAACGTAAATTAAAAGTAGGAGATAAAATGGCAGGACGTCATGGTAACAAAGGTATTGTTGCTAGAATAGTACGTCAAGAAGATATGCCTTTCTTAGAAGATGGAACACCTGTAGATATAGTACTTAATCCATTAGGAGTACCTTCACGTATGAATATTGGTCAGATTTATGAAACTGTTCTTGGTTGGGCAGGTCAGAAATTAGACAAAAAATACGCAACTCCAATATTTGATGGTGCATCTTTAGATGAAATCAACAAATATACAGATGAAGCTGGTGTGCCAAGATTTGGACATACTTATCTATATGATGGAGGTACAGGTAAACGTTTCGATCAACCTGCAACTGTAGGTGTAATTTACATGATTAAATTAGGACACATGATTGAAGATAAAATGCACGCGCGTTCTATTGGTCCTTATTCATTAATTACACAACAACCATTAGGTGGTAAAGCACAGTTTGGGGGTCAGCGTTTTGGTGAGATGGAAGTTTGGGCACTTGAAGCATATGGTGCATCAAGTATCTTACGTGAAATCTTAACTGTAAAATCTGATGATGTTATGGGTAGAGCTAAAACTTACGAAAGTATTGTTAAAGGTGAAGCTATGCCAGAACCAGGTTTACCAGAGTCGTTTAACGTATTAATGCATGAACTTAAAGGTTTAGGTTTAGACGTTAGATTAGAAGAATAAATTTTTAATAGTTGATAGTTGTTGGTTGTTAGTCGTGAGTTTACAAACACATAAAGTTTAACTGATTACTAAAAACTAGAAACTAAAGACTAAAGACTATAAAAAGACATGGCAAGAAAACAAGAGAAATACACTGTAAAAAAGTTTAACAAAATCTCAATTGGTTTATCATCACCAGAAGCAATTTTAGAAGTATCTAGAGGTGAAGTTTTAAAACCAGAAACAATAAACTATCGTACTCACAAACCAGAACGTGACGGTTTATTCTGTGAGCGTATTTTTGGTCCTGTTAAGGATTATGAGTGTGCTTGTGGAAAGTATAAAAGAATTCGTTACAAAGGAATTGTTTGTGATAGATGTGGTGTAGAAGTAACTGAAAAGAAAGTACGTAGAGATAGAGTAGGGCATATTAGTTTAGTAGTTCCTGTAGCTCACATCTGGTACTTTAGATCATTACCTAACAAAATGGGATACCTTTTAGGTTTACCTTCTAAAAAGTTAGATATGATTATTTACTACGAAAGATACGTAGTAATTCAACCAGGTATTGCTAAAAATGCAGAAGGAGAACCATTACAGAAAATGGACTTCTTAACTGAAGAAGAGTACTTAGATATTGTTGATGAATTACCACAAGATAATCAGTATTTAGATGATACAGACCCAAACAAGTTTATCGCTAAAATGGGTGCTGAGTGTTTAATAGATTTATTAGCACGTATAGATTTAGATCAATTATCTTTCGATTTAAGACACAAAGCAAATACAGAAACTTCTAAGCAACGTAAAACAGAAGCATTAAAACGTTTAAATGTTGTAGAAGCATTCAGAGATTCTCAAAAGAATAGAGAAAATAATCCTGAGTGGATGATTATGAAGGCAATTCCAGTAATTCCACCAGAATTACGTCCATTAGTGCCTTTAGATGGTGGTCGTTTTGCAACATCAGATTTAAATGATTTATATAGAAGAGTAATTATTAGAAACAATCGTTTAAAAAGATTAGTTGAAATAAAAGCTCCAGAAGTAATTTTACGTAACGAAAAACGTATGTTACAAGAATCTGTAGATTCGTTATTCGATAATACTCGTAAATCATCTGCAGTAAAAACTGAATCTAATAGACCATTAAAGTCATTATCAGACTCATTAAAAGGTAAACAAGGTCGTTTCCGTCAAAACTTATTAGGTAAACGTGTTGACTATTCTGCACGTTCTGTAATTGTTGTTGGGCCAGAAATGAAACTACACGAATGTGGTTTACCAAAAGATATGGCTGCAGAATTGTACAAACCTTTTGTAATTAGAAAATTAATTGAAAGAGGTATTGTAAAAACAGTTAAATCTGCAAAGAAAATAATAGATAGAAAAGAACCAGTTGTTTGGGATATTTTAGAAAATGTAATTAAAGGCCATCCTGTATTATTAAACAGAGCTCCTACCTTACACAGATTAGGTATTCAAGCATTCCAACCAAAATTAATTGAAGGTAAAGCAATTCAATTACACCCATTAGTGTGTACAGCTTTCAATGCCGATTTTGATGGAGATCAAATGGCAGTTCACTTACCATTAGGACCAGAAGCTATTTTAGAAGCACAATTGTTAATGTTAGCTTCTCACAATATCTTAAATCCTGCAAATGGTGCACCAGTAACGGTACCATCTCAAGATATGGTACTTGGTTTATATTATATGACCAAAGAAAGGAAATCTACTAAAAAAATGCCTGTAAAAGGTGAAGGATTAACTTTCTACTCTCCAGAAGAAGTAATTATTGCTTTTAATGAAGAAAAGGTTGATTTAAATGCTGGTATAAAAGTAAGAACCCAAGATTTAGATGAAAATGGAGAACAATTAACCAAATTAATAGAAACTACTGTTGGTAGAGTATTATTTAATGAGGTTGTTCCTGCTGAAGCTGGTTTTATAAATGAAGTATTAACTAAGAAAAACTTACGTGGAATTATTGGTAACATTTTAAAAGTTACAGATATACCAACAACAGGTGCTTTCTTAGATGAAATAAAAAATATGGGATATAAATTCGCTTTCCAAGGTGGTTTATCATTCTCATTAGGTGATATTATTATTCCAGAAGAAAAGCATGAAATGATTGCTGCTGCAAATGAAGAAGTAGATGGAATTGTAATGAACTATAACATGGGTATGTTAACGCAGAAAGAGCGTTACAATCAGGTAATTGATGTTTGGGGTTCTACCAACAACAGATTAACTGAACTATCTATGAAACGTTTACGTGAAGATCAGCAAGGATTTAACTCAGTTTATATGATGTTAGATTCTGGAGCAAGGGGTTCTAAAGAACAAATCCGTCAGTTAACTGGTATGCGTGGATTAATGGCTAAGCCTAAAAAATCTACTGCAGGTGGTGGAGAAATTATAGAAAACCCAATTCTTTCTAACTTTAAAGAAGGTTTATCTATCTTAGAATACTTTATATCTACTCACGGTGCTCGTAAAGGATTAGCAGATACCGCTTTAAAAACGGCAGATGCGGGTTACTTAACTCGTAGATTAGTAGATGTATCTCAAGACGTTATTATTAACGAAGAAGATTGTGGTACTTTAAGAGGATTAGAAGTTACTGCGTTAAAGAAAAATGACGAGATTGTTGAGCCATTATCAGATAGAATTGAAGGTCGTATTTCTTTACAGAATGTATATCATCCAATTACAGATGAAATTATTCTTGAAGCAAACCAGCCAATTACAGCTCAACTTGCTGAAAAAGTAGAAAAATCTGGAATCGATAGTGTTGAAGTACGTTCACCATTAACATGTGAATCACCTCAAGGTATATGTGCTAAATGTTATGGTCAGAGTTTATCTACTCGTAAAAAAGTACAAATTGGTGAAGCTGTTGGTGTAATTGCTGCACAATCTATTGGTGAGCCAGGTACACAGTTAACATTAAGAACGTTCCACGTTGGTGGGGTAGCAGGTAACATATCTGAAGATAATAAGTTAACTGCAAAATATGATGGTAATGTAACAATCGATGATTTACAAACAGTTGAAGGAAAAGATAACGATGGAAACAAAGTTGATATCGTAATTTCTAGAACTGCTGAAATTAAAATTATTGATAAGAAAACAGGAATCACTCAAAGTTCTAACATTTTACCTTATGGTTCTATCATTTTCGATAAGGAAAGAAAGACTATTAAGAAAGGTGATGTAATTGTACAATGGGATCCATTTAATGGTGTAATTGTATCTGAATTTGCTGGTACAGTTAAGTTTGATAATTTAGAGCAAGGTATTAATTACTCTGTAGAAATTGATGAACAAACTGGTTTCCAAGAAAAAGTAATTACAGATTCTAAAAACAAGAAGATTATTCCTTCTTTAATTATAGAAGATAAAGATGGTAATGCTTTACGTTCTTACAGTTTACCTGTTGGAGCTCATTTAATGGTTAGTGATGGAGATAAGGTAGAAACTGGTAAAACATTAGTTAAAATACCTAGAAAATCTGGTAAAGCAGGAGATATTACAGGAGGTTTACCACGTGTAACAGAATTATTTGAAGCACGAAACCCTTCTAACCCAGCTGTAGTTTCTGAGATTGATGGTGTAGTAACTTTTGGTAAAATTAAGAGAGGAAATAGAGAAATTATTGTTGAATCTAAAACAGGTGACATTAAGAAGTACTTAGTAAAACTTTCTAACCAAATTTTAGTTCAAGAGAATGACTTTATTAAAGCAGGTATGCCTTTATCAGATGGCGCTGTAACACCTTCAGATATATTAAATATCAAAGGACCTTCTGCTGTTCAAGAATACTTAGTAAATGAAATACAAGAAGTTTATCGTTTACAAGGTGTAAAAATTAATGATAAGCATTTCGAAGTTGTAGTTCGTCAAATGATGCGTAAAGTTAGAATTATCGATTCTGGAGATACTTTATTCTTAGAGAATCAATTAATTCATAAAAATGACTTTATCGAAGAAAACGATGCAATTTATGGAATGAAAGTAGTAGAAGACGCTGGAGATTCAGAGAACTTAAAACCAGGACAAATCATTACAGCACGTCAATTAAGAGATGAAAATTCTTTATTAAGAAGAAACGATCAAAACTTAGTTGTAGCAAGAGATGCAAGACCTGCTACTGCAGAACAAGTACTGCAAGGTATTACAAGAGCATCTTTACAGACAAAATCATTTATCTCAGCAGCCTCTTTCCAAGAGACTACTAAAGTGTTAAATGAAGCAGCTGTTAGTGGTAAAGTTGATACTTTAGAAGGATTAAAAGAAAATGTTATTGTTGGTAAGAAAATACCTGCTGGTACAGGTATGCGTTTATACGATAATGTTATCGTTGGTCCTAAAGACGAAATAGAAAAAAGTTTCTAAGAAATCTTAAGTTTAAATAATTAAAGTTGAATTGTTTACTGTAAATTCTTTACAATATTCAATTCAACTTTTTTTCTTTTTATCTATATTTATAAAAACTCAGAAAATTATATCACATGGAAGAAAATCAAAATAAAGAAGGCCAATTAAATATAGAACTTGATGAAGCAGTTGCAGAAGGTACTTATTCTAACCTTGCTATTATAAATCACTCAATGTCAGAATTTATTGTAGACTTCATAAATATAATGCCAGGAATTCCAAAAGCTAGAGTGAAATCTAGAATAATTTTAACACCACAACACGCTAAAAGATTAGCCCAAGCATTAGCAGAAAATGTAAGAAAATTCGAGCAACAACATGGTGAAATTAAAGATTACGAACAACCTCCAATTCCAATGAATTTTGGACCTACAGGACAAGCATAAAACATAAAAAGATGAAATTAAATTATTTCATCTTTTTTTTTTTGACTTATAAGTTAATTATAAAAAATATTAATATAATTTATAAAAAACATATATAAAAATTTATAAATTATATTTTTCATCTTTGTACCATCAAAACATTAATGATGGAAAAAATACAGATTAAAAGAGAATCAAAAAAGTTTAACGAAAACGATATAGTTAGAGTAGCTGTTGCTCATGGTGATGGAATTGGTCCTGAAATTATGAATGCAACTTTAAAAATCTTAGATGCTGCAGGTGCAAATATTAAAGCAGATCCTATAGAAATAGGAGAAAAGGTGTATTTATCTGGTAATTCTGCAGGTATAGAAAAAAGCGCATGGCAAACCATCAATAAGAATAAAATTATATTAAAAGCTCCTATAACCACTCCACAAGGTAAGGGATACAAAAGTTTAAATGTAACTTTAAGAAAATCATTAGGTTTATATGCAAATGTAAGACCAGTTACTGCATACTCTCCTTATATAGAAACCAACTTTCCAAATATGGATGTTGTTATTGTAAGAGAAAATGAAGAAGATTTATATGCAGGTATTGAGCATCAACAAACACAAGATGTAGTACAATGTTTAAAGTTAATTACTAGACCAGGCTGTGAAAAAATAGTTAGATATGCTTTTGAGTATGCTAAAGCATATGGTCGTAAGAAAGTAACATGTATGGTTAAGGATAATATTATGAAATTAACAGATGGTTTGTTTCATAATGTATTTAAAGAAATTGCATTAGAATATCCAGAAATTGAAAGTAATTCAGAAATTATAGATATAGGTTCTGCACGATTAGCAGCACACCCAGAAAGATATGATGTTATTGTAACTTCAAATTTATATGGAGATATAATATCTGATATTGCTGCTGAAATTGCTGGTTCTGTTGGTATGGCAGGTTCTGCTAATATTGGTACTAATGTAGCTATGTTTGAAGCTATTCATGGTTCTGCACCAGATATTGCAGGTCAAAAAATAGCAAATCCTTCTGGGTTGTTAAATGCTGCAATTATGATGTTAAATCATTTAGGAAAAACCAATATTGCAGATACAATTAAAAATGCTTGGTTAAAAACAATAGAAGATGGATATCATACAGCAGATATTTATCAAGAAGAAATTTCTAAAGCAAAACTTAACACTATTGAGTTTGCCAATAAAATAATTGAGAACTTAGGACATAAACCAACAAAATTGCCTGTAAGTAATTTTGCTGCTGGTAAAGGAAAAATAGAAATTCCAAAATATGTTCGTAAACAACAAGAGCAAGTATTGGTTGGTGTAGATGTTTTTATTAATTGGCAAGGAAATAATCCTCAAGAAATTGGAGATGCACTTTCGAATATAGATTCATTTAAAATGAAATTGAAAATGATTACAAACAGAGGTGTAAAAGTATATCCAAATGGATTACCAGAAACTTACTGCACAGATCATTGGAGATGTAGATTTGTTGATGCTGAATCAAAAACAGAGGGTCAAACAGTTTATAATGCCATAGAATTTGAAAAAGTAATTGCCTTATTATCTAAACTTCATAATGCAGGTTTTGAGGTAATAAAAACAGAAAATTTATATGAATTTGATGGAAAGAGAGCTTTCTCTTTAGGTCAAGGAGAGTAATAATTTTGAGTTGATGTTGATGTGAAAGTGGCTACGATTTCTTTGAATTGTGGCTGCTTTCTTTTTTTACGACATTCTTCTGTTGAAAATTACCTTGTATAACAGAAGTGTTTATAAAATCTAATATTTCATTTACACACAATATCATTGGTTTTGCATTCCAAGAATGATTACCATCTGTAACCGTATATAGATAAAAAGACTTATTTAATTCCTTTAACTTTTCTGCAATTGCTTTAGCTCCATAAAGCATTAAATATCCATCAGAAGTTTCTTTGCAATAGTGGTGTGGTGCAATATTATATGGGACTAATTTGTCTTTTACACCATGAAATAACATAGTTGGAATAGCACTATTTTCTGTAATCTTTTCTACTGTTGTGATAGCACCAGCCATAGCAATAACTCCTGCGTATTTAAAATTTGGGAGAATAGTATTGTTATAAACATAGGTTAGGTTAAGAACAGCCTCAGCTCCAGCACTAGAGCCCATTAAGATAATATTAGAAGTATCAATATTTAATTCATCACTTTTTTCAATTAAGAACTTTGTTGCTAAACTTATATCTTCAGAGGCGCTATTAAAGGCATTAATTTTTAAATAAGTTGCTGTATTACAGCTAAAACCATACTTTTTCATGGTAAGTCTGTAAGAAATTGATGCTACAGCAATTCCTTTCTTTGCCATATTTCTAGTAAATTTTTTTATAAAGGCATCATTTCTTTTTCCACTAGAAAACCCTCCTCCATGAACATAAATGATTAAAGGTTGTTTTCCTCTAAAATACTTAGATGAATAAAAATCTAAATCTAATGATGTTTTATTAGATGTTTTTTTATAGGTAAAAGTTTTAACAGTTATGTTATTTTTTTCTGAATTAATAGCTTTATTAGAAGCGCAACTCTTAATAACATAAGCAAATAATATCAAAAAAATATACCTTGAATAAAGCTTCATTGTAGAGTACTAATTTTTAAATTTAAAGAACAGTTTTCTTAAATTTTGATAAATAAATGTATTAGTTTTTACATTATAGAAAGATATGAAACAAACTGTAATTAAAAATAAAATTGCACCAATAGTTACTTCAGTTGGATTCAAATTTTTACCAATAATTCTATTGAGCCCAAAACCAGTAAAACTACCATAGATAATTATAAAATGTATTACATAAATTGATAGTGTTTTTTGTCCTATTTTTAAAACTAAAGGAAACTTTAAGTAGTTTTCTAGGGAATAAAAAACAGCAAAATAAACTAAAACATTACCAAATCTGGTAAATAGATAATTATAGCTTGCTGACTTCATAAATAAATCAACATTAAAAAGGATAGATAACTTGGCTAAGAAGTAAGATGAGTATTGAATTAGAGTGAATCCTAATACTACAAAAACAACAATTGTTATTACTTTAAAGTGTTTTTTATGCAAATGTTTAAAGAATAGTGTAGCTATAAAAGCACCAAAGGCTACATAGCCAAACCATGGAATGATTCTAAAAACAGAACCATTACTTTTGGTGATATAATTGCTAAAAAATAAAGGTACATTTTCTAAGTTTAAGTCTCTATATAAAGGTTCAGTCATAAAAATTAAAATTCCTAAAACTAACATTAAGTAAGAAAAAAATGTAGTTTTTTTTAAACTAATAACATAGAGTAGTACAATAAGAATTAAACTCAATCCAATACATTGTAAGACATCAATTACAAGAAAATAGGTGTCGAATTTACCAGTAAGCCATTTAAAAATTGGTGCTCTTAATAAGTAACCTACTATTATTAAAAATAGTCCTCTAGAAAAACCTTTTTTTATTCTTTCTATTTCATTGCCTTTTGTTTTAGCTTTAAGTAGTAAATAGGTAAAAATTAAACCAGAAATTGTAAAAAAAGTAGGAGCAGTAATGCCTCTAAAATACGACCAAACTGCATATATAGGATTATTTGGATCTCGAAATTCTTCAGCTAAAAGTGTATCTATAAAATGCCCTTGCAACATCATTAATATAGCAAAAGCTCTAACAATATCAATAAAATATAATCTCTCTGATTTCAAAAAACTTCTTTAAAATTTAAAGATAGATAATTTATTGATTTTTAAAATACTTCTAGATAAATAAGTGTAACCTAATTTAAAATTGAGTAGAGTTAAGCTTTTCTAGTTCTATTTAATAAATAAAAATCAGCTAAAACTAAAGCTGTCATAGCTTCCACTATAGGTACAGCTCTTGGTACAACACAAGGATCATGTCTTCCTTTACCCATAATTTCAGTTTCTTCACCTTTAGCGTTTATGGTTTGTTGATTACTCATAATTGTAGCTACAGGTTTAAAAGCTACTCTAAAATAAATATCCATACCATTTGAAATCCCTCCTTGTATACCTCCAGAAAGATTAGATTTGGTAGTTCCATCAGTACTAAAAATATCATTATGTTCAGAACCTTTCATTTTGGCACCACAAAATCCACTGCCAAATTCAAAGCCTTTAACAGCATTAATAGAAAGCATTGCTTTGCCTAATTCAGCATGAAGTTTATTAAAGATAGGTTCTCCTAAACCAACAGGCATATTTTGAGCAACACAAGTAATAGTTCCACCAATTGTGTCACCAGCTTTTCTAATCTCTTTTATTTTTGATATCATTTGTTCAGCTGTGTCTTCATCAGGACAACGAACAATATTAGATTCTGTTTTTTTAAAATCTAATTCCTGATATGGTTTTTCAAGAAAAATATCACCAACAGATGAAACATATGCGTTTATGTTAATATGTTTGATAAGCTGCTTTGCTAAAGCTCCAGCAACAACCCAATTAGCAGTTTCTCTAGCAGAGCTTCTACCACCACCTCTAAAATCTCTTAAGCCGTACTTTTTATCATAAGTATAATCTGCATGAGAAGGTCTGTAAACATTGGTGTTATGGTTATAATCTTTACTTTTTTGATTGGTGTTTTTTATTTGAAACCCTATAGATGTACCTGTAGAAACACCTTCGAAAATTCCCGATAAAAACTCTACAGAATCTGGTTCCTTACGTTGTGTAACTATTTTAGACTGACCTGGTTTACGTCTATTTAATTCTTGTTGTACAGCTTCAATGTCAATTTTTACTCCAGCAGGAAATCCATCTATAACACCACCAATAGCTGCACCATGAGATTCTCCAAAAGTTGTAAGTTTTAATAAATTTCCAAAAGAATTAAAAGACATAATTTACGCTATAAAATGAATAAACAAATATAATAATCTAATGTATATAACATTCTATTATTCTACTAATGAATTAATTCTTATAGATTAAATTGCTAAATTTTACATGTTTGCATTTTTAGTTTTCATAAAATTAAAACGGAATAAGAAAGGGGTTAAAATTCTTTATTTTTTCTTTTCATAAGATAAAAAACCTTTCTATATTTGCATCCGCAATCAGCAAATAGCTGTAGACACTTTTGGAGAAATGGCAGAGTGGTCGAATGCGGCAGTCTTGAAAACTGTTGACTGTAACAGGTCCGGGGGTTCGAATCCCTCTTTCTCCGCTGATAGATTTTCAAAAATCATCAAAACCCTTTAAAACCTAGGTTTTAAAGGGTTTTTTCTTTTTCGGAAAACACATAAAATTCATTAAATCTTATAAAAATCGAGACCCATTCGGTGTCACTTGCATATTACAAAAATAAGTGACACCGAATTTCTCTGAATCCCTTTGATATCAAGGGTTTCAAAATTAAAACTTGACTAAAACCAGTTTTAAAAAAAAGTACATCTTGTTTTGAATTCGGTGTCACTATAATTTTAATTTTTAAAGGTTATATCATAAAACGTTGGTGCATGGTCGTGCAACCTAATAAATTCTTGTGCCGCTTGGTAATGGTCTTCACTTAATCAGAAAACGATTATCTTAACGGTGGTTAAAGGCGCTTCTAATTGTATGGTATATTTCATCAAAAAATTATATTTGTAAATTTTAAATATAATAAATATTTAAAAAAATATCATTCTGATAGATTCAAAACAAAATTAAATGATACCTACATCCTTAAAAATTGTAAAATCCGTTTTGATTCAATATTCAAAGAAATTATCTTAAAGAATAAAAAATGGAGAATAAAAGATTGAAATCAGATTGTTTTAACAAGTATTAAACTAAGTTAAGCTAAATAAATTAAATCATGACTACAACTCAAACTCAGTTAATGCAGCTTAAAAAACTTTCTAAAGGATTGCTTAAAATGGACTTTTATGAAACGCAAATAAAGGCCATGTTAGTTGTTTTAAAAGGAGATGAAACACCAACCATTGAAAAACTATCCTACCTTTATAAGAATGGTTTTATTAACGATTCTTGTTTGTGTTATTATTTCATTTCTGAATTATATCCTGAAACTAGTCCAGAGGAATTTGAAGTTGTACTACAGAATTCAATCAGAAATTTGGGATTAAAAGATTTTTTAGTCAATAATTATGATCATGCCCTATCACTTTTTTTACAAGAACTTGACAAGCAGGGGCCAACTGCTTCAAGACTGGAGCGCACTATAAAAGCATGTTTTAAAATCTGCGCATTTGAGTTTGGAGTTCACAACTTTCGGATCTCTAATAAATTTCACAAAACATTAATTAACCTAAATTCTTTAGAAAATCACTTGCCTTTGAATTTAGAAATGAATGAAAATGATATCGCTGGATTAGATTGGGTTGGAGATTTGGTTTTTAAATCAATTGTCCAATTTGCTGACAACTCTATTAACATGCTAAATATAAGCTATTTTTCTTCAGAAACACATGTATCATACTTCCCAGATATTTCATTAGACTTATTAGACAACCATGAAAGACTACAAGAGTTATCATCAACAAATAGTTCTGACCAACCCTCAATTCTGATTTGCTCGTCAGAAGCTAATCTTGAGCATTTTGGTTCACATGATTGGAATTCACATACTATAAACTTTATTGGAAGGCACTGTTTTGTTAAAAATTTAAACACGGTAAACGGCTGCCCAAGAATTTTGATTTGTTTTTATGGTGTTTCATACAAGAATTTATTCAAAAGGTTTTCAGCTAGTTTTTCAGACACCACATTTAAAGTCAATGTTGTAGAAGAAGGGGTTATTTTTGATTTTAATATCAACTAAATCTTTGTAAAAACAAGACCATATTTTAGAGTTAATGTGAATGCAATTTCATGCCAAATTTAAAAAAGTCAAAAAAAATGACTTTTATTAAATATTTTTATATATTTGTACCAACAAAAGTAAATTAAACTAATGTTATTATTACTTTTTAATCCTAACAATCCTGATATGCATCAATTTAATGATACATTTATTGATTTGATTAATCAACTTAAGGAGTGGGATATTCCAAAATTCACATTTGTTAAATCTGTGAAATTGAGTGATATATCAAATCTTTCTGTAAGAGAAGCTAAACAATTTATTGAAAATGAAGGTCGTGTTATGTTTGAAATAGAACATCAATTTATAAAACAAGAGAGAGACAGCTTGATTCATTTCTGTAATTCGTTTTATACCCAGCTCAATCAAAAATATTGTAATGATGGAAAAATTAATACAACACTTCAAGAAATGATTTATGAGTTAAATCAATGGGAAATTAGATTAAAAAGAATGCTATGTATTTTAAATCCAAAATTTAATATTACTGATGGCTTCAATAAAACCACAAACAAAAGTTACAGACTTTTAAAAGGATATTGGATAAATGATCAAAACCAAAAAAAGAGGATTTTTAATAAAAATGTAGGAATATCAGATGGTTCTATTGAGCATCATTTTGAAAGATTCTTTAAGAATAGAGGTTATGATGTTACTATTTACTTGAAATTATCAAATGGTTTTATAACTGATTTGGTGATTGAAAAAGATGGAGTGCAAGAAGCGGTAGAATTTAAACTTAGAAACAAAGATGAATTTTATAATCAGTTCATGAGCTTGGAAATGTGGTTTAGATATAAAGAGATTTATATGAATTAATTTTTTTATCTCAACCAAATGAAAGTCAAATATTATGACTGAAAAAATAATTAATTAATATTTAAAAACCGATAAGTGTAATGGTATATAATCACACAAAAAATTTATGAAACATCTACCAAAAATAGTTAAAGAAACAGCAACAGACATTGTCCTTGATTTACACAATAATGGATGGTTTATTAATCAAAATATTGCAGACCCAAGATTTGCATTAGAGTTTTTGTGTGACAGAATTATGGTAAAGTATTTAGAGTGCTGTTATGATCTTCCTCCTAAACAAGAAATTTTTACTACTAACGAATTTAAGGGGATACAGGACCGTATCATTCAACATAATATGTTAATGCTCATGAAGAATAAAGGATTAGTAGTGCCAGTAGAACAGGGGAATGCGTTTAAATTTTTATTAACCCCTAAAGGAATTAACAACTTGCCTTATTTAATAAACAAAAATATGTTTTATGATGAACAATAAAGACTTAAAAATAGCAAAGCAGTTTGATTCAAATTCCCAGTTGATTGTTGATAGACCGTCACAATGGCTGAATATAGGTTACTTTCTTTTAACTATAGGGCTGACTTTTGTATCAATGGAATTGGCCTTCACATCTTTAATCATTCTAATATGGAAATCATTAGTGCTTTATTTCACCAAATGGTCTTATACAACAGATACAATACTGGAAAGAGTGGGAGTATTCAACGTGACCACAGATGAAATACAATTTTTTAGGATAAAAGATTTGAGGTTATACCAACCCCTTTTATATAGGATTGTAGGGATCTCTAGATTAATACTGATTACTTCAGATAAGTTCAAACCGGTCCTAGTTCTAGACGGCATCAGAAATGGCAAAAGAAAAAGAGATATGCTCAAAGCGTTAGCAATCTCATCAAGGCGTGAGATGGGCGTTAAAGAGTTTGATGTTAGATAATTAACTTTAAAAATGCTTTTTGATGATAGGAATAACAATAAGCGTAGTACTTCTGATAATTATTTTCTTTTTAGAAAAAGAGAATGACAAGTATTATAGTAGTCTTGAAGTAAGGGATTTATTAATCCCTGCAACATCATTTATTAAGGCTGTTCTCTTAGATCTAGAGAACAGATTTCCATCTCAAAAACCATATTCTTTTGAATTAAAATATTATCATAATCAATCAGTTATGGGAAGATACTACTTCAACAATAATACTATGGAGATATATTTAACAAAGTCAACCAAACTCATTGAATTAACAGATACTATTGCGCATGAATACTGTCATCATCTTCAAAATCACTCTAGGAAACAAGTCATTAAATCCGCGCTTAAGCTTTATGAAAGTGAATATGATCATCATCCATGGGAAGTTGAAGCTAGGAAATTTGCATCGCGTATAAGTTTAAAAATTTTAAAAAAAATTATAAAATGTTAAATCTAACTAAAGTAGTATTGACAATAATTTTATTGTGCTCAAAAATTTCAAATGCGGATTCACCCTTAACTTCAGTTGAGTTTTGGCGTTCATCATCAAACAAATATGTTTTAAAGATTGGTAATAAAATAGGGAAGCAAAAACTAAACCAGTCCATGTTTAATTTCCTTATTGATAAAAAAATAAGCTCTTATGATAAGTACTGTTTGGTTAATTCCATGGGTTGGGAATACAATAGTAAAATTCAAAATCATACATTGTTTTTAAAATTCATTTACAACAAAAATGGATTTCAAAAAAATCAATTTGATTATGATTACCCCATACCTTTTTTGTTGGAATTAGGTGAAACCTACTTTCTCATTTATGAATATCTCAAGGCTATGGATAATTATACTAACGTAATAGAAGTAAAAAATGAAATTTTATTGAACATATCACCCGAATTAAACCCACAAACCCATTTTATTTACACCTTAATTGAATTACAAGACAAACTTATCAATTCAGATTTTTGCTCAGTTTTTGAAACATATAACTCTTTCATCTCTAATGATTGCATTAAGGGGAAAAAGTTCAAAAATGCTGTAGAATTATTAAGAAAATATATTTATGACTATTCCAGATCCTGTGATACCATTAATGTTTACTTAGAAAGTTTGTGTAATGTAAAGAGTTTTAGTGTAGGCTCTAATCAAAATTTATCAATTGTAAATTACCCAGTTTTTGTTTATGGTACTATGAAGGTTTTTAATGATAAAAATCAATTAATCATTGAAGAATACTGTTCAGGTGAAGATTTGTTTTATATTCCAGATAAAACATTACAGTTAGGCGATTATAAAATTGTATTAATTGATGATAATCAAACAGTCTATAATCTTTTTATTAATATTACAGATTATGATTAGTTTGTCATATCAAATAGAAAAAAAATTGGTTTTAAAGGTCATAGCTAGAGTAGTTAAAGAACTAGATATAGTCATTATAGTAAAATGATATTTAAGAAAATGAACATTGGATAGGTAAAAAAAAAATAATAATATGAATTTTGAGGAATTAGAAAAAAGAACGGAGGTTCTCGCTAAAGTTGTTGTGTGTATTGCTGATTTGTACCATGATGGTAATTTAGATGCAGGACAAAAAGGATTATTAGAAACCTTAATAGGTGCTGGAATTTGGTATCTCCCCTCAGGTAAAGAATTATTTACTGGAAAAATCAGTAAGAATGCTTTAGAAAAAATAATTACTGACCCTAAAGTAAAGTTAGTTGAAGAACACGGATTTCCGCGTAAGGTAGCGGGTAAATCATTATTTTGTGATCATCTTGAAGATCTAAAATTAGATTACACTAAATTACAGAATTTGTATTTGAACAAAATGGGGCGGTATAATTTGGTCTTAAAAGAAGAGAACAACAAATTAAAAAAGTTCCAAAAAACTAACACATTTATCTCGGAGGAAGAAGCGTATAAATCCGCAGGGATAGAACTAGTATCTATTGATGAGTCCCATTTTAATTTGCCTCAATTGAAAAAATTTAATCCTAATCCTCCAGCAAAATCAACTAAAGTTAAAAAAGAAAAAAAGGGAATTACAACAAAAACGATTCCTAGATCTATTTCTAAACAGAAGAAAACAATTGTAGATGAAGTTCAGAATATTACTTTTGGTCAGACAGTACAGTTGAAGAAAGGTAAAAATGATTCCCAAACCTATGTGATTTTTATGAAATATATCATAGATAATTTTTCAAATAAACT
Organism: Flavobacteriaceae bacterium; assembly: GCA_013373105.1. Classification (GTDB taxonomy): domain Bacteria; phylum Bacteroidota; class Bacteroidia; order Flavobacteriales; family Flavobacteriaceae; genus Polaribacter. The sequence goes on along the minus strand of JABXIJ010000058.1, from coordinate 15,263 downwards.
TTATCATGTAGATATTCTGTCAAAGTTTATAAAAGATAATCCAATTGATGAGAGTTTTGGCAGAGCTGTTTATTATAAACGGATAGTTGGACATAATGATTGGTATTTTTCCACATATTTTGATACGGCAGCTAAATATTCAAATATGAAAAAAATAGCAGATGGATTGAAGTTTAATTTAGAATTAGTGGATTAATAGTATCATAATAAGTTGTTTTTTATGGTCTTCTGACATGTGTAATTGGTAATTTGCAATTTTGGTTGTCTAAGATAGAAAAAAATTGGTTTTTTCATAAACTTAGAATCTACTTAAAAAAAACTTTTGTTCTTTTTGGATCTAGTTATTCTTTCTCCGCAAAAACCTTATAACAATTGTTGTAAGGTTTTTTTATTTATATTTATTTCATGGACTTTTTTTCTTCTGAAAAAATAAAAAATATACTTCCATTTGATGGTGTAACCAATTATCATGGAAAAATTTTAAATAAAACTCAATGTGATTTTTACTATAATTCTCTTTTAGAAAATATAAATTGGAAAAATGATGAAGCATTAATTTTTGGAAAACTAATTACTACCAAAAGAAAAGTAGCTTGGTATGGAGATAAAGAATTTGATTACACCTACTCTAAAATTACAAAAAAAGCAAATCTTTGGACAAAAGAATTATTAGCATTAAAAGAAATTGTGGAAAAAGAAAGTGATGAAACATATAATTCTTGCCTACTTAACTTATATCATTCAGGAGAGGAAGGAATGGCTTATCATTCTGATGGCGAAAAAATGTTAAAAAAAGATGGGGCAATAGCTTCACTTTCTTTAGGAGCAGAGCGTAAGTTTTCCTTTAAGCACAAAGAAAATAAACAAAAAATTGATGTTTTTTTAGAAAACGGAAGTTTGTTAGTAATGAAAGAAGGAACACAATCTAACTGGTTTCATAGATTACCACCAACAAAGAAGGTACAATCACCAAGAATCAATTTAACTTTTAGAACAATTATCTTATAACTACTTTTGTGTTTTAAAGAAGTAATATTGAGTAATAATCAAGATTCTATAAACATTAATAAATTTATCAGTAATACTGGTATTTGTTCAAGAAGAGATGCCGAAAAATTTATTGCAGCTGGTAGAGTAACCATCAATGGAAAAATAGCAGTTTTGGGAAATCGTGTTTTTGAAAACGATATTGTTAAAGTCGATGGTAATGAACTGCAAACAAAACCTAAAACTATTTATATTGCCTTGAATAAACCAGTGGGAATTGTATCAACTACGGATTCTAAAGAGCGAAATAATATAGTAAACCATGTAAATCATCCACAAAGATTATTTCCAATTGGAAGATTAGACAAACCATCTGAAGGATTAATTTTTTTAACAAACGATGGTGATATTGTCAATAAAATTTTAAGAGCTGGTAATAATCATGAGAAAGAATATATCGTTTCTGTTAATAAAACTATAGATGATAATTTTATTAAAAAAATGAGTAATGGTATACCAATTTTAGGAACTGTTACCAAAAAATGTAAAGTTGAAAAATTATCAGATAAAGTTTTTAAAATAATTTTAGTCCAAGGCTTAAATAGGCAAATTAGAAGAATGTGCGCGTATTTAGGTTACGATGTTTTAAAACTAAAACGTACTAGAATAATGAATGTGTCTCTAGGTAATTTAAAATATGGTGAATGGCGTGAGTTGACTAAAACTGAAATCGACGAAATAAATAGCTTAATTGCTACGTCATCTAAAACAGAGGAAGCGTCAATTATCAAAGAAACTACGAATCCACCACATAAAAAGAAGATTACTTCAACAAAGAAAAACTTTAATAAAAAGAAAAATTATTTTAAAAAACCAAACTCAAAAAATAGAAATTCTAATACTACTAATTCACGTAAAAGAAGAAGGTAGTATAAGTTGAATTCTTTGTAAAGTATATAGTTTTTCAGTGCTTAAATAATGGTATCTTTGCCCACAATGAAATTTGATTTAAAACAAACTGATTCTCAAAGTAAAGCTAGAGCAGGACTCATAAAAACAGATCATGGAGAAATTGAAACTCCTATTTTTATGCCTGTTGGAACTGTAGGAACTGTTAAAGGAGTCCATCAAACAGAGCTTAAAAACGAGGTTAATCCAGACATTATTTTAGGGAATACCTACCATTTATATTTACGTCCAAAACTAGAAGTTTTAGAGGCTGCAGGTGGTTTACACAAATTTATCAATTGGGATAGAAATATTTTAACAGATTCAGGTGGTTATCAAGTTTACTCACTTTCTGGTAGAAGAAAAATAAACGAAGAAGGGGTTAAATTTAAAAGCCATATAGATGGTTCTATGCATTTTTTTACACCAGAAAATGTTATGGAAATTCAGCGTACAATAGGTGCAGATATCATTATGGCTTTTGATGAATGTACACCTTATCCATGTGATTATAATTACGCAAAACGCTCTATGCACATGACCCACAGATGGTTAGATAGGTGTATAAATCATTTAGAAAAATTACCATTTAAATATGGATATGAGCAAACCTTTTTTCCAATTGTACAAGGGAGTACTTATAAAGATTTAAGAAAACAATCTGCAGAATACATAGCCAATTCGGGAGCCCAAGGAAATGCTATTGGAGGACTTTCTGTAGGTGAACCTGCTGAAGAAATGTATGCCATGACAGAGGTGGTTACTGAAATTTTACCAGAAGACAAACCACGATATTTAATGGGTGTAGGTACGCCAATAAACATTTTAGAAAATATTGCATTAGGTATAGATATGTTCGACTGTGTTATGCCAACTAGAAATGCAAGAAATGGAATGTTATTTACTGCTCATGGTACAATAAATATTAAAAATAAAAAGTGGGAAAAAGATTTTTCGCCAATAGATGATATGAATATTACTTTTGTAGATACCTTGTATTCTAAATCGTATTTAAGACATTTATTTGCCGCAAACGAAATGCTAGGTAAACAAATAGCTTCAATTCATAACTTAGGTTTTTACTTATGGTTAACCAGAGAGGCAAGAAAACACATATTAGCAGGAGGTTTTAGAGCTTGGAAAGACAAAATGGTAAAACAAATGGATAAAAGATTGTAGCATTTGAAGATTATAGATTGGTACATATTAAAACGTTTTTTGGTAACCTTTTTCTTTACCTTACTCATTCTAATACCTATTGCCATTGCTATAGATGTTGCTGAAAAGATTGATAATTTTTTAGAAAACCCAGGTTTAGGATTCTATCAAATAGTAGATGAATACTATAAAAATTTCATCATTTACTATACCAATACTTTTATGCCATTGGCATTATTTATTGCGGTTATATTTTTTACTTCTAAACTTTCAAACAACACAGAAATTATTGCTATCACAAACGCAAAAGTTTCTTTTACACGTTTCTTGTATCCATACTTTGTAGGAGCAACTTTGGTAACAATCTTATCACAAGGTATGAATCATTTTGTGGTGCCCAGTAGTAGTAAAATTCGTAAAGCATTTGAATTAGAATACATAAAAAAACATCGGAAAAACGAAATACGGTTTGTTACCGATTTTAGTTTACAACTTACAGATAGTACATATATTTATATTAGAAACTACAATACAGACGCTAATTCTGGTTATGATTTTACTTCAGAAATTTATGATGGTCTTAAACTAAAAACTAAACTTACAGCAGATCAAATTAGGTATAATATTAAAGACTCGATGTTTGTACTTATTAACTGGAGGAAAAGAGTAATTACTTCAAAAAATGATAAGATTGCATCTGGTAGTAAAATAGATACAGTACTTAATTTTACACCCAAAGATTTAATTTATAGGTCAGCATTAGCACAGGAAATGCCCTCTGATGAACTATACAGTTTTATAGAATTGTCTAGAAAAAGAGGGGTTAAAAACTTAAACAACTATTTGGTAGAATTTCATAAAAGAACAAGTTTACCATTATCGTCGTATATCCTTACAATTATTGCTGTTGCTTTAGCATTTAGAAAAAGAAGAGGAGGTACAGGTATTAACTTAGCCATTGGAATTGGCCTTATGTTTATTTATGTTTTTCTACTAAAAATTTCTGAAGTTTTAGGAGCGGTTGCTGGTGTTAATTCACTCGTTTATGTTTGGGTGCCTAACATGCTTTTTGCTTGCGTGGCTATTTATCTTTATTTAAATGCAAGAAAGTAATCTTAAGAACTATTTGTTACTCCATTTAATTGTTTTTATCTGGGGATTTACAGCAATTCTGGGCGCATTAATTACCATAGATGCAATTCCTTTGGTTTTTTTTAGAATGGGTTTAGCAGTAATATGTATTGCCATTTATTTTTTATTTAAAAAGAAGTCGTTTAAACTAGATAAAAAGGGACTTTTTAAGTTTTTATATACAGGTATTATAATTGCAACACATTGGATTTTCTTCTTTAAAGCCATTAAAGTTTCTAATGTTTCTGTAGCCTTAGTAACCATGAGTACAGGAGCATTTTTCACATCCTTAATAGAACCTTTATTTTTTAAAAGAAGAATAAAAGCTTTAGAAATTTTATTAGGTATACTAGTAATAATAGGGTTATACATTATTTTTAATTTCGAAAGTCAGTATACTTTAGGAATCATTTATGCGCTTATTTCTTCATTTCTAGGTTCCTTATTTGCAGTGTTAAATGGCCTTTTTATAAAGCAGTATGATGAGAATAGAATATCATTATACCAACTCTTTTTTGGGACAGTTTTTGTAGGAGTCTTCTTGGCTTTTAATCAACAATTTTCACTTGAGTTTTTTAAATTACCCTTACTAGATTGGTTGTATTTATTTATATTAAGCAGTGTATGTACAGCCTTTGCATTTATAGCATCTGTAAAAATTATGAAGTACTTATCTCCTTATACAGTAATGCTTACCATTAACCTAGAACCTATTTACGCTATTATTTTAGCTTTGCTTATTTTTGGTGAAAAAGAAAAAATGAATCCAGAGTTTTATGTAGGTTCAAGTCTAGTTTTAGGAGTGGTGTTATTGAACGGAATTATCAATAATAGAGCTACCTTAAAGCATAAAATATTTAAAAAGAATACCACAAAAAAATAAAATTGATTTGTGTATAAACGTAAATTTCTTAGTATGTTTGTTAACCCAAACAACAAATTCAAAATAACACAATTATGGAGTATTTAGACTTTGAGATGCCAATAAAAGAGCTTCGAGATCAGTTAGAAAAGTGTCAGATTATTGGGGAGGAAAGTGATGTTGATGTAACTGCTACTTGTAAAAAAATTGAAAAAAAATTAGCTGAAGCTAAAAAAGATATATATAAGAACTTAACACCTTGGCAAAGAGTACAATTGTCTAGACACCCAAACAGACCATATACTTTAGATTACATTAAAGCAATTTGTGGTAATACATGGATGGAATTACATGGAGATAGAAGTGTAAAAGACGATAAAGCCATGATTGGTGGTTTAGGTAAAATTGGAGATCAATCTTACATGTTTATTGGGCAACAGAAAGGATACAATACCAAAACTCGCCAGTATAGAAACTTTGGTATGGCAAACCCTGAAGGCTACAGAAAAGCTTTACGTTTAATGAAAATGGCAGAAAAGTTTGGTATACCTGTAGTTACATTATTAGATACTCCAGGTGCATATCCTGGTTTAGAAGCAGAAGAGCGTGGACAAGGAGAAGCTATTGCAAGAAATATTTTTGAAATGACTCGCTTAAAAACACCAATTATTACAATTGTTATTGGTGAAGGTGCTTCAGGTGGTGCTTTAGGAATTGGAGTAGGTGATAGAGTTTACATGATGGAAAATACTTGGTATACTGTAATTTCTCCTGAAAGTTGTTCTTCTATTTTATGGCGTAGTTGGGAGTTCAAAGAACAAGCAGCAGAAGTCTTAAAACTTACTGGTACAGATATGAAAAAATTAAAGCTTATAGATGGTATCATTAAAGAACCTTTAGGTGGTGCTCATAGCGATAGAGAAGGAGCTTTCAAAGCAGTACAAGATCAAATTGTAAATGCGTTTAATGAACTAAAAGATTTATCTAATACAGATTTAGTTGCTCAACGAATGGACAAATACGCAAATATGGGTGTTTATAAAGAATAAAATTTACCCATACTAAAAATAATAGAAAGCGAAATTTAATTTAAAATTTCGCTTTTTTTGTGGATATCAAGGTTTTTTTTACAGCTCATCTACATTAAACTTCGATAAACGGTATAAAATACCCTTAATAAATGATTAATCTACACAAGTTATGTTTTTACCTTTTTAGGTTAGGTGTTAATCTAAAAACCTCTAAATAAGCCTACATAATGTTAGATATTTGTACAAGAATTAATGATTGTATCACTAGTTCAATAGTTAACCCTTAAAAATCAAAATCATGTACAAAAGCACAATTCAACAAATTATCGTCTTTGCAATTACAGCAGTTATATTCATTCAGACAGGAAAATATTTGATTGCGCTGAATGATATTAGAACATTTATAGATTTTGGTGCAATAATGTTATTCTTTATTACATTAATCATCTTCTTAAATGTGTTTAGCAGATTAGCAAGCAAACTTTTTAGAGTTTTTTCGTTCTAAAATTACAGATTTAAAGAATTAAGTAACTGCTTTAATGCAGGGTCAGAAGGTCTTGGTGCATCAGCATCTACAATGTTACCTTTTGGATCTATAAGAATAAATCTTGGAATTGTACTAGCTTGGTAAGCTTGTTGAAAAGAGTAATCTTTTCCAGACCAAAGCTGTATACCTCCAAGGTTTTTATCTTTTATAAAGTCTCTCCATTTTTTTTCAGCAGCTTCCCAAGAACCACCACTTCTACGTGCTTCATCTGTAGAAATTCCTATAAAAACAATATTCTTGTTTTTATACTCTTTTTTTAACTCTTTTAAGTAAGGAAACTGAACTACACAAGGTCCACACCAACTAGCCCAAATGTCTATATAAACATATTTTCCTTTAAAATCATCTAAAGATTTTTTACCACCATTAATATCTAAATAGTCAACAAATTTTGGTGATGGTTTGCCCTTACCCATTATTTGATTTCTTTGATAAGCACTTTTGAAATAGGTTACTAATTGATTGTTTTGAGCTTTAATACCATTATAAAGAGCACTATCTAAATCATTATAAGAATTTAAAATACTATCATATTCTCTTTTAAGAGTAGTAATTTTCTTTTCAAAAACTGGAGCTTCTAAATCTAAAATCTGTTGTAAATCTCCAATAGTTTGATTTTTTAAAATTTGCGCTACAATAAAATTACTATTAGAAGCACCTTTACCAGAAAAAACAAAGCTTCTCATAAAATCATTAGCATTACCATTTAATGTAATGTCGAAACCATTTTTTAAAAATATTGGAGCAGCCTTTCTTGCACTAGTTGCAAAATTATAGATTTCACCTTTTTCAGATGTTAATTTAAGCGTGTCTTTAAACTCGCCAGCTGCATTTAGTTTAATTTTTTTTATAACTCCTTGTCTATTAGAAATACTAATAATAGAGTCTGTATTATTGCTGAGTTTACCTTGAATTGAAACATAATTATTTGGTTCTTGACTGCAAGAATTCAATATTAATAAACTAAATACTATAAAGGCTGTTTTTCTCATTATTTAATAACTTAATAAGCTGCAAATATACAGGTTTCATTCTCATAATAATTTTTAAAATACTTTGCATAACATTTTCATAATTTAGACCTTTGTAAATCAAATCAATCAACCCATGAATTCTATTCATAACATTACAAATACACCTTTTAATTTAGCTGATATACATCAAATTATTACTACAAAACAGCAAATTGGCTTATCCGATGTTGTTATCACTAAAATTAAAAAATGCAGAAAATATTTAGACGATAAAACCAAAACTATGTCAACTCCTATTTATGGAATAAACACAGGTTTTGGAGCTTTGTATAATGTAAAAATTAGCGAAGAAAACCTTCAGAAACTGCAAGAAAATTTAGTAATGAGTCATGCTTGTGGTATAGGAGATGAAGTGCCTAAAGAAATTGTAAAACTTATGATGCTTTTTAAAATAAAAGCTTTTGGTTATGGTAATTCTGGGGTACAATTAGCTACCGTTCAACGATTAGTAGATTTTTATAATAACGATATTACACCTGTAGTATATACACAAGGCTCTTTAGGAGCTTCAGGAGATTTATCTCCATTAGCACATTTAGCTTTGCCTTTAATTGGTAAAGGAGAAGCGTATTATAAAGGGAATAAAATATCAGGCGAAGAATTATTAAAAATCTTCTCTTGGGAAAAAATTAATTTACAATCTAAAGAAGGGTTAGCCTTACTAAATGGTACGCAGTTTATGGCTGCTTATGGAATACATTGTTTAATTAAAGCACACAAACTATCATACCTTTCAGACCTAATAGGCACCATTTCATTAGAGGGTTTTGATGGTAGAATAGAACCTTTTAATGCATTAATCCACTTAGCTAGACCTCATAATGGTCAACTTAAAACAGCCAATAGAATACAAGAGTTTTTACAAGAAAGTGAGTTAATTTCTCAAGAAAAACAACATGTTCAAGATCCATATTCTTTTAGATGCATGCCTCAAGTGCATGGAGCAAGTAAAGACACTATAGATTTTGTTACCAAAACTTTTTTAACAGAAATAAACTCTGTAACAGATAACCCAAATATTTTTGTTGATGATGATGAAATTATTTCAGGAGGAAACTTTCATGGTCAGCCCTTAGCTTTGGGCTTAGATTATTTAGCGATTGCTTTATCTGAATTAGGCAATATCTCTGAAAGAAGAACCTATCAATTGGTTTCAGGTCACAGACACTTACCACCATTTTTAGTGTCAAATCCAGGATTAAATTCTGGTTTTATGATTCCACAATATACAGCTGCAAGTATTGTAAGTCAAAATAAACAATATGCAACACCAGCTAGTGTAGATTCTATTGAGTCTAGTAATGGACAAGAAGACCATGTTTCTATGGGAGCAAATGCGGCTACAAAATGTAAAAATGTGGTTGATAATTTACAAACTATATTAGCTATTGAATTATTTACAGCGTCTCAAGCCTTAAGTTTTTCAACGGCAAAGAGCTCTCCATTTTTAGAGTCACTTTTACAGAGCTATAGATCAGTAGTTCCATTGGTAAAAGAAGACAGAATTTTACATAACGATATTGTAAACTCTACAACTTTTATTGAAACATTAGAAATTGATAGCAAAGAATTATTTGATTAAGTAACAATTCTATAAAGCTCTTGCTCTTCTTTAAAGATTTAACTTATTTATTTAATTGTAATCAAAGATTAATTTTAATATTCAATCAAAAAATAATCTATATTTGCTCACTTTTTTTTAAATATTGATAAACTGCCATAAACTAGAGAATTGGCTTACCTGGATGGATGAGCTTTCTCTTAACAACTATGTTGTTATAGATAATTTTTTAGACAACCATAAGTTAGATGCAATTCAATCTTTTTTCAAATCGCATCTCGATGAATTTTCCAAAGCAGGTATTGGAGCTTTAGGAGATAATATTATTCGAAACGATATTCGAGGAGACTATACCTATTGGCTAGACAGGCAAAGAGATGTTGTATTAAATGAAATTTGGAGTCTTATAGACGAAACTATATACATTTATAATCGTTATTGTTTTTTAGGATTATCTGGTTATGAGTTTCATTTAGCACATTATCCTAAAGGAGGTCATTATGATAGGCATTTAGACCAATTTAATAACAGAAATAATCGTACCATTAGTATGATTATTTATTTAAATAAGAATTGGCAAAAAGGAGATGGAGGTGAGTTAGAGATATTTTTAGAAGATAACTCTTCAATACTAGTTGAGCCTATAGAAGCTAGATGTGTAATGTTTAAAAGTGCAGTTGTTCCACATGCTGTTTTAGCTTCTAATAAACAAAGATTTAGCCTAACAGGATGGTTGTTACAACAACCCTCTGCATTAGGAAAATTTATTAACTAACTTAAATGTACAACAAGTTTAAGTAAAAGGTAGAAATTACCTTTTACTTCCAAATGGCGCACGCTTTATTAAATACTTTATAGTACTATGGTATTTATCTAATCCTGCTGAAAATGATTTTCTTGAAACAGAATAAATGCTTGTGCCTTTATCGTTATAGATGTCTAAATTAATTTTTGCAGAACATTATCACTCACTTTACTAAATTAAGTTTCTATAACCTAATGCATTTATTTCATTATCAGTTATAATAGAATTTGCACCTGTTTTTGTTGCAACTATTGAGCCTACTATACAAGCAAAATTTAATGTGTTTTGATTATTGTTCTGACTGAGTAATTTGTAAATTAACGCTGCTAAAAAACTATCCCCAGCACCAACTGTATCAACAACATCTACATTAATTCCATTATTGTTATAGAATACATGATCTATAAATAATGTAGCCCCTTTTTCTCCTCTAGTAACACAAATTGATTTTAGTTGTAACTTGCTGTGAACGTATTTTATACTTTCATACAAATCATTATTTTTTGAACCAAAATGTTCTGCAAGAATAAAAAGTTCTTCATCATTTAACTTTATTAAATCAGCATATTGCATCAAATTTCTTATTAGTGTAATATCAAAGAAACCTGGTCTTAGATTAACATCAAATACTTTAAAATTTGCATGTTCAAGCAAATTCAATAATGTTTCTCTAGACACATTGTCTCTGCAAGCCAGAGAACCAAAAATAAAAGCATCAGCCTTTTTAACCTTTTCAATTAAGTCTTTAGACAATACAATTTTATCCCATGCTGCAGGATACTTAATATCGTATTCAGCAATTCCATTTGAGTCTAAAGAAACGTTAACCTTACCCGTTGAAAATTCTTCATCTTTTTGAATTAAAGTGGTGTTTACTTGCTTTTTCTCTAAATAATCTTTTAGTTCAATTCCTAATTTATCAACTCCAATTCTTGAAATAATTGCAGCATTTACACCAAAAGATTGGGCTCGAATAGCGACATTCATAGGTGCACCACCAGGAACAGGTCCAGAAGGTAAAATGTCCCATAAGGTTTCTCCAAAACAAACTATACTTTTATTCATGCTATTTGTTTTTAGATAAGTCAGAAGCTAAATTTTCTAATGTTTTTCCTTTTGTTTCTGGCATTTTTAATTTTACCCATAACAATTGAAAAATCATCATAATACAAAAGAATGCAAATACTGTAGCAGGTCCAATATTATTAAATAAAAAAGGCACAAATGATGGAATTATTGCAGCCAGTATCCAATGTACTGATGCACCAAAAGATTGCCCTGCAGCCCTAAGTTTGGTTGGAAAAATTTCAGAAATAAAAACCCAAATAACTGCTCCTTGTCCTAGTGCATGTGCTGCAATAAAAATAAAAAAGAATATAGGCACATTTGATCCTTTCCATTGAAAAGCAAATGCGAAAGACACAAGAGCAAGTGAAATTATGTAACCAGCAGAACCAATATACATTAGGTTTTTTCTGCCAAATTTGTCGATCAACGCAATGCCAATCATTGTAAATATTAAATTTACTACTCCAATTCCTATTGAACTTAAAAAAGAGCTAGATTCTTCTAAACCAGCAAGATCAAAGATTCTAGGAGCGTAATATAAAAAGGCATTTATACCAGAAACCTGATTAAAAAAAGCAATAAAAAAAGCAAGCATTAAAGGCACTCTAAACTTTTTCATATAGATGTTTTCATTATCATTTTTTACAACTTTTTCTTTTTCTATTTCTTTAATTTCTTTTTCTATTTCATCTTCTGGAACTATGGTTTTTAATATTGCTATCGCTTGATTTTTATCCTTTTTATACTCTAATAACCATCTTGGGCTTTCAGGAATTTTAAGCACTAATAAAGAATAAATAATTGCAGGTACTGCTTCTATACCTAACATAAATCTCCATGCATCTTCACCCATATCCTTTAAAAAGTAATTCGAAACATATGCTATTAAAATTCCAAAAACAATATTGAATTGATACATGGCTACTAGTTTTCCTCTGTCTTTTGCTGGTGCAATTTCAGATACATAAGCTGGAGCAACAACTGTAGATACTCCAATACCCAATCCTCCAATAAACCTAAATAAAGCAAATACATAAGGGTTAGAAACTAAAGCTGAGCCTAAAGCAGAAATAAAAAATAAAAGGCCAATGCTAATTAAGGTCTTTTTTCTACCTAATTTGTTCGTTGGTATATATCCAAAAATAGCACCTATTACAGTTCCCCAAAGTGCAGTGGACATTACAATTAAGCCGTGAAACAAGTCTGTACTTTGCCAGAATTCTTGTAATTGTTTATCTGCACCAGAAATTACAACGGTATCAAATCCAAATAGAAACCCTGCTAGAGCTACAACTATTGAAAAGAAAAGTAATTTAGATTTTTTCATAAAATAAGATTAATTGTAAAAGCTGTTCTCTAACTATTTTACCAAGTTTTTTTTACATGGTTTATCGTAAAGTTACTAATTTGTGTTTTTTCTGAACTTTCTATTTTTAAGCTTGAAAATGACTCGTTTGGAAAAAATATAGTTGTCATAGAATATTTTCCCTTATTTAGTAAAATTTCCATAGATGGCCTATCTAAAATAATTTGAAAATCGGTTATTTTTTCATCAACTGGCATGGTTTGAATTGGTTCTGTAAATTTATCACTGAAGTTTGTTATTCCAGATTTAGACCTATCTATAGAAAAAGTTGTATCATTTAATTCAACTTTAATAGACTCATTTTTGCTGTTAGAGAGTGTTAAACTCAATTGTTTTCCTTTGAAACTAAACGATAGTTCTGCTTGTGAAAGATTTAATTTTTTAGCAGAGTAAGGCAATTGTATTTTGTCTTTTGAAACTTTTGTATCTAAAATCTTATTAAAACCCTCTGTTATTTTTTGTCGCAAAAAATACCTGTTCCCTTTTTTATCTAGCACTAATTCTCTTGGTAATGTCATGGCACTTCGCCAAACTTTTGTGGGTGTTTTGTTTGCATACAACCAATTACTCATCCAAGAAATAAGAATCCTCTTGTTTTCTGGAGCATTATAAAAAGTAACACCTGCATAATAATCTGTACCATAATCTAACCAAATAGAAGGTTGTGTATTGGTGAAGACTTCACCATCAAAATCACCAATAAAATATCGTGTTCCAGAACCTCCATTAGGTGTGTATTTATCGTGATTTACAATCATTACCCATTTTTCTTTTTCATCTCCTTTTACCTTCATTTTAAACAAATCAATACACTCCCAAGTGCCAGTTTTAGCAATATCTGGGTTGGGTTTAAAATCACTTTTGTATTTCCAATCTTTTAAATTATCTGAGGTAAATATCTTTACTTTGTCTCCAGATGCGAGCACCATGTTCCAAGCGTTAATTTCCTCATTCCAAAATACGTTTGGATCTCTAAAATCTCGTTCACTTGAGTTTTTAATTACTGGATTACCTGAGTATTTTGTCCAAGTTAAACCTTCATCTAAGCTGTAAGCAATGGCTTGACTTTCTGTATTTCTATAACCCTGTTTCCAAAGTTCATCATTATGATACGTAAATATGGCAATCATGGCATTTTTTCCAAAACCAGCTGTATTGTTTTCATCTATAACTGCACACCCAGAAAATATATTACCCAATTTATCTGGGTATAATGCTATAGGAAGATGCTCCCAATGAAATAGGTCTGTACTACTTGCATGTCCCCAGTGCATTGGGCCCCAAACTATATCTTTAGGATAGTGCTGATAAAAAAGATGGTATTTTCCATTGTAATAGACTAATCCATTAGGATCATTCATCCATTTACTTTCTGGTGTAAAATGGAACTGAGGTCTATGTGGTTCATTATAATAATCATTAGAATTTGATTGGCAGAAACTCTGTAATGAGAAAAAAAGAAGTAGTAAAGTTACATTTTTCATACTTTATCAATTAGGAAATTATCAAATGAAACACATAGTTTAGTGTATAGTTCGTTGCAGAAATCATTAAGATTTATGAAAACCAAAAGTTATAATAATGGTTTAATGAATAAAATCAGTAATAATTTTCATTGTTAGCCGAATATAGCAAATTTTAGTGGAATTTTCTCATGTATGCTTTAACCTGCCATTTCTCATATACTTTGCTGTGTTTGGTTATTCTTTACTCTCTACAATTTTGTCTATTTCAACTAATAATTGTTTGCCTAAAGATAGAAGTTTTTTATATATATTAAACAGACCTCCAACTATAGAGCCTCTTAAATTAGCACCTTGTATACTTGGGTGATTTATTAGAGTCTTAATTTCATATTGATGAGATGCAAAATATTCTTCTACATCTGTTTTTTTTTAAGATATTTATAATTTTAGTAAATGCTTGTTCTTTAAATCCTAAAACCTTCATATTTTCTATAAAGTCGTTAAGACTTTTTCCTGTTTGTTCACAATATTGTAGGTTAAATAGTAATCGTTAATAAGATTTTCAATCATAGAGCCTTGTATCATACCTAAATAACCAGAATTTTTTAATGCTTCAAAACCACTTGGATTAATCTCAAGGTATTGATCATAAAATATATTATAATCATCATGAGTTACTAATAAAAAATCTTTAAGTAGAATTTTACCTTGTGTAGATAAGTTCACGATTTTTTGAGAATAAACTTTAAAAGAATCTCTAAAAGCGATTATTGCATTAATTTGTTTTTTGTCGCTTTCAACTTTTATTTTCCGAAACTGGATGGTTAGTCCTTCTTGACCGTTATTTTGGTTTAATTACACACAACGGTCTCGGCTATGAGTAGTTGCGTGGGTTAGTACTAAACTTTGCAAGTACACACCAAGTTGGAAATTCCGCAGGAATTTCCAAAGTAGGCGAGAACAAGCAATTACTTATAGCCATTGTTGGCAACAGTTTTTATTTCAATTCTCTGTCCGGGCTCAAGTGTTTCTATTCCATTGGATAATCTAATCCAAACGGTTTGATTGTCTTTTGGATTATATATTTCATTATCACTTATTTCAACATTACCTAACGCTTTTAAATATTCGCTGTATTCGCCAGTACCAACAGACCAAATTCCTTTTTCCTGTCCAATTCTGTTGCAGAATTCGACCATTGCATCCCATCTTTCTTTGTCTTTGAACTCCCAAGAATGACCCCAAACGTAAAATAATGATAATTTGGGTTCACTAATATTCAAATATTTTTCTGCAAAT
>JABXIJ010000027.1 GCA_013373105.1 Flavobacteriaceae bacterium | reverse complement strand
AATGAGTTATCTACTAAAACAATAAAACGGTTATACTTTTATAAAGTGTAACCGTTTCTTTATTTTTGAATATGTCAAAAAGAATTTTTTATCCTCTTTTTTTGTTATTAATTCCTTTAATTGGAATGACTATAACTAATGAAATTAGCTGGAGTCCATTTGATTTCATTATTATGGGTTCTCTACTAATCTTCTTTAGTATTGGAATTAATTTTGTAAGTAATCGTACAAAGAATTTAAAAAATCGAGTCCTATACATTGGAATATTGGTTATAATATTTATGTTAATATGGGCAGAGTTGGCAGTAGGTCTTTTTGGAACTCCTTTTGCAGGTAGTTAAGCAAACAATCTCTTCAGTTTTGCAGCAGAATTGAATAATTGGGTGAGGGGAAATCTATATCATATTAGTTCAACTTTTCATACTAAGAGTCATTATGTGATGAGTGTCGATTAAGTTTTTTGGAGTTAGACTTATGTTCGATATTTCGATAGAGTTATCTACTAAACAAGACGGACCAGTATTTTCACTGGTCCGTCCTTATTAAAGTCGTTTTTGCAGCATCATAACTTTGCTAACTCTAAGATAGTTTAAAATATAAAATAAAGTTATTTACTTGTATTATTAGCAATATCAACCAAAGCCGTTAGACTTTCAGAAATTAATTTAAAAGAAAGTAAAATAAAATAGCCATATAGAGGGAAAATAAATATGCCAATAATTGGAAAATAGCCTAAAGAACGTATTAAAGGAAAATCATAACCATAATAATCGTATTGTCCAACAAATGTAATAGCTTCAATCTGAAGTCCAATTAAGAAAATTGGGATAGTAAAACAAACCGCCCCAAAGACTTCACCATAGGTTCTCAAATAATGTGCTAACGCAGGTATAACAAAGTATTTGTTAGTATCTACTTCTGTTAATAAATCTTTTGCCCTACTCCAAAGAATTTTAAAACTAAAGTAGCCAAAGACTAAAGCCCAAATAATTATAAAAACCTTAACGATATCTCCCATATACTCGAATTCTTCGGATCCAAAACATGCAGCTAAAGTACCTATAGGAATTAATACTGCAGGTATGTAGTAAAATATTATTTGAAATATTTTAATAAATTTTTTGGAGTCATTACTCCAATCAAGATAATTTTTAATAAGCTGATTAATTTTTTTCATTTTTTTTTATTTTGTATTCTTCTTACAAACTACAAAAAAAATTAACAGAGAATACATTCAGAAAGATTTTTTTTTAACGATGTTGTTTGCTTATTTTTTAATTGGGGTTGTTAATTCAACCTCTTTTATTTCTATAGTTTGCTTTAATTAGTCTACTTTAGTGTGAAGTTGTGCTGTAGGGGTTTGTGTTTATAATAAGAGTAATTATATGATGAGTATCAATCAAATCTCTTGGGGTGATACTGATGTTCGATATTTCGAATGAGTTATCTACTAAGAAACTCCTTGAGAAATCAAGGAGTTTTTTTTTACGCCATATTTTTTTACGCCATTTTGAAAAAACACACATAAACTCTTTTTTCTAAAAAACACTTTGGATTTTTCAAAATTGAATTGTTATCAAATACAGATTCTAATGTGTATACTATTCTTCAACTTAAGATCAAAAGACGATCTAATAATTTATTTAATAGTTAATTAACAATAAAATAACTTGCGTATTACAATTAATAATTTTATATTTGATAGAAATCAATAAATCAAAAATCATAAAAAAATTATTTATTATTCTAGTTTTGAGTTCGAGTATTTCTAATGCTCAATGGATTCAAAAATCATCTTGTAAGAAGAGTGCTGAAAAAATCACTAACGCAGCAATAGAATCAATAGCGAACCTTGAGTATTTATCTGCCATGGGAATTGCCAAGGCAGCACTGTTGTTAGATCCAAATTGTGGATGTGCCCAACTAGTTTTAGCTGCTGTTAGTAGCCCAAACCCAAATTGGGGAAGTCAAAAATCAAAGCTTGAAGCTATAGATGTTTCAAAACTTAGTGCTGAAGAAAAAACATGGCATAGTTTTCTTATGACCTCCCGAGAAAATAGACCTGATTTTACAAAATCAGCAATGGCAGAACATCCGGAAAGTCCCTTAATTAACTGGTTGGCTACAACACCAGCTGATTTTAATACTTATAAAATATTTGCTGAAAAATTTCCTGAGCAAGCGTCGGCATCTTATAATATGATGTCGTATGCTTATTTAAGAGGAGATTATGGTGAGCCAAATCAAGAGATGGCAATGGATTATGTAAAACGTTCTCAACAGATGCACTATGGACCAAACTCTTATGATTCAATGGCAGAACACTATGCATCTATAGGGGAATATCAAAAAGCACTAGAACTTCAATTGAAAGCAGTTGATTTTGCCCAATTTGGTTCCCCTTATTGGAATTTTGCAAGGATATATTATGCAAAAGTGAACCAAGAGAATATCTCTAAACAATTAATAAAAAATCAAAAAGAAGCTCAAGATGCAATAACAGCAAATGACTATGAGACATATTCAAAGTTTATGCATCCAGATATTAATCATATGACAGGAGATTCTAATTTGTCACCATTTTATACGTTTAATAAAGCCTCATTTGAGAGGGAACGAGTAATTACTTGGAAAAGTTTTGAATTAGAAAATATGGATGTGAATTATTCTCCAGATATGAAAACAGCTGTTCTCACATTTTATGCATCAGGAAGTTATATTTTTAATGATACCGACAAAGAGGTTGCTTACAGTACAAGAGGTTCTTCCGTTTGGGTTAACACTGATCAAGGATGGAAAATTATGCATAGCTCATGGGCTCCTAATAAAAATGGAGTTGGAATACCTGAATAATTATTTAAATAGGTTTGTTTACTGAAACAATAAAAAATTTAAGAAATCAAATCAATTAATTATGAAAAAAGTAGTTTATGTATTGTTCTTGTTTGTAAGTGTTTCGTTTGCACAAGATTTAAAATGGGATTCAAGTGCATTGATAAATGCAGAATTTATAATCGATGCTGTTCATACCAAAGATGGAGTAAATTATGAATTATCTGCCACAGGTGAGGCAGGACCTTATGGGAGAGTTTATTTATCTTATGTATTTACAAACCATAATGACAGTATGGAAAGCGGTGAATTTACTGGTTTTATATGGACTCAAATGGAAGAAGAAATTATAAAAGGAACAACACAAGGTGTTTATAGAAAACAAGGTAAAGTATTTAAAATGTATGCACTTGATAACCTTACTAATGAAAAAACATATATAGTTAGTGGTATCGCTGACTTTGTAAACAAAACATTGAAGTTTAAAGCATCTGAAGTAAAAGAGTAATTATGAAATATTTAAAAATTATATTATTGGTATTAGTTGTCTCCTGTGAAACTGGGGAAACGGTTAAAGATACATCATCCGAAAATCAATTAAAATTTAAAGAAAATACAGAACGAATTAAATCTATGTTGAGAGCTATGTCGGCAGAAGAAAGCGATAAGTTTTCTCAGTATTTTGCAGATTCATTAAAATGGAGTGGTCCAGATAAAATCTTAATAGATGATTATGAAACTAAGGAGGTTTTAATGGCAGCATTAGACGGCTATATAGCCATGTATGATAATCACGAGTTAAGGGATATAAAGTTTTTTGGTGGTAGCACCTATAGTTCAGAAGAAACAAGTGATAATCCTAATGATATTAGAGTTTACGGTAATTGGCACCATACGCATGCTGAAACTGGTAAGGCAGTAAGTCATAAATGGATGGCCTTAATGCGTTTCAATAGTGATGGTCAGATTTATTTATTTAACGATTTTTTTGATGTTACTGGATTTTTGAGTCAGCATTTAAACTAAAAAATCACACGTTATGAATACTATAAAACCCGCATTATACTGCTTGATATGCTTCATTTTAATGTTTGGATGTCAACAAAGTAATATAGAATCAGTAGATACATCTGCTGGTTTTATTTTAGATGGTCCTAATAAGAATTCAAATTATACCTTAGGTAGTAATCAGGCAGCAGAATTAGCGGTTTCCTTTTCTAATGCATTTGTGAACAAGGATTATAATTTTATGTCTAAAGAGAATTTTAGGGATTCAATGTTTTTTTATCCTGAGAAAGGATTGGAAAAATTAGTTTTTGATTTAGATACTGGAATCTCTCTAATTAAATCAATGCATGCTCCTTATGATTCAATAACACGCACTATAGAAGAGGTAATTCCATTAATACCTTCTTATGATAATACCTTGAATAAAATTATGTTATCGTTTACAGAGAATAGATATACAAAAGATGGATCAATAGAAACTTACAGATTTTTTGAGCAACATTACATTCAAGACAATAAAATTATAGGAGTTAGGAAATGGGTGCAATCCGAATAAAAATCAAATTAAAAACAAAGACAGTTTTTAAACTATAATCAAATAACTTAAAAATGAAAAAAATAATTATTCTTATACTAGGTTTGTCATTGTATACATGTAACGAGCCTTACGCTAATCTTACAACTAACGATGAAAAATCTCAAATAATAAAAACTTTATTTCAAAAAGTTGGTGAGGAAAATATTGATTATTTAAAAGAAATATTTTCTGATAGTATGCAATTTATTGATCCACACGGTAATAAGCTTGATAAGATAGGGTTTATTGCAGGAGTAGAAAATCTATACGATCTGTTTGATGAAATAACGGTGGAAAACATGGATGGAGATGCACTAGGATCAGAGGTTGAAACCGCTACCTACAATAACGGTATTGTTTGGACTAATATTTGGAATACTTTCTCTGCCACAGGCAAATATACGGGTCAAAGTGTAGCTTTTCCATTTCATATATCATATCAATGGGAGGGAGATAAAATTATAAAAGAGGTTCAATTTTTTGATACATCAGTAATTGAAAAAGAAATGAATGCAAAAGATGCAGCAAATAATACATCACAAAAAGTTGTTGCCAATATAGATATGACGGTTAATCCAGGTTACTCTACAGAAGATGTAAAAGCATTTTTAGAAAAATTAAACAAATTTATCCGTACGAAGGAACCCAACACTTATGACTATAGTTATTTTATTTCTGAAGATGGCAAACGCATTACTTTAATTGAAAAATTTAGAACGTCAGAAGATTTTATTTACCATGTTGATAATTTTGAAAATGGACCTAATATTGAACCTTTTATGAAAATGTTCACCTTTAAATCCTTTGTTATTGCTGGAAATACTTCAGCGGCATTGAGAGAGCGTATAAAAGGATATCCAGTTGATTATCGTGGAAATATTGGGGGGTGGATATATTAATTTTAAATACTTTAACTAATAAATTATATAATATGAAAACTTTAAAAAAAATAATTTTAGCGATTACAGTAATACTTTTCGTTTCATGTGATAGTAATACCAATTACGAGAGAAATTTAGCAACCGCTAAAAAGTTATTCGCTGAAATGGGAGAAGAAAATATTGATGCACAACTTGCTTTAGTTAGTAAAGATATTAAGTTATATACACCAATTTATGATGCCTCTAATCCATTAGGATTTGATGCTTATAAGTCTATTCTAAAAAGTTATCATGATAACTTTGAAGATATTAAATACAATGCCCAAGTTTGGTTGCCAGGAGTTGATACTTTAACTCTTAAACCTGATGGAAGTGTTAGAACATATGGAACTTGGACAGGAAAAAATTCAATCACAGGCAAACAAATTAATCTTAGTGGGTACTGGTATTTTAATTTTGATGATGAGGGTAAAATCAAAGCTCAAGGTGAATTCTTTGATTATGGAGGAATGATGCAAGCAATAGCTCCTAAAAATCCGGTTTTACTTACCCTGAAGGTTTTGCCAGGTAAAAAACAAGCTTTAATAGACCTTCTTAATACGTCTGATGGTTTACAAACAACAAGAAATTATGATGGAAGTTTATCTCTTGAGGCGTTTTTTAATGATGAAACTAACACCTATTATATTTATGGAGATTGGGCGTCTTATGAGCATTTTCAAAACTACCTTGATTGGAGAACTAATGATGATAAAAGTAATATGGCACAACGAGTTATGGCACTTTGTGAAGGAGGAGAAAAAGGTTTAATACCTGTGTTTCCTAACTCTAATTATTCTTCATTTAATAAGTCAAAATAAAAATAAAATGAAAAATCTTAAAAAAATAATTTTAATTTTAATAGGAATAGTTTTTGTTTCATGTGATAGTAATACCAATTACGAGAGAAATTTAGCAACCGCTAAAAAGTTATTCGCTGAAATGGGAGAAGAAAATATT